>NZ_FMJL01000001.1 GCF_900095445.1 Clostridium sp. N3C
TAATTATTAGGGGGGAAAAAATGAAAGCCAAAAGAATAAGTACAAAATTGATGTCAATTCTTTTACCAATCATTATGCTATCTGTATTTACACTTTCTCTATTGGCTTACTCTACCAGTAAGAAAATAATTAGTGATGAAATCGATAGCAAAATGACTACCATTCTAGATAACAACATAGCAAGTATTGACCAGTCTCTGACAAAACACATGAAAATTGCAGAATCTATAGCTAGAACAGTTGAAGTCACTCGTATGAGCCTAAAAAAAGAAGATCTCTTCAAGCTACTTGAGAAGCTCATTAGCACCAATAAAGAAACTTTAGCATCTGGAATATTCTTTGAAGCAAATAAATTTGATCCTGCATTAAAGTATTTCGGTCCCTATGCTTATAAAAATGGTGATACAGTTATTTTTAGCGAGGAGTATAATAATTCCCAGCATGATTATTTCAATCAGGATTGGTACAAATTAGGGGTAAACACTAATAAAAATGTGGAATGGTCCCAAGCTTATTACGATGAAACTATAAATGTAACTATGATAACAACCACAGCACCTTTCTATGACGAAAATAAAAAGTTCTTAGGTGTAGCTACAGCAGATATAGATATCACCTCAATTCAAGAAAATATTTCAAAAATTAAAATTGGTGAGAATGGAAGGGTTGTTCTTATCGATAATCAAGGGTATTACTTAGCTGGTGCAGATATTGATACCAATAAAATTATAAAAAGCAAAATTACAGAGGATGAAGATGAGGGGTTTAAATCACTAGGACAAGCTATCTTGGCTTCCGATAGTGGTAAAACTGAATTTACTAATAATCTTGGTAAAAATATTGCTTATTTTAATACGGTACCATATACCAATTGGAAAATTGCAGTTTATATACCTGAAAAAGAATTATACTCCGTTGTTAATAGCCTATTGTATAAAATGCTAGCAATAGGAATCTTATGCATAGCAGTATTAATTGTATCTTCTATCCTAATGGTAAAATATATAAAAGGTAATATAAATAAGGTTAACTCTTTAGCCCAAAAATTGGGTGAGGGAGATTTCACAAATAAAATTGAAATAAAGACAGAAGATGAGTTTGGTCAAATGGCTGAAAATCTAAATAAGATGATAGATAATATTAAGTCAATTATTTATAATATCACAAATTATTCTAATGATTTGAGCGCAGCAAGCGAAGAATTATCTGCAACTGCAGAAGAAGTTTCTTCACAGTTTGATACTATTAATGAATCTATAGATGAAATCAATGCAGGAATTCAGGAGACCTCCGCTACCGCTGAAGAAATATCTGCCTCTATGCAGCAAATCGATTCTAGCGTAAATATTCTATCTGATAAGGCCGTTGATGGAAATAGTAATTCTATTAAAATAAAGGAAAGAGCTTCAGAAATGCAAAAAAGCAGTACTGAAGCCCTTGAAGAAATTGGACGTGTATATGCTGAGAGACAAAAGAAAATTCTCAAATCTATTGAGGATAGTAAAGTTGTAGAAGAGATCCGCATCATAGCGGATACTATTGCCAATGTAGCGGAGCAAACCAACCTATTGGCCTTAAACGCCGCCATAGAGGCTGCTAGAGCTGGAGAACATGGTAAAGGTTTTGCAGTAGTGGCTGAGGAAGTAAGAAAACTTGCAGAACAGACTTCTGATTCAGTTAACGATATAAAGCTAATAATTGATAAGGTTCATACTGCCTTTACAGATCTTTCTCATAATAGCAGAAAATTATTAGTTTTTATGAATGAAAATGTAAAATCTCAGTTTAGTAACTTTGAGTCTATTGGAAGCCAGTATAATAAAGATGCAGACTTTATCAGCGATATGTCAGAGGAATTGGCATCCATGTCTAGAGACTTAAAAGATACAATTGAGCAAATATCTTACGGGGTTCAATCCTTAGCAGAATTGTCACAAAGTTCATCAGTAAACTCACAGCAAATAAATGAAAGTGTACAGGACTCTACTTTAGCTATGGAGCAAATTGCCAAGACAGCACAAAGCCAAGCCGAATTAGCGCAACAGCTACATGAATTAATCTTAAAATTTAAAATATAGCAGTTACTCTTAGTATAAGTTAAGAAAAAAAGAAGATGTATAATTACAAACATCTTCTTTTTTTGTACAATAAAAATAAACTTTTCTGATATAGAAGAAAAAATATCTTTGATGGACTTGGCGGAAGTAGCACACTTCTCACCATGGTAATCAGCAAAAATTTTTAAATTGCCTTTGATATGGGGGTGAAAGTGTTGATGGATATCAAAGGGCTTTCCGGAGAGAGTTTGGCTGTAACCCAAAGGAATATGCACAAAATCCTGTCTCCGTATCACTGTTCACACCCTATGGCGTAAAATACAGCAAATTATTTAAGAGGGGGGGTATCCAACATGGAAAAATAAAAAATGTGTTCATTCAAGTTATTGAAAAGCCTGAAAGAAAGGCCATTATTAAAAGAGGAAGCAAAGCTGAGGGGTATTGGGATTACTGCGAGGAAGTTGGATGTGATGTTTGCGGTATATTAACAAGTATGAAATCTCTTTGTGGGGAGCCAGTGTGCTTATGGCTACCCTGAAAAGTATCGTAAGGCCAACACTTCAAAATACGTACAAGGCGTTGAAGTAACCATTGACTATGATGGTGAAATTCCTGAAGGTTTTGATATCATAGAGCTACCTAAAGCAAAATACTTAATGTTTCAAGGTGAGCCTTTTAAGGAGGATTATTGTGAAGCTATTGAAACAGTGCAAAGATTAATGGAGAAATATGATCCATCAATTATCGGATATAGTTGGGACGAAGAAAATCCTAGAATTCAATTAGAGCCAATAGGAACAAGGGGCTATATTGGGATGAAAGCTATTAAAAAACTATAACAATGAAAATAATATCATGATTTGTAACAGGAACACTGCTACTAAATTAATCAGAGTTGTGTGCCTATTTTGCATTATTTGCTATCAATGTTTACATAGTAGTTCATTTAAAATAAATCTTTTGAAGTATGGATAATACTTTAATATAATTGGATTATAGATTCTATTGATGGAAGAGAAGCAAAAAATATTATGGCTATTATTAAAAAGAATAAGGAGGTAAAGTTATGTTAGAAATAGGTACCAAGGCGCCGGGATTTTATTTACCGGATCAGAATGGAAAGATGCATAGCCTGGAGGACTACAAGGGTAAGAAGGTAATTTTATATTTCTATCCAAAGGATAATACTCCCGGTTGCACTAAACAAGCTTGTAATTTCGGAGAGATGTATCCTCAGTTTCAGGAAAAGGGAGCGGTGATTATTGGAGTAAGCAAAGACACTGTGGCCTCCCATAAAAAATTTGAAGAGAAATTTGGACTACCATTCATCTTGCTTTCTGATACAGAACTTACTTGTATTAAGGCTTATGATGTATGGAAGAAAAAAAAGAATTATGGCAAGGTAACTATGGGAGTGGTTCGTACTACATATTTAATTAATGAAGATGGTATCATTGTAAAGGCCTATGGTAATGTGAAGACCTCTGAGAAACCAGAATATTTGCTGGAGGAATTATAATATATGAAAATTATTATATCTCCAGCTAAGAAGATGAAGGTAGAGAGGGATGCTTTTGATGTTAATGGAATGCCTGAATTTATAGATAAAGCATCAATGTTAATGGAAAAAATACGGTCTTTATCATATTCAGAGGCAAAGGACCTATGGCAATGCAATGATAAGATAGCAGAATTAAATTATGAGCGTTATCAGAGTATGGACTTAAAGTTAAGATTAACACCAGCCATAGTATCTTATGAAGGTTTACAATATCAGCATATAACTGCTGATATATTGACAGAAAAAGCACTTTCTTACCTATCAAAGCATTTGAGAATTCTATCAGGTTTTTATGGAATACTAAAACCTTTTGATGGAGTGACCCCATATCGACTAGAGATGCAAGCTAAGTTATCTGTTAATGGCTGTAAGGACTTATATGAATTTTGGGGAGACTCATTATATAAGAAACTAGTGGAGGATGATGATAGGACAATTATCAATTTGGCTTCAAAGGAATATTCTCAATGTATAGAAAAGTATATTACAGAAAAGGATAAATTTATTACTATTGATTTTGGTGAGTTAGTGAATGGCAAAGTGAAGCAAAAGGGAACGCTGGCAAAGATGGCTCGGGGAGAAATGGTGAAATTCATGGCGAAAAATCAGATATCAGATTTGAATAACATCAAGGAATTTAGAGAGCTTGGATTCGTTTATTCTGAGGACTTTTCAACTGAAGAAAAATACGTATTTATTAAGAATTTTTAATGTTTTATACAATAAGGTGAGAAATATTCAGCAGTAAAGGATATTTGAAGATAAGGCATCTTCTGACTTTATTAAATTAATTTTCTTTAAAATCTACTCATAGAAGATTGGAAATATTGGAACAATATATTAGGTGTTATTACTAAAATTAATTTGGAGGAATCTTTTATGAGTAAATTATATGATAATTTAAATGAACAAATGAATTTTGAATTAGAGTCTGCATATACCTATGCAACTATGTCTGCTTATTTAAATTATATGAATATGAAAGGTATGGCTCATTTTATGGATGGGCAGGCAAAAGAAGAAATAGAACATGCGTCAAAAATTAAAAATTTCCTTCAGACAACTGGCTATAAAATAAAGTATCGTCCGCTAGACCCAGGAGATGGAAAATTTGCTTCTATTGAAGAGGTATTTAAAAGAGCCTTAGCTCATGAAAAAATAATAACAGCTCACATTGATGATTTAATAAAGGAAGCAAGAGCTGAAGGGGATCAAAGAGTGCTTAATCTTCTTGCTTGGTTTGTAGATGAACAGATTGAAGAAGAGGATATCTTTAGTGTACTTGTTGAAAGATTAGAAAGAATCAATGGACAATGGAATGGTTTATATATCCTTGATAATGAGCTTGCTGCTAGATAATTTGGAAGAATAGTTTACATAAAAAGAAGTAATGTATTATCCACATTACTTCTTTTTTTATGTTATCTTATATAATCTTAGTAGTGCATATGATTTAGATTATTCCTTGAGCTAACATAGCATCTGCTACTTTGATAAATCCAGCAATATTAGCACCAGCTACAAGGTCACCTTCGCAGCCATACTCTTTTGCTGCAGTAGTTATGTTTGTGTAAATATTTTTCATGATGTTTTGTAATTTTGCATCTACTTCTTCAAAAGTCCAGGATAAGCGCATGCTATTTTGAGACATTTCTAAAGCAGAGGTTGCAACTCCCCCTGCATTAGCTGCTTTAGCAGGGGCAAATAAAACATTATTATTCTTAAATACTTCTATAGCCTCAGCAGTTGATGGCATATTTGCACCTTCCGCAACAGCAAAGCATCCATTCTTAACAAGTGTTTCAGCAGCTTCTTTGTTAAGTTCGTTTTGTGTAGCACAAGGAAGGGCAATATGGCAAGGTATATTCCAAATATTAGAACATCCTTCATGATATTCAGCTTTAGGATGATATTTTACATATTCTTTTATTCTGCCTCTTTCCACTTCTTTAATCTGTTTTACAGTATCTAATTTAATACCTTCAGCATCATATACATATCCATTAGAATCACTAAGAGCAACTACTTTAGCTCCTAGTTCCATTGCCTTCTGTGCAGCATATATAGCAACATTTCCTGAACCGGATATAACAGTAGTAGCACCATCCATACTTTTACCGTGATCTTTAAGCATTTCGTTAGTTAGGTAGATTAGACCAAAGCCAGTAGCTTCTGTTCTTGCTAAGCTACCGCCATAGCTAATTCCTTTACCAGTTAATACACCTTCAAAGGAATTTTTAATTCTCTTATATTGTCCAAATAAATAACCTAATTCTCTTCCACCAACACCGATATCACCGGCAGGAACATCTGTGTCTGGTCCAATATGCCTGTACAATTCAGTCATAAAGCTTTGACAAAAACGCATAATTTCTCCATCAGATTTACCTTTTGGATCAAAATCGCTTCCTCCTTTACCACCGCCAATAGGAAGTCCTGTAAGAGAATTTTTAAAAATCTGCTCAAAACCTAAAAATTTAATAATTCCTAGGTTAACTGAAGGATGAAAACGTAGCCCACCTTTGTAAGGACCTATAGCACTGTTAAATTCTACACGATAGCCCCTATTAACTTGTACCTTTCCGTTATCATCTACCCAAGGTACACGGAAAATAATTTGTCTTTCTGGTTCTACAATTCTTTCTAAGATGCCTGCTTTTTCATAGTCTTGACGCTTATTAAATACAGGTTCCAGTGATTCTAGCACTTCTTTTACTGCTTGATGAAATTCTGGTTGTCCAGGATTCCTTTCAATAGTTTTTTCAAGTATTCCTGTTACATATGACATTATACCACTCCCCAATTTTTATCTAAATCAATTTTCAATTGATTTGAATACTTAGGACCATAGAAAATTCCATAAAAAAATTCATCTTTTGAATAAAATGTAAAATAATTTTGCAATTTAAAATTTAGTATACAATTTTGTGTTTGCAATTATAGCACTATATATATTAAAATGCAATATATAAATAAAAAAACTTTAATAAATATACATAAAAAGTTATAAATATAACCGTCCCTTTTTATAGTTAATATATTAGAACTAATTTCTTAAATTCCATTGACTAACTAATGAACATAATGTATAATAGCTTAAAGTGAACAAAGGCGTTCATCAGATAATGTACAAGTAGTGAAAAATCGACTCTATAAGTCGATTAGTTTTTGTGCTACTTTACATTGTGTGATGAGCGTCTTTTTTTATAAGAAAAACACTATTGATCCAATTTTTATTTATAAATTATTAGGAGGTAGATCTATGCTAACTGCAATAGTAGGTATCAATTGGGGGGATGAGGGTAAAGGCCGTATGGTGGACTTACTTTCCTCTGATTATGATGTCATCTGTCGTTATCAAGGTGGAAATAATGCGGGACACACTGTTATTAATGAAAAAGGTAAGTTTATACTGAACCTATTACCATCCGGAATTTTACGTGACACAACTGTTAACGTAATGGGTAACGGTATGGTTATTGATATTGAGCATTTATGTGGTGAGATAAAAACCCTTCAAGAAAAAGGAATTAAAATTACCCCAGAGAACCTAAAAATAAGCGATAAAGCAATCGTATGTATGCCTTATCATAGGTTACAAGACAGACTTGAAGAAGAAAGACTTGGAGATAAAAAATATGGATCAACCTTACGAGGTATTGCACCAGTATATGGTGATAAATACATGAAAAAGGGTATCAGAATGGGAGATTTACTATTAAATTCAGATGCCCTGGAAGAAAAGGTGTCTAATATTGTTGAATGGAAAAGTATGGCGTTAACTGGTTATAAACAATCTAATATATTAAAAGAATCTATTTTGCAATGGCTGGAGGAGTATGGCAAAGCTCTCTTGCCTTTTATAACAGATACAACAGAATACTTGTTAGCTGCAATAAAGGAAAACAAGGATATAATGTTTGAAGCACAGCTTGGTGCATTACGTGATATAGATTTTGGGATTTATCCTTACACCTCCTCTTCATCTACTATAGCAGCTTATGGACCTATTGGTGCAGGTATACCAGGAAAAAAACTTGATAAAGTTATTGGTATAATGAAAGCATATTCAACCTGTGTAGGGGAAGGGCCTTTTGTGGCAGAACTTTTTGGAAATGAAGCTTCAGAATTGAGAGAAGCCGGTGGAGAATACGGCGCTGCCACTGGAAGACCCCGTAGAGTAGGGGGCTTTGATGTAGTAGCTTCTGCTTATGGTGTGAAAGTTCAAGGAGCAGATGAATTAGCTTTAACAAAGTTAGATGTGTTGTCATATCTTAATAAAATTCCTGTGTGTGTAGCCTATGAGGTAGATGGAGAAAGGACAACAGTTTTCCCTAGCACAGATAAACTTCTTAGAGCAAAACCTGTTTATGAATATCTAGAAGGTTTTCATACTGATATAAGCAAATGCAGAAAAGCAGAGGATTTACCTAAAGCTGCACTTAATTATATACGTTTTATTGAAGAGGCGGTAGGCTGTCCTATTAAGTATGTATCAGTAGGCCCAAAGAGGGAAGACTATTTAGAACTATAAAGAATCATGTTTTAGGAATATTGAAGGTGAAGATTTATATGATAAAAATGAACATCAAAAATTGAACATAAAATTGAGACAGGAGGTAAATAGATGACAAACACAGTGAGTGAAGTATTAGAGTTTGTAAGAGAAAATGATGTGAAGTTTGTAAGACTTGCCTTTTGTGATCCTTTCGGCGTACAGAAAAATATATCAATTATGCCTGAATTACTTCCATCGGCCTTTGAGGAGGGAATATACTTTGATGCTTCCGCTATAAAAGGATTTAGGGATGTAACCAAGTCAGATTTGTTATTATTTCCTGATCCTTCTACTTTATCAGTGTTGTCCTGGCGTCCAGGTCCAGGAAGGGTTATACGTTTTTTCTGTGATATAAAAAATCCTGACAAAACTCCTTTTACTCAAGATAGTAGATATATACTCAAAGAAATGATAAAACGTTGCCGAAATTTGGGTTACACTTGCATGATTGGTGTAGAGTGCGAATTCTATTTATTTAAAATCAATGAAGAAGGAGAGCCTACTTTAGAAACCCTTGATTATGGAGATTATCTTGATATTGCACCTTTAGATAAAGGAGAAAATATTAGGCGTGAAATTTGCTTGTGTCTTGAAGAAATGGGCCTTGAACCTGAAACCTCACACCATGAGAGAGGTCCAGGGCAAAACGAAATTGATTTTAAATATAGTGACGCACTAAGTAGTGCTGATAATATGATGACCTTTAAGTCGGTAGTAAAGGCTATTGCAGCACGAAACGGTTTGTTTGCTTCCTTCATGCCTAAACCCTTAAAGTACAAAAGTGGAAGCGGACTTCACATAAATTTATCTCTTTCTAAGAATGGTTTTAATATTTTTAAGAATAAGCAGGGAGAACATTCACATGTAGCAGAAAGCTTTATTGCTGGAATTCTTGAAAAAACCCCTGAAATAACCTTGTTTCTTAATCCTATAGCAAACTCATATGAGCGTTTTGGACAGTTTGAGGCACCTAAATATGTGTCTTGGTCACATCAAAATCGTTCCCAGCTTATTAGAATACCAGCAGCTATAGGAGAAAAGGTGCGAATGGAACTGAGATCACCGGATCCTACTATAAATCCTTATCTTGCATTTGCACTTATTATAGGAGCAGGTTTGGAGGGGATCGAGAAAGGCCTTAAGTTGCCACCAGCTGTTGACTTGGATTTGTATAAGATAGATGAAAGCGTTGCAAAGAACTTGGTTTTATTACCAAATAGCCTTGAAAAAGCTATTGAATTGGCTGAAAACTCCCAGTTTGTAAAAAGCGTTATTGGTGAGGAAATGGCTAGAAAATATATAGAAATAAAAAAGGAAGAAGCTAAACTATATGCTGAAGCAGAAGATAAAGATAGCTTTTACAAGGAGAAATATTTTAGGTTTATGTAGCTCATTTACAACATTTTAATTTGAAAGGTGGCGATTTATACGAAAACTGCCTTAATTGTCACGCTTACCGAAAAAAGTATAGTTTTTTTCACTGAAGTTTTGCAAGCATTTTCCGTAAGCAGAATTGTCACCGTAAAATCTTGTTCGGAAGCCAGGCGCATATTGCTTGAACAGGATTTTGACTTGGTTATCATTAATGCGCCTCTTCGTGATGAAACAGGAGAAAGCTTATCTAGGAATATTGCTACAAAAGGTATTAGTCAAGTAATCCTTGTAGTTAAAAGTGAATATTATGACGATGTATCCAACGTGGTTGAGGATTATGGTGTAATCACTATTGCAAAACCAATAAATAAAAATCTTTTCTGGTCTGCATTAAAGATTGCAAAAGCATCACATAACCGATTAAAGAATATGCAAGTGGAAAATTCTAAACTGATCCAAAAAATCGAAGATATACGTATAGTTGATCGGGCTAAATGTATTCTTATATCTTATTTAAATATGACTGAGGCAGAAGCACATAAATATATCGAACGTCAGGCTATGAATAATAGAATGACAAAAAGAGCTGTTGCTGAAAGTATATTGAGAACCTATGAGAGTTAGTAAAACTCCTCAAAAAATGCACTTAAAGGATTTTTTATGTAGGAGGGATGAGTAATGTCTAAAAAGGCATATTTAATACTGGAGAATGGACAATGTTTTGAGGGGCAGACATTGGGTGCAGTAGGTGAAGTAATAGGTGAAATTGTATTTACCACAGGAATGACTGGATATTTGGAAACTTTAACAGATCAAAGTTACTATGGTCAAATAGTTCTCCAAACCTTTCCGCTAATTGGTAATTACGGCATTATCCCCTCTGATTTTGAAAGTGAGTTTATTGGGGCAAGTGCATATATTGTAAAATATCCTTGCGAAAATCCTTCAAATTTTAGAAGTGAAGGTGAACTTGACGAATTTTTAAAGAAAAGAAATATTATCGGTTTATCTCATATTGATACTAGAGCTGTAACAAAGATAATACGGGAATATGGTGTGATGAACGGTAAAATAACAGATAAGAAACCGGAGAATATAGATCTAGAGGAAATAAAAAATTATAAAATAAAAAATGCTGTTGAAAGTGTTTCTGTTAAAGAGGTAATAGAATATAAATGTGTCAATCCTAAATATAAAGTAGCACTTCTTGATTTTGGGCTTAAGCGAAATATAGTGCGGGAGCTTACTAAACGTGGGTGTAATGTATGGGTATTCCCATATAATAGCACTGTAGAAGATATAAAAAGTATTAATCCAGACGGTATTATGTTATCAAACGGTCCTGGGGACCCTTCTGAAAATTACATTATTATAGAAAATGTAAAAGAAATTATAAATACAAATATACCTATGTTTGGCATATGTCTTGGTCATCAGATTTTAGCCCTTGCCCATGGCTTTAGAACACATAAGCTGAAATATGGTCATCGTGGAGCAAACCAGCCAGTAAAAGACTTGATAAGTGGTAGAGTATATATTTCAAGTCAAAATCATGGATATGCAGTTACTTCGGAAAGCATTGATAAAGATGTGGCCGATCAATGGTTTGTTAATGTGAATGATAAAACTTGTGAGGGAGTTATATATAAAAATTCTCCTATTTTTTCAGTACAATTCCATCCTGAAGCCTGTGGAGGACCGCATGATACAGCCTTTCTCTTTGATAAATTTATAGAAAGTATGGGAGGTTAAGAATATGCCGTTAGATAAAAACATAAAAAAAGTTTTGGTCATAGGTTCAGGCCCTATCGTAATTGGGCAAGCTGCTGAATTTGATTATGCAGGAACACAGGCTTGTCGTGTTCTTCGTAAAGAGGGCATTGAAATTGTGCTTGTTAATTCTAATCCAGCAACTATCATGACTGATAAAAATATTGCAGACAAAATATATATTGAGCCTCTTACTTTAACAACAATCAAGAGAATTATTGAGAAAGAAAGACCAGACAGTATTTTGTCAGGACTTGGAGGCCAGACAGGACTTACTCTTTGCATGCAGTTAGCTAAGGAGGGCTTCCTAGATAAGATGAATGTAAGGTTACTAGGTAGTTCTCCAGAAACTATAGATAAGGCTGAGGATAGACAACTTTTCAAAGAGACTATGGAGAAAATAGGTGAGCCGGTTATTCCATCTATTATAGCTACGGATGTTAGTACAGCAGTAGAGTTTGCTGAGGAAAACGGATATCCTGTTATAATTAGACCTGCCTTCACTCTAGGAGGAAGCGGTGGTGGTATAGCTAACAATAAGGATGAACTTTTGGAAATTGCTAGAAACGGTTTATCTTTATCACCAATTCATCAGATACTTGTAGAAAAATCTATTGCTGGATGGAAGGAAATCGAGTTTGAAGTGATGCGAGATAGAGCTGGTAATGTTATAACGGTATGTTCAATGGAAAATTTCGATCCTGTAGGTGTGCATACCGGGGATAGTATAGTTATAGCTCCAGCTGTTACATTGGCAGATAAAGAATATCAAATGCTTAGAAGTGCGGCATTGAACATTATTACGGCTCTTGAGGTAGAAGGTGGTTGTAACTGTCAGTTTGCTCTACATCCTCACAGCTTTGAATATGCAGTAATAGAGGTAAATCCGAGAGTATCTCGTTCATCTGCTTTAGCATCAAAGGCTACTGGTTATCCTATTGCAAAGGTTGCTACTAAAATTGCTATTGGTTATACCTTAGATGAGATAAAAAATGATGTTACGGGAACAACTTTTGCTGCTTTTGAACCTACTCTTGATTATGTGGCAGTTAAGTTACCTAAGTGGCCTTTTGATAAGTTTGTTTATGCAAAAAAGGAATTAAGTACTCAAATGAAAGCTACCGGTGAAGTGATGGCTATTGCAGATACCTTCGAGGAGGCTCTATTAAAAGCGGTACGAGGTGCAGAAATTGGACTTAACAACCTTGATTTAAAAAGACTTAAAAATAAAAGTGACAGTGAAATAATGGAATTACTTTCTACTGTAACAGATGAGCGTTTGTTTTTGGTGTATGAAGCAATTTTACGTGCATTGAGCAAAGGTACTGTTAAGGAAACTATAGATGAAATTCATTTAATAACTAAAATAGACCGATGGTTTTTGTATGCTCTTAAAAACATAGCCGAGGGAAAGGTTAAAACACAGAGCTTATCATATAAAATGGTTGATACCTGTGGTGGTGAATTTGAAGCTAAGACACCTTACTTTTACTCCATATCAAATAGTGTTGAAAATGAGGCACTGCCATTTGTGGAAAGAAGTAAAAAGGAACGTATACTAGTATTAGGAAGTGGTCCAATACGTATAGGACAAGGTATTGAATTTGATTATGCCTCCGTTCACTGTGTTTGGACTCTTAAGAAAATGGGCTATGAGGTAATAGTAATTAACAACAATCCTGAAACAGTATCTACTGACTTTGATACTGGAGATCGTCTTTATTTTGAGCCTCTTTGTATAGATGATGTTATGAGTGTAGTTGATATTGAAAAGCCAATAGGTGTAATTGTAGCTTTCGGTGGAGGTACAGCAATAAAGCTAGCACAGAAATTGCATCAACGTGGGGTGAATATTATAGGTACATCTGCAGAAAGCATTGATATATGCGAAGACAGAAAGCGCTTCGATGATTTACTTGAAGGTTTAGGTATTAAGAGACCAAAAGGATATGGTGTATTAACAAAAGAAGAAGCACTTGATGCTGCAGAGAAATTAGGCTATCCAGTATTGCTTCGTCCTTCTTATGTTCTTGGTGGTCAAAACATGATTATTGCTTTCTCACCGGAGGACGTTAAGGAGTATATGGATATCATTCTACGTCAGAAGCAGGATAATCCAGTGCTTATTGATAAGTATTTGGCTGGTTTGGAGATAGAAGTTGATGCCATTAGTGATGGTGTTGATGTATTAATACCAGGTATTATGGAGCATATAGAGCGAACAGGTATACATTCAGGTGACAGTATAGCGGTATATCCTGCACCAAATGTAGATGACCAGTTGGCTCAAAAGATATATGAAGAAACAAAAAGACTTTGCATGGCTTTAAATGTGAAAGGTCTTGTGAATATCCAATATGTGCTTTATGATAATGACATTTATGTAATAGAAGTAAATCCACGTGCTTCTAGAACTGTTCCTTATTTAAGTAAGGTAACCGGTGTTCCTATGTGTGAGCTTGCTACAAGGGTAAGTGTAGGTGAAAGTTTAAGTAGTTTAGGATATTCTTCAGGTATAGCTAAAATACCACCCTATGTAGCAGTTAAGGTACCTGTATTTTCTTTTGAGAAACTTACTGATTTAGATACACATTTAGGACCAGAAATGAAGTCCACTGGAGAAGTATTAGGAATTGGAAAAAATATAGAGGAAGCCTTATATAAAGGTCTTATAGCAGCGGGATACAAAATGCACAAAAGCGGTGGCGTATTTTTAACTGTTCGTGATAGCGACAAGATCGAGATACGTGATATAGCAAAGAAGTTTTATGATTTAGGATTTAAGCTTTATGCAACTAGAGGAACAGCAAAAGTACTTGCAAGTAAGGGCTTTGATGTTGAAGTAGTGAACAAGATACATGAATGTGAAGAAAACAATACGGTCACTTTGCTTGAAAGTGGTAAAATCAGTTACATCATATCCACATCAGCAAAGGGGAGAAATCCAGCAACAGATGATGTGAAGATTCGAAGAAAGGCTTGCCTTTTAGGTATTCCTTGTCTTACCTCCATCGACACAGCAAATGCATTAGCAGATTGTTTATTATCAGGATATAGTGAAATTAACACAGAACTTATAAATATAAATAATCTAAGGAGGGAACGTATGAAAATTAATTTTACAAAAATGCAAGGTTGCGGAAATGACTATATTTATATAAATTGCATAGGAAATGCAGCTACAGATGGTATGGAAATAAATTCGCCAGAATCTTTATCAGTATATTTATCTGATAGACATTTTGGTGTAGGTGGAGATGGTATAGTTTTAATCTTACCTTCTAATGTAGCAGATGCAAAAATGAGGATGTTTAACCTTGATGGTAGTGAAGGGAAGATGTGCGGAAATGCTATACGTTGTGTAGCTAAGTATCTATATGATAATGGTATTGTAAAAAAAGAGCAAATATCAATTGAAACTTTATCCGGTATAAAGGAATTACAATTGTTCACACAAAACGGAGCAGTTTCAAAAGTTAAGGTTAACATGGGAAAAGCAGAACTTAGACCAGAAAATATTCCTGTTAGTTTAGAAGGTGACAGCATAATAAACAGAAAAGTGAGTATAAATGATAAAGAGTATGCTATTACTTGTGTTTCTATGGGAAATCCTCATGCTGTTGTATTTTGCGATGAAGAAATCAACGAGGTAGAGTTGGATAGTTTTAAAATTGATGAAATAGGACCTTTATTTGAAAACAATGAAATTTTCCCTGAAAGAGTTAATACAGAATTTGTTAAGGTTCTAGAAAGAAATAGGTTAAAAATGCGTGTATGGGAACGTGGAAGCGGGGAAACCCTTGCTTGTGGTACAGGGGCCTGTGCTTCAGCGGTGGCAGCTGTTTTGAATGGATATTGTGATAAAGATACAGATATTACAGTTGAATTACTTGGTGGTGAACTTACTATTCGTTACACAGATGATGCTGTATATATGACAGGTGATTGCAAAAAAGTATTTGAAGGAACGGTGGAGATATAATGACGAAGTATATATTTGTAACAGGTGGCGTAGTTTCAGGTCTTGGTAAGGGTATAACTGCTGCAAGTCTTGGAAGACTTCTTAAACAAAGAGGATTAAAGATTGCTGCACAAAAGTTAGACCCTTATATGAATGTTGATCCAGGGACCATGAGTCCCTTCCAGCATGGAGAGGTTTTTGTAACAGATGATGGAGCAGAAACAGATTTGGATTTAGGACATTATGAACGTTTTATTGATGAAAACTTAACTAAATTATCTAATCTCACTTCTGGAAAAGTATATTACAATGTGCTTAATCGAGAACGTACCGGAGCTTATTTAGGTCAAACAGTACAGGTTATACCACATATAACTAATGAGATAAAAGATTTTATTTATAGTAGTGCAAAATTAAGTGGTGCAGATGTGCTTATTACAGAAATAGGTGGTACTATCGGTGATATTGAAAGTCAGCCATTTTTGGAAGCAATAAGGCAAATATCTCTTGAGGTAGGAATATCAAATTGTCTATTTATTCATGTTACTTTAGTACCTTATTTAAAAGGTTCAGGAGAGCATAAATCAAAGCCTACCCAACATTCAGTAAAGGAGCTACGTGCACTAGGTATTTCTCCTAATATTATTATTGCCCGTGCTGATGAACCCATTGATAATAGTATAAAGGAAAAAATAGCTTTATTTTGCAATGTAAAGCCTGATTGTGTTATAGAAAACCTTACATTAAACAATCTTTATGAAGCTCCATTAATGCTTCATGAAAATGGTCTTGATGAAGTAGTATGCCGTGAGTTATCACTTCAAACTAAACCTGCTGATTTAACAGAGTGGAAGGATCTAGTATCAAAAATTAGGCAGAGAAAATCCGAAGTGATTATTGCTATTGTTGGTAAGTATGTAAAATTACATGATGCATATTTATCCATAATAGAAAGTCTTAACCACGCAGGCTTTAATTTAGGAGCGGTGGTAAAGATAAAATGGATCGATAGTGAGGATGTTACACCGGAAAGCGTAAGTATATTACTTAATGATATAGATGGTATTATCATACCGGGAGGCTTTGGTGACCGTGGTATAGAAGGTAAAATTGAAGCTTGCCGATATGCAAGGGAAAATAACATCCCTTTCCTAGGGATTTGTCTTGGTATGCAGATTGCTGTTATTGAATATGCTAGAAATGTATGTGGATTAGAAAATGCTCATTCTGCTGAATTTTCACAGAATACACCACATCCTGTAATTCATATTATGGAAGAACAGCTTGGCATTACTAAAAAGGGTGGCACAATGCGTTTAGGAGCTTATGGTTGTAAGATAATTCCAGGAACACGAATGGAAGAAGTGTATAATGCAAACCAAATATCTGAAAGACATAGACATAGATATGAATTTAATAACGAGTACCGTGAGTTGTTAACAGAAAAAGGTCTTGTTATTAGCGGAGTTTCACCGGATGGTACTTTGGTAGAAACAGTGGAGCTTACTGATAAGCCTTTCTATATTGGTGTACAGTTCCATCCTGAATTTAAGAGCAGACCAAATAAACCACACCCCTTATTTGTAGGACTTGTGAAAGCTGCACTTAAGGATAAATAAAAGATTATTCGTAAACTATCTTCCTTGCTTATTAATAATCTATAAAGATTGCTAAAAAAGTTATAGGAATAAATAACGGAATGGAAAAACAAGACAAGACATGAGGAGGGGGATTATGAAAATAAATGAAAACTATTTAAAGCTTCAAGATAGTTATCTCTTTTCTAGAATTGCACAAAAGGTAAATGATTATAAGGTAGAAAATCCTGATAAGGAAATTATTAGATTAGGAATAGGGGATGTTACATTACCTCTTGTTCCTGCCGTAATATCAGCAATGCAGAAAGCTGTTTTGGAAATGGGAGAAAGAGAAACCTTCAAGGGTTATGGAGAAGAACAGGGATATTCATTTTTGCGTCAAGCAATATGCAGATACTATAAGAAAAAAGGAGTATCTCTTTCAGAAGATGAGGTTTTCATAAGTGATGGTGCAAAAAGTGATCTGGGAAATATACTTGATATATTTGATGTGGATAATACTGTTCTCATTCCAGATCCTGTTTATCCAGTTTATGTTGATACAAATATAATGGCTGGACGTAAAATATTATTTGTAGAAGGGGATGAAAATAATTCCTTTTTACCCTTGCCAGATAAAAATGTGAACGCTGATATTATTTATCTATGTTCACCTAATAACCCTACAGGAGCGGTTTATAATAAAGAACAACTTAAAGAGTGGGTTGATTATGCATTAGCTAAGGATGCGGTTATTTTATTTGATAGTGCCTATGAGTTTTTTGTTACAGATGATAGTCTACCTACAAGCATTTATCAGATTGAGGGTGCAAAGGAGTGTGCTATAGAATTTTCTTCTCTATCTAAAACAGCAGGCTTCACAGGCACTCGTTGTGGATATACCGTAGTACCAAAGGAGCTTATTAGAAACAATGTGGCCTTAAATAAATTATGGCTAAGACGTCAATGTACAAAGTTTAATGGAGTTCCTTATATTGTTCAACGAGGAGCTGAAGCTGTATTTACCGATGAAGGGTATAAGCAGATTAAGGAGAATGTTAACTATTACCTAGAAAATGCAAGAATTATGGCAGATACCTTATCACAACTAGATATATGGTTTACTGGAGGAAAAAATTCTCCATATATTTGGTTAAAATGTCCTAAGGGTTTATCTTCCTGGGAGTACTTTGATGAACTTTTGACTAAATATAATATAGTAGGTACACCGGGAGTAGGTTTTGGAGCAAAGGGAGAGGGCTTCTTCCGATTAACAGCTTTTGGTAATAGGGAAAATGTAATCAAAGCCATGGAAAGATTAAAAGGATAATCTTTTCATCATTTTATACTTCCCTACATATATTGATATTATGAACAAAGGCGTTCATTCTTAAGTGCCAATTTTAATTGGCATAGGAGAATGTGCGCCTTTTATTTATTAATGGGAGGTATTGTTGTGTGTGGATTAGCAGGCTTTTGCAGTTTTGAAGAGAATTTTTTATTGCAGAGGGAAAGATATAATAGGGTATTGATAGATATGAGAAAGTCCATAGCCCATCGTGGTAAGGACAGTACTGGAGAATATTTAAGTAAATATAGCGGTTTTAGTCATGCCCGTTTATCAATAAGAGATTTGACATTAGGAACCCAACCTATGATTAAAAAAATAGGAGAAGTAGAATATGCTATTGTATACAATGGAGAAATCTACAATGTAGATGAAATAAAGCCAGATTTGATTATGGCAGGATACAGCTTTGAGACGACTTCTGATACAGAGGTTATTTTATTAGCTTATATACACTATGGGGTAGAATTTGTAAGCAAGCTAAATGGCATATTTGCTTTTTCTATTTGGGATGGAGGAAAAAAACAGCTACTTTTGTATCGAGATCGATTAGGTGTAAAGCCTTTGTTTTATTCAGTGAAGGATAATATGCTAGTGTTTGCTTCAGAACTTAAGGCCCTCTTTTGTCACCCTCAAATTAGACCAGAAATAAATATGAATAGCTTTAGGGAAATCTTTGGACTAGGACCAGCTAGAACGCCAGGTTGCGGAGTTTTTAAAAATATTTTTGAGTTATTACCGGGATATTTTATAGTATTTTCTAAAGAGGGATTGAGAGCATGTAAGTATTGGCAACTAGAAATAAGGGAACACAAAGATGATTATAAGCAGACCATAGAAAGAGTTTCTTATTTGGTACGAGATGCCATTGTAAGACAGATGGTAGCAGATGTGCCAGTATGTAGTTTTTTATCTGGAGGAATCGATTCTAGTATAGTAACCGCTGTGGCCTCAGATTATTTACAAGATAGAGGAGCAACATTAAACACCTTTTCTTTTGATTTTATGGAGAATGAAATTTTTTTTAGTACTAATGCCTTTCAACCGGAAAGGGATAGACCTTTCGTAGATTTAATGAAAAAACATTATCCTGTTAATCACACTTATTTAGAATGTGATGAAGAAAAGTTAGTTGAATTTCTATATAAATCAGTAGATGCCAAAGATTTACCTGGGATGGCAGATGTAGATGCTTCACTTTTGTACTTTTGTTCATTAGTATCTGAGCATAACAAGGTGGCATTAACTGGAGAATGTGCTGATGAAATATTTGGGGGATACCCTTGGTTTTATAGAGAAGACCTATTGAAAGTAAAGGGGTTCCCTTGGTCCCATGATATAAGTATGAGAACAGCTTTGTTATCCGAAGAATTTAAAAAGGAGCTTAGGCTTGAAGAATATGTTAATGACAAATATATGGATTCACTGAAAGCTATGCCAAAGGGAGATAAAGGATTTTCAGCTGATAAAAAGTGTAGAGAGATCACATACTTGAATATTAAGTGGTTCATGCAAACTCTACTTGATCGCATGGATCGAGCAAGTATGTATTCTGGTCTTGAAGCAAGAGTTCCTTTTGCGGATCATCGAATTATTGAATATGTCTTTAATGTACCTTGGGAAATGAAGTATAGGAAGGGTGTTGCAAAATCACTACTTCGAGAAGCCTGCAAGGATTTGCTACCATGTGAAATACTTCATAGAAAAAAAAGCCCTTATCCCAAAACCTATCATCCTAATTATGAAAATCTCTTATCTCAGCATTTAAGAAAGATTATCCAAAATTCAAATTCACCTATTCAATTTATTATTGATAAGAAAAAGGTGGAGAATTTTTTGAAGGCGCCTTCTGATTATGGTAAGCCTTGGTTTGGACAGCTAATGTCTGCGCCGCAGTTAATTGCTTATTTAATTCAAATAAATTATTGGTTAGAAAAGTTTATGAATAGTAAATTCACACAAAAGAGTTTGACTAATATTTAGTTATGTGTTATATTAAAAATATATACAATGAACAGCAAAGGCGCTGTGGATTTAGTTCCGCAGCGCCTTTTTACTTTTTGTTAAAGAAGAATGGACTTATATATGAGCAAATTATCAATTTCCAGTGGCCCTAATCCGTTTATAAGCATTTTAAAGATTGAAAATCAGTGATATTGGGGTAGAAGGCTACAGGAATTGAATTATTATAAGGGGGAGTTAGTAATGAAAAATGTACCAGAGATATTTGGTAGTCAGGTTTTTAATGATGCTGTTATGAAGGAAAGATTGCCTAAGGATGTTTACAAGGCTCTTAAGAAAACTATTGCAGAAGGTACCCATTTGGAACTAGATGTTGCAAATGTAGTTGCCAATGCCATGAAGGATTGGGCTGTAGAAAAGGGAGCAACACACTTCACACACTGGTTCCAGCCAATGACTGGAGTTACTGCTGAAAAACATGATAGTTTTATATCACCAGAAGGTAATGGAAAAGTTATAATGGAGTTTTCTGGAAAAGAGTTGGTTAAAGGTGAACCGGATGCATCCAGTTTCCCATCTGGAGGACTAAGAGCAACTTTTGAAGCAAGAGGATATACTGTTTGGGATACAACTTCTTATGCTTTCATCAAAGATGGAACTCTTTGTATACCAACTGCCTTTTGCTCCTATAGTGGAGAAGCTCTTGATAAAAAGACACCATTACTTCGTTCAATGGAAGCTCTTGATAAACAAGCTATAAGAATTTTAAGACTTTTTGGAAATACTACTGCTAAGCGTGTAATTACAACTGTAGGACCAGAACAGGAATATTTCTTAATAGATAAAGAACTTTACCTAAAGAGACCGGACCTTGTAAATTGTGGACGAACCTTATTTGGAGCAAGACCACCAAAGGGACAGGAGTTAGAAGATCATTATTTTGGAAGTATAAAGCCTAGAGTATCTGCATTTATGAAAGAGCTAGAAGAAGAGTTATGGAAGCTTGGGATCTTGGCTAAAACGAAGCATAATGAGGTTGCTCCAGCGCAGCATGAGTTGGCTCCTATTTTTTCAATAAGTAATATTGCTACGGACCATAATCAGCTTGTTATGGAATTAATGAAGAGTATTGCTAACAAGCACGGATTAGTTTGTTTATTGCATGAGAAGCCTTTTGCAGGAGTAAATGGAAGTGGTAAGCATAATAATTGGTCTATCTCTACAGATACAGGAGTAAATTTACTTGAGCCAGGAGATACACCTTATGAAAATGCTCAATTTCTTCTATTCCTAACAGCAGTAATAAAAGCTGTAGATGATTATCAGGATTTACTTCGTGTTTCTGTAGCAAGTGCAGGAAATGATCATAGACTAGGTGCCAATGAAGCGCCACCTGCAATTGTATCTATATTCTTAGGGGATGAACTTACAGAAATATTAGAAGCTATTGAAAATGATTCTGTTTATGTAGGTAAGGAAAAGAATCAAATGGAAATTGGAGTTACAGTGCTTCCTCACTTCTCAAAGGATACTACAGATCGTAATCGTACTTCACCTTTTGCTTTTACAGGAAACAAGTTTGAATTCCGCATGCTAGGTTCTAATTTCTCCATTGCAGGACCAAACATTGTTTTAAACTCTATAGTAGCAAAGGTGTTAAGTGATTTTGCAGATAGACTTGAAAATAGCAGTAATTTTAAAGAAGATCTTAATGCATTAATTAAAGAATCAATTAAGAATCATAAACGAATTATTTTTAATGGTAATAATTATTCAGATGAATGGGTTAAAGAAGCAGAAAGAAGAGGTCTTCTTAATTTAAAAAATACTGCAGATGCAATTCCGACATTTATTGCACCTAAGAATGTAGAAATGTTTACTCAGCTTAAGGTTTTCACTGAAGCAGAGATGCATTCAAGATATGAAATAATGCTTGAAAGTTATCAGAAGACTATTCATATTGAAGCTCTTACAATGATTGATCTTGTTAAAAAGGAAATATTGCCAGCGTCTTTAGGATATCAGAATGAACTTGTAAGTTTGGTTAATGGTAAAAAAGCTTGTGGTATTGAAAGCGAACCAGAAGGAACCATTCTTAGAAAACTTTCAAGCTTAACAGCCTCCTTGTATACTAAATTGGAAGAATTAGAAACTACTGTTTTAAATGTTAAGACAATATCTGATAGCTTAGAATTAACTAAGTATTATAGAAATTCAGTGTTCATGGCAATGACTGAACTTAGACTAATTGTTGATGAGCTTGAAACATTGGTAGCTAAAAAGTATTGGACTTTACCAACCTATGCAGAACTTTTATACAGTGTAAACTAAATAATCCAAGGTATAAAATTATTAGCCTACTGCGATTAATTCGTAGTAGGTTTTCCTTTTTTATTATTTTATTCATTCATATAGTAATTAATAGCCTAATGAATATTTAGTAAAAATGGAGTAAAGCTAATAAAGTAATTTTATTATGTTAAAAGGAGGATAGAAATGTTTAAACATGAAAAAAAGCTACTGCATGAAGTTCGGGTGGATGCTGTAAATCCTAATTATGCAGCTATGCTTCAAGAGCAACTTGGAGGGCCTCAAGGTGAATTAAAAGCAGCTCTTCAATATCTTTCGCAAAGTTTTCGTATAAAGGATAAGGAAATTAGAGACTTATTTCTTGATATAGCTGCAGAGGAATTAAGTCATATGGAAATGGTAGCTACAACTATAAATTTGCTTAATGGACATGAGCTTAATGCCAATAATGCTACTATTGGCAATATTGAAGCCCATGTACTAACAGGGCTTACACCTATGCTCAGCAATGCTTCTGGATACTTGTGGACTGCTGCTTACATAAATGAAACAGGAGATTTGGCAGCGGATATTTTATCAAATATAGCAGCAGAACAAAGGGCTAAGGTAGTATATGAATATTTATATAGACAAATAAATGATAAGGGTGTAAGAGATACTATTGAGTTCCTATTAAATCGTGAAGAAGCTCACAACACAATGTTTAGAGAGGCTTTTAATAAGATACAAGATACAGGTTCTCTAAAAGATTGGGGAATCACAAAGGATTCAAAACTTTATTTCAATCTTTCAACTCCAGGAGGTCAGTACTTTAATACTGATAATCCTCAACCACCTAGCTTTAATAGTCCAAATGAAAAGCCTTTGCAATATCATTAATTTTAATGCTACATTATAGATTTAATATTTTTAACTGGAGCTTTTGCTGTTTTAGCTTTATATGTAATCTCATATCACACCATCTTTGCAAAATTTTTATACTTATTTTGTCTTTAAAAGTGTAAAAAAATATAATTAAAAATTGTTATGATAATATTGAAATAAAAATATCTCGGTTCATAAAATTATTGTGAACCGAGATATTTTTATTAAGCTTTTAGAATTTGCACCAAGTACCTTTATTGGATTTGACATAAGAAATACTTTCAATCTTACAAGTAGATACGATAGTGTTTTTTCCTAGAACAACTATACCGAAATCTGCAGCGGTTACTATATTTGCTGGTAAGGCGGTTCCACCGGCTACGATGCTCACTGTTTTATTAGCATAGGCTGCAGAAATTAGTGAATTTCTTATAGCATATTCACATTTGTAAGCTTTACTATCTAATATCTCTGCGCAAGGTTTAAGAAAATTAAATCTGATAATTCCTCTTTTATCAAAGAAGGACTTTTCACAGTTATCAAGAAGAGTTATAGCAGCAATCTTGCAAATATTAATATTGGTAGTTACATTTCTACATGGGTCATCTAATTTTAAGATACAAGCTTCTCCATGTTCTGGATACAAATTAACCGGTGTTCCTATAGCGTAGCCACCGTGCTCATAATTAACTAACAGTTTTGAATTTGGAAACATTAATATTATCTGTTTTAGAACGTTAGAGATTTGTGCCATGCATATACAGTCAAAGGATTTTCCAGGGTCACCCTTTTCACCTTTAGGACCTCTAGGACCAGGATCACCTTTTTCGCCTTTAGGACCTCTAGGACCAGGACAGCCAGGGTCCCCTTTTTCACCTTTAGGACCTCTAGGACCAGGATCACCCTTTTCACCTTTAGGACCTCTAGGACCAGGATCGCCCTTTTCACCTTTAGGGCCTTGGGGACCTCTAGGACCAGGTAAGCCGCAAACAGTTACACAACGAGGGGTTAAGTCATGCTCTTTGTTGCAGTCATTATTTTCTAAATCGTAATCTAAGTTGTTACAATTATCACTATTATCTAAGTTATTGAAAGTATCTCTATTATCATCTTCATATAAATAATTATTATCCTTTTCTGAACTCATATTTTATCACCCTTGAAGTAATTTTTAATATAGTTGATTACTAAATTATATAGATTTTATATAACTAATAAAACAGACATTTAGTTAGATTTCTATTTAAAAGATGTCCGCTCATAACCTTACTTATTTTGGCTTTTGATTAAGGTATATTTTATTTTATTCAAAATTTGTTAAAATGGTTCCTAATAGAAAATTTTATGTTACATGATGTTATAAACTGTAAATAGATAATGAAAATGGACAATAGGATTAATAAGTTGAGTTTGTATTTTATTAAAAACATTCCCAGATAATTTGCAGGAAAATTATTAGTTGACATATAAGAAATCTTATAATAAGATTATCATAGTACAATTTTATATATATTTTAGAAACTTAAGCTTTGCCACCGGGTAAAGTTTTTAAGGTGTTCTGAAACATTCCGTTAGGTCTTAGAAGGGATGTTAGGGACACCTTTTTATTTTGAGAGGGGGATTTACATGGGAAAAGCTATTATTAAAGATTTTGCTAAGTACGTAAGTTTGAATATCTTAGGTATGTTGGGAATTTCTTGTTACATTCTTGCAGACACATTTTTTGTGTCAAAGGCATTGGGAGCAACAGGTATTACAGCCCTTAATTTCTCAATTTCTATTTACAGCTTTATACATGGCATAGGCTTGATGATAGGTATAGGTGGGGCCACAAGATACAGTATTTTAAGATCTCAAAATAAAGCTCTAAAAGCCAATGTAGTTTATACGACTTGTTTGAAAGTAGGACTATTTCTAGGAATATTGCTGGCCATAATTGGTATATTCTGTTCTGAAACTTTGGCTTTGCTACTAGGTGCAGATAGTTCAACTTTACCTATGACTAAAACCTATTTATCTACCATATTGTGTTTTTCTCTATTTTTTATTATGAATAATGTGCTTATTGCTTTTGTACGTAATGATAATAATCCTAATTTAGCAATGATAGCGATGCTTACAGGAAGTTTTTGTAATATTATTTTAGATTATATATTTATGTATCTACTAAAGATGGGGATGTTCGGTGCAGCTTTTGCTACATGTCTTGCTCCTATTATAAGCATAGGCATATTGACTGTTCATTATTTAAAAGGGAAAAATAATTTTAAATATACTAAAAATAAGCTTAGTTTATCTATCAGTTTTGATATTTTAAGATTAGGTTTGTCATCCTTTATTACTGAAATTTCCTCAGCAGTGGCTCTTATAACTTTCAATTTAGTTATATTAAGGCTAGAAGGTAACCTAGGAGTGGCTTCCTACGGAATTGTTGCTAATATTGCCCTTGTAGCTGTGTCAGTATTTACTGGCATAGCACAGGGGATACAACCTCTAATAAGTAAGGCTTATGGTTTGAAAGACTCCTTGGTGATAAAAAAGCTAATGAAGTATGCCATACTAACTTCCGTTATGATAGCAACTCTTATTTATTTAGTATTATTCTTTAATACAGATATCATAGTTGGAATTTTTAACAGTGAAAAGAATAGGGAAATAGCACAGATTGCAAAAAAAGGTCTGAGAATTTATTTTATAGGATTTTTCTTTGCAGGTATAAATATATGTATGTCTATGTATTTAAGTGCTACAGAGAAGGCTAGGGATTCCTTTATAGTATCAGTAGGTAGAGGATGCGTAATAATTGTTCCATTAGTACTTATATTAAGTGCTTTGTTAAAAATGACTGGTATATGGTTATCTTTTGTTTTGACGGAATTTATAGTAAATATAATATCAATAATTATGATAAATTTTCAAAGGGGAGTAAGTAATAAAGATAAAATTATTAGCAGGGCAAGTTAACTATATAGAGGACAAAATAAAAATTACTATAGTTTTTACCTATAGTAATTTTTATTTTATATGATATAATTGAAAATTTTTATATGAATAGCTTAATACAAACCATAAGCTCTATTTATATCTTGAATAAAGATAATTCCATTACCTGGCTCATCAATTTTAAGGTCATTTCTTATAGAATTAGCTATTGCTTCTGTTAAGTGCTCTTCACATATTATTAATGCAATTTCTTTTTCCGGTTCTATTTCCATAGAAAATATTTTGCTGGTTTCATGAATACCAGAACCTCTACCATGGATAATAGTGCCGCCTCTAGAACCTGCCTTAGATGCGGACTCAATTACTGCTTCTGCCTTACCTCTATCAACTATTACCGTAATAAGATTATACATAGGATTTTCAGCACCTCTACTTTCTATATTCTTTTTAGGCGTAAAACTTTTAGTTCCTAAGATACTTGTTATAGGAGTACTAAAAGCTATACCATGATGGGGCTTGCAAAACTTGAATTTATGATTTAATTCTTCTAGTACAGTATAGGCTGTAGTAGATTCTGCACCCATTAGAACAATCTCTTTTCGGCTTTCAGCTAAATCTAAGAATTCTAGGAAAGTGTTTTTTATAGTACCTTTACCTAAAAGAATAGTAGCGCCATTTATTCCTAATTCTTTGGAGTGCTTTACTATTTTACTTCCTAATCCATAATTTACAATTACACAGAGCAATTCAAGTCCATTGACTTCAGGATTATTTTCCATTTTCTTGAATACCCTCCTTTTTAGACTTCATTTTAAAGATAAACCCTAATATTTGTAAGGTGATTATTGGAGTGAGGGCTACCATTGAAATCATTCCGAAGCCATCCTTTAAAACGCTTGCTCCTTCAATAGCTTCAGCAGCTCCCTGAGTGAAAGCTAATATAAAGGTTGCAGTCATAGGTCCTGTAGCAACTCCTCCTGCATCAAATGCAATCCCTACAAAAAGTTTTGGTACAAAATAACTCATAGCAATTGATATTATATATCCTGGTAATAAATAATGCCATAACTGAATTCTGGGTACTATTATTCTTATCATGGATAGAGCAATTGCAAAACCAACACCAATACAGAGGGGAATTAGTACTGCCCTTCGTTTAACATACCCACCTGTTACATCTTCTATTTGATGAGTTAATACATAAACTGCAGGTTCAGCCAACATTGTTACAAAACCAAGAATAAAGCCTGTTATTATAATATACCATTTATTGTCTAAGGTTGCAATGTTATAGCCTACTAAACTTCCCACTTCCATAAATCCAGCATTAACACCAATTAAGAATATTACTAATCCTATAAAGGTATATATAAATCCTTTTAATATCTTAATAAAGGATTTTCTACTTAACTTAAAGGATATAAATTGCCCAAGGATGTAAATTATTACTAAAGGTAAAAGGGCAATAAAACTCTCTTTGAATACTGGGGGGATTTCTCGAATAAATGGAGCTATAATTGAATTTGATTGAGATAGATTAAAATCCAGGCTACCGGAAAAATCACTGGTGCCTGAAAATATATTCAATAGCATAACGGATATAATTGCGCCTGCAGATGCTATTGCAACTAAACCGAAACTATCTTTTTCTGAGGACTTACTATCTTTCTTTAGGTTAGAAATACCTAGAGAAAGAGCGAGAATAAAGGGGACTGCTAACACACCTGTGGTAGCACCTGAAGCGTCAAAGGCTATTGCCTGAAACTCTGCTGATGTAAAGAGAGCTAAAATAAAAATTAGTAAATATAAAACTGTCAAGGTTTTATATAACGGTATATTATATATTACTCTGATAAAACCGAAGGCTATCAATATAGCTAAGCCTATAGAAACTACTATTAGGATACTGCTGCTTGATATCTGTCCTAAAGTTACGGTAGCCACCTGATTAGCAAGCACTAATAAACCTGGTTCAGCAATTGAGATAAAGAAACCGAGAATCAATCCAGAAATAACTACTATCCACAATTTGTTGGATTTGGTTATACTTGATCCTAGAATGGCACCTAGAGGAGTTACAGCTAAATCCACTCCAATTAGGAAAAAAGTCAAACCCAAAACAACTAATACCGCACCGATTATAAATCTAATGATAAGAGGTGGTGCTAAAGGAGATATGGTAAAGTGTAATAATAATACGATTATAGTAATCGGAATAACCGATGTTAAAACCTCTTTTAATTTTTCTGTAAATATGTTCATTTCAATTACGTCCTTTCTATAACTAATTTAATTTAGATATAATGTAAGTAAGTCCTTGTATTTATTACCCTCAAAATAGTTGGTAAGCAATCTTATTATTCTTTTTCTTAGGTCTATTAGTAATACTATTAATATGAATAGTGGTTCTAGACTTATTTGGAATTTTATAAGATCACGTAATTTTGAATTTGCATTTGGAAATATACTTAATTCAAAATCAAAGTTTTGCTTTGACAATAATATAGGTATAGAAGTATTTTTTTCTTTTAAAGATATGATATTAGACATTTTATTTTTTGTTGTAGATTGAGAATTATTGTCAATAGGTAAATGAATTGTCTTAAAAAGTATAAATATAATCAATAAAATGGGAACTAATTTTTTGCTAATTATAGCATTCATAAACACACCTCCCTCAAATTTCTTTATTTTTGACCAAAAAATCAAATGAGGGGCTATTTATCTAAATTGAAATAAGTTATATATGAGTTTCTTTGAAAATCGTAAGTATTCTTAGCTTTATGATATCGTAGAAGCTAGTCTATGTCAAGAATAAATAACCGCTAATAGCTTGATTTAACTAGCGTTATTATTATTTATAAAAGTTTTTATTATTAATATTATCATATAAATTAGAAAAGCAGGAGCTTTTTACAATTAGGTGGTATGCAAGTGAAAGTAGACTAGGTAAATTTTGTATACTAAGTGATAAGGAAAAAGAAGTATATAGGCAATTAAAAAAGAATGGATAATCATTTCTAATCAATTGGAAGTTTTATTGAAAGATGAAGGAGATATTGAAATTAATTGATCGTTATTTATGCGTTGTAAAGAAATAATTTGCCTGGGGAAATTTATGAATATGATAATTATATTTCTGTGCTTAAAAAGGTCATTGGTATATGTGCCTTTATCTATAGACTTTCTGATTTAGATACTAGAATTTTCTATGGATTTGTATGAAGTAAATAATATAGCAAATACTATTTATAACACTGCTATATGTATTTTAATTGTAGTAATGTTATGTGATAATCTTTTGATAAATGAAGGAATCATTAATTATAGCTCCTATAAGTGTGTTCGATTAAATGTTGATGAATAGAGCTAAAGAGAATTTTCGCTTTAACTCTATTTTAATTATTAATAGCATATAATAAAAAAGTCTAAATGATATATAATAAAAGAGTTGTGTTTAAATTATTTAAAGTGAAAAATTTTGTGGTAACTGTAATATTATAAAGTAAATTTGTATGAGGTACTTGTTTATGAAAAGCTTAATTATATATTGCTCTGTTTATAAGAATAATACTGAAAAAATTGCAAAGTTATTTGCAGAGAAAACGGGATCAGACTTATTAAATATACATGATATTAATAATGTTGATATAGAAAAATACAACTTAATTGGATTTGGATCTGGTGTCTACAAGGAGAATCTGTCACCAAAGATATTCAACTTGGTTAAAAAACTAAATTTAAGAGATAAAAATACCTTTGTATTCTCCACTAGCGGATTAGGAATGAAGTTTTACAATAATAAACTAATTAAACTGCTTAAATCGAAGGGGGCTATAAATAAAGGGAGCTTTGCATGCAAAGGTAGTTTCAAAGCTAGTGAATTTTCTAATAATAAAATTTTTCATATTATCGGAAAACTGTCTCAAGGACATCCAAATAATAGAGATTATAAGAGAGCAGAAGAATTCATTGAGAAGGTATGTAGAAATATTTAATCAGAATTAATAGGTATTAACTTACAGGATTTAGAAAGTATCATTATAAGAAATATAAAGTTTATAAATCAAAGTCAATATACTATAAGATAGTATGACAGCAATGGAACTAGTTATCCAACAATCTTAGAAAATAGTAGCATTGATTTCAATGATATAGCTAGTGGGGGCATAGAGTACCTACAAGATTAAAATACTATTTGCCCAAGTCTATATTTTATGGTTTAATTAGAGAAAAACGATAAGATAAATTATTAGGAAGGAGCAGATTATTATGAAAATTATTATGTATGGTGCAGATATTTGTCCAGATTGTGTTGAGGCTAAAGAACAATTAAATAATTATGATGATATTCAGTTAGAATATAGAAATATCACAGAAAGAATATCTACCTTAAAAGAATTTTTACATTATAGAGATACGGAATCAATCTTTACTTCTGTTAAAGAGAAGGGGAAAGTTGGAATTCCTTTCTTTATTTTAGAAGATGGAAGCAAAACTTTTGATATATTTGAACATATTAATATAAAAAAATCAGAAGAATCAAAGTCTCCAGTAAATGCTTGTTCAATTGACGGCACCGGTTGTTGTTAATATAGGATGCTAAGATCTATTGAAAGATTTACATAATAACTAAAGCTAAAAATGATTTACCTTATACTTAGTATAAGGTATTTCTTTATGGAAAGGATCGTAAAATGGAAGCAAATTTAAAACTAAAAAAGGACTATATTTTTTCTAATAAAGCTTTGATAAGATTAATATTCCCGCTAATAATTGAGCAATTTCTTGCAGTTGCTGTAGGTATGGCAGACTCCGTTATGGTTGCTAAGGTTGGAGAAAGTGCAGTATCAGCAGTTTCTCTTGTGGATTCAATTAATATTTTAATTATTAATATCTTTGCAGCACTGGCTACCGGTGGAGCAGTAGTTGCAGGTCAATATATTGGGCAAAAGCGTAACGATAAGGCATCTAAGGCAGGAGAGCAATTATTGATTTTTGTAACCTTAATTTCAATAATCATTATGGCTCTATTGTATTTAGGTAAAGATTTTATATTAAATGTGGTATTTGGCAAAATTGAAGAAGATGTAGCAGCATATGCTACCACATATATGTTAATAGTTTTTGCAAGTATTCCATTTATTGCTCTGTATAATAGTGGAGCAGCATTATTTAGAGCTATGGGCAATTCTAAAATTACTATGATAACTTCAATAATAATGAATGCCATTAATGTTATAGGAAATGCTGTGCTAATATTCGGTTTTAAAATGGGAGTGGAAGGGGTTGCTTTTCCTACTCTAATTTCAAGGGCGATAGCCGCTATAATTATTGTAGCTTTACTTAGAAATGAGGATCTAGTTATACACATTAGTAAGCACTTTCGTTATAAATTTAATAAGAGAATGGTAATTAAGATCCTCCATATAGGTATACCTAACGGAGTTGAAAATAGTATGTTTCAGCTTGGTAAAATTATCTTGTTAAGTGTTGTAGCGACTTTTGGTACTGCATCTATAACAGCTAATGCGGTGGGAAATACTGTTACATCCTTTCAAGTTCTGCCTGCTTCATCAATAGGACTAGCTTTGGTAACGGTAGTAAGTCAGTGTGTAGGTGCAGGAGATTATGAACAAGTAAGGTATTATAATAAAAAACTTTTAAAATACGCATATATAGCTTCTATTATTATAAATATAATTATTATTTTGCTGCTTCCTTTTATATTAAAAATATATAATTTATCTCCACAAACTACTGCAATGGCTAAGCAAGTTATAATATTTCATGGCATAAATGTCTGCTTAATATGGCCACTATCTTTTACACTGCCTAATACCTTGAGGGCGTCAAATGATGTGAGTTACACTATGGTAGTTGGTATAGTATCTATGTGGATCTTTAGATTAGGCTTTGGTTTTCTTTTTGCTAAGTATATGAATATGGGGATGTTTGGTGTTTGGGTTGCGATGATTATAGATTGGATATTTAGATCTGCTTTCTTTATAGTAAGGTATAGAGGAAGTAAGTGGATGGCTAAAGCTTAGAAATGATATATAAAAAAAGACTATAATATTAAATGAAGGGGCTTGTTCTTTTAAAATAGAACAAGCCTCATATAATTTAAACTATTGCAATATTAACGGTGATTTTCTTCTGCAGCATCTGCTATAGCTTTAGTAGCATGAACAGTACCTTTTGGATGTTGAGGTGGAGCATAAATTGAATATAATTTTAAAGGTGTATTGCCTGTATTAATTACATTATGCCATTTACCTGCAGGTATTATTATGGCATAGTTATCATAGACTCTTCTTTGGAAATCTAAATTATCTTTATTGTCACCCATCTTAACAATACCTTGTCCTTTTTCTATACGTATAAATTGATCAGTGTTTGGATGGACTTCCAAACCAATTTCTCCACCTACTTCTATACTCATCAAAGTAAGTTGTAAATGCTTTCCTGTCCATATAGCAGTTCTAAAGTTAGGATTTTCTTTAGTAACCTCTTCAATATTAAGAACATAGGGTTCTGGACCATAGTCATTCAGTTGATAGTTTGGAGTATAGGGGGAATATCTGTATGGATAGCCGTAGTAAGGACATTGATATAAATTACTAGTATTATTCATAATGTTACAGTTAGGTACTTTGGTATTAATGCAATGAGCATAAGGAAATCCATTGTAATAATTATACATAAATATCACTCCTTTTATATTCTTACAAGAGTATCATATGAACTATTGCTGAAAATGTGATTTATTTTTATCGGTGACAAAATAGATTGCTATATATAAAGGTATAGAAAAATAAAACAGAAAACGTATTGGAATAGAGTGAGAAAAACTATATAGCTCTTTATGTCATTAAAAAAATATAGTGATAATATTATAATTGTGGAAACATACTAGCAAATAAGAAGAAATAAGCCGGAGGCAATGTAATGAGTATTTCATTAAGCGAATTTTTAAGGCAGATCACATCAAATCCTATTTTGCTTATTACAGTGTTACTTACTTTAGGTGTTATATTAGTTAATGGATGGACAGATGCACCTAATGCTATTGCTACCTGCGTTTCAACTAGAGCAATAAGCCCTAAAAATGCCATTCTTATGGCAGCGGTTTTTAACTTTTTGGGAGTACTGATTATGACTGTTATAAATGCAACTGTTGCACATACAATTTACAATATGGTAGACTTTGGTTGAAATCATAAGAATTCGATAGTAGCCCTTTGTGCAGCTATGTTTGCTATAGTCATGTGGGCCTTAGCAGCATGGGCCTTTGGTATTCCTACCAGTGAGAGTCATGCCTTAATTGCTGGACTTTCTGGGGCTGCTATAGCACTTCAAGGTGCTTTTTCCGGCATAAACGGTAATGAGTGGATTAAGGTTATATACGGATTATTTATGTCAACTATTCTAGGATTTTTCGTTGGTTTTGTTGTAGTTAAGATAATAGAGAGAATTTTTAAAAATACAGATAGAAGAAAATCAAGGCCTTTTTTTGAAAAAGCTCAGATCGTTGGTGGAGTAGCCATGGCTTTTATGCATGGTGCCCAAGATGGGCAGAAATTTATGGGGTTTTTTTTGCTGGGAGTGTTTCTAGCTAATGGACAAAGTAATGTAACTAACTTTACAATACCAATATGGTTGATGTTGCTTTGTTCAGCAGTAATGGCCTTTGGGACTTCCATAGGCGGATATCGCATTATTAAAACTGTAGGAATGGGCATGGTAAAATTAAATGCCTATCAAGGTTTTTCAGCAGATCTAGCTGGGGCTATTAGTCTATTAGTGGCATCTGTATTTGGACTACCTGTTAGCACCACCCATACCAAAACAACAGCAATTATGGGGGTAGGAGCAGCAAAAAGGCTGTCTTCTGTTAATTGGAGTATAGTTAAGGAGATGATGACAGCTTGGATTTTAACCTTTCCGGGATGTGGTATTGTAGGATATTTGACCTCATATCTATTTATGAGAATTTTTTAGTGTAGGAGAGGAACAAGGTATATGAAAAATAGTAAAAATTATAATTATTTTAAAGCCTTTATAGATTTATGTAGCTATTTAGCAAAGGCTGCTGATATTTTGATGAACACATTAAAGAATTTTAATAGTAGCAAAATCGAAGAACATATAAGAGAAATGCATAATATTGAACATTCTGCTGATATTGCAAATCATGAACTGATAAACAGATTAGCAAAGGAATTTTTGCCACCTATTGAAAGAGAAGATATAATCAGTCTTTCAAAAAAGATAGATGATGTAACTGATGCTATTGAAGATATTTTAATTGCGATTAATATGTATAATATACAGGTTATTCGTCTAGAGGTTCTTAAATTTATTGATTTAATCATGAAATGCTGCAAATCTATCTATACTGTATTAGTAGAATTTGAAAACTTTAAAAAGTCTAAAAATCTCCATAATGAAATTAGAGCCATATATGAATTAGAGGAAGAAGCAGATGCTCTGTATGTAAATGGAGTAAAGGAGCTTTATCAAAGCTGTAAGGATCCAATAGAATTAATGGTTTGGACAGAAATATATAATAGATTAGAAAAGTGTTGTGATAAATGTGAGCATGTAGCAGATGATATAGTAAATATAGTAATGAAAAATTCATAAAACACATTATAAATCGGTGGAGCTAAAAAACTTTACCGATTTTTTGTTGATTTTTATAATAATTAGCTATTATAAAGCATAAAATTAATTGGAACTATTGGTCAAGAAAAGTTTTATCTAAATGTGAAGTAGATATTCAAAGATTTAGGAGGGAAGATAATATGCAGGATACTTACTTATTAGATAAGATATCAAATTCAATTAAGGAAATTTGTAATAGTAAAAACATTAAGCGTATTCGAGAATTTACAATAGTGGTAAATCACAATAGTGATGTAAATGAAGAAAATTTGAGAAAGCATTTGACTCGATATAATAAGGAGCATATAGGTGAAGAAATAAAGATAAAAATACAAAGAGAAGATATAGAAGAAGAAACAGCAATAATTCATAGTATTCAAGGAGAAAATGCTTAATACTATTGGAATAATTTTCACATAGAAAGTGAGGAGGTTTGAGTGAGATAAAACTTAAGCCTTCTCATTTTTTATTATAACATAAACAGTGTAGGTTAGTGCATATAATTAAAACTGGATTTAAAGGCAAAAATATTAAATTTCAGCAAAAATAAGGTGGTAATAAAGAGAAAAATGTAGAAAAATATAAAAATATTAAAAAATATATTGTTTAAATCTTAACAATGTGTTAATATTTATTTGGGAATGAAAAAAACATTTTTATATCAAAATGGAGGGTGAAACATGAAAAAAGTATTATCAATTATTTTAGCACCAGTGTTAAGTATGGCTTTATTAACTGGATGCGGTTCAAGTTCTGAGAACAAAAATACAAATAACACAAGCAATTCAGAAACTAAAACTACTACTGAAACTAAAACTGCTGAAGGAAGTATCGCTAAAATAGGTTTAGGACATATTACTTCAATAGCAAAATCAAAGGATTTAACAGATGGCGTTGCAACTGGACAAGTTGATACAGTTATGGCTGCTGTAGGCTTTGATAAGGATAATAAAGTTGTGAAGATTACAATTGATACTGCACAGACTGCAGTTAAATTTGATCAAGATATGAAACTTACATCAGATGTAAATGCTGAATATAAGACTAAGCTTGAGCTTGGTGATAATTACGGTTTAAAGGCTAAATCTGGTATAGGCAAGGAATGGTATGAACAAATAGCTGCCCTTGAAGATTGGATGAAGGGTAAAACTGTAGAAGAAATTAAAGCTGTAAATACTGCTGAAGATGCAGATTTAAAGACTTCTGTTACAGTAAGTGTTGATGACTATGTTAAAGCAGTTGAAGAAGCTTTTGCTAATGCTGTTGCCGTTGATGGTGCAGAGAAACTAGGATTAGGAAATGATATATCTATAGCTAAGTCAAAGAGCGCAGAAGGAGAAAATGGTGCTGTAGCTCAAGTTGATACAGTTATGATGGTTACTGCTTTTGATAAAGATGGTAAAGTGGCAGGAGCTATATTAGATACAGCTCAAACTAAGGTTCAATTTGATAAAGACGGAAAAGTAACTACAGACAAAAATGGTGAATTCAAGACTAAGGTTGAACTTGGTGACAATTATGGAATGAAAAAGGCATCTTCTATCGGCAAGGAATGGTATGAACAAGCTGCTGCATTTACAAGCTGGATGAAGGGTAAGAAGGTAGATGAAATAAAAGCTGTAAATGCTGCTGAAGATGCAGATTTAAAGGCTTCTGTTACAGTTAGTGTTGACACATACCTAAAGACTTTAGAAGAAGCAAGCAATAAAGCAAAATAATATGGGTTTGGTAATTTAGTATCTTTGATTAAAATTGATATATCCCAAATTAAGATAGAAGGCTGTTGCAAAAAGTAGTAGGGCAACAGCCTTTTTGTAATGAATATTAAGAAAAAATAGTCTATTGAAGTTCCATTTAAATTAATCTTATTTTTAAACCTTGTTATAAATCATATATTTTGATAACATAATCAATACTAATTTCTATAAATCAAAGTTCCCAGGAGGTAACGAAATGTTTTGTAAAAAAATAACGTCTATGTTTCTGTCAATGATTTTAATTACGGGTGCATTAACTGGCTGCCAAGAACAAGAGAAATATGAAAAGTATACAGATTCTTTTTTTGATACCTTTGATACAGTGGTAACAGTTATGGGTTACACTAAAAGCAAAGAAGAATTTGATGGCTATGTGGAAAAGATAGAAGCTGAATTTATAAGGCTTAATAAATTGTTTGATATTTATAAAAATTATGAAGGTATGAACAATGTAAAAACCATAAATGACAATGCAGGTATTAAGCCAGTAAAGGTAGATAAGGAAATAATTGATCTTATTCAACTTTCAAAGAAATGGTATGAGTCTACAGGGGGAAAGACTAATATTGCTATGGGCGCTGTTCTGAAAATATGGCATGATTACAGAACAGAGGGAAAGGATAATCTTGAAAGTGCTAAACTTCCTCCTATGGAAGATTTGCAGGAAGCTGCAAAGCATACTGATATAAACAAGGTAATTGTAGATGAAGAAAACAGCACCGTTTACCTTGAAGATGAAAAAATGAGCTTAGATGTAGGCTCTGTGGCTAAGGGCTATGCAACAGAGTTAGTTGCAAATATGATTGTTGAAGAGGGATTTACCTCCGGTATTATTAATGCTGGTGGAAATGTTAGAACCTTTGGAAAGCCTTTAGATGGGCAGCGTGAATACTGGGGAATTGCAGTTCAAGATCCAGATAAACAAATAGTATCCAATGAAAGTACTTCCCTTGACACCTTATTTGTAAATGATAAATCCGTTGTAACTAGTGGTGACTATCAAAGATATTATGTGGTAGATGGTAAGGTTTATCATCATCTCATAGATCCAACTACGCTAATGCCAGGCGATTATTTTAGGGCTGTAGTTGTAGTTACAGAAGATTCAGGTCTAGGAGACTTTTTATCTACAACAGTATTTTTAACACCCTATGAAGAAGGAAGAAAATTAGTGGAAAGTCTTGATGGGGTAGAGGCCTTATGGATTAAGAAAGATGGCACAATAGAGGCTACTGAAGGTATGGAGCAAATTATGAAAAGCAAAGGAGCCACTTCTAGTAAAATCAATTAATACGTAGCATTTTTACAATGTTGCATATAATAATAATATAGCAATTTAAAAGAAGGTATAAAATGACAGCACTAATAATTCAATATGTATTATTAGTACTAATGGTGCTTGCCATTGCTTACTTTGTTTATCTTTTAAATGATAAAGGAATACTGCAAGAAGATGATTATTATGGTATAACTTATACTATACTTAAGGAATTAGATAGAAACGAAGCTACAAGGGAAAATGTGAGTAATATATTAAAAACAGTAGCTTCTACGGTGAAGTTTGTAGAAGAAGCTTATGTTGATGATGATTATAAAATTAAAGAAGAAAGGGCTATAGCCCTTTCTAGGGAAGCTGTACGGGAGCTTGGTATTTATAGTGATTTAGGTGATAAGGCTTTGAGATATTTAATTAGATTAGCCTATGCTTACTTAGTTGATAATTCTAAATAAGTAAGTTAGCCTTAATAAATTTCTAAATGCGGTTTTCATTAATTTTGTCCTATCTAAAATTAATCTTAATTTGCAACTTCTAATTTCTAAAGTGGCTAATAAGCCACTTTTATACTTTCTTTTCTGTTCTAATACATGATAAAATATAACTTATGTATTATAGAATTAAAATATAACTTTTAATTATAAGCACTTTAATATTCGTAAGAATTTAATTTGGTAGTTGTAATACATATTGACAAGAGGATGAATTTTTGCAATGATTAACTTTAGAAATCCCAAACATACATTTGGGACTAATATAAGATTTAGGTATATTTATGCTTAAGATGATTTATAGTATAGAAAAAATCCTTTAATAACAGAATATACTCAAAACTTCATATTGAATTTTATTCATGAGAATAGATTATTTAAGAACAAGTGTAAATATAATTTAATACTACTAAATGAACATAGTGTTGAAAAATTTAGAGAAATAGTCACATTATGATTATTTAGTTGGGGGAGGACACATTCATGAGTAACGAGAAGATGGAAAAAAACAGTTATGATGTGACAGACCTTACTTCTTTAGAAAAGTTAGAGCCTGTAAGGGTAAGGCCTGGTATGTACATAGGTTCCACAGGGAGTAAAGGACTGCATCATTGTGTGTGGGAAATACTAGACAATGCTATTGATGAAATTTCTAATGGCTATGGAGATAAGGCGACAGTTATATTAAATAAGGATAAAAGTGTAACTGTTATAGATAACGGTAGAGGTATTCCTACCGGAATTCATCCTGTAAAGAAAAAGTCTGGGGTGGAGATGGTCTTTACTGAACTTCACACTGGAGGTAAGTTTGATAATAAAAATTATAAAACTTCTGGAGGGCTTCATGGAGTAGGAGCCTCTGTAGTTAATGCTCTTTCTAAGTGGTTAGAGGTAGAAGTATACCAGAATGGTAAGATATATAGGCAGAGGTTTGAGTATGCCTATGATAGTTCTGTGAATAAGCTTATGCCGGGAACACCTGTTACTAAATTAGAGGTAGTAGGTGAAACAAAGGAAACTGGAACAAAAATAACTTTTATGCCAGACGATGAAGTTTTTTCTGTTACTGAATTTAAAGCAGAAGTTATAGATGAGAGATTACAAGAACTATCCTTTCAAAATAAGGGAATAACTCTTGTGTTTATAGATAATAGACAGGAAGAACCTGTTACTAAGCAGTATCATTCTGAAAGAGGTTTATTGGATTTTATAGATTATTTAAATGAAAGCAAAACTGTACTTCATCATGAACCTATATTATTTGAAGGAGAAAGAGAAATAAATGGATTGTCTATGTATGCAGAGGTCTGTGTGCAGTTCACAGATTCTTCTTCTGAATATATAGCTAGCTATGTTAATAACATACCTACAACGGAATCAGGAACTCATGAAACAGGTTTTAAGACTGGAATGACTAGAGCTTTTAAAGAATGGGCTAGAAGGCTAAATATTGTAAAAGATAAGGACAAGGAATTTGAAGGAGATGATTTAAGGGAAGGTATGACTGCCATAGTTAGGATTAAGCTTACTAATCCTATCTTTGAGGGTCAGACTAAAACTAAATTAGGTAATAATGAAGCCTATACTATGATGAATGATTTGTGCTACACTAAATTTTCTGAATGGATAGAAGATAATAAGGATTTGGCTAGCCAAATTATCACTAATGCCGTTCAAGCTGCGAAAAGAAGAGAGAAAATAAAAAAGATTAATGAAGCGGAAAAGAAGAAGATAGGTAAAGGAGCAGCACCTTTAGCAGGAAAGGTAGCAGTATGTACCACGAAAGATCCTGAACTAGCAGAGTTTATTATAGTAGAGGGAGATTCAGCGGGAGGTAGTGCTAAGCAGGCTAGAGATAGAAGATTTCAGACCATTATGCCTTCTAAGGGTAAAATCATGAATACAGAAAAGCAAAAGTTGGAAAATGTTTTATCTAGTGAGGAGTTAAAAATCTTTAATACTGCTATAGGTACAGGTATTCTGGATAATTATAATGAAAAAGATTTAAGATATAATAAAATTATTGTTATGAGCGATGCGGATGTAGATGGATATCATATTAGAACTCTTTGGATGACTTATATTTATAGATATATGAGACCATTAATAACCAATGGACACTTGTACATTGCTTTACCACCTCTATATAAAGTATATAAGCAGACTAAAAAGGGAGAAATAGTTAAATATGCTTATAGTGATGAAGAGCTAGAAGCTGTTAAGAAAGAAGTGGGAAAAGGGGCTTTAATACAGCGCTATAAAGGTTTAGGAGAAATGAATCCAGATCAGTTGTGGGAGACTACTTTAAATCCAGAAACAAGAACCTTGCAACAGGTAACTATAGAGGATGCTTCAAAGGCGGAAAAAATGGTTTCCTTGTTGATGGGCGATGTGGTAGAACCAAGAAAAAACTATATGTATAAGAATGCTGAATTTTAACAGATTGGAGATGATAGCATGGTAAAAAAGAGCAGTGCAATTCCTAAGGATCGTAATATTATAAAAGTTCCATTAGAAGAAGCCATGCCGGATAATTACTTACCTTATGCAGTAGAGGTGGCAAAAGATAGAGCACTTCCAGATGTAAGAGATGGATTGAAACCGGTTCACAGGAGGATTTTATATGGTGCCTATTTGCTTAAGGCTACTCCTGATAAACCTTATTATAAATCTGCAAGAATTGTAGGGGATATTCTAGGTAAATTTCACCCTCATGGTGATGCTTCCGTTTATGATTCCATGGTTATATTGGCTCAGGATTTTACCACAAGAAAACCTTTGATAGATGGTCACGGAAACTGGGGATCCATAGATGGAGACAGTGCAGCGGCTATGCGTTATACGGAGGCAAGATTAACTCCTATTGCTTTGGAAATGATAAGGGATATAGATAAAAACGTTGTTGATATGATACCAAACTACTCTGAAAGTGATATGGAGCCAAAGGTGCTACCAAGTAGATATCCCAATATACTAGTTAATGGCGCCTTTGGTATAGCTGTAGGACTTGCTACCAATATACCTCCTCATAATTTAAGGGAGGTAATTCAAGGATTATTAGCCTATATTGATAATCCTGATATTACAACTAAGGAATTAATGAATTACATAAAAGGACCAGATTTACCTACTGGAGGTGTATTAATAGGGGCTGAATCCTTACTTTCTGCCTATGAAACAGGAATAGGTAAGGTGACTTTAAGAGCAAAGGCTTCTATTGAAAAGCTTGAAAGCGGTAAACTGGGGATTGTTATTACTGAATTCCCTTATAGAAAGAACAAGGCAAAGTTACTGCAAACTATTTCTGAAATGACAGGAGACAAGAAGCACGCTAAAGTATTAGATCCTATTATAGATATTAGAGATGAGTCCGATAGAAATGGTATTAGAGCGGTTATTGAATTTAGAAAGTCTACAGATTATGAAACAGGCGATAAGATTTTAAAGTACTTATATAAAAAGACAGATCTACAAAGTAATTTAAGTTTTAATATGGTGGCTTTGGCAAAGGGGAAGCCTGAAACCTTAGGACTAAAGGCTATTTTATATCATTATTTACAACATCAAAAAGAAGTTATTACCAGAAGAACTCAAACAGAATTAGATATTGCTTTGAAAAGGTTCCATATTGTAGAAGGTTTTATTAAGGCTATAGATATAATGGATCAAGTAATAGCAACAATAAGGGCTTCAAAATCTAAAAAAGATGCTCAGGACAATTTAGTTTCAAAGTTTGGCTTTACAGAGCTTCAGGCAGAAGCTATTTTGGAATTAATGTTATATAGATTGACAGGTTTAGAAATTACCGTGTTTCAAAAAGAGTATAAGGAATTAGAAAAGAGAATTAAGTCTTTAAGAAAAATATTAGGTGATGAGCAAGTTTTATTGCAGGTAATAAAAGATGAGCTTATAGAGATAATGGAAAAGTACGGTGATGACAGAAGGACGGAAATTATTCATGATGAAAATGAAGCTAAAATTGATGTGGAAGAATTAATTGTAATAGAAGATACTATGGTAACAATGTCCAATGAAGGATTTATTAAAAGAGTACCACAAAAATCCTATAATAGATCTAATGCTGATGAGTCAGAAATAGAATATAGAGAGGGAGATTATAATAAATTTTTATTTCCATCTAATACAAGGGATACGGTGTTATTCTTTACAGACCTAGGTAATATGTATCAAATAAAGGGAATAGAAATTCCAGAATATAAGTGGAGAGAAAAGGGAGAGAAGTTAGACACCTTAATTAAGGGGTTGGATTTAAATTTGGAAAAGATTATAGCTGTATTCTCTTTTCAAGAGCTCGCTGCAGATAAAACACTTATGCTTATTACCAATAAGGGCTATATCAAGAGAACTTCCTTAAATAAGTTTGTAACAAGCTATACCAAATTACTAGCTTTAAAATTGAAAAAGGATGAAAGATTGATATATGTTGGCCTTGAAAATCCTGATGTGGAAATAAATTATATAAAATTAACTAGTAAGCTAGGTCTTACCTATACAGTAAGAAAACCAGAATTGGACAAAGTTGATAGAAATGTGTTAGGAGTTCAGCTGTGTCCAATTGGTGGGAGAGATGAACTAGTAGCAATAGACTTTGTGGATAATTATGAATTTGAACCATATACGTTAGCTGTTAGCAAAGAAGGCCTTATTAAAAGGCTGGCAAGCGAGAGACATAAAAGTGGTTATAAGCTTACTGTTTCTTATGGTCAGGATATTTTGATATTCAGTAGTAGCGGACTAGTTTATAAGTTCCCTTACTATTTATTTGAAAATGCAGAGGAAGGTATAGAACTTAAAAATTTAGTGGAAGAATATGATCCAAAGATAAATAAAATACTGTATGTTATGGTTGTTGATAAATATACAGAACAAAACTATATTTATTTCTTTAGTAAAAAGGGCTTACTAAAGAAAACTCCTCTAGAAGATTTTCAAGGCAACTACATCACCACACAAGCTTATAAATTTAAGACTGCAACAGATTCTTTAGTGTCAATTACTAGCTCAAAACAGGAGGATAGTAGTGCTATTATTGTTACTAAGAAGGCTATGAGTATTAGATTTTTAGTGTCCTCTATAAATACAATGGGGAAAATTGCTTCTGGAGTTACTGGTATAAGTTTAAAGGAAGATGATGAAGTAATTTTTGGTGGAATAATCAATGCCGGAGAAAAGGATTCAGAAGTGGCTGTTAATTCAGATACTGATGGGGAATTAATCTTAATATCTTATAAAAAACAGGAAAGAAGAATAAAGGTGGAAGATATAAAAATCCAAAACAGAGCTGGTAGAGGTAATAACTTAATGTTAATAGTATTGGATGACTATATTAAAGATGTTAAAATAGTGTGAAAAATGTTGCTAAATTATTGTAATAGTTATTAATGCGAAATATAATTATAAGCAAATATAATAAGTCGGGGCGCATACCCCGTTCTTTTTTTGGGAATTATTAAGATTATAATTTCGGAGGTGTTTTTGTATGAAAAGGCTATTATTATTTTTAGCGGAAGGCTTTGAAGAAATAGAAGCATTAACTGTTGTTGATGTTTTAAGAAGAGCAGAAGTACAGGTTGACATGTGTACTATATCAGAAGAGTATGTTAATGGTGCTCACGATATTAAAGTTAAAAGTGACTTGAATTTAGATAATTTAGATCAAAATAATTATGATGGATTAATTTTACCAGGGGGACCAGGTACTGATAATTTAAAGAACAATGTAAGAGTGGTACAGTTAGTAAAAGATTTTTATATGAGCGGTAAATTAGTTGCAGCTATTTGTGCTGCACCAACAGTATTGGCTGAGGCTGGTATTGTAAATGGACATAATATAACCTCTTATCCAAGCGTGAAAAATTTCTTAAACAATTCTATTTATAAAGAGGAAGTAGTAGTTTTAGATAATAACATACTTACAAGTCGCGGTCCTGCCACTGCATTGCCTTTTGCCTTTGCTATATTAGAAGCTTTAGGACTTAATGAAAAGAGTGAAGAGTTAAAGGAAGGAATGCTTTACAATTTCTTTTTGGCAAATAAGTAAAAATTGACATAGCTGAAAAGTTTATTGTTTATAAAATATGTAAGGATAATTTTGATATAATAAAGGATGTTGAATTTTATTTCACATCCTTATTTTTTATTTTTGGAGGAAGGTATGAAAATTTACATTTTAGACAATGGCATAAAGTTGTTTTATCAGTATAGAGAAGGAACTATCACATCCTTCTGTATTGGGTTTAAAGCTGGAGCTTTAGAAGAAGAAGGTTACCATATTGGTACTGCTCATGTAGTAGAGCATATGCTTTTTAAAGGTACATCAAAAAGAAGTGAAAAAGAAATTAATAGTGAGATGGATAAGATTTTTGGTTTTAATAATGCTATGACTAATTATCCTTATGTAATATATTATGGGTCCGTAAACAGCATGGACTTTGTTGATGCTTTTGACATATATAGCGATATAATACTTAACCCTACTTTTCCAAGGGATGGGTTTCAAGAAGAGATGAAGGTAATTAAAGAAGAGCTTAGAGACTGGAAGGAAGATTTAAGTCAAAGTTGTGAAGATAATCTTTTTGCAAATGCTTTTAGACATAGAAGAATTAAAGATTTAATAATTGGCACTGAGGAAAATCTTGAGAAAATAACTTTAGAGGAGGTGAAAAGATTTTATCAAGAGCATTATTTCCCGGGAAATTGTGTTATAACTATCGTTACTTCTCTAGATGGTGATTATATATATAATGTGGTAAACCAAATCTTTGGTAATTGGAAAAGAGAGGCTAGGCCACTAACAAAGATCCAATATGAGAAAAATAATATGGGTACTTTTGTGGACTTTGCAGATATGGAAGGAGCCAAGATACAATATATCTATCCTATTGATCAATTAAGTAGAAGGGAATTAATTGCGCTTAAATATATAAATGTCTTATTTGGAGAGGGTACAAGTTCCATATTATATGATGAGATTAGAACAGAAAGGGCTTTAGCCTATGAGGTATTTAGTAATATAAAATATGAAAGAGGTATAGAGCTTTTTTCCATAAATATTAGTACTTCAAAGAAAAAAATTGAAGAAGCTATGAAAGCGGTGGAATTTTGCATATATAAGTTAAAAAATTATAATTGGATGGAGAAAGAAAACATAGAAAATATTAAAAAGAGATTGATATTAAAAGAAGGCTTAGCTTTTGAGAGGTCCATAGAGTATTGTAAAAGAATCACTGTAGATCAACTAATGTTTGATGATTATGGATATATCTTGGAAAGTTATAATAATTTTAATATTAGTCATGAAGATATAAGTAAAACTATTAACAAGGTTTTTGTAAATCCTACAATACAGATCTTGTGTGCAGATGAAGGAGAGAAATAGATATGGAAAAAAGGTGGATGTTAAAAGGAACTAGTATAGATATAAAGGATGTAGCTAAAAAGGCAGAAGTAAATCCTATAATAGCAGCTTTACTAATCCACAGAGATATAAAAGATCCAATGGCTATAAAAAAGTTTCTTTATGGCACTTTAAAGGATTTACATTCAGCACATTTAATGAAGGATATGGACAAAGCTCTTGCCATCATAAAAGATGCTATAGAAAATAATAAAAAAATTTGTATTTATGGTGATTATGATGTAGATGGTGTTATGAGCATATATATCTTATATAAGGCTTTAACTAGATGCGGAGCAGATGTATTTTATCATATTCCTGACAGAGAAGATGAAGGCTATGGAATGAATAGCCATAGAGTTAAAATTATTAAGGAGCAGGGCTGTGAAGTAATTATTACCTGTGACAATGGTATAGCAGCAATGGAGCAGATTAAGTTAGCTAAAGAACTGGGGATGACAGTAATTGTTACAGACCATCATGATGTGCCTTTTGTAGATTTAGAAGGCAGTAAGGAATATCTTCTACCACCAGCAGATGCAGTAATTAATCCTAAGCAGCAGGACTGCAATTATCCTTTTAAATTGCTATGCGGTGGTGGCATAGCTTTTAAATTTGTACAATGCTTATATGATCAAATGGGTATAGACAGTGCTGAGTGTGAAGAATATATACAATATGCTGCTATAGCTACTATTTGCGATGTTGTGGATTTAGTTGATGAAAATAGAATTATAGCTAAGTATGGTCTAAATATGCTTAATAGGACAGAGAATATAGGTTTACAAGCCCTTATAGATGAATGTTCTTTAGCTGATAAAACTATAACTGTTTATCATATAGGCTTTATTATAGGACCTTGTATTAATGCTACCGGAAGATTGGAAAGCGCTAGATTGTCTGTGGAGTTATTTCTGGCAGATGATTATGAAAGAGCTAAAAAACTAGCTAAGAAATTAAGGGAATTAAATATAGAAAGGCAGAATATTACTTTACAGGGGGTAGAGAGAGCAGAGGGTATTATTGAGAGGAACCATATGGAGAAAGATAAGGTTCTAGTAATTTATGATGAAGAGATCCATGAAAGTGTAGCTGGTATAGTGGCAGGGAGAATAAGAGAAAAGTATAATTTACCAACTATTATTTTAACAAAGGGTAAAGATATGCCTAAAGGTTCTGCTAGATCCATTGATGAGTATAATATGTTTGAGGAGTTATCTAAGTGCAAGGATCTTTTAGATAAGTTTGGTGGACATCCTATGGCAGCAGGACTTTCTTTATGTTTTGAGAATATTGATAAATTAAGACAGAGGCTCAATGAAAATTGCAAGCTAACAGAAGAAGAATTAATTCCTAAAGTGAGAATAGATCAAAGGTTACCTTTAAAATATGTATCTTTTAAGTTGGTAGATGAAATAAAAAGCTTAGAACCTTTTGGAAAGGGGAATCCAAGTCCCTTATTTGCTGAAAAAGGAATCATAATAGAGAGGGTATATGTTTTAGGGAAAGAAAAAAATGTATTTAAATTGCTAATACGTCCAGAGGAAAGCTATAATAAAATTAATGGTATATTTTTTGACTCAAGTGGATATTTTAAGGAAGCTTTTCTTAGAGCCTATGATGAAGTGACCTATGATAGGTTTTTAGAGGGAGTGTTGGGGGATATAAAAGCGGACATAATTTATTATCCTGATATTAATGAATATAATGGAAGTATAACTTTGCAACTGGTAATAAAAGATATAAGATTTTCTACTAATTGAATTGATTAGAGTTGAATTTTAAGGAGGCTTAATATGGCAAAATATAAAATAATAATGACAGGCGGAGGATCTGCTGGACATGTAACTCCTAATCTGGCTTTAATACCAACATTAGAAAAAGAGGGGTTTGAAATACAATATATAGGCACTGCTGATGGAATTGAGAGGAAGATTATTTCGCAAGAAGGTATAAAGTATCATGTAATTTCTAGCGGTAAATTAAGAAGATATTTTGATTTAAAGAACTTTACAGATCCCTTTAGAGTAATTAAGGGGGTTTTTGAAGCTAAGAAAATAATTAAGAAAGAAAAGCCTGACGTAATATTTTCAAAGGGTGGTTTTGTTGCAGTTCCAGTGGTTATAGGTGCCTTTTTAAATAAGGTTCCAGTGGTTTCCCATGAGTCTGATATTACGCCGGGTTTAGCAAATAAAATTGCCTTACCTTATAGTAAGAAAGTATGTGTTACCTTTCCAGAAACAATGGAACATATTAAAAAAAGTAAGGTTGTGCTTACAGGTACTCCTATTAGAAAGGAACTGTTGGATGGTAGTAGATTAAAAGGACTAAGCTATTGTGGTTTTTCTAAAGATAAGCCTGTTTTGTTAGTTATCGGAGGTAGCCTTGGTTCTAAGAAAATAAATGATTTGGTAAGAAAAAATATAGGTCCGTTATTGGAAAAGTATCAGATAATTCATATTTGTGGGAAAAATAATTTGGATAATAGTTTAGCTTTAGAAAATTATAAGCAATTTGAGTTTGTTAGTGATGAATTGCCGGATCTTTTGAATTGTGCTGATATAGTAGTTTCTAGAGCAGGGGCTAATGTGATTTTTGAACTGCTAGCTTTAAAAAAGCCTAATCTATTAATTCCTTTATCCAAAAAGTCTAGTAGAGGGGATCAGATTCTGAATGCCCGTTCCTTTGAGAAAAAAGGATATAGTTTGGTTTTGGAGGAAGAAGATCTTGAGGATAAAAGATTTATAGAGGAATTAGATAAACTATATGAAAATAGAAGTAAGTTTATAGCAGCTATGGATAAAAGTGAATTGCAAAATGCCGTTGAAAGAATTGTGGAAGTTATAAAAGATTCTATGAAGAGGTAACCAAGGAGGAAGTAATATGAAAATTGAATTTATGGGAGCAGCAGAATGTGTCACTGGATCCTGCCATAAGCTAACGGTTATGGGAAAAAACATTTTGCTAGATTGTGGTCTTTTTCAAGGAAGTGATGATGAAGAGGGAAAAAATGAAAGCTTTCCCTTTGATCCAAAGGAAATAGATTTTGTTATACTATCTCATAGTCATGTAGATCACAGTGGTAGAATACCTTTGCTTTATAAAAAGGGATATCAAGGACAAGTGTATTGTACTAAGGCTACGGAGGCTTTAAGTGATGTAATGCTTAGGGATAGCGGTCATATAGCTGAGATGGAAGTAGAGTGGAAAAATCGTAAAAGAATGAGATTGGGACTACCACCTATAGAACCAATTTATACTGCTATGGATGCTGCTAAATGTATGGTTAATTTTTTGAGCTTTGAATATGATGAAATATTTGAGATTTTTGAAGGGGTTAAAATCCGTTTTAGAGATTCTGGACATATGCTTGGTGGAGCTATTGTAGAAATGTTTATAAAAGAACCGGGAAAGGAAGAAATAAAACTAGTATATAGTGGGGATCTAGGTAATATTAATATACCGATATTAAAGGATCCTACCTACATAGATACTGCTGATTACGTTATTATGGAAAGTACTTATGGAAATAGGATTCATAAAAATGCTAAAAATGAAATAGAAAAATTAGTAGATATAATAAAAGAAACCTTTAAGAGAGGGGGAAATGTTGTAATACCTACCTTTGCAGTAGGAAGGGCCCAAGAAGTTTTATATGCACTAAATAACTATGTAGAAAATAATATTCTAGAAAATATTACAGTATATGTGGATAGTCCATTAGCTCAAGAATCTACTAAGGTTTTTCAAAACTTTACTCACATTTATGATGATGAGGCTAGAGAACTAGTGGATAAAGGGGATGACCCTTTCTCTTTTAAAGGCTTAGTATTCACAAAAACTGCACAAGAATCCACTCAAATAAATAAGGTAAGGTCTGGAGCAGTAATAATTTCATCCAGTGGTATGTGTGAGGCAGGAAGAATTAAGCATCATCTTAAGCACAATCTTTGGAGAAAGGAATGTTCCGTTGTTTTTGTAGGCTATCAAGCAGAAAATACTTTAGGTAGAGCTATTATAGAAGGAGCAAAAAAAGTAAAAATCTTTGGTGAAGAAGTGGCTGTAAATGCAAAGATCTACAAGCTTAACGGTTTATCCGGCCATGCTGATAAAGATGGATTGATAAAATGGATAAGTTCTTTTAGAAAAAAACCAAAAGAAATTATTTTAGTTCATGGTGATAAGGAGGTGGTTTTAAGCCTTCAAAAGGAATTAAGTGATAAAGGCTATAATGCTTATATCGCCAAGGAAGGTGAGACAAGATATATTGGTGCAGATATTCATAGGGAGATGTTAGATGCAGATAAGCTAAAAGAAAAACTGTCAGAATTTATTCTTTCTATAGAAGATAAGTATGTTCACAAGGAAGAAATACTAGAAGATATTAACAATATAATAAATAATTTATTATCTTAGGTTTTTTTTGATGAATTTTAGTAATAATAAAAAAGATTTAATCCCTTATAGGCCATGATAGCTATTGCAAATTGGCTCATTTGGTATATAATTAAAATTGTTAAGCAACTTATAATAATCTACGAGAAAGAAGGTTTGTACAATGAGAAAAATGAAAACAATGGACGGTAATACCGCCGCAGCGTACATATCATACGCCTTTACAGACGTTGCTGCAATCTTTCCTATCACTCCATCTTCTCCAATGGCAGAACATGTAGATGAATGGAGTTCACAAGGAAAATTAAACGTATTTGGACAAAAAGTAAGGGTTATGGAAATGCAGTCCGAGGCTGGAGCAGCTGGCGCCGTTCATGGTTCTCTTCAAGCTGGAGCACTGACAACTACTTATACAGCTTCTCAGGGATTACTACTAATGATTCCTAATATGTATAAAATCGCAGGTGAATTGCTACCAGGTGTATTCCATGTTAGCGCAAGAGCTTTAGCAACAAATGCACTTTCTATATTTGGTGACCATCAAGACGTAATGGCAGCTAGACAAACAGGATTTGCAATGTTAGCTTCTAGCAGCGTACAAGAAGTTATGGATCTATCACCTATTGCTCACTTAGCTGCAATTAAGGGAAGAGTACCATTCTTAAACTTCTTTGATGGTTTCAGAACATCCCACGAAGTACAAAAAATTGAAGTGCTAGAATACGATGAGCTTAAAGAATTAGTGGACATGGATGCTGTTAATGCCTTCAGAAGAAGAGCTTTAAATCCAGAACATCCAGTAACAAGAGGAACAGCTCAAAACCCTGATATATACTTCCAAGGTAGAGAAGCTTCCAATAAATTCTATCAGGCTATTCCTGAAATAGTAGAAGATTATATGGCTAAAATTAGCAAACTTACAGGAAGAGAATATCATTTATTCAACTACTATGGAGCAGAAGATGCAGAAAACATTATAATCGCAATGGGATCCGTTTGCGATACAATTAGAGAAACTGTTGAATATTTAAATAAAAAGGGAGAAAAGGTCGGAGTATTAGTAGTCCATCTTTACAGACCATTCTCAATTGAACACTTCTTTAAGTATATACCAAAGACAGTTAAGAAAATTGCTGTATTAGATAGAACAAAAGAACCTGGTTCAGCTGGTGAACCATTGTATCAGGATGTAAGAAATGCTTATTATGAAAAAGCTGAAAAGCCAGTAATAGTTGGTGGAAGATACGGATTAGGATCTAAGGAAGTTACTCCAGGTAGCATCCTAGCAGTATTTGATAACCTAAAGAGTGAAAATCCAAAGAACGGTTTCACACTTGGTATTGAAGATGATGTAACATTTACTTCCCTACCAATAACTGAAGAAATAGATATCACTGCTGAAGGAACTACAGCATGTAAATTCTGGGGACTTGGTTCCGATGGTACTGTTGGTGCTAACAAGAGTGCAGTTAAGATTATCGGTGACCATACAAATATGTATGCTCAAGCATACTTTGCATATGATTCCAAAAAGTCCGGTGGTATAACTATATCTCACTTAAGATTTGGTAAGAATCCAATTAAGGCACCTTACTTAATTACAAAGGCAGATTTTGTAGCTTGCCATAATCAATCCTATGTAAATAAATATGATGTTTTAGCAGGTTTAAAGGATAATGGAGTATTCTTACTAAATACTTTATGGGACAAGGATGAATTAGAACTTCATCTTCCTGCTAAGATGAAGAGATACATTGCTGAGCATAATATTAACTTCTACACTATAAATGCTGTTAAGATAGCTCAAGAAATTGGTCTTGGCGGAAGAATTAACATGATAATGCAGGCAGCCTTCTTTAAGTTAGCAAACATAATCCCACTAGAGGATGCTATTAAATACTTGAAGGATGCAGTTGTTCAGTCCTACGGACGTAAGGGTGAAAATGTTGTTAACATGAACCATAAGGCTATAGATATGGGTGTTGAAGCTCTTGTTAAAGTGGACGTGCCAGCAAGCTGGAAGGAAGCAGTAGATTCAGAGACAGAAGAAAAGAAAGTTCCTGAATTTATTAAGAATATTTTAGAGCCAATGAATGCTCAAGAAGGTGACAAGCTTCCAGTTAGCGCTCTTTTAGAACATGTAGACGGATCTTTCCCATCTGGTACTGCAGCTTATGAAAAGAGAGGAATAGCTGTAAAGGTTCCAGAATGGCAGGTAGACAATTGTATTCAGTGTAACCAGTGTTCATTCGTTTGTCCACATGCTGCTATAAGACCATTCTTATTAAATGAAGAAGAAGTAGCAAATGCACCTGAAACATTTAAGAGCAAGAAGGCAAATGGTGGTAAGACCTTTGAAGGACTTAACTACAAGATTCAAGTATCAACATTAGATTGTACAGGTTGTGGTAACTGCGCAGATATCTGTCCAGCACCTAATAAAGCTTTGGTTATGAAACCAATTGATACTCAAGAAGCAGAAGTGGCAAATTGGGAATATGCAATGACACTTTCACCAAAGGCAAACCCAATGAAGGCAGATACTCTAAAGGGAAGCCAATTCCAGAAGCCATTATTAGAGTTCAGCGGAGCTTGTGCAGGTTGTGGAGAAACTCCATATGCTAAGTTAATAACTCAATTATTTGGCGATAGAATGATGATTGCTAATGCTACTGGATGTTCATCCATCTGGGGTGCTAGTGCTCCATCAACACCTTACACTGTAAACGCAAAAGGTAGAGGACCAGCATGGGCTAACTCATTATTCGAAGATAACGCAGAATTTGGACTTGGTATGTACCTTGGTGTAAAGCAGATCAGAGAAAAGTTAGCTGATTTAGTAAGCCAAGCTTTAACTATGGATATCAGCGAAGAACTTAAAGCAGCTCTTCAAAACTGGTATGATAATAAAGATAATGGCGAAAGATCAATGGATGCAGCAGATGCATTGATTCCTGTATTAGCAGAGGAAAAAGATAAGAATGCTGTTTTAGCTGAAATCTTTGAAAATAGAGATTACCTTGTTAAGAGATCACACTGGATCTTCGGTGGAGACGGTTGGGCTTATGATATCGGATACGGCGGACTAGATCATGTTCTTGCTAGTGGAGAAAATGTAAATGTTCTTGTATTTGATACAGAAGTTTACTCTAACACTGGTGGACAATCTTCTAAGTCAACTCCAACATCAGCTATTGCTAAATTCGCTGCTTCTGGTAAGAGAACTAAGAAGAAGGATTTAGGTATGATGGCTATGAGCTATGGCTATGTATATGTTGCACAGATAGCTATGGGAGCAGACAAGAATCAGACTCTTAAGGCTATTGCTGAAGCTGAAGCATATGATGGTCCATCCTTAATAATTGCTTATGCTCCATGTATTAACCATGGATTAAAGGCTGGAATGGGCAAGAGCCAAGAAGAAGAAAAGAGAGCTGTAGAATGTGGTTACTGGGCACTTTACAGATATAACCCAACTCTTAAAGAAGAAGGAAAGAATCCATTCATATTAGATTCTAAGGAACCAAAGGCTTCCTTCAGAGACTTCATCTTAGGTGAAGTAAGATATGCATCTCTTGCAAAAGCTTATCCAGAGGAAGCTGAAGAGCTATTTGCAAAGACTGAAAAAGATGCTATGGAAAGACTTGAAAACTACAAGAGACTTGCTAATCAGCAATAATAAAGTTCAGGGCGAAAGCCCTGGGCTTTTTTGCATATAAAAGAATTTTATAAAATTAATAAAAAACTCTTTTAATATTTTGCTTTTAGAGTTAAAATTAAAACATCAAGCTTAAAGGAGGTGAAATCGTATCTTGCTTCAGTAAGATGCGATGCTAATATGGATAATGAAAAAATGCACAGCTGTGGTTGTGGAGAACATGACTACTGTGATTGCGGAGAACATGAACATGAGCATAATCATTGCGATTGTGGTGATGATGATTGCGATTGTGGCTGTGGACATGAACATGGAGCTATGTTGGTTGATTTAGAAGACGAAAATGGAAACATAGTTCAGTGTGAAGTTGTAGATGGATTTCAATATAAAGATAATGACTATGTATTGGTTCAAAATCCTGAGGATGGCTCAGTTTATATGTTTAAAGTAGTAGGTGAAGGTGATGAAGGAGAGCTTGTAGTTCCTGATGATGCAGAATTCGAAGAAGTTACTGCTTACTACCAAAGTACTTTTAGTGAAGAATAAGAAAAAGAGCCTTAGGGCTCTTTTTCTTATATGATAAATAATTTTTGGACATATAATTTTAATCTTTAAATAAAAATATATATGGAGGTAAGATTGGTTAAGTTAGGAATATTCGATATAGATTACACTATTACTAGAAAGGAAAGTATGACAGAATTTTATAAGTTTATGTTGAAAAAAAAGCCTAAACTTGTGAAGCATCTGCCATCTATTTTTGTAACGGGACTTTTATACATAAATGATAAAATAGAATTGAAAAAGGCTAAAGAATCCTTTGCTTCCTTCGTGGAGGGGATTCACCAAGATGAAATGCAGCAATTAGTAAAGGAGTTTTACGAAAAAAGACTTAGTAAGTTATTTTATAAAGATGCTTTGGATATGATAAAAAAGTTAAAAAGAGAAGGATATCTTATATATTTAATTTCAGCGTCACCAGAGTTTTACCTTAGAGAGTTTTACAATATTCCGGAAGTTGATATGGTTATTGGAACTAAATATAGGATAAAGGATCAGTATCATACTTGTTTCATTGATGGTGAGAATTGCAAGGGAGAGGAAAAGGTTAAGAGGCTCATGGAAGTATTAAAGGAAAAAAAATTAGAAGTAGATTTTGAAAACTCCTATATGTTTTCTGATTCCTTGTCAGACTTACCCCTGTTTAATTTGGTAGGTAACCCCTATTTGATAAACTATAAAAAGGGACATGACACCATTAAGGTGCTAAAATGGAAGTAGAGGTGCTTAATATGAGTGAATGCTTTAGTAAACACTTTTTAAAAGATGGTCAAACGCTAAGTAATGATGTCTTTAGAGATGACGAAATAAAAAAAGGAAAATCTGTCTATGAGGTAATAAGAATAATAGAAGGAGTTCCACTGTTTCTAAAAGAGCATATTGATAGATTCGTAAATTCTACTACTTTAATAGGTAAGGAAATGCTTATTAATAAGAAGGAAATTGAAAACAATATTGCTAAGCTTATTGACACAGAAGGTATAAAAAATGGCAATATAAAAATTGTTTTTAATTATGGAGATGAAAAGGATAATTGGTACATGTATTTTTTAAAACATTCTTATCCTACAGAAGAAATGTATAAACTTGGTGTTGATACTATACTGTATCACGGAGAAAGAGAAAATCCTAATGCTAAGGTTATAAATTTAAACTTTAGAAAGAGGGTAGATGAAGCTATTAAAAATAAAGGAGTTTACGAAGCTATATTAGTTGATAGGAATGGTCATATTACAGAAGGAAGTAAGTCTAACATTTTTATGGTATATAATAATAAGGTTATAACTTCACCTGTGGAGCTAGTTCTACCTGGGGTTACAAGAGGAGTTATTATATCAGTTATCAAAGATGCTGGTATAGACTTTAGTGAGGAAAGATTTCATTATAAAAACTTAGATAAGCTACAAGGGTTGTTTATATCTGGCACATCTCCAAAAGTATTACCTATTAGAACCGTTGATAATTATTCTTTTGATTCAGCAAACAATGAAATAATAAGAACTATTAAAAGTTTATATGATAGAAGGATAGCTATAGATATTGGGAGATAGTGCTTTAATTCATTATTGGTAGCAATGAATAGGCAATTTAAGCGACAGAGTGATATGATACTTCCAAAATAGACAGTCTAATTAATTAAAATTAGATTATCTACTTGGAGGTATTTTTTGTGGTAGTAAACTAGTTTTTTATAAGAAATTAATAGAGAAGTAAAATTAAATTTATAATTTTTATTAAAGAATCTTAAAAAACTTACGATTAATAAATATGCATAATATTTAATACAAAAATATGTAACTTTCTTTATGAATTCTAGTAGTTTTATGATATACTTATCTTAATAAGAATATCCTTTTGCTATTGCAGGGAGGAAATGTTATGAGTGAAAAGCTATTTAAAGCTGGCTCTTTAGATGAGTGCATTAAAATTGCCTGCTCTGAATTAAATATATCCCAAGATAGTTTGAAATATAGAATTGTTGAAGAAAAGAAGTCTTTATTTAAAAAGTATGTTGTAATTTCTGTAGAGGAAATTAAAGATAATAATGGTAAGGTTTCTGTTAATGATGGTGTCATTATAGTAAAGGATCCAGAAGAAGGGGGCAAGCCTGCCATTATTTCAACGGGTAAAGGTATATATTTAACAGTTAATGGGATTGATGTAAAAGATGAAATAGAAGTGTATGCTAAAGATGAAATAAAATATTCCTTTGATGAGGATGAAAGCCAAAGGTTTATAGATGTAAACATATCAGAGGATAAATTGGAGTGTAAGATTAGCGTTAAGTATATACCAAAAAAAACATATAAATTAATAGACTGTTCCGAATCAAAAAGATTAGTTTTACGTAGACAAGTAAGCGGTAAAGTCATGCCACCGAAGTTTACCTTTGAAGAGGTGAAGGAAGAGCTAGCAAGAGTTGGTGTGGTTTACGGTATTCAGGAAGAGGATATAAGAAATTATCTAGATAGTGGCAAGGAGGAAATCATAGTAGCTGCAAGAGGAGAGCCTGCGGTAGATGATATTCCAGATGTTATTAAATATAAATTTGATGTAGAAGAAAAAAATAAAAAATATGATGATAGTAATTACGATAATATAGATTATAGGGATGCCAATGAGATTGTTTGTGTTAAAAAAGGTGACATTATAGCAGAAAGAATTCCCGGCTCTGAAGGTAAGGATGGTAAAGATATTTTTGGAAAGGTAATAAAAAAGAAAAGCTACAAGAGCAAACCATTAAGAGTAGGTACTGGATGTAAAATAGTAGATGATAATATAGTAGTGTCTGAATTGGATGGACGACCTTATGTAAAAAGTAATATTATTTCTGTTAAAGAGATGTATGAAGTACAAGGTGATGTAAATATTAAAACCGGTAATATAAAATTTATAGGTGATGTTAAGATTCATGGTGCTGTTACAGAAGGTATGACTATTGAGTCTGGTGGTATTGTAGAGATTATGAGAAATGTGGAAAATTCAACTGTTTCTGCTGTGGGAGACATCATAATAAGAGGTAACATACTGGGTTCTAATATATCTGCCGGTGGAGATGATGTAACAACCTTGAAAAGAATCAAGGATTTAGAAAGTTTTGCAACTAACATGACCTCCCTTATGGAAGCAGTATCTCAAGTTAAGAAGTTTAATCTTCTTGGATATGACAAAGATGATGGAGAAGTTATAAAATATTTATTAGAGACCAAATATAGATTTATGAATAAAACTTGTCTTAGTATCATAAAAGATTGTATGTATGATGATATAGATGCTGATGACAGAATTATAACCTTAATTAGGCAATGGTTAGTGGGCATGGCTCCTTTAGGAATAAAGAATTATGGTGTGCTAAATGATTTAGTACAAGCTGCAAAATATAAGATTGAAGAGTTAAATGAAAAACTAGCACTACCGGTAAACGTGAACATAAGCTATTGCCAGGATAGTACTATAAAGAGTTCTGGAGATATAGTGTTTACAGGTAAAGGAGAATATATTTCAAATATTACTGCATATAGAAAAATTAATTTTACAGTACCAAACAGTGTTGTAAGAGGTGGAGAACTTTATGCTGGAGAAGAAATAAAGTGTAAAAATGTTGGGAGTCTAGGCGGTGTAGCAACTAAATTGTCAGTGGGAGAAAAGGGGCATATTTGGATAGCAGTTGCCTATCAGAATACAAAATTATCTGTAGGTGGAAAGGAAATGATTTTAGATTCTCCTAGTAGAAACATACATGCATACCTGGACTCTAAAGGCGACCTAGTGGTTGATAAGTTAAAATTATAGGAGGGTAACAAATGAATTCAGAAATAAAAGTATTAATTTTCTCAGTAAATAATGAGTATTACGCAACAGATATTATGGAGGTTGAGCGAATAATTAATTATGAGGAACCGACTAAACTTCCTGATTCACCGGCGTTTATTGAAGGTGTTATCAATCACGCAGGATCTATATTGCCGGTTTTAAATTTACACAAGAGATTTAATTTAAATGCTTCTTTTGTTAGTGAAGAGCCAAAAATAGTAGTAGCTAAAGAAGAGCAAGGGAGAATTGGTATTATAGTAGATGAAGTATCTGAAGTTACAGATGTTAAGACTGAAAACATTGAACCAGCTCCAGAAGTAGTGGCAGGCATTTCAAAAAGATACATTAAAGGCATAATTAAGATGGAAGATAAAATAGTTGTACTTCTCAATATAACAACCATTTTGACGGAGGACGAGAAGAAACTATTACTTTAAGGTGAAGTGTATGGAGATAAAAGAGATTAGAGTAGGAATTGCAGATTTGAACGTAGTGAGTAATCCGGATAGATTGATTACGGTAGGACTGGGATCCTGTGTGGGGATTGCTTTATATGATGTTGTTCGTAAGGTTGCAGGCTTGGCTCATATTATGTTACCAGATAGTACTCAGTTTACAAATGTAGCAAATCCATATAAATTTGCTGATTCTGCAATCCCCATTCTATTAGAAAAACTAATAGAATTAGGAGCATGCGTACCCAATATACAAGCAAAAATTGCAGGAGGGGCTTCCATGTTCAGCTTTTCTGATAAAAGCTTGATGATGGATATTGGTAATAGAAATAGTAATGCTGTAAAAGCGACCTTGGAAAAGTATAAGATACCCATTATAGCTGAAGATGTAGGTGGAAATAGGGGTAGAACCATGGTGTTAGACAGTGCCACTGGAATAGTGCAAATAAAAACTGTTGGTTTACCTATAAAAGAATTATGATGGGGTGATGTTCTTGAAACACATAAAAGTATTAGTAGTAGATGATTCAGCATTGATGAGAAGAATAATATCAGATATGATAAATTCTGATGAAAATATGAAAGTAATAGATACAGCACGAAATGGAGCAGACCTCTTTAAAAAGTTGGATAAGGTTCTACCAGACGTAATTACCCTGGATGTAGAAATGCCTATTATGAATGGGTTAGAAGCATTAAGAGAGTTAAAGAGAAAGAATATTAATATTCCTGTAATTGTTATAAGTAGTGTAAGTACTACTGCAGCTTCATCCACTATTGAATGTTTGGAATCAGGAGCTTTCGATTTTATTTCAAAACCTTCTGGTCAAATAAGTCTAGATATTGATAAGATTAAAGATGATCTCATTAATAAAATTCGTCTTGCTTATTGTGAATCGTCCAACTGTATCAATTGTTGTGAAACTAAAAATAATAATGCTATTAGAAAAAGTAAAGATAAATCGTCAACTTTTTCTAAAAGAAAGTTAGAAGCGGTTGTAATAGGAGCATCTACTGGGGGACCAAGGGCTTTGTATTCTGTTATTACTGCATTACCTCCCAATATAGGGGTGCCCATATTTGTGGTACAGCATATGCCTGCAGGCTTTACTAAAGCTTTTGCAGATAGATTGAATTCTAACAGTGATTTAAATGTATGTGAGGCAACTCATGGTCAAGATATAAAAAAGAACAACATATATATTGCTCCCGGTGGATATCATATGCAAATTGATAAAAGCAAAAAGATAGAACTAAATAAGGATCCAGCAATTTGGGGCGTTAGACCGGCGGTAGATAAGTTGTTTATTTCCGCATCAAAGGTGTATGGTTCGTCTTTGTTAAGCGTTGTATTGACAGGAATGGGTCGTGATGGAGCCAATGGCACAATAGAAGTAAAGAAGAATGGTGGTATAACAATTTCAGAGCATGAAAGCACCTGTACCATATACGGCATGCCTAAAGCAGCGTATGAAACGGGAATGGTAGATGAGGTATTACCTCTTAATGAAATTCCTTTAGAGATTGTTAGATTAATTATGAACTAGCGGAGGTATATATGGACTTTCTTAAATTTGAACAATGGGTACTAAAAGAATTTGGGATAAATTTATCAGCTTATAAACCTAACCAATTACACAGAAGAATTAATAGTCTTATGTCCAGGGTAGGAGTGAGCGATTTAGATGCTTACATGATGCTTTTAAAAAAGGATCCTGTTCAGAGACAGAAGTTTTTAGATTTCATCACGATTAATGTTACAGAATTTTTTAGGAATCCAGAGATTTTTGAAGATTTATCCAAAAAGATACAAGAAGAATTATTGCCTAATAATAAAAATCTAAAGGTATGGAGCGCTGCTTGTTCTATTGGTGCAGAACCCTATAGTTTGGGCATTATTTTAAATGAAATAGCACCAACTGGTAAGCATAGCATATTAGCAACAGACATAGATACAACCATATTAGGAAAAGCAAAACTTGGCGAATACACAGACAACGACATAAAAAACGTAAAAAAAGAGTATTTGGATAAATATTTTACCAAAGAAGGGGACAAGTATCTTATCGATGATAAGATAAAAAGAATGGTTAACTTTGAAAAGCATGATTTGATTCTGGATAAATACGATAATAACTTTGATTTAATTGTTTGCAGAAATGTAGTTATTTATTTTAACCAGGATATAAAAAATGAAATTTATCAAAGGTTCAGCAGTTCTTTAAAAAAAGGCGGTTTGTTGTTTGTGGGGGCTACCGAAAGTATTTATAATTATAAAGATTTCGGGTTCGCAAAGGCATCAACTTTTATATATAAAAAGCTATAAGGTAAGGAGGAAGTTTCATGGACACACAACAGTATATGTCAATGTTCCTAGAAGAATCAATGGATAATCTTCAGACATTGAATGAGTCGTTATTAGAGCTTGAACAAAATCCCGATGACATTAACAAGGTTAATGAGATCTTTAGAGTAGCTCATACAATAAAAGGCATGGCAGCAACCATGGGTTTCAATCAAATGGCAGAATTAACACACAAGATGGAAGATGTGTTATCAAAATTTAGAGATGGGCAATTAAGTGTAAATCAAGATGTAGTAACTGTATTGTTCCAGTGTCTTGATACATTGGAAAGTATGGTAAGTAATATAGAGTCTGAGGGTGACCAAGAAATAGATATACAATCTGTAATAAATGGATTGGAGGCTATAGTTTCCAATAAGCCTATAGAAAATGTGGAACCTAAAGAAGCAGAGGATTCAGCTGAACCTAAAAATGATGATGTTTCCGAAAGAATAGGCTTAAATGAATATGATATAAATATATTAAAAGAAGCTAAATACAGAGGATTTAATGCATATGAAATAAGAATAGTATTAAGTGAGAATACATTGCTTAAATCTGCAAGGGCCTTTCTAGTATTTAAGAGTCTCGAAGAAAATGGAGAGATAATTAAATCTAATCCATCAACTGAGGACCTTGAAAATGAAAATTTTGATTTAGAGATTAGATTGGTATATGTTACTACTAAAGTTTCCAGTAATATATACGAAAGTATAATGAGTATTTCAGAAATAGATAAAGTAGACGTTTGGGATCTAGATGTGGAAAAATACGCAGCAGCGCTTAGACCAAAAGCAGCTACTCCGCAGAAGGTTGAAGAAAGTAAAAATTCTGCACCAGTGGTTAAAAAGAATGAAGGAAAAGCTTCTAGCAATGCCAAGGATAATACCCATCAGAAGAAAGTTCATCAGTCTGTAAGGGTAGACTTAGAAAGATTGGATAAGTTTATGAATATGGTGTCTGAGCTAGTTATCAATAGAACTAGACTAGAACAAATAAGTTCAAATTACAAGTTAACAGATTTGAATGAGACACTTGAACATGTGGCTAGAATAACATCAGATCTTCAAGATTTAGTTATGAAGATTAGAATGTTGCCTTTAGAGGTAGTCTTCAATAGATTCCCAAGAATGATAAGAGATTTATCAGTGGAACTAAATAAGGATATTGACTTTATAATTAAAGGAGCAGACACTGAACTTGATAGAACCGTTATCGATGAAATTGGTGAGCCTTTAATACATCTAATCAGAAATGCCGCAGACCATGGAATAGAAGACAGAGAGACAAGAATAGCAAGAGGAAAAAATCCTACTGGAACCATAAAGCTTATAGCCTACCAAGAGGGAACTAAGGCTGTGATTAAAGTAGAGGATGATGGTAATGGTATAGATGTGGAAAAGATAAGAAATAAGGCTGAAAAAGTTGGAATAAACACAGAAGGTATGTCAGAAGAAGAAATTAAAAATCTTATCTTTGCTCAAGGATTTAGTACAAATGAAAAGGTTACTGACATCTCTGGTAGAGGTGTAGGAATGGATGTAGTTAAAACAAAAATTACCGCTTTAGGTGGAACTGTTAGTGTGGAGAGTGAAATTGGAAAGGGTTCTTCCTTTATCATAAAGTTACCATTAACACTACAGATTATACAGGCTCTTCTTGTAAAAGTTGGTGCAGATACCCTAGCTATTTCTTTAGGCTATATAGATAGGGTTATTGATTTCAAGGAAGATATGGTGAAGAAGTCTAACAATAGAGAATTTATTATGTATAGAGGTAATGTAATTCCTTTTGTTAGAGTTAATGAAAAATTAAAAATAAAACAAGCAGATAATGAAAATAAATTTGTTGTTATTGTCAAGATTGGAGACAAAACTACAGGGCTCTTGGTAGATTCGCTTTTAGGACAACAAGAAATTGTAATTAAGCACCTAGGTAAAACTTTGAGAAATATGAAACAGTATATAGGAGCAACTATTTTAGGAGATGGACTTGTTACCCTAATACTGGATGTGGCAGCTTTGATCTAATAGGTAGAAAAGCAGATAACCAAGGAGGGTGCATGATGAGTAAAAGGAAATACAGTGCTATGCAGCTAGATGCTTTGGCGGAGGTTGGGAATATTGGTGCAGGTAACGCTGCAACCGCCTTATCACAATTGATTAATAAAAAGGTAAATATGTCAGTACCAGCTGTTAACATTGTACACTTTAATGAAATATTTGATACACAAGAAAGTGAAGAAAGAGTAGTTAGTGTGATTGTCCGCGTATTAGGAGATACTCCAGGAAATATATTGTTTATATTTGATGACGAGACAGCTAATAATATGATAGAATTATTGACGGGAAAAAAGGAAGACAAATTTAGTGAGCTTGGATATTCTGTTTTATGTGAGATAGGAAACATTATTGCTGCTTCTTACATGAATGCAATTGCTAAGTTCGCAAATCTATTGATTTTACCTTCTGTACCCGCGGTAGCTGATGATATGTTAGGTGCTATTTTATCAACTACTTTTATTGAATCAGAACAGTTTGATGATGATGTTCTTGACATAGAAACTATTTTCCAAAATGATGATGACATAAAAATTGGAGGACATTTTTATTATGTGCCTAAACCAGGTTCTTTGGAAAAAATATTAAATGCATTAGGTGTATAATAATAAAATACAGTATTATAAGGAGGATATAAAATGGCTAGAGTGTTAATTGTAGATGATGCTGCATTTATGAGAATGATGATAAAGGACATATTGGAGAAAAATGGTTATGAGGTTATAGGGGAGGCTAATAATGGAGTTAAGGCCGTAGAGATGTATAAAAAAGAAAAACCAGATGTGGTTACAATGGATATAACAATGCCAGATATGGATGGTATCGAAGCTGTAAGACAGATTAAGGCCTTTGATGCTTCTGCAAAGATTATTATGTGTAGTGCAATGGGACAACAAACTATGGTTATGGATGCTATTAGAGCTGGAGCAAAAGACTTCATTGTTAAACCCTTCCAAGCAGATAGAGTATTAGAAGCTATAAAAAAAGTAGTCGGATAAAAATAGGAATTTTAACTATAATACCTTATAGGGGGGAAGGATTTTGCAGATAATTGTATTTAAACTTAACGATGAAGAATTCGCCGTTGAAACTTCAAAGGTTGAAAGTATAAACGATATGATGAAAGTAACAAATGTACCTGCAGCTCCAGCGTATATTAAGGGGTTAATTAATCTAAGAGGAAATGTAATTTCTTTGCTAGATATAGAATTACTCCTTGATGTTGAAAAAAAGAATGGAGAAAAGAGCAATATAATTATATTAAACGTTAAAGATGAATTGGTAGGTATTGCAGTTGATAGTGTCAGTGAAGTAATGGAAGTTAAGGAAGATCAACTAGAGAACGTTACAGATGAAACAAATAAGGCTTATGTTAAAGCCATAGTAAATTTAGGCTCAAAAATAGTTACATTGATAGATATAGATGAATTGCAAATAAATTAGCATGAAATGAGGGAAATGTATGGCAGAAGTCTTATCACAAAGTGAAATCGATGCACTGTTATCTGCCTTGTCATCAGGAGATATACACCCGGATGAGCTTCCTAAAGAAGAAGAGAAACAGAAGGTAAAGTTATACGATTTTAGAAGTCCTCAAAAATTTTCTAAAGAGCATTTGAGAACTTTGGAATTAATTCATGATAATTTTGCTAGAATAATTTCAAATTTTCTCACTGCTCAAATTAGAACTAACGCAAAAATTAAAATTGAATCTATAGAACAGATTACCTATGAGGAGTTTATACATTCAATTCCTAATCCTACGATATTAACTACTTTTAAAATGCCACCTTTAAGCGGATCAATTTTATTTGAAACAAATCCTTCCTTTGTTTTTCAAGTAAATGATATTTTATTAGGTGGTAAAGGTGATAGACAAAGCAAAATTAGGGAATTTACAGACATCGATAAAAATATTATTAGACAAATTAATACTGGTTTGATATCAAATCTAAGGTTGGCTTGGGAAGATATCATTGATGTAAATCCAGAAATTGAGGCCTTAGAAACAAATCCAGCATTAAATCAGACCTTGGCGCCAAATGAAGCAGTAGCACTAATAACCTTCTCCTGTGAAATAGGATTAAATTCAACCTTTATTAATATGTGTATTCCTTATATAAGTATAGAGAAGGTGTTGGATAAGTTAGTTGTTCAATATTGGTTCCAGCAGGCCGATGACGAGTTAGTAAAAGAGTCCCGACAGAAGTTAAAGGAAAGATTAAACATAGTGGATGTGAACTTGACAGCTGTATTAGGGAAAGCTCAAATTACAGTTGATGATTTCTTGAAGCTTAATATAGGTGATGTAGTAACCTTAGACAGTAAAACAACTGACGCAGTTACAGTTCTAGCAGAGGATAAGAAGATATATTATGCTCGGCCAGGAATTATAAAGAAGTATAGAGGAATTGAGATATTAGATATGATTGATAAGGATGTGGAAAGTTATGAGTAATGGATTTCTTTCTCAAGAGGAAATTGACGCACTATTAAATGGCGGTGATAGTTCTTCAGCTCCACAGGAGGAAGAAGAAATATTATCTGATGTAGAAAAAGACTTATTAGGTGAAGTTGGAAATATCTCAATGGGTTCTGCATCTACTGCGCTGTCACAAATATTAAATCAAGCAGTAAATATAACTACGCCAGTAGTTACTATAACAACTTTAGATGAATTAAGCAAAACCTTCCAAGTGCCTAACCTTGCTTTAGAGGTAAAATATACTAGTGGTATAATAGGTGGAAACTTATTAGTTATGAAAATAACCGATGCTGCTATTATAGCTAGTTTAATGATGGGCGGTGACGGAAAGGTTTCAGCAACAGAGTTAACTGAGATAGAAGAAAGCGCAGTAGCTGAGGCTATGAACCAGATGATAGGTTCCGCAGCAACTTCTATGGCAACAATGCTTGCCAGAGAAGTAAATATCTCTCCACCGGTATCAATGATTTGGACTGGTAATTCTGATATTGCCATAAACAATATTGATACCAGTGAAAAAATTGTTAGAATTTCTTTTAGTCTAACTGTGGGAGATTTGATTGATAGTACTATTATGCAAATACTCCCAATAGAAACAGCCAAAAAAATAGTTTCAATAATGATGGGTCAAGAGGATAGTGAAATGAATAATAATACTTCGACACCTGTTTCTCAAGGAAGCTCTACACAAGAAAACTACAGCACTTCTCAACCGCAATATAATAATAAAAATCAAAATTATAACCAAAATCAAGTTAGTAACCAGTATTCAAATTTAGGCTATCAAAATAATTATGGATCAAATAATTTTGATATAGGGCAGAAGCCTATTGAGCAAGGACCACCCATTGAGGTGCAAAAAGCTCAATTTCAACCTTTGCATCCTTCCGGTGAGCATGATCATCCTAAGAATATAGATCTGATTTTAGATGTACCTTTAGAAATATCTGTAGTTTTAGGAAGAACTAAAAAGAGTATTAAGGATGTACTTGCTTTAGGAACTGGATCATTGGTAGAATTAGATAAATTAGCGGAAGAGCCTGTAGAAATACTTGTAAATGGTAAGAAGGTTGCCTACGGAGAAGTAGTAGTGGTAGATGAAAACTTTGGAGTAAGAATTACAAGCATTGTTAGCAATGCTGAAAGAATAAAAAGTTTAGGAAAATAATTTGATTATAATAATGGAAAGTTTATTATGATAAAACTTTCTATTGTATTTTCCTCATTGAACTCGGGACAGTAGATCCCGAGTTTTAATTTTTTACATAGAAGCACTTATGTATAAATTTAATATGTAAAGACTACTTATCAATTTCAGTATAAGGTATAAACTTTATAAAAATATAAACGATAAATAACTAAAGGAAACTTGTGGGGGGATTATTATGAAAATAAATGGAGTAAGTCCAAGTAAAATTATTAATTTATATAGTACAAGTAAAAAGTTAGATATCAAGGATGCAAGCAAAGTTCATAGGGATTCAATTGAAATATCTAGCATTGGAAAGAGCTTAAGTAATATGTGCTTAGATGATAATTATGAAATATCAGAGAAAAGGCTAGATGAAATCAGAGATGAGATTTCTAAAGGAACTTATAAGGTAGATTCAAAATTAGTAGCACAAAGGATGATAGACTTCATGAAAGGAAGAGAAGTATAATGGACTCTGAAAGATTAAAGAGTATAATGCAAAAGGAAACAGATGCTTTAAAAAATCTTCTTTCCTTGCTAGAAGAACAGCATAAATTATTGTTGGGGAATAAAGTTTTTGAATTGGAAGCAATGGTAAGCAAAATACAGAATGTGAATAAAGAAATTGCTGAACTTGAAATGGAGAGAAGAAAAATAACTGCTGGAAAAGTTATGAGTCACATAGTTATGGAGACTAAAGATTTGGACTTGGAAAATAGTTATCGCAATATAAAAAAATTACTAGCACAGTTACAACTTCAGAAGGACACAAATGACACGCTAATTAGGCAAGGTTTAGGTTTTAGTACAAGGATGCTAAATCTGATAACACCAGATAGAAAAATGCAAACCTATAATGCTTACGGAAAACTTAGAAGATAGAGGTGAAAGAATGTCAGGATTATTTAATACTTTTAATATAGCAAAAAAAGGGTTATTTGTTCAGCAAAAGTCTATAGAAGTTACTTCTCACAATATTGCCAATGCCAATACAGAGGGATATTCAAGACAAAGAGCTGAGATACAAACCACCAGGCCTTTTGGTATGCCAACTCTAAATACTACAGCAGAAGTTGGTCAGCTTGGTACAGGTGCAGAAGTTTCTGCTATAAACAGAATAAGAGATAGCTTTATAGACTATCAAGTAAGAACAGAAACAAGTACTTATGGTCAATATGAGGCTAGAGAAAAATTTCTGCATGAAATTGAAAGTATCTTTAACGAGCCTACTGAAACAGGAATCTCAACATTAATTGGTAAGTTTTTTGATTCTTGGCAACAACTTTCCAAGCAGGCTAATAGCTCTAATGCTAGAACGGTTGTGGCTCAGCAATCTGCAGCTTTAGCAGACGAATTAAATCACACCTATACTCAGTTAAAGAATCTAAAAGAGAATGCTAGTTCATTAATAAGGAGTTCTGTATTTGAAATTAATAATTTATTAAATCAGTTAGATCAGGTAAACCAACAGATAATTGGTGTTAAAATAGCTGGCAATATTCCAAATGATTTAATGGATAAAAGGGATTTGCTTTTAGATGAACTTAGTAAAAAATTTAATATTAATTTAGATAAAACATCCTTTGACGGATTTGATGTAAAACCTGTTGATACACAAGGTGTAAAGGACGGTTACGTATTAAAATCAGAGAACAATGATGATGCTAAAAGATTTTCATATATAACTAACATTGAAGATTTAGGCGGTGGTACCTATAAACTCACCTACTATAAGCTAGGAGATATGACTTCTGAAAAAAATAAGATGACCATTACCGTTACTGGCTTAGACGATGATGCAGTTAAAGAGATTTCTCATACAAGAGTGCTTTGGGCCTCTCAGGACGGAACTGCAATAAAGGGAGATGGTTGGGAAATTAAAGATGGGGCTACTGTTTCCTATGCTGAATTGCAATTATTTCAACCTTCCTCTGGTGAATTAAAGGGATATATGTCTGTAATGTCAGATATCGAAAGTTATATGGATCAGCTAAACAGTGTAGCAAAAGCTTTAGCTTTCACTGTTAATGCAGTACACAGCGGTATGACAGATGTAACTTCCGCAGGGGACCCTGCAAAAGATTTTGTGCCTTTCTTTGTAAATAGTCAGGTAGCAGAATATAGTAATGGTATTTTAAATAATCTAGATGCTGTATTGGCTGCAGAAAAGAACATAACGGCAGAAAATATTAGCGTAAATGTAGAACTTTTAAAAGACGTTATGAAGATTAAAACTAGAACACATGACAATGAGTTTGATTATACAAAGAATAATAACGTAGACGGTGAATCTGATGGTGAAAGAGCAAAAGCTATAGCAGCACTTAGATATACTTTAATAAAAGTTCAGGATTTTGGAATTAATATTAATGAAAGAAAAGATTTATTTGATCCTCTTAAAGGTGGAAGTGTTCTAACAAATAATGGTATGACTATTAAAGATAACACTAATGGTACTACTATAGATAATTACTTTAAAGATACTATTGATAAATTAGGGGTCCAGACACAGGAGGCTAAAAGAATAGTAAAGAATCAGCAATCCTTGTTGGATAGTTTCACTGAAACTAGACTTAGTATATCTGGTGTTTCTTTAGATGAAGAAATGACAAATTTAATTCAATTTCAACATGCATATCAGGCTAATGCAAAAATAATCAATACGGTAGATGAATTATTAGATGTTATTATTAATGGTTTAGTAAGATAGTAAAAAGAGGTGATAAATTTGAGAGTAACCAATAAGATGTTATCAACTAGCTTTTTGAGAGATATGGGCAACAATCTTAGTAATTTACAAGAGCTTCAACAACAAATGACTTCTGGGAAAGAAATAAGAAGACCATCAGACAATCCTTTTAAGGTAGCTAGAGCTATGCAGCTTTACAGTAATATTAATGCTAATAAACAGTATAAGGAGAATATTAGCGATACTATAAATTGGTTGGATACCACAGATACTGCTTTAGGTCAAGCAGGAAATGTTTTGCAAAGAGTTAGAGAACTTCTTATATCTGCCGGTAATGCTTCCTATAGCGAAAGTGAGAGAAAAGCTATCAAAGATGAAATTAATGAAAAAATAGGTGAACTTGCACAAATTTTGAACACTAATTTCGATGGTAAGTATATATTTGGAGGTACAAGAGCTACTACAAAACCTGTAGATTCCGCTCCAGATGCAAATACTAACAATACAAAACTTTTTTATAACTCTAGAAGCGGATCAGAGCTAGAACTAAATTCTACAGATTTAAATGTTCAAAATGAACTGGCCATGATTAAAACTAAAATGTCTGTAGAAATATCACAGGGAGTAAGCATGGAATATAACGTAACTGCAGCGGATGTACTTCAATTTACCAGTGAAGATGGAACTCAATATAATTTAATGGAGCTTTTAACCAACATAACTAATCATTTAGATGGAAAAGATAATAATGGTAACGCTGATACTGATAAAGCACTAGAGCTAATTAATACAAGTGATCTTAAAGGTATAACAGATGCTATTAATAATCTGCTTAAAATTCGTTCTGAAGTAGGAGCTAAGCAAAATAGAATGGAAAGTGCTAAGTTTAGAAATGAAGAGGAAACCTACAACATGAAAGAAATTCTTTCAGAAACTGAGGATATAGATATAACTGAAAAAACTATGGAATACGCTATTATGCAGACAGTTTACATTGCATCCTTACAAACTAGTGCAAGAGTACTTCAACCAACCTTGATGGATTATCTAGGTTAGATAGGAGAGGTAAAATGAAATTTCAAACTACGCATCATGGAATAATAGAATATGATGAAGCTGATGTAATAACTTTTATAAAAGGTTTACCTGGATTTGAAGGACTATCAAAATTTGTGTTATTACCTGTAGAAGGAAATGAGGGGTTTAATATTTTACATTCTATAGAGGATCCTGATATAGGTTTGGTGACCATAAGTCCTTTTAGTATTGATGAGTCATATGAGGTTGAACTTAAGGATGGAGTGATTAAGAGGCTTAATATAGAAAAGCCAGAAGATGTATTGATACAGAACACAGTAACTCTACATTCGAAGGTAGAAAATATTACAGTAAATTTAAAGGCACCAATAGTAATAAATATAAGTAACAAATCAGGGGAACAAATAATATTAGATAGTGATAAATATCTGATCAAACATCCTTTAGTTCAGGAGTGATAATTATGTTAGTTATAACAAGAAAAAAGGGAGAATCTCTTTTAATTGGTGATGATATAGAAATTACAGTGGTTAAAGTTGATGACGGCTCTGTTAAATTAGCTATTAATGCACCTAGGGATATTACCATTTTAAGAAAAGAACTTTACAAAGAAGTAGAAGAAGAAAACAAGACAGCAGCAGTTTTTAATTTAGATTTGTTAAAAAATATAAAGAAAAAATAGTAAGTAGTATTAAGAGGTGAATAATATGGAAGTTATGAAAACTGGTCAAGGAAGACTAATACAAACAGCAAACCTCAACTTGGAAGGTCAAAATAATACTAGCAATATAAATAATGAATTAATAGAGGCTAAATACGACGGAGAAACAGAACTAAAGGAAGATTCTCTAAAAAAGGCTATTGAAAAACTTAATAGTTTTTTAGAGGATAATGATACCTATGCAGAATATGAAGTGCATGATAAATTTAGCAATGACATAATTATAACTATAAGGGACAAAAAAACGAATGAAATTATAAAGGAAGTTCCGCCTAAAAAAATATTAGATATGGTTGCTAAAATGTGCGAAATGGTTGGAATCCTTGTCGATAAAAAGGCTTAATTTATTAGATTAAGCTATTGATAAGGAGGGGGATGTATGGAGTTTAGGATCAATAAAGTTGATACGGACTTAAGACAGAAAATCAATGATACAACTAGAGAGGGAAAGGTTCATACAAAAGAAGGTGTTTTAATATACAAACATAAATATGATGAACGAAAACATCAAAAGAATAATAAAAGAACCCCCAAAGAAAAGTTTGAAATAAAAAAATATATTAAAAATAAGAAAATAACTATTGAGGCAGTAAAAGTAGAAAAAATAAGTATAAAAGCAGAAAAGGAAGAAGCATTAAAAAACGCTAATGAGTACAGAGGAGTATTCATTGATAGCAGGAGGTAAATAAAATGGCTTTAAATAATCCTTATGCAGTATATAAAAATAATAGTGTAAATTTCGCATCTAAGGAACAGTTACTTTTGATGTTAGTTGATGGTGCGGTTAAGTTTGCCAAGTTAGGTAGACAAGCTATTATAGATAAGAAGATTGCAGAAGCACATAAAAATATTGTAAGGACTCAGGATATATTTTATGAGTTGATGGCTACTTTAGATGTACAAGCAGGCGGAGACTGGGCAAGAAAGTTAATGAGTGTCTATGACTTTATTGTTAGAAGACTTGTGGAAGCAAATTTAAAAAAGGATATAGCAATAATGGATGAAGTAATACCATTAGTAGAGGAAATTAGAGATACATGGTATGAAGCTTATAAAGTATCTAAAGGAGCTTCTAAATAAAAATTTAGCAATGGATAGGAGGTATATAAATGGCAAGTACTAGTAGTACTAGTAGTAATTCTTTAAGAATAACAGGTTTAGCTACTGGATTAGATACAGATAATTTAGTAAAGCAATTAATGCAGGTTGAACAAACAAAAGTAGACAAGGTTTATCAGGAAAAGCAACTACTAGAATGGCAACAGGAATTATATAGAGATATCATTGGAGATATAAATACATTTAAAAGCACTTTTTTTGATGTACTTAAAACCGATTCATATATGCTTTCAGCTAATACATTTTCTAGCTATGAAGTTTCAAGCAGTGCAGCAAAATATGCTACTGCTTCAGCATCAGCAAGTGCAGTGGCCGGTACCTATACTCTCTCAAATGTAGTAACTGCTACTAAGGCAAGTCAAAGCAGTGGCTCTATAAAAGTTAGACAAGCAGAAAATTCAGTATCTTTTCCAGTGACTTTTTCAAAGGATAGTATTACAGTTTCAATTACCGATGAAGAGGGATTAAAGGACTATACTGTTAACTTAACAAAAGGAGAATATAAGAGTCTTAGCGACTTAGCTAATCATATAAATTCTCAATTAGCTAAGGCTAAATTGCAATCTGATGACAGCGAAGTTAATATAGCTTCAAAACTTAAAGCCAAGGTATCTGATGATGGTACTCAAATCTTGTTTGTAAATTCTGATACAGCAAATGAAGTAGTAGTAGAGGGGACAAAACTTGGAGAAAAAGAAGTAGATGGAAAAAAGATTGCAGTAGATACGCTAGTTGACAATGATAACTTTACCTTTGATATAGACATTCAGAAAGATATCAATGACACTTTAATAGTAAACATTGATGGAACTAATTACAAAATAACATTGGAAGCTAAAAAATATAGTCTTGAAGAACTAAAAGACGAAATAAATAATGCTTTATCTAAAGCAGATAAACTAGATACAAAGGGAAATGTAATTCAATCAAATGTTAATTTGATTTCTGATTTAGAAGCTTCCCTTTCCTTTGACGGAACTAGGATTAAGTTAACAAATAAAATAAATTCAGCATCCAGTTCTAATTCTGGAAATATTAATATCAGTGGTAATGCGGTGAAAACTTTAGGTTACAGCAGCACTAACTTTAGTGTATCACCTACTGCTAACAGTAAAATGTCTAGTATAGTTAGTGGTAAGGTAAGCTTTAATATCAATGGAAAAGATTTTTACTATGATTTTGACGGTGCTGATGCCAATAAGTCTATTCAAAATATTATGGATGATATATCTAAAAAGGCAGGGGTTAAGGCTTCCTATAGTGAATTAAGCGGAAAGTTTACTTTATCATCACTTAATACAGGTTCTAGTGAGCAACTAAACGTATCTTGGAAAGACACAGATGGTAAATCTTCAGAGTTTTTAAGCACCATATTTAATATTAATACTACTAATAGCACACAAGATGCTACTGATAGTTCAAAATATACTTTTAAAACTGCGGGAACAGATGCTTCCGTTACTATAAAAGATCCTAATGGGAATGTAAATACTGTAATCAAGTCTACTAATACTTTTACAATAGACGGTGTAACCTATAGCTTATTGCAAAATACTACAACGGAAACAAAGGAAATTGAATTAACAGTAACTGCAAATACAGATAAGGTATTTAATAAAATAGTTGCATTGGTAGATAAATACAATTCTTTAATTGATAAAATTAATTCAAAAATTACAGAGAAAAAGCAGTATACCTATAAGCCATTGACAGATGCTCAAAAGGAAGAAATGACAGAGAAGCAAATCGAGAAATGGGAGGAAAAGGCAAAGCAAGGCTTATTAAAAGGGGATACCTATTTAGATACTATGCTTTCTAAAATGAGAGCAGCCTTCTTTGATCCGGTAAAGAGCAACTTTAGTGATAATCCTTATGATACTAATAATATCGGAATAAGGCTTACAGATATTGGCCTTTCTACTTCTTCAGATATATCACAAAGAGGAAAAATAATTATAGATGAGGCTAAGTTAAAAGAAGCTTTAAAAAATAATCCTGATAAAGTAGCAGAATTATTTACAAAGAAATCAACTTCAAATCCTAACTATAACCCAGATATGTCTTCTACAGATAGAAATCACAGATATCAAGAATCTGGTATTTTCCAAAGAATAAATGATATTCTTCAAGACTATGTAAGAACTACTAGAGACTCCAATGGAAAGAAAGGATTGCTTTTAGAAAAGGCAGGTATTAAGGGTGACTACACTGAATTAAATAATCTTTTATCTAAGCAGTTAACAGCAAAAGAAAAGTTAATTAATGAATTAAAAGAAAAGTTAGCGGTGAAACAGGAAAAATATTATGCTCAATTTGCACAATTAGAGACTGCTATGAATAAACTAAACAGTCAGTCTAGTTGGTTGGCTATGTATTTAGGAAACTAAACTGATTGAGTAAAGGTTCTTTTATATATAAGTTATACATGTTTCAAAGGTTTTATACTTTTGAGCATGTATAACTTAATAGTTGTCATGGAGTTTTGATAAGGAGCGTGAAAAATGAATTCTCAACTTAGAGAAGAGCTTACTAAATATAGAGATACAACTATTGAACTAATAAAGGCTGTTGAAAATGAAAACTATGATATTTTAGATAATTATATTGATCAACGAAGAGAAATAATTAACAGCATAGAAAAATTAAATTTCACTAAGGAAGAGTTTAGAATTGTTTGCAATGAGCTAAAAATTTTATTTTTCCAAAATAATTTAAATAAGCTTATGAATGAAAAAAAGTTAAAAGTAAAAAGACAATTAGAATCAATTAATGATACTAAAAACCTTCAAAGCAGTTATAATAAAAAATTTAGTGTGGATTCAATTTTTTTTAATAAAAAAATTTAAATACCTATAAAGTATTATAAATATCTTACGATATATTAGTATAACAATAAAAAGTTAAAGGTAAAAAGCTAATTAAGTCAATTAGTGATACTAAAAAACTTTAAAATAGGTATAATAAAAAATTTAATGTAGATTTAAATTTTTTTATAAAAAATTTAAAATACCTATAAAGTATTAAAAAGCTTTCACGATAAATAAGTATAACAATAAAATAGTACTATTTTAGAAGTTAAGTTTAACTAACAGTTAAACTTAATATAAATTAAATGGCAAGGATGCCAATTTAAAAAACAAGGAGGATGTAAATATGATAATTAATCACAATCTAAATGCATTAAATGCTCACAGACAAATGGGCATAAACAACACCAGTGCTGGAAAGGCAATGGAAAAGTTATCTTCAGGTTTAAGAATTAACAGAGCTGGAGATGATGCAGCAGGACTATCAATTTCCGAAAAAATGAGATCACAGATCAGAGGATTAGAACAAGGTTCAAGAAATGCACAGGATGGTATTTCCTTAATCCAGACAGCAGAAGGTGGATTAAACGAAACTCATGCTATACTTCAGAGAATGAGAGAATTAGCAGTACAGGCAGCTAACGATACTAACCAGGACGAAGATAGAGCAGCTATAAAGAAAGAGATTGATGAATTAGTTTCAGAAATTGATCATATAGCTAAATCTACAAACTTTAACGGAAAGAATCTATTAAATAATACGAGTAGCACTGAAGTTAATTTACAGATTGGATCAGGTACAGTAAATGATACATTAACACTTTACTTAGCAAGCTTTAATGCAAACTCCACTTCTTTAACAGTTAACAATCTAAAGGTTGATACCAATAGCAATGCAACAAACGCAATTAAGTCTATTGACGATGCTATAAAGAAAGTTTCTACAGCAAGATCAGAACTTGGTGCAAAGCAAAATAGATTGGAACATACAATTACTAACTTAAATACAATGGCAGAAAATCTAACAGCATCAGAATCAAGAATTAGAGATGTTGATATGGCTAAGGAAATGATGAACTTCTCAAAGAACAATATCTTAAATCAGGCAGCTCAAGCAATGCTTGCACAGGCTAATCAGCAGCCACAGGGAGTTCTTCAGTTACTAAGATAATAAAAAAAACCCCTCGATATTAATCGAGGGTTTTTTTATTATCTATTAATATTTTTAACTTTTGAACGATAATACTAGTATATAAACTAAGGAGGTACATTTATGAAAATTACTTTATGTATGATAGTAAAAAATGAAGAGCAATATATTGAAATGTGTCTAAATGAAGCTTTAAAAATAGCTGATGATGCAATAATTGTAGATACAGGTTCCACAGATAGAACGAAGGAATTAATATTAAAATATGGTGATAAAGTAAAGCTATTAGAAAGTCCTTGGAAAAATGACTTTGCAGAAGCAAGAAATAAATCAATAGAACAAGCCACCGGTGATTGGATACTTGTGCTAGATGCGGATGAAAAAATTCTATGTAGTAGAGAGAAACTAGAAGAAATTTTGACTATTACAGAATTTGAAGGCTTTAATCTTCCTATTTATAGTATAGTTGATGATTTACAGATTGCATATTCATGTTTATATTGCAAGTTGTATAAAAATAAAGGATATATATATCACGGTGCTATTCATGAAAATGTGTCTGTTCCATCTGAGAAAGTAACTGATTTGAGTCCGGAAATTTGTAAGATAATCCATTATGGATATATGAAAACAAATATGATTAATAGAAATAAGTCAAAGAGAAATATGGATATTTTAAAAAAGCAAATTAAGGAGAAACCTCAAGATCCTTTTGTAAATTACAACTTAGGTAATGCCTATATGTTAGAGGAAAAGTATGAAGAGGCTTTAAAATATTTTTTGAAGTCACATGAACTGACAAAAGGTACCTTACCATCTTATAAAAGAGTTATGTTGTATGGCATAGCACAATGTCTTTATAGTTTAAAAGACTATGATACTTGTATAGCCTTCTTATCAACATTGATGGCTGAGGATGCAGGTGGAAATCCTAATGTTACAGCAGAACTGACTTTTATGTTAGGAGATTGCTATCATAAAAAAGGAGAGATAAAAAAAGCTATAGCTTGTTTTAATAAATGCTTAAGTATAGGTGAAGCGAGAAATAATATAGCAGTGGTTGGATACGGTAGTTATAAAGCTCAATTTATGCTAGCTAGAATATGTAGAGAACAAGGGGATATTACCAATGCTGTTTTACATTACATGGAGGGGCTATTTAGTCCGTATAATTTCCTTAAGGTGGGAGAGAATGAAATACGTGAATTTTTGATAAAGCACAATCTAGACGTAATATTGAATGAACTAGATACTTTGCTAAAGGGGTGATGAAATGAAGACAAGTATAATAATCTTAACTTATAATAAATTAGATTATACGAAATTATGTATTAATAGTATAAAGAAGTATACCAAGAAAGGAACCTATGAAATAATAGTAATTGATAATAAATCTACAGATGGAACAATTGAATGGTTAAAGAATGAAGAAGAAATTAAAGTAATATTCAATGATGAGAACTTAGGCTTTCCTGCTGGATGTAATCAAGGTATAAAAATATCCGAAGGTGAAAATATTTTATTATTAAACAATGACACTATAGTAACGCCTAATTGGTTAGAAAATTTATTAAATTGTTTATATAGCTCAGAGGATATAGGGGCTGTAGGAGCAATAACTAATAGTTGTTCCAATTATCAAGCTATTCCTGTAACATATAAAAACATAGACGAAATGATTGAATTTGCTAAAAATAACAATAAAAGTGATTCTGATATGTGGGAAGAACGTTTGAGATTAATTGGTTTTTGCATGCTAATTAAAAGGGAAGTTGTTAATAAGGTAGGTTTTCTTGATGAGAGATTTACTCCAGGTAATTTTGAAGATGATGATTATAGTTTAAGAATACGAAAAGCCGGATATAGATTGATGTTGTGTAAAGATACTTTTATTCATCATTTTGGAAGTATTTCTTTTGGAAAAGGTACTGAAAAATATCTGGAATTGTACTATAAAAATTTAAAGAAGTTTGAAGAAAAGTGGTCCTTAAATGCAATGAATTTAAATGAAATTAGAAAAGATATCACAATGTTAATAAAAGAGGATAGAAGTTGTCATTTTACCTTGCTACATATTAATTGTGGTGGGGGAGGAACTTTATTGGATATAAAAAATCAATATCCTAAATCCACTCTTTTCGGTATAGAGAAGGAAAATAATCTTGTTATCAACACCAATCACTTTGCAAATATAAAAATTGGTGATTTTACAACAATATCACAGTATAATGAGGGTTTTTTTGATTATATTATATTTTCTAATGTTTATGAAATTGGTTACAAGGATTTGATAAAAAAAGTATGTAAATATATTAAGGATAATGGGTCGTTAATAATTATATTACCTAATCAATTTATAAATAAAAGAGATGAAATAGAATACCAAGTTTATAAGTATTCTAGCAATGCTATTATAGAAATGAATGAAACATATGATGGTATAATATTGAAAATAAATTTTCATCATGAAGACTATGTTAAAAGAAAGTATATAAATATTAAAGATGAAGAAGAAACAGAGTTAATCCAGTCAATGATAATAACTTTGTTAGATGATGAAAGTAAATTAAAGCAAATTTTTGATGATTTTGAATCAAATAAGTATAGTTTAGATATATTAATTCGTCTTAGCATCGCTTGCTATGAAAACAAGATGTTTGATTTAGTAATTCCTATATTGCAGAAAGTATTAGAAATGGACGAGAATAATAAAGATGCATTAATAAATATGTCACTTTTTTTGCATCAAATTGGTGAAGTTGAATTGGCCAAAAATTTTTTAAATAGAATAGCAGATCAAGATGAAGAGGTTGATCAAATATGGCAGCTATTAAATGACAACTCAATCAATTTTAATCTAGATATAGAACAAGAAATGAAGTTTTTACTAAGGAGAATTGAAAATGATATACAACCAGTAGAAAGTTTTGATAAAATCTATCAGTTATATAAGGAGTATTCTATTCAGCATAGTGATTTTTCTTCAGTGATTGAAAAGGATATTGTTAATAGAGAAAAAGTGTTATTACTGATAGGATTAAATTCTTATCGAATTAAAGACTACGAATTTGCTTTATTTGCTCTAATTGAAGCTTATAAACTAAATCCTCAAAATTTAGATGTAGCATATAATTTAGCATATATGTTATATAGATTAGGAGAAAATGAAAAAGCTGTTGGAATTCTGAATGATTTGGAAGAAAAGGATGAGGAAATTATTGCTTTAGTAAACGAGATAAGGATGGAGAATTATGGTGGATAATAAGATATGTTTTATTACATGTGTAAATAATGAAAGAGTATATGAAGAATCGCTAATTTATATAAAAAATCTAAACATACCTGAAGGATTTGTGGTGGAATATAGAGCATTAAGGAATCAAAAATCTATAACAAGTGCCTATAATTTTGCAATGAAGGATTGCGATGCTAAGTATAAAGTATATTTACACCAAGATGTCTTTATAATTAATAAAAATTTTATTTTTGACATATTGGAAGTTTTTAATAATGAAAATATTGGAATGATTGGTGTAGCGGGATCTAAAGCAATTCCTACAAATGGTGTATGGTGGGAGTCTAATAAAACGTATGGTAAGGTTTATGATAGTCATACAGGAAAAATATCACTTCTACAGTTTAGTGAAGTAGTCGAAAAATACGAAACAGTAAAAGCTATTGATGGACTCATAATGATTACACAATATGATATACCTTGGAGAGAGAATATCTTTGATGGCTGGCATTTTTATGATATATCTCAAAGCATCGAGTTTATTAAGGCTGGATATGAAGTTGTTATACCTAAACAAAAAGAGCCTTGGTGCATACATGACTGTGGGATTGTTAATGTGAGAAATGGCTATGATTATTATAGGGAGAAGTTTTTAAAGGAATATTCTAAAGACATTTTTCCATTGGTCAGCATCTTAATTCCAACTTACAATCAAGTTAATTATCTGAAAAAAGCATTGGAAAGCGCTCTAAATCAGACTTATTATAATATTGAAATAATTATCGGAGATGACAGTACTAATAACGACGTTAAAGATTTTATAAAGCCATATATAGATAAATATAACAATATTAGATATTTCCGAAATCAACGAACAGAGATGGATTATGGTATATCCAATGGTATTAATCTTTTCAAAGAGAGTCGAGGGGAATATATAAACTATCTATTTCATGATGATATAATTCATCAAGATAAGATAAATTACATGATGAATTATTTTATTGAAAGAGATGATATATCATTAATTACATCTCATAGGCAGCTGATTGATGCAAATGGAAATATGTTAAATGACAATCACGCTACCCAAAGATTGTTTTCAGAGGATAAGATTATAGATGGTAAAGAGCTTATGCTATTTTGCTTAGACAATTTTACCAACTTTATTGGTGAACCAACTTCAATACTTTTTAAAAAATCTTCGTTGAAAGAGGGCTTTGGATTTTTTAATGGCAATCACTATACAACCAATATTGATCTTGCCACTTGTTTTTCTGCATTACAAAATGGAAAAGGAGTTTATGTTTCTAAAAGCCTAAGTTATTTTAGACAGCATTCCAAACAGAATTCCAACAATTTAGAAATACAAGCAAAAGGTGTGATTGAATGGAGGAAACTGGTAGAAGATTCGTATCAAACAGGTCTTATATCCTCAAAAGAGGAATATTTGAAGCTACTTGCAAAGTGGATTAGAAGTTTTTCTTATATATTCCAGCTTATATTAAATCAAAACTGTAGTGCTAGTTTAAAAGCACAATTAGAAGAGACGTTTTCTAACACAATAAAAACTTTATTAGATTAAAATAAAAGATCCTTTTTTGTAAGTAAAAATTGTAACTGTATTTAAAGAAAAACTTTAATTGAAATATAGAGGTGACATATATGAAGAGATTATTGATGCTTGGCGGGTCACATTTTCAAGTTCCAGCTATAAAAAAGGCTAGAGAGATGGGCTATTATGTAATAACATGCGATTACTTACCAGAAAATCCAGGGCATAAATTTTCTCATGAGTATCACAATGTTAGTACAACAGATAAAGAAAAGGTTTTGAACTTAGCAAAGGAACTTAAAATTGATGGAATAGTTTGTTATGCTTCAGATCCTGCAGCTACAACCGCTGCTTATGTTGCAGAGCAATTAGGGCTACCTACAAACCCGTATAAATCTGTAGAAATCCTTACAAATAAAGATATGTTTAGAAAATTTCTTGAGGAAAATGGCTTTAATGTACCTAGAGCTAGAGGTTATTCTAGCATTAATGAGGCAAAGAAAGATTTTCACAATTTTAAAATGCCAGTTATGATTAAACCAGTAGATTCATCCGGAAGCAAAGGAGTATCAAAAATAGATTCAATTGATTCTCTAGAGGAAAAAGTTGAATATGCCTTATCATTTTCCAGGGCTAAAAGATTTATTATTGAAGAATATATTGAGAAGTACGGATATCAAATCGAAGGAGATGGCTTTTCAGTAAATGGAAATCTAGTGTTTAGGTGTTTTGCAAACGGACATTTTGAAAATAACTCATCAAATCCATTTGTCCCAATTGGTGAGAGTTGGCCGTACAATATGCCAACCGATATTCATAATAAAATTCACTATGAAATCCAAAGAGCCTTATCTTTATTAAATATGAAGACAGGTGCTTATAATTTTGATATAAGAATTGATGATAAAGAAAATGTATATTTAATGGAAATCGGACCTAGGAACGGTGGAAACTTAATACCTCAAGTTACAAAATACGCAACGGGAGTAGATATGGTTGAGTTTACTATCAAAGCAGCTATGGGAGAAGATTGTAGTGATTTGACTATGATTGAGCCAAAGGGATTTTGGTCTTGCTATATGATTCATAGTGAAAAAGAGGGTATGTTGAAAAAAGTAGAAATTGAAGAAAGCTTTAAAGAAAACAATATTGTGGAATTTGAGATGCTGTATAAACCAGGAGATAAGGTTAGTGCATTTACAGGATCCAACGGAACTTTAGGTACAATGATACTTAAATATTCTTCAATGGAAGAAATGTTAGAGAAAATGGATAATATGTCTAAGTGGGTTAAAGTTATAGTTGAATAATAACTAATTATCAAGGATATGAACTTTAAGATAAGGCTTTAGGAGGCTTATTAAATGAAAGAAATAGGAGGTTATTTTGGTTTAGAGCAACTTATTAGCAATGAATATTACAAAGATTTGATTGCTCTTAATAGTGGAAGAAATGCACTATTGTATTTGCTTAAAGGAAGAAAGATTAAGAAAATTTATATACCTTATTTTTTATGTGAATCTGTGTCAAATATATGTATAAAAAATGGTTATAATATTGAATTTTATAATATAGATTCGGAATTTAAACCTATATTTAATAAGAATCTAGAGGATGGAGAATATATCTATGTAGTCAATTATTACGGTCAAGTTTCAAGAGGAGATATAGAAAAATTATTGGAAAAACATAAAAGAATAATAGTTGATAATACCCAAGCTTTTTTTCAGAAACCAGTTGAAGGAACTGACACTATATACGTTTGTAGAAAATATTTTGGGGTACCGGATGGAGCATATCTTTACACAAATTGCAAAGTTGACTTTGATTTAGAAACTAGTGCATCAAAGGATAAGATGGCACATATATTAGGACGATATGAAGGTTCCGCTTCCCAATATTATTCAGACTATCAGGCTAAGGAAAAATCTTTTGAAAAGGAACCATTAAGTTTTATGTCCAATTTGACTCATAATATTCTTGGAGCCATAGATTATAAAAAGGTTTATGAAATTAGAAATATCAATTACCAGTATTTAAATAATAAACTTGGTTCAGGTAATAAGTTGAAGTTAAAAAAAGTTAAAGGGCCTTTTGCATATCCTCTTTACATAGAGGATGGTATGAAAATAAAGAAAGAATTAGCTAAAAAAAATATATATATTCCAACTCTTTGGCCTAATGTGTTAAATGATATGGTAGAGAACAGTATAGAATATAAATATGCAGCAAATATTTTGCCATTACCTTGTGATCAGAGGTATGGAATAGAGGATATGAAATATATAGTAAACCAATTACTTCAGTATATATATTAATAAGTTTGTTTTAATCTGTAATTTTATAGGAGGTGTTAAAATGAATATTAGGGGAAAATTCGTTACATTAAGAGCAATAGAAAAAGAAGATTTAGAGCTAATGAGGGAAATGCTTAACGATCCTGAAATGGAAAGTTCAGTTGTTGGATGGTCTTTTCCAGTTTCAAAATATCAGCAAAATCAATGGTATGAAAATCATATAAATGATAGTAATAACCAAAGATTTATTATTGAAACTCCAGAGGATGGAGCCGTTGGTTTAGCTACTCTTATAGAGATAGATTGGAAAAATCGTAAGGCTAATCATGGCATGAAATTAGTCAACAGAAAATATAGAACAAAGGGTATAGGAACAGATACTGTTATGGCAATCATGAGATATGCCTTTGACGAACTTCAATTAAATCGTCTTGACGGTAGTTGGTTTGATAGCAATATTGCATCACAAAAGCTATATACAAAATGTGGATGGAGTGTTGAAGGAAGACGAAGACAATACATTTATAAAAACGGAGAGTATCGAGATTTAATTGTAGTTGGTATACTTAAAGAAGATTACATAAGGCTTGTAAAAGAAAATCGGTATTGGGATTAAGTGCTTTAAGCATATGTAACCTCTTTGCACATCGATTAGGAAATTCAGTTAACTTGGAGGATATAAATGGATAAACTAATACAAGTAACACAATCTTCGTTGCCAGATTTTCAAGAATATATAGAAGAGATAAGAGATTTATGGGATAGTAAATGGATAACAAATATGGGGCCAAAGCATAAAAAATTAGAGGCAGATTTATTATCATATTTAAAAACTCCTAACATAACTCTTTATTCAAATGGGCATTTAGCTTTAGAATCTGCAATCGAGGCGTTAGGACTTACTGGAGAAGTGATTACAACGCCATTTACCTTTGCATCCACTACTCACGCAATTGTAAGAAAGGGCTTAAAGCCTGTATTTTGCGACATTAATATTGATGATTATACTATAGACGCATCAAAAATAGAAAGTTTAATTACAGAAAAAACTTCTGCTATTATTCCGGTACATGTTTATGGCAATGTATGCAACATAAAAGAAATTCAGAGAATAGCTGAAAAATATAATCTAAAAGTTATTTATGATGCTGCTCACGCCTTTGGGGTAATGGTAGATGGTACTAGTGTAGCTAATTTTGGAGATCTTTCTATGTTTAGTTTTCATGCAACTAAAGTATTCAATACAATTGAAGGTGGGGCTCTTACATATAAAGATAATAAATTGTCTAAAGCTTTGTACAATATCAAAAACTTTGGAATCAATGGCCCTGAAGAGGTTGAGTATATAGGCGGAAATGCTAAAATGAACGAATTTCAGGCCGCTATGGGCATTTGTAATCTTCGGCATTTAGATAAAGAAATTGAAAAAAGAAAAGATATAGTTGAAAGATATAGAGAAAGGTTAAGTGAGATTGAGGGAATTAAATTATGTACTCCTAAAAGAGGAGTTAAAGAAAATTATGCCTATTTTCCAGTGGTATTTGATGATTATAAATTAAGTCGTGATGAGGTCTTTGAAAAATTAAAAGAAAATGGTATACTGACGAGAAAGTATTTTTTTCCTCTTACAAGTAGTTATTGTTGTTATAAAGGAAAATTTAAAGGAGAAACACCAGTGGCTCAATATATTGCTGATAGGGTTCTTACACTGCCACTTTACGCAGACCTAGAATTAGAGTATGTAGATAGAATATGCGATGTTATTTTAAATTAGTGATAATAGATAGACATTCAAAATCTAATGATGGTATTTACTAGATTAGAAATGATGATGATGTTTGGGGGAGAAACTTCTGTAGAAGGATGAGATTCAGAAATTTTATGCTATTTTTCTTTTATTAAAATAAAAAAAGCTACTACTTATTTTATGATGTAAATGTTTTTGAGTATGCTAATTTGTTAATTTTATGGAAGATAAATAAGCATTAGAAAGTAAATTTATATACTTTATGCCTAAATAGAAAGTAAGTTTGTGGATCTAATCCATAATAAATTCAGGTAGGATGTTCAAATTGTGAATATAAATAGAGATTTAATGAAAAAAGAATATTTGGCTATTAAGTATTTCAAATTTTTAACGATAATTAAATAAAAATAGTTTTGTGGAGTTGATATAATGCGATTAAATAGAAATTTAGCGTCATTAAATATATATCGAAATCATGTAAAGAATTCTAGAAAGCTAAGTTCTGCAATACAGAATATTTCCAGTGGTTATAAGGTAAATAGTGCTAAGGATAATCCTAATGACCTAGCTAAAAGTGAAAATATGAGAATGCAAATTAGAGGATTGCAGATGGCATCTAGAAATTCTCAGGATGGTGTAAGTATGCTCAATACTGTTGATGGAGCCATAGATTCTGTTTCATCAATGCTTCAAAGAATAAGGGAGCTTACTATTCAAGCAGGGGGAGCCACTGGTGAAGATGATAGATTGGCAATCCAAGAAGAAATTAAACAATTGACAAAAGGTATAGATAATGCTGTAAATAATTGTGACTTTAATGGAGTTAAACTTATTAAGAACGATGAGGTTATAGATAATACTTCACCTACTTATATAAAGATGGCTAGTGGGGCTAATTTTGGTGAAACTATACCTATACCAAAGTACAATTTTTCTTCCGATATGCTTGGTGGAACTGGAACTGGTGAAAAGATTAAAGATATAGATGTAACTACTGAAGAAGGAAGAAAAAAGGCTCTTTCAACTATAGATAGCGCTTTAGAAACAGTAAATTCTGCTAGAAGTAAATATGGTGCATTGCAGAACAAATTTGAAAGTTTATACAATAACATAGGCAGTATAGAGGTATCAATACAAGGAGCAGAAAGCAGTTTGCGAGATGCAGATATAGCTTATGAGATGGTGGAATTAGCAAGAGCTAATATTCTAATAGAAGCAGGTAATGCTATGATGGTTCAATCTAATAATTTCCCTAAAGAAGTATTAAGAATACTTGAAAATATGAGATAGTATAAAAGCAACTCATAAATAGATCTAATTATAGATTTATTTATGAGTTATTTTTATTTATATAAAATCAAGATTTCTTATTTATATAAACTTAAGGTCTAAAGTAAACATTTAATTTCTTTTTAAAAGAATTGCTAAGGGGCTAGAAAAAAAAATGGGAATATCTTATAATTATATTCATAAGAAATTAACGCTGGAAATAATATGAAGAGAGTGCGAAATTTAGTGAGTAACTGGATAATTATAAAATTTTTATAATACAAAAATATATCAGATTTCGATAAAAATATGTACAAATTATAATATTTAATGTAATATATAATTAAACTGATTTTTAATCTAAAAAAATTATACAATTAAGGGAGAGTAAAGTAGTTATGAGTAATTTGTCGTACGATAACAAGGTTTACAATCTTATAAAACAAGGGTTGGATGCCACCTCCTTGAGAAGTAAAGTGATTGCTAATAATATAGCTAATGTTAATACAAAAGGCTACAAGAAGTATTATGTAAGCTTTGAGGAAACATTGAAAAATACTATGAGTTCAATTCAATTAGAAAAAAGCGATAAATTACATTTAGATGGCGCAAATGTAGCTGGAAAAATAAGCGTAAAACAAGATAAATCTACTAGCATGAGAGAAGATGGAAATAATGTTGACATTGAGAATGAAATGACTAATGAAGCTGCTAATACATTATTGCATAACGCATTATTAACTCAAGCTAATTCAAAATTATCTTTAACACGTTATGTGATTACTGGTGGAGGGAGGTAGTAAATAAATGAATACTTTTAGTACTTTTAGAATCAGTGCCAGTGGGTTATCTGCTGAAAGACTTAGAATGGATACGATAGCTTCAAATATTGCAAATGTGTCAACCACTAGAGGTGAAGATGGTAAACCTTATGTTAGAAAAGTAGCTGTTTTTCAAGAGAATCTTAATAAGCTCATGGCATCTGGTAATAAAAAAGAAAATCAGTTTTTAGGGGTTAAGGCTGTTGGTATAGTTGAAGATCAATCAGAACTTAGAAGAGTTTATGATCCAACTCATCCAGATGCAGATGAGGAAGGATATGTTCTAATGCCTAATGTTAATATATTAAATGAAATGGCAGATATGATTGCGGCTACTAGAGCCTATGAAGCAAATGTCAATATTTTAAATAATGCTAAATCTATGTTTTCAAAAGCTTTGGAAATAGGTAAATAGGAGGATGTAAATGAGGATAAGTGATTATATGCAAAGTAGGTTATCTCTACTTTCTGTAAATGATATCAATGACAATAATGTTGAAAGTACAAATTTTGGTTCCGTTAGCTTTATGGACATGCTTAAAGAAAAGTTGGATGATGTTAATGAAAAGCAGATTAAAGCAGATGAGGCTACAGAAGCCTTTATTAGCGGTGATGATGTTGATATTCATGAGTTAATGCTTATAACTGAAGAAGCAAAAATGTCTTTGCAGTTAGCTGTACAAGTTAGAAATAAGCTGGTGGAGGCATATCAAGAGATAAATAAGATGCAGTTGTAGTGAGGAGTGCAGAGATTAATGGGTAAGCTATCAGAAGTATTTGCGAAAATAAAAGAAAAAGTAAAGTCAATGAGTGTGGGCCAAAAGATAGCTTTTGTTATAGTGTTTTCTATTATACTTGGTTTTATCATTTTTTATTCAAGTTACTCTAAGTCCAATAAATGGGGTGTTCTCTTTTCTAACATGTCCACTGAAGATGGAAATGTAATTAAGCAGGCTCTTGAAGATAAAAATACAGAGATGAAAATAGAGGGGAACACAATATATGTGCCAAAAGACCAGGTCGATTCTCTGCGTCTAGAATTGGCTGGTAAACTTACTGGAGGAAGTACTGGTTATGAGCTAATAGATAAGAGTTCTAGCTTTGGAATGACAGACGAACAGTTTGAACTGCAAAAGCTTAGAGCTACTCAAGGAGAATTGGAGAGAACAATAAAAAGTTTTTCTCAAATAAAAAATGCTAGAGTGCATATTACTCCTGGCACAGATTCGGTTTTTGCTAAGGAATCAACACCGGCTAAAGCAGCGGTATATTTGGAATTAAATGCGGGCAAAAAACTAACTGAAGAAAATGTTAAATCTATTATGGCTTTAGTATCAGGCAGCGTAGGTAATTTGCCAATGGAAAATATTGAAGTTATAGATGATGAGTTAAATCTTCTATCCAAGGGATTAAGTGAAGATGATTCTTCCAATTTGACGGGAACTATAGATAAGCATACAGAGACAAAAAAGGCCTTTGATAAGGATTTAGAAGAAGCGGCTATGGACATGCTTTCTCTTATTTTTGGAAAGAACAACGTAAATGTTAGAGTTAACAGTAAATTAGATTTTGATGCTAAGGAAAAGACTGTTATTTCCTACGATCCTAATAAGGTAGAGGCAAGTTCTCAAATAATTAGAGAGAATAATTCTAGTGGAGGAAGTATGCCATCACAAAGCCCTGTGGATGCCAATATGAATAATACTACAACAGATGGTAAAACTGACGGTACTACTTCTTCAAGTGAAAATATAACTACTAATTATAAGGTTGGAGAAACTACTGAAACTACAATTAGCGCACCGGGTAAGGTTGAAAGTATAACAGCTGCAGTTGTAGTTAATGGAGATTTAGATGAAGCTACTAAAGAAGAAGTTAGGAAGATAATGGCTGGTGTTATCGGTTACAATGAGGAAAGAGGAGATTCTATTGAAATTGTATCTATGCCATTTGATACTTCAGAAAAAGAAAAATATGCTGAACAATTAAAAGAATTAGAAGAGCAAGAAGCTAAGGCTAATAGAGAAAAGATGATTAGAAGAATAATAATTGCTTCATTAATAGCAGTAGGTTTAGGATTCTTAGTATTCCTAATAATTAGAATGTTACGTAAAGATAAGCCTCAAGAAGAACCGATGTTAGATGTACTTGTTGGCGATGAAACTTCTGAGAAGGAAATTGAAGAGACACAGCCAATCGAGCTGGAAGTTAAAAATAGACAATATCAAATTGAACAAGAAATCAAAAAATATGCAACAGAAAAGCCGGATCAAGTGGCGGAAATTGTTAAGTCATGGTTGGCAGAAGATGAGAGGTGATAAATATGGCTAGGGATAATAACAAACTTACTGGAGTGCAGAAAGCAGCTATATTATTCATTACTTTAGGACCTGAGGCTTCCGCCGGAATAATTAAGAAGTTTCCTGAAAGTGATATTCAAAGAATCACTTATGAGATAGCTAATATAACTGGAGTAAGAGCTGAACAGCGCCAGGAAATATTAAATGAATTTATAGAAATGAACAGGGCTAAGGAGTATATTGTAGAAGGTGGCCTTGAATATGCTAAAAGTTTATTATCGAAAGCATTAGGTCAGCAGAGGGCAAAGGAAATATTAGATAAGGTTACCGAGGCTACACAACAGTACAGGCCATTTGCTATAGCTAGAAAAGCAGATGCTCATCAATTGATGAATGTTATTTCCAACGAACATCCTCAAACCATTGCTCTTATTTTATGTTATCTTCAAGCGGATAAAGCTGGACAAATTTTATCTGCTTTACCAGAAGATATTCAATCAGAGGTTGCTTATAGAATAGCCTCTATGAATAACACTTCACCATTAGTTATAAAGGAAATAGAGAAAGTTTTGGATAGCAAACTATCTTCAGTAGTAAAATCTGATATGACTGTATTAGGCGGAGTAAGTACTTTAGTTGATATTTTAAATCAGGTTGACAGAACTACTGAAAAGAATATTACAGAGTCTTTAGAAAGAGAAGATCCAGAGTTGGCAGAGAAGATCAAAGAATCTATGTTTGTATTCGAGGATATTGTTACTCTTGATGATGTATCTATCCAAAGAGTTCTTCGCGAAATGGATGCCAAGGAATTGGCTTTGGCTCTCAAGGGATGCTCCGAAGAAGTTGCCAATGCTATATTTAGAAATCAGTCTAAGAGAGCTGCAGCTGCTTTAAAGGAAGATATGGAATTCTTAGGACCAGTAAGACTTATGGATGTAGAAAAGGCTCAACAGAAGATTGTTGGTATCATAAGAAGGTTGGATGAAGCAGGTGAAATTGTTATAGCAAGAGGTGGAGAAGATGCAATCATTGTATAGAGTTATTAAGGATACAAAGGTACTTCCACAAGGAACTAAGGAGATAATAACCCAGTATTCACCGGTAAACATAAAAAGTAGTGAGGAAGAGAATAATTCAAATGATATGGATGCTTCTCTACAGCTTATAAAAGAGGCAAAGGCAGAAAGTGAAAGAATTATAAAGATGGCAGAAGAAGAGGCTGAAAGGCTGCGGAAACAGGCCTATGAAGAAGCCTATGAGGAAGCTTATAAATTAGGCTACCAAGAGGCTCAAGAAAAAGGTTACCAGGATGGTTATGAAGCAGCCTTGCAAAAGGCTAAAACTGAAGCCGATCAAATGATAGAAAATGCTGTGCAAATTTTAAATAATGCTAAAACAGATTATGAAGCATATTTACAAGCAAAGAAAGAGGAAATAATAAAACTTTCTTTAAATATTGCGGAGCATATTTTAAATCGTGAAGTTTCCAATGTGAATGGAATGGACCAAATGGTCGAACAAGCCATTGAAGAGTCTAGAAATGCTAAAAGTATTATAGTGAAAACCAATTCTTTTTATACAGATCATTTAAAAACTAAAATTTTAGAATGGAAAGAAAGATTTGCCTTAAAGGCTGAGGTTTTTGTGATAGCAGATGATTTTATGGATAAAGGACATGCTGTTATAGAAAAGAATAATGGAAGAGTTATCATAAATATAGATAAGGCTTTAGATAACATTAGAGAGGCGATATTATAAATTGACGTGAGGTGCTAGGTAAATGCTTTCAATAGATTTTGATATGTTAAATAAGTCTGTAGCAGAAAGTAGGACTTTATATGCTGAAGGGAAAGTAAAGAAGGTAATAGGCTTAACAATAGAAGTAGAAGGCATAAAGGCCTTTGTGGGAGAGCTATGCACCATATATAATGATAAAAATAAACCCATAATGTGTGAGGTTGTAGGTTTTAAAGAAGATGATGTTATTTTAATGGCCCTTGGTGAATTAAATGGTATAGCTCCTGGCTGTAAGGTAGTACCTCAAGGTAGATTATTAAGTGTAAAGTGCAGTGATGACTTGCTAGGAAAGATTTTGGATGGTTTAGGACAACCTTTGCAGGGGGAAAGTTTAAAAACTGGAACGTATTATCCATTAGATCAAGATCCGCCAGATCCTTTAAAGAGAAGAAGAATAAAGAGTATCCTTCCTACAGGGGTTAGGGCTATTGATGGTTTTCTTACCTGTGGGGAGGGTCAAAGAATAGGAATTTTTGCTGGTAGTGGTGTTGGTAAAAGTACAACTTTAGGTATGATTGCAAAATATGCTGAGGCAGATGTTAATGTTATTGCTCTTATAGGCGAAAGAGGAAGAGAGGTACTAGATTTCATAGAAAAGGACTTAGGAGAAGAAGGAATGAGAAAATCTGTAGTAGTTTGCGCTACGTCAGATAAATCAGCTTTAGTTAGATTAAAAGGTGCTTTTACCGCTACAGCTATAGCAGAGTATTTTAGAGATCAGGGTAAAAAGGTTATTTTGATGATGGATTCTGTTACAAGATTTGCCATGGCTCAAAGAGAAATAGGACTGGCTATCGGAGAACCACCAGCTACTAAAGGCTATACACCTTCGGTCTTTGCTAAGTTACCTAGACTTCTTGAAAGATCAGGTATGTCTGATAAAGGTTCAATAACAGCCTTTTACACTGTGCTAGTAGATGGTGATGATTTTAATGAACCTATAGCGGATGCGGTGAGAGGTATATTGGATGGCCATATAGTATTATCCCGTGCTTTAGCACATAAAAATCATTATCCCGCTATAGACATATTAAATAGTGTTAGCAGACTTATGCCTGAAATAGCAGATGATGATCATAAAAATGCAGCTTCTCAATTAAGGGATCTTCTTTCAACTTATAAAAATTCAGAGGATTTAATTAATATAGGAGCTTACGTAAAGGGTACTAATCCTAAAGTAGATAGAGCTATTAATTATTATGATCATATAATTAATTATTTACGCCAAGGAATTAAGGAACATACTTCTTTTGAAGATGCGCGAAACAGATTAATTACTATGGTTTCTGTATAGGTTCAGGAGGTGTGTTATGGCGTCTTTTAGATTTTCATTACAAAAGCTTCTTGATATGAGGATAGAAAAAGAGGAAGAAGCAAAGTTAAAGCTTATGGAAGCCCAAAGGCACCAGATGGAAGCTGAGGCAAAACTAAATGATTTAAAGGCAAAATATATTAAGTATAATACTATGGATACCCAACTTTCGGTAATTGAGCAAAAGATAAAGATTAATTACATGAATGCATTGGAAAATAGTATAGAAGTTGCACAAGAGGATTGCGTTAAGAAAAGCAAGCTAGTTGACAGTTGTAGAAATGATCTTAAAGAAAAACAGATTGAAAGAAAGACTGTAGAAATATTAAAAGAAAAGAAATATGAAGCCTTTAAAAAAGAAGAAGATAGAAAAGAGCAAGTTCAACTAGATGAGTTTGCTTTATATGCTTACGTAAGAGCTACTGAAAGGGGGTGAAAAGATAGATGCAAGTTAATATGCCAGTTACAACGGAGCAATTTGCTAATGTTGCTAATGCTACGATGACCAAAAGCCATACCACTGCTAGGGATAAGACCAATAGCTTTGAAAAAGTATTAAATAATTTTCAAAGTATAAAGGAAGTATGCAATAGTTATAAGACTGATGGAATATCGAATGAAAAAGTGGATACAGACCTAGAGAAAGAAGTAAAGTCCATGCTAGAGTCAGAGGATACAACATTAGAAGAATTGGTGTTAATATTAATAAATATGTATATAAACAATCATGAGCTAAGCAAGGTAGATGAAAATAATGTTGGTAACTCTAATATCAGCTTTAATGATATAGAAAATAATTTGCTTCAAAACTTATCTCCTCTAGAATTTGAATCCGCTAACAATATGAACAAGCCTGAAAATAATGTGCTTGAAACGGTAAAAAATTTATTATTTACAGATAAACTTGTTGATACAAACAAAATTCTTGAAAACAAGCTACCATCAGAAATTGTAGACATTTTACAACAGTATGTTAGTTTAAATACAGAAAAATCAGAGTTCGTATTACAGGATTCTAATACTTATTCAAGCAATAACGGCGTAAATATTGGTCAAGCAATCTTTAGTCAAGAGAAAGCTTTAAAAGAGAGGATTGTAGACCAAATTAACAGTTTACTTAAGCTTAGCAACAGCAATGAGCAAGTTGAGAAACCAGATGTAGAACCAATAGCTTTAGCTATGGAGGAACTTATACCTTTTAAGAGTATAAATGATAAAGCTGAAGCTACAAAGGCTACAGTAGAAGCAAAAGAAAAAAATAGCTTAAAAGGTTATGAGCTTAAATCTAATACTAATAATGTAACTTTGACTAAACAAGAAAAAAGTTCTACCAATAATAGTTCATTAATTGAAAAAGAAGATGCTTTCCTTAAGGATATGTTGAAAGATGGTCAAAAAGGGCAGGGTAAAATAAATCTTTTTATGAACTATTTAAGGGGAGATATGAATGTGCAAAATCCAATTCAAGCTCAATCTGAAGTTGTAGTTAATAAAACTACTTTTGTTAATGACATAATTAAAACTGTTAAGTTTATGCAGAATGCTAATTTAAAAGAATTGAAGGTTAGTATCAATCCTAAAGAAATAGGTGAACTTTTAATTACTGTAACTATGGAAAGTGGTAAAATGAAAGCTAATATTGAAGCTAATAGCAAGGAGTCTTATAATTTATTAATGTCTCATTTGGATGATATCAAGAAAGCTATAGGTAACAATGAGATAAGTTTACAAGATATAAATGTTAGCATAAATCAAGGTGATACTACTTTCTTCAAGGATAGTTCACAAAGACAAGATAGGCAAAATCAAAGTTCAGACACTGGAATAAGAGTTAGTAGGCTATCATTAGAAGAAGATCTTGATATATCTGAAGGTCAAGAAAGCTTAAACGATAGCCAGATAAATATGTTGGCGTAAGAAAGAGGTGATTTGTAATGAGTATTAATTCAGTTAACAGTGCTTCCCGTGCTACCGATAGAGGTACTACAATAGTGAAAGCTGGAGATACATTAGATAAAAATGCTTTTCTAAAAATATTAGCAGCGGAGCTTACAAACCAAGACCCAACTAATGCAGCAGATTCTACACAGTATGTTTCTCAAATGGCTCAATTTTCATCATTGGAACAGATGTATAACTTGAATAACACCATGACAATGAATTCAGCTAATTCAATAATTGGAAAGGCTGTAACAGTGTCAAAGACTGATTTACATGGAAACTACTATTCCGGTATAGTTAGGGCTGTTACTAATAAGTCTGGTACTGTTGAGGTGACTTTAGAAGTAGAGGAAAATGGAATTAAAGAATATAAAGATTTCGCTTATGAGGATGTTAAAGAGGTTATAGAAGTAACTGACCGTAGATTAGATGCTGTTAATGAAAACATGTTGCTACTTACAGCATCAGCTCTTATAGGTAGAAAGGCGGAATTTAATATTACAGATGAATCCGGAAAAAATTATGTGGGAACCGTTAAGGGGGTATATATAAAGGATAGCAACATTTATTTGAGAGTGTTGACAGAAGGGGCAGACGACACAGTAAATTTACCCTATAGTAAACTTATAAAAGTTGAGGAAGCTTAGTAAAAGTAATGGGCTTTAGGGTTATTAATGGTGTTGTATACCCTATAGGTAATTTTCCCACAAACAATTCAAGTAATTGCCATAAGATAAAAGATAATAATAGCAAGGAAAATTTTGCAGAGATACTTAATTCGAAGTTAGCTAAAAGTGAAAGTTTTACTATATCTAAACATGCTGCTGACAGGCTAAGAAATGTGAACCTTGATAGCAATGACATGGAAAAAATAAATGATATTATAAATAAAGCTGAACAAAAAGGATCAAAGAATTGTCTTATTTTGTACAAGGATGTAGCGCTGGTTACCAGCATAGAAAATAGGACAGTCATCACTGCTGTTGAAGAAGAGAGGATGAAGGAAAATATCTTCACAAATATTGATAGCGTGGTGATAATGTAATGGGCTGGACCTTAATATAGGAAGCTCAGCTTCACTGAAGGATGGATGTGAAGCAACAGAATAAAAATTTATATTAAGGAGGAAATTTAATGTTAAGATCGCTTTACTCAGGAATAAGTGGAATGAAGGTAAATCAAACAAAATTAGATGTTATTGGTAATAATATATCAAATGTTAGCACCACTGCTTTTAAATATAGTAGAACTAGATTTCAGGACATGCTTAGCCAAAGTGTTACTGATGCAATGTCCCCAAGTACTAATCTAGGAGGTGTTAACCCAAGTCAGGTTGGATTAGGAGTTAAGTTAGCAGGTATTGATACTATAGTTTCTCAAGGAAACATGCAATCTACTTCCAGAAGTTTAGACGTGGCAATTGATGGTGAAGGTTACTTTATGGTAGGTAAAGGACCAACTATTTTTGAAGATAACAGCATACAAGTAAACCATCAGCCAGGAACTCATACTATTAGCAATGAGTCCTTAACTAACTCAAAGATGCAAATTAATTATACAAGAGATGGTTCCTTTACATTAGATAGTGATGGTAATCTTTTGACTTCTGATGGTTATAGAGTGTTAGGATATTCTTTAACTAATGATTTAGCTTCAATGGATCCAACAGCTCAAGCACCAAATGTAGTTACTGCAGGAGGATTTAACTTTGCCTTTGGTCCTGGAGCTTCTTTAAATGGCTACAGCATAGTTTTAGGTAAGGTTGGACCAGATACAGTAGCTTCAGCAGAAGTTGATACCATTTCAAAGAGAATAATTCTGAACGGTGATTTCTCAAAGCCAAATGGTATTACTAGCGAACAGGCAGCTTCAGCTATTAATAAGGCTCTTAATGCAGCAGGAATACCACAGACAGTTAGTGTAACTGGTAATAACACAAGGATAACTGGTTTAAATTCTAGTGTTACAGGTGATGCTGCAACAATTTTAGGTTTAACCTTAACTGTAACAGAGCCAGGAGTATTGGATGGATATTCAATAGAAATTGGTAATATAGCTCCAGGAACAGCCACCAGTGCAAATGTTGATACAAAGTATAAAAAGATAATCATCAATGGTGATTTTACAAATACCGTTTCTGAGGCAGACGTTGTTAATGCTATAAACGCAGCTTTGAAGAATAAGGCTATTGGAACTTCAACAAATGTGGTAGCAGTAGGTAGTGGGGCCTTTACATCAATTTCAGGTACTACTTCAGGCGTAGCAGATGGAGGTACCCCTGTTCAAAGTATAGCTGAAGATGGAGTTATTAACTTTGTAGATGCCACTAAGGAAGTAAAATCTTATGATGGTAGCTTAAAAACCTTAAGGATTCCTGATAAAGTAAGAATTCCAGGTGAAAATGTAGAATTAAGAATTATATCCTATAGTATTAGTAAAGATGGATTAATAAGTGGTGTATTGGAAGATGGTAGAGTAGCAGCTCTTGGACAAATTGCTATGGCATCTTTCAAGAATCCAGCTGGTTTGACAAAGATGGGAAACAACTTGTATCAAGCTTCAGTTAACTCCGGTGAAGCAACAATAAGAAGTGGTATTGGTACTCTTGGAGAAGATAATAGCCAGGGGTATGGAGATGCTCTTCAAGGTATGTTGGAGGCTTCAAATGTTGATTTAGCTGAACAGTTTACTGAAATGATAGTAACATCAAGAGCTTTCCAAGCTTCAGGAAAAATGATAACTACAGGAGATGAAATTCTTCAAGATATTATTAACCTAAAGAGGTAACATTGGGTACTTAATATATTAATTACAGTTAGATTTCTAGGGTCGTATAGAGTATAATAAAAATACTCTATACGACCTATGATAAGAGCTGTGGAGGTTAATCATGATAAAATTAACGGGATTTAATGGTAAGGACTTTGTTTTAAATGCGGAACATATTGAAAAGATTGAAGAAGTACCAGAGTGCCTCATTACATTGATTAATGGCAAAAAATATATGGTAAGAGAGAATTGCCAGCAGGTAATTGATAAAGTAATAGAATATAAAAAGAGAATTTTTAGTTTAAGTTTGTAGGAGGCATCAATATGAAGAAACTGGACATAATGACCTTCATAGGTTTTTTTGTAGGTGTATTTGTTATTTTGTGGGGTATTATGATTAACGGTAGTTTATCGTCATTTTATGATTTTGCATCAGTAGTAATTACCCTATTGGGTTCTTTGATGGCAGTAGCGATAAATTATCCTATTTCTGAATTCAAAAGATTATTTACAGTTATTTTAAAAAGTTTTAAAGGAATGACTATGTCTAACTTTGAAACTATAAGTCTATTTACTAATTTATCTAGAAAAGCAAGAAGAGAAGGGTTATTATCCTTAGAAGACGAAGTAAATAATATCGAAGATGATTATTTAAAAAAGGGACTTCAAATGGTAATTGACGGAATAGAGCCAGAAACCATAAGAAGTATAATGGAATTAGAAATAGATGAAATGGTAAAAAGACACTCTGTTGGTCAGAATATGCTAAAGTCTTGGGCTGCTTACGCTCCAGCTTTTGGTATGATCGGTACCCTTATAGGACTTATACAAATGCTTGTTGAATTAGATGATTCTAGTAAAATAGCATCTGGTATGGCTGTAGCATTAATAACAACTTTCTATGGATCAGTATTGGCCAACCTTATATTTACTCCTATGGCTGCTAAATTAGCCTTGAAAACAGAAATGGAGGCAGGCAACAGAGAAATGATGCTAGAAGGAATTCTTGCTATACAGTCAGGTGTTAACCCAAGAATTGTTGAAAATAAACTTCTTTGCTATTTATCACCAAAGGATAGAAAGAAGTATCAGGAACAAAATACTGAAAATGCAGAAGGAGTGCAGTAATATGGCAAGGAAAAAGCGTGGGGGTGCAGATGGGCCATCAGGTAACGAATGGTTACAAACTTATTCTGATACAATGACACTTCTGTTGACATTCTTTATACTTCTGTATTCTTTTTCGACTGTGGATGCTGAAAAGTTTAAAATGATTTCTTCAGCACTACAGAGTATACTTACGGGGCAGGAGAGCACATCTATTTTTGACTACAATATGTCATCTGGTAGTGTACCTATTGTAGGAGAAGACACTAAGACTAATGAAATAGATATTGGAGAAGCTTCTGGTGAGCCTAGCATGTATGAGCAGGTTCTAGAATTTATAAATGAGAATAATTTAGAGTCTGTAGTAACTATAACTAGAGACAGTAGAGGTATAATAATTCAACTTAGAGATAACATACTTTTTGAGTCTGGTAGTGCTGATATAAAAGAAAATAGTAAGCAAATACTAGAAAAAATAAGCACCCTTATATTGAGATTTGATAATGAAATAATAATTGAAGGTCATACTGATAATGTGCCTATTCATAATGCAAAGTATGATAGCAACTGGGAGCTATCTTCTGCTAGAGCTAACAATGTTTTAAAATATTTTATTTATGAAAAAAAGGTAAATCCATATAGAATTTCTGCCCATGCCTATGGAGAGTATAAACCAGTTATGCCTAATGACACACCTGAGCATAGGGCGGTAAATAGGAGAGTTAATATACTAATAGTAACTACAGAGCAAAAGGAGTAAGTATTATGAGCGAAGTGAAAAATAATAAATTAAAAGGGAATACTATGGTCACTATATTACTTATAATATTCGGTGCCCTGTTAGTAGGTGCAGCAGCTTTTGGCGGATATATGCTTGCTAGCAAAGCTTCAAATAATAATGTAGTAAAACAAGATGAGCAGCAGGAAGTAAAGGAAGAAAGTTTTTATTCCGCTGGAGAGTTTACTGTTAATTTAGCAAATACTAACGCTAGAAAATATTTAAAGACTACAGTTGTATTAGCTTATGATATTAAAAATGAAGAATTAACAGAAGAACTAACAAAAAAAACCGATGCTGTAAGAGATTGTATTATTAGTGTTTTAAGAACTAAAAAAGCTGAAGAACTACAAACAGCCACTGGTCCCGAAGAACTTAAAAATGAAATTATAACTAGAGTAAATTCAATTTTGTCTAAAGGTAGATTGTCCAGTATTTACTATAAAGAATTCGTCATTCAATAGGGATGGTGATTATGAAAGATACTTTACTAATGTTTCTCCAGATACTAGTATTTTTACCTTTTGTGCTTTTACTAATTTATCTCTCTCTTAAGCTTGGAGGTACAAAGTTTCATAGTTTGCAAAATAATAAATTTATTAAAATTTATGAAAGAACTGCAGTATCCAAGGATAATAGTTTGGTAATAGCACAAATAGGTAAAAAAGGTTATGTGTTAGCTTCCTGCAATGGTAAGTTAGAAGTGCTTCGAGAACTGGAGGAAGAAGAAATGAAAAGTATAACTATGCAGAAAAGTATACCCAAATACAATAATTTAAAAGATTTATATAAAAAAATAGGATTAAAGAGGAAAGATACGTGATGAAAAAGTGGACGAAAACATTATTGTTTGCTGCGACGCTTATAGCTGTTTTAATGGTTATGTCCCAAAGAGTATTAGCAGCACCAGAGAATATAACTATTCCTAATGTTAATATTTCAGTGGATGGTGCCAATACACCAGCAGATTACGTTAGCAATATAAAGCTTTTGATAATCTTAACAATTCTTACGCTATTACCATCTTTTATTATTATGGTAACTAGTTTTACTAGAACTATAGTAGTTTTTTCTTTTCTAAAAAGTGCCATTGGAGCTCAACAGTCTATACCAAGTCAGGTATTAATTGGGCTAGCTTTATTTCTTACTATATTTATCATGGCACCTACCTACAATCAAATAAATGAGAAAGCTCTTAAGCCTTACATGGAAGGCACAATAACACAAGAGCAAGCTATAGAGGAAGGTTCTAAACCTTTGAGGGAATTTATGCTAAAACAAACTAGGCAAAAGGATCTACAGCTTTTTGTTGAAGCTGCGGATGTACAAGGGGAAATAACTAGAGAAAATGTTCCTTTATATGTAGTAATACCGGCTTTTGCCATTAGTGAATTAAAAACAGCCTTTACCATGGGATTTTTATTGTATATTCCATTCTTAATAATAGATTTAGTAGTTGCAAGTGTATTGATGTCTATGGGTATGTTTATGTTACCGCCAGTTATGATATCTTTACCTTTTAAATTATTGCTATTTGTAATGGTAGATGGGTGGAATCTATTAATAAAGACACTAATAACAAGCTTTACATGAGGTGAGATAAGATGAGTGAAAATATGTTAATGGGAATTATAAAAGATGCGATCACTACTGGGCTAACAGTAGCAGCACCTATTTTATTAATTTCCCTAGTGGTTGGATTAATAATCAGCATATTTCAAGCCACAACTCAAATTCAAGAGCAAACTTTGACCTTTGTACCTAAGTTAATAACTGTGGCGCTAATTGGTCTTTTAGCAGGCAGTTGGATGCTTCATACACTAATAGATTTTACCACAAGGATATTTAATATAATGTCTAACTTAGTACAGTAAACTTAGGAGGCATAAGTTGATAAACACAATTTATTACTTAACCATTTTGATGGTGTTTTTAAGAATGTTAACTTTTTGTACTACTGTCCCTATTTTTTTCCTAAAGGGACACCAACAACAATGAAAGTTTTTATAGCTGGTATACTATCTTTTGTGATAGCTCCAACCATAAATACAACCTCATTGCTTGAAGTTAATAATAATATTTATTTAATTACATTTATTGTAAATGAAGTCATTGCAGGTTTACTAATGGGGTTAGTTACAAATACAGCCTTTAATATTATGAAAATGGCTGGTCAACTAATGGATACTCATGTAGGCTTAGGTATGATAAATCTATTAGATCCTAACACAAATACAAATAGTACTTTAATAGAAAATTTATTTTATTGGATAAGTTTAATGATATTTTTTTTAATAGATGGTCACCATTTGTTAATTAAGCTCTTAATTCAGAGCTTTAATAGTATAGGTCTAGGGCAATCCGTATTAAGTTTGGGAAGTATATCCGTTGCCATAGACTCAATAATTAATTATTTTACAATTGGTTTGAAAATAGCAATACCTATCGTATTGATAATACTTATAACAGATATCGTTTTAGGTCTAGTTTCTAGAACAGTTCCTCAATTAAATATTATGATACTTGGACTACCAGTTAAATTGCTAGTAGGATTGACAGCTATAATGTTGGCATTACCAGTTATATTTAAAGGAATTGTTTTAGCCTTTGATAAATTACCAGATATATTTAAGGATTTATTTAAAGCAGTTCCTCTTGTATTTGTATTTGCATCGGAAGAGAAGACTGAAGAGGCCACACCTAAAAAGAAGAGCGATGCAAGAAAAAAGGGGCAGGTAGCAAGAAGTAAGGAAGTATCTTTAGCTTTAACCTTAGTTACCAGTACTATATTAATATCTGTGCTTGGTGGATATGTAGGAAATAACTTTCAAGCTACTTTAACATATTTTTTAACTTATGACTTAACAGAATTTAGTCTTGAAAGTTTAAAAGCACTTACAGTAACTGTTATATACAGAATAGGAATGATTATTTTACCAATAGCCTTTCCTATTATGATAATGGGTGTAGCAGCTAACTATATTCAAACAGGTTTTTTATTTACTGGTGAACCACTAAAACCTAAATTTTCAAAATTAAATCCTATTAACGGTTTTAAGAGAATGTTTTCATCTAGAACTGTGGTAGAATTAATTAAAGAAATAATTATGGTTTCCATAGTTGGCTATATAGGTTATAGTTTTTTAATGGATAAAATTAAAGATATATTGAATATTGGTTTTTTAAGTGTCAATGCTATACCAAAAGAGTTTGGAAATATAGTTATTGATATATTTCTGAAGATTTCTATTTTTATGGTGGTTGTAGCAGCTGTTGATTATTTTTATCAATGGCGAATGTTTAAAAAGGATTTAAAGATGACTAAGCAGGAAATAAAGGAAGAATACAAACAGTCAGAAGGAGATCCTCAAATAAAATCTAAGATCAAACAAAAGCAAAGAGAGATAGCTAGCAGAAGAATGATGGCTAGTGTACCTGATGCCACTGTAGTTATTACCAACCCTACCCATATAGCTGTAGCTTTAAAATATGAAGAGGGTGGTAAATCTGCACCAAAGGTTGTAGCTAAAGGTACAGATTACATAGCTATAAAAATAAAGGAGTTAGCAAAGGAAAGTGATGTTCCAATTATTGAGAATAAGCCATTGGCAAGATTGATTTTTGAAAAAGTAGAATTAGAACAAGAGATTCCAGTAGATATGTATCAAGCGGTAGCAGAGATTCTTGCAGTGGTATACAAAATGAAGAAGAAAAAGATTAAATAATAAAGGGTGATAATTTTGGCTTTAAATAATTCTTCAAAATTTAATTTAAAAAATCAGCAAGATACCATAATTGCCTTTGGGGTAATAGGTATAGTTATGATGATAATTATCCCCTTACCTACATGGTTAATGGACGTTTTCTTGGCATTAAATATAAGCATATCAGTAATAATCATGCTGATCACTATGTTTACCACAGAAGTATTACAATTTTCTGTGTTTCCTACCTTATTATTGATAACCACACTTTTTAGATTAGCTTTAAATATTTCATCTACTCGATTAATTTTAAGTAAAGGTAATGCGGGTAAGATAATTGAAGCCTTTGGAACTTTCGTAGTAGGTGGAAACTATGCAGTAGGTATTATAATCTTTTTAATAATAGTAATTATTCAATTTGTTGTTATTACTAATGGTGCTGGCAGAGTATCTGAAGTTTCAGCTAGATTTACTTTGGATGCTATGCCAGGAAAACAGATGAGTATAGATGCAGATCTAAATTCAGGCATGATTGATGAAGCAACTGCAAGGAAGAGAAGAAAGGAATTGCAGATGGAAGCTGACTTTTATGGAGCTATGGATGGTGCTTCTAAGTTCGTAAAAGGTGATGCAATTGCCGGAATTATTATCACGCTTATTAATATAATAGGTGGTATTGTTATAGGTGTTGTTATGATGGGGCTACCTATAGGAGAAGCAGCTGCTAAATTTGTGAAGCTAACCATAGGTGATGGATTGGTTAACCAGATACCATCATTATTAATATCAACAGCATCTGGTATAATTGTTACACGTTCTGGTAACGATGATAGTTTTGGTAATGTAATAGCAAAACAGTTCACTGAATTTCCAAAGGTATTGGCTGTTGCTGCTGTTGTACTTTTAATTTTAGGTTTCGTTCCAGGTATGCCTACAATTTCTTTTATAGTAATTTCAGTAGGACTAGGATATAGTTCATATTTACTATTCAAGGAAAAGCAGAAAAAAGTAGCTATGGAAATAGAAACTGAACAAATGGAGATTATAGAAACAGAAAAGAAAGAACCAGAAAATGTAATGAACCTTATTTCTGTGGAACCAATGGAAGTTGAAATTGGCTATGGTTTAATACCATTAGCAGATGAAGCTTCTGGTGGAGACTTGTTACAAAGAATAGCTTCTGTTAGAAGACAATGTGCTATTGAAATGGGTATAGTTGTACAACCTATAAGAATAAGAGACAATTTGCAGTTAAAGACTAATGAATATGTAGTTAAGATAAGAGGAACAGTAATTGTTTCTGGTGAATTAATGCCTAATATGCTACTTTGTATGGATCCTACTAATGAAAATATGGATATGCCTGGTATTAGAACTATTGAACCTACCTTTGGTTTACCTGCAGTATGGATTAATAAAGATCAAAGAGAAGAAGCTGAGATTAAGGGCTTGACTGTAGTAGATCCTACAACGGTGATGGTTACTCACTTAACTGAAACAATTAAGGCTCATGCTCATGAGTTACTGGGTAGACAAGAGGTTAAGTTAATAATTGATACCGTTAGAGAAAAATACAGTGCTGTTGTAGATGAATTAATTCCAGATCTTATGACTATAGGGGAAGTACAAAAGGTATTGCAGAATTTGCTGAAGGAAAAAGTGCCAATAAAGGATATGGTAACTATATTAGAATCATTAGCGGATAATTCTAGAGTTACCAAGGATATTGAATTATTAACTGAATATGTTAGATTTGCTTTATCCAGAACTATTTGTAGACCTCTTATAGATGAAAATAAAACCATTACTGTAGTAACTTTAGATCCTAAAGTAGAGGATATTATTGGTTCTAACCTCCAAAAGTCTATTCAGGGGACTTTCCCAGCTATAGATCCAGATACTACAGGAGCTATATTAAACTCTATAAAGGATGTATTGCAAAGTGTATACTTTTATGAGAATCAACCAGTATTCCTTGTTTCACCTAAGATACGTCCAGCCTTCAGAAAACTTATTGAAATGATTTATCCCAATATAGTTGTATTGTCATTAAATGAAATACCTAACGATGTTGAGATTAGAACCGAAGGAGTTGTGACAATCTAATGATTATAAAGAGATATTTAGTTAGTAATATGAATGAAGCTATGACCCGAATAAGATACGAATTAGGTATGGATGCGGTTATTATAAGTCAAAGAAAGATAAGAAAGCCTGGTTTTGCAGGCTTCTTTTCAAAAAAAATTATTGAGGTCACTGCTGCTGTTGATAATTCAAAAGAGGAAACGAAAAAGCAAGTAGCAGAAAAAGAAAATATACAGAATAGCATAGATGCTCTGAAAAAGATAATGAAGGAGCAAACTACTGAAAAAATAGAAGAAGAAAAAGTAGAAACAGATAGAAGTAAACAGGATAATGAAAAGGTAGAAGAGGAAAAGGCACAAGTTAAGGATAAGATACTAGAGGAGTTTGCTGAAATCAAAAGTATGTTAACAGAAATCTCTGAAAATAATATCAACTTTGCAGCAGCTAAGAAAAGTAAAATACAGATGACTTTAGAAGCAGCAGACATAAGCGAAAAAAATATAAAAAAGATATTAGCAAATGTAAAAAATAATAAAGAAGAAATAGATGAGAATGAGAAGCTAAGAAGTGCAATTAAGGATCTGGTGGCAATATCTAATGCTAAGATGGAAGGAATAGTTGTATTAGTAGGACCTACAGGAGTAGGTAAGACTACTACTATTGCTAAGCTAGCTGGTAGATTAGCTTTAATAGAAAAAAAGAAGGTAGGATTAATAACTGTAGATACCTATAGAATAGGAGCTGTAGAACAGCTAAGAACTTATGCAGATATAATGAGTATCCCTTTTAGGGTTGTTATAACTATAAAGGATATGGAGAGTGCTATAGAAAGCATGAAGGATTGTGATGTTATATTAGTAGATACAACAGGCAGAAGTAGCAAAAACTCTATGCAAATATCTGAATTGAGAGCCTTTGTAGATAAAACAAAATCAAAAAATATTAATCTAGTTATCAGCTGTACAACAAAGGATAAGGATATAGAATGTATAACTGAAGGGTTTAAAGAATTAAATTATGATAATGTAATTATTACCAAGCTAGATGAGACAACTACTTATGGATCCATAATTAACATATTAAATAGTGCTAAAAAACCATTAAATTATGTTACTACGGGACAAAATGTGCCAGATGATATTAAAAAACTTTCAGCGGATGATGTTTGCAAATTAGTATTGGGAGAGGAAACAATATGATAGATCAAGCGCAGAAGTTAAGACAGTTAGCAAGCGCTAATGTAAATAATAATATGAAACCTAAAATTATTACTATAACTTCAGGTAAAGGTGGAGTGGGAAAAAGTAACATAGTGGTTAATACATCCATAATGTTGCAAAAGCTTGGTAAAAAGGTATTATTATTTGATGCAGACATAGGTATGGGGAACGATGATGTCCTAATGGGTTTTTTGCCAAAACATAATGTTTTTGATATAATATTTAATAATATGACTTTAAATGAAGTTATAATTAAGGGGCCTTTTGGTTTAAGTTTTTTGCCTGGAGGAACCGGTCTAAACAGAATAGGAAATTTACCTAAAAATAAGCGTCAAGAATTTATAAGTAAACTATCTGCTTTAGAGAATTTTGACTATATATTAATGGATACTGGTGCTGGTATAAGTAGAGATGTTTTAGGGTTCATTTCTTGTTGTGATGAGTTGATAATGGTAACAACACCAGAACCAACTTCTTTAACAGATGTATATAGTCTATTAAAGGCTGTAAACCATTTTAAGTTAAAGAGCAAGGCTAAAGTTATAGTAAACAGAGCTTTAGATACTAAAGAAGCAAATATAACATTTAATAAGCTTAGTAATGCTGTAAGCAAGTTTTTAAAAGTGGAATTAGAGTATTTGGGTATGGTAAGCGAAGATAAAAAACTTGTACAATCTGTTAGAAGTCAAGAACCTTTTATCATATCCTATCCACATTGTGATGCATCTAAGGATATAGAAAAAATAGCTGTCAAATTAATAGGAGATGGTAGTAACACCAGTGGATTAGGGGCTCAAGGCCTGTTTAAAAAAATATTTAGTATTTTTTTGTGAGTAATGGGGGATTATGATGTCTATTAAGTTTATTGTCAACAGTAAAATTGAAGTCTTAGAGGATTCTGAAGTATATAAAAGTACAATCCAAAATGAAAGTGATGATACCATTGCCATTAGTTTGCCAGTAAAGGATGGTCTATATATAACACCACAGATAGGTGAAACATTACAGCTTTTATATTACTCAGATACACATGTTTATAAGTTAGATGCAGTAGTAATTGAAAGAATAGTAGATAATACAGTGTCTTTAATTGTATTAGGGGAATTTAAAAATATCATGAGAGTTCAAAGAAGGCAGTTTGTTAGAGTAAGTGCTGCCTTAAATATGAAATTTGCTAAAGTATCAGACAAAGAAATAGTGGATGAAAAAGATATCATCCAACAAACAATGCATAAAGGAATACTATTAGATATAAGTGGTGGAGGATTTAGACTAGGCACAAGTGAAAAATTAAATTTAAAAGAAAGAATAGAAGCTGATCTACCTCTTGAAAACGATAGAGTAAAGGTATTAGGGGAGGTAGTAAGGGTAGAGATGCAGCAAGATAATATTGATTATTATGGAATTAGATTTGTTGATATAGATGAGAGAACCAGAGATAAAATAATTCAATTTATTTTTACTATTATGAGGAAGCAGCGCAGGAATTTATAGATATGCCTTGGTGGAAAAGGGGGAGCATAAATGGAGGTTGCTAGGGTTTTTGATGAAAAAGAACAGCTAGTAAAAAAGTATATCCCATTAGTTAAGTATATAGCCTCAAGAATAATAGTGGGGAAAAACAAATACATTGATTATGAAGATCTTTTAAGTTGCGGAATGGTTGGATTGATAGATGCTATTAATAAGTATGATTCTATGAAGGGAATGAAATTTTCAACTTATGCATCTATTAGGATTAAAGGTTCTATGATTGATGAAATTAGAAAAAATAGTCCAATATCTAAAGGGGCTATGGATAAGTTGAATGCTTACAATGGAGCTGTAGAAGAACTACAAAAAGTATTATTAAGGGAACCTACTTACGAAGAAATTGCAAGATATATGAATCTTAATGAGAGCGATGTGTGGGAAATCGAATCTAATATAAATTATATTGCACAAACTTCCTTAGAATCAATTTTATTTTCTGATGAGGATGAAATAGAGTTAAAAGGTGTTATTGAAGATAAAAATAGTCCTAGTCCTGAGAAAATACTAGAGGAAAAGGAAGAGGTAGAATATTTGGCAAAGGCTTTAGAGTCCTTAAAGGAAAAGGATAGATTGGTACTTACCCTATATTATTATGAAAGAATGACTCTAAAGGACATAGGTAAGGTTCTCCAAGTTTCAGAATCTAGAGTATCCCAATTGCATAGTAGAGCAATTATACGTTTAAGAAAGGCTATGGAAGATTTAAAGTATTCTAAGAGATGAAATTAAGTTCAGGTTGGAGTGAGTAAATGGCAATAATTTTAATTTTATTTGGAATTATTATTATATTTTTTAGCCTGAGTTCTTTAATTAAAGAAGGTAGAAATTCTGAGGTAAATAGCTTTAAAACTATATATGAAGATAAAAAGGAAGAAGTAAAAGATACAGATCTTATAATAGCAGAAATGAGAAAAGAGTTTGCAGAGACTATTTTAGAGCTTCAGAAGGAAATAATAGATTTAAGAGAAAAATCTTTTGCTGCTAGTGATTTTAACATTTCTCAAAATGAAGAAGTGGAAACTTACAATGAATCAGACGAGAATGACATGGGAAAAGATAGTATTTATAATGGTGTGAATGTTAATGATATTCAAGAACTTTATCAGCAGGGTTATTCTATAGATGAAATTTCAGAAAAATTAGGGATTAGTAAGGGGGAGATTCTATTAATAAAGGATTTATATCTAAAGTAAAATTTTTATTAAATTTAATTAAGGATAAAAGAACTTTATTTGGATTTGGAATAGGAATTATTTTTGCCACCTTGCTTTTATCTCTAGTAAACACAAATAAAGCTATGACTGATAGAGAAGTAGAAATGAGAGCCAGAGAGCTTGGTATGGAATATAAAGAAGAATTTAAAGTTATAGATAAGGATGTGAAAGAATGATAAGAGGATTATATACAGCAGTTTCAGGTTTAATTACCCAGGAGGCAAAACAGCAGGTCATAACTAATAATATGGCTAATGCTAACACTACTGGATATAAAACAGAGAATTTAGCAGTGAAGAAATTTGATGATGTGCTAATACAAAACTATGATAAAATATCCGGTGGAAAAAACGTTAGGAATGTTATTGGTTCTTTATCAAATGGTAGTAAAATAGATGAAACCTTAACAGACTTTACACAAGGTACCTTACAATCAACAGAGAAGGATACAGATTTCGCACTAGATGGTAGAGGCTTTTTTACAGTAAGTGGTGCTGCAGCAGATGGTACCCAAGGAATTTACTATACTAGAGATGGTGCCTTTCATATAAACAATCTAGGTTATTTGGTTAACTCCACTGGAAATTATGTTATGGGTAGAAACATAAATACTGGGGCTATGGAGCCAATAGCAGTAGGTAATAGCAAGATTACTACTGATGGCAATAATAACATATTGCTAGATGGACAACTTCGATATAGTTTTAATATAGTAGACTTTGAAAACTATAATGCTCTAGAGAAGGTAGGAGATAATTTATATAGAGGTGAAAATCCAATGGAATCTCAAGCAACAGTTAAACAGTATAGTTTAGAAAAGTCTAATGTTAATATTATCAACGAAATGGTTAATATGATGACGGTGCTTAGAACTTATGAATCTAACCAAAAAGTAGTTCAGTCTTTGGATGAAACTTTAGCAAAGGCTGTAGAAATTGGAATAGTAAGATAGATTTGTAGTAAAATATAATTTACAAATTAGAATGAAAGAGAGGATATTATGTTAAGAGTATTGTGGAACAGTAGAAGTGGTATGATAGCTAACCAAGAGAAATTGGATGCTATATCAAATAATTTGGCTAACGTAAATACTAATGGATATAAAAGAGTTACTGTAAGTTTTCAGGATACTATGAGTGAGACCCTTAGAAGAGAAGGGTATCCAGTTTCACAAAATGCTGAAAGAGCTCAGGATCCCTATACTGGTACTGGTGTAAAGACATCCGGTTGGATGAGAGATAACAAGCAAGGGAATTTAATTGAAACTAATAAGGAGACAGATTTTGCTATTGATGGAGAAGGTTATTTTCAATTAACTAGGGCTGATGGTACTGTAGTTTATACTAGAGTTGGTCAGTTTGACGTTGATGCTAATCAGAATTTAGTAGATCCTAATGGTAACAGAGTTACTATAGAACCAGCGCCTGGAGTTGATCCAGATAGTATTAAGTTTATTAAAGGTAATTATTCTATTTCTAAAAACGGTGAAGTTTTCATAAAAGAAGGAAACCAATATAATCTTGTAGGTAGTATACCTTTATTTACAGCTAATGGAAGCGATGATTTCATTTCCATCGGTGAGAATTATTATCAAGCAAAACCGGGTGTACAAGTATACCAAGTTGAAGACGCTGATATTTGTCAAGGATATCTTGAAGGCTCTAATGTAGATTTGGCTGCTGAGTTAACAGATATGATCGTAACACAAAGAGCATTCCAACTTGGTACCAAGGGATTACAAGCTGCTGATGAGATGTGGCAAATGGCTAATAATTTGAAGAGTAGATAAGGGATAAACTTTAAATTTTAAATAATGATTAAAATTTAATATTGATAGCATATTATTTTAGTTACTGTCATATTATATATCATTAATCAATATTAGGGAGTGTGTATATGATTAGTTATACTAATAATGATTTTAATATGTATACCTATGATCCTAATGGTAACTATGGCAGTAATTACAATACCATGAATAATGGTATATACAATGGTTTTAATTATAATCAAGGTATCTATAATACTATGAGAAATAATAATATAAATAGCGGTGTACCCAATTACTATTGCACTGCTAATACTTATGGATACTGTCCATATACACAAAATAATAATGGTCCACAACATAATATAGTGGAAAATCATTTTAGAGGAAACTGTCCTTATGATAATGAAAACTATCAATATTCTCCTACAGTAAATTGTATAAACCCATATTATCCATCGGAAAGTAGTTATCGAACTTATGAAAATAGCCAATATAATGGAGATATGAAAATTAGATTCGTAAGTATAGAAGATATTCGTGATTAAAGAAAATTTAGCTTTGTTGGTATAAAATGTAATTGTAATACTTTACCAACAAAGCTATTTTTGTTTATAATATATATAAGGTAAATAAAGTGAAGGTGAGTAATATGGGCGTTGGATATATAATAGGGTGTTTTTTTAGCATTCTTTTATGGAAAGTTGATAGAGTTAGATTTTTAAGAAGATTTGATGAGCTTTTAAGAAAAGTAACGAAAAATAGTAAGTATATTGAAGGGATTTATCTATTTACCATGTTGATAATAATAATTATACTTTCTTTTTTTAAGTATAATGAAATTCTTAATGCTATAACAGCTTTTTTGGTAATAGACATAAGTAACGCGGAAAGAAAAGTTTTAAACATTAACAATGGACTTAATTTTTACGATTCAATTTCATTAATATCAAGATCTTTAGTTTCAGGTTTTATAGCTCCGCTCTTTTATATTTTAATTTTGGGTAATAGTGCTGGAATATGCTATATGCTAATTTACAATCTATTTAATATAGAAGGTTATAAGATTATAGGAGTTTTATTTAATATATTAACAATAATACCATCAGGCATAGCCCAGTTCTTTTTATATGTAGTTTACTTATTAAGAAATAAGAAGTTAAGGGTGGATTTTAAAGGAGATTATTTTATAAACTTGATAAAAAGACCCTTACTTAATATAGATATATTTGGAGCTTATATTGAGTCTGTTAACTTTTATTATTATTTTAATGATAATGATGTACGTTATGTAAAAAGTTATGGGGAGTATGGAAAGAAAATTGATCTTGTATGTTTAAAACATTATCTTTCTATTTCCTATGCTATAGCCATGGTGTACTTTTTAACTTTTTTTATTTTAATCAGATATATGAATTAGTATAGTTAGGTAATATAAATTAGTTAGTATTCTATAATAAAGTCCAAGGATTAATATTACAATGATTATAGTATTAATCCTTTTTTGTTTAAATTATAATTGTATTTTAAAATTTATTTCCTGTATTAACATAATCAAATTTAATTTTAATTAATTTATAGATTTTAGCTAGACATATATAGATTGTCGATATATAATATAAATGTTCGCAGGTTGTGCAGTTACAATGAAAAGCCATTGTAAATTAAAATTTTGAATGTGGAGGATAGAATGAGATTATTAAATATTTTTAATATGGCAAAAGATTATTTACTGTTAGGAATTATATTAGTTATATTTATTTCCATTGTCTATTTCCTAATTATCAAAATTATGAGGAAAAAAAGTAGAAAAATTTCAATAAGTAAATTTATTGTAGGAGCACTCTTACTTTGCTACGGAGTAGTGGTTTTGGGAGTTACCATGCTTGATCGACATAGTTCTGAACAAGCAGCTACTAGTCTTCACTTATTTTATTCATACAAAACAGCATGGAATTCATTTTCTAAAACAGAGTGGAGAAATATTATCTTAAATATTTGCATGTTTATACCTTTAGGATTCCTGCTACCTCTTTTTTCTGATAAGTTTAAGAGATGGTGGAAGACATATTTAGCCGGCTTTGTAGCTACTCTATGCATAGAGTTATTGCAGTTGATTACACATAGAGGACTTTTTGAGCTAGATGATCTTTTAAACAATTTTTGTGGTGCAACTATTGGATACGGAATAATTATGCTAGTGATGGCTATATTCCAAAAGAAAGACAGAAGTAATACTAGTATAAGAAGGCTGCTATATTACCAATTCCCTTTATTAATTTTAATAGTATCTTTTAGTACCATATTTATTAAGTATAATAGGCAAGAATATGGTAATTTAAGCGATAATTATATTGTAAAAGTTAATATGTCAAATGTTGAACTTAGGCTTAATACTGAATTAGAGGAGAAAGAAACTACAGCTTTTGTATATAAATTACCTATAGCAGATAAAGAAGAAACTTTGAAATATGCAAAAAAATTTTACTCTAAGATAGGACAAGAAGTAGATGAATCAAAAAATGACATTTATGATGAAACAGCTATTTATTATACTAGGGATGGAAGCCATAGCTTATGGATAGATTTTGTCGGATTAACATTAAATTATTCAGATTATGATCACATGATGGATCAAGGAAAAGAAGGTTGCAGTCTTGATGACATTCGCGTTGCTTTAAAAGAGTATGATATTGAAATTCCTAAAACCGTTGATTTTAAAGATGAGGGGAATGGAAATTATAATATTACTGCAAATATGTATTTAGAGGGTAACAAGCTAATAAATGGTACTTTATCATGTTTTTATAGTAATGAAAATAAATTAAAAAGTATAAGTAACAAAATAAGGACCTATGAAAAATATAAAGAGTGCAAAATAATTTCAGAGAAAGAGGCTTACAACAAGTTAAGGGAAGGAAAATTTAAATTACCCTATGAATATGACAATTTACATACTATTTATATAGAGTCAGTAGAACTTTCATATTCTTTGGATTCTAAGGGATTTTATCAACCGGTATATGACTTTAAAGGCAAAATTAATGGGGAAGAAGGAAACATAATAATTCCAGCTATGAAAAAATAAAAGACAACCCATCAGATTATTTTGAATCTGATGGGTTTAATAATTTTTAAGCGTTATTTAGTCCAGAAATAGCTGTAGTCAGTGGAGGGATTATTTGCTTCTTTCTAGATATTACTCCAGGTAGATATACACTGTTTCCCTCAAGTTTTGCGTTGAATGCTCTTGCTACGACTTCCTTTTCTTCTCCAGCTACAATTAGTTCTGAACCACCTTTTATTATATCTGTAACCATTAATACTAATAAGGCAAAATTATTATCTTTTATCTTTTTATCCATAAGAGCTATCATGTCCTCTTTAAAAGATTGAAATATTTCTAAATCTAAGGTTCCTACCTGAGAAACTCCTACCTTGATATTATTGATAGTGAAGACTTTAAAGTCTTGATGGAAGATTTCTTCAGGAGTTTTATCTCTTAAAGAGGTTCCTGCTTTAAACATTTCACGGGCGAACTTTTCTGGATCAATATCAGCTATCTCGCATAGCCTTTTTAGCATTAATTTGTCCGCATTAGTTGAAGTTGGTGATTTAAATAGCAAGGTATCAGATATAATAGCTGCGGAAAGTAAACCTGCGGTTTTCTTGCTTGGCCTTATACCATTTTCAAAAAATATTGAAGCGATTATGGTCGATGTGCTTCCCACCGGTTCATTCCTAAAATATATTGGACTGAAGGTTTGCACATCTGCAATTCTATGATGATCTATAATTTCTAAAATTTCAGCATCATCAATACCATGGACTGATTGAGCTTTTTCATTGTGATCCACGAGAATAACTTTCTTTTTATTTTGAGAAATAAGATGATAACGGGAGATGCTTCCAACAACATTGTTATTTTTATCTACAACGGGATAGCTTCGGTATCTAGTTTCAAGCATTATATCCTTTATTTCATCTACAAAGTCTTCTGTGCTAAAGGAAACGATGTTGTCTTTACTCATCACATGGCTAACAGGAATACTCTGAACAATAAGTCTTGAGCAAGTGAAGTTGTCGTGTGGTGTAACTATTATAGAGCAATTCTTTGCTTTCGCTAATTTAATTAAATCTTCACTTACAGTACCGTTGTTTGTAATTATACACAAAGCTACTCCTTTGTTAATTATGTCACTTAGTATTTTAGGTGAAGCATCACAAATAACTATATCTCCATCTTCTATACAGTCATCTTCAATATTTGAGGAAGCTAAAAGTATTTTTCCTTTAAAAATCGGAGAACCATCAGTTATATAAATAGGTTTAGCAGATAAAGTATCCAGTATATTTTCTATTTTAGTTTTACTTTTATATAAGATCTTGTTATCCCAAACATCCATGAAGGTAGAGATAACATTGGAAATAGATACTATTCCCATTAAATTATTATTTTCATTTGTAACAGGCAAGGTTTTAACATTATTCTTTTTCATAATGTTCCATGCCATTTTTAAAGAAATATCTGAAGAGATAGGAGCAATTTTATCTATGTTCAGATCACTTACTTGAGCTTTTACAGTATCTATAAGAATAGGTGGCTCAACATCAAAATATTCTAAAACAAATCTTGTTTCTCTATTAATTTCTCCAAGCCTAACAGGTATAGCTGGAATGCTCTGAGTTTTATTTTTAAATTCTGCATAGGCTATAGTGGCACAAATTGAGTCTGTATCTGGATTTTTGTGCCCAGTTATGTAAATTACATCCTTCATAGTTGACTCCTTTCAGTATATTGATTGCTTATATTTTATATTTAACCATAAAATTTGTAAAGTCATATTTAAAGCAAGTTAAGATAAATGTTCATAGCTTAACTTTAGCCTTCATATATTATTATGAATAGTGTTATCAACACGGTGAACATGAATAAGGAGGCTAATAAATGATCGAAGAAAAAGAATTGTTAAGGGGGTTAACCACCGCTGAAGCTGAAAGAAGATTAAAAGAGCATGGGTTGAATGTGCTGGAGGAAAAAGAATCCCTTTCTCCTATCAAAATATTCTTATCACAATTTAATGAATTTATGATATGGGTACTTATTGCTGCCACCATAGTATCCGGTTTAATGGGAGAAAAAGCAGATGCCATAACAATACTAATAATCATATTCATGAATGCATTTTTAGGCTTTATTCAAGAATACAGAACGGAAAAATCTTTAGATGCTCTTAGAAAAATGGCAGCACCTACAGCTAAGGTTATAAGAGATGGAAAGGTTCAAGTGATTAATGCTGAGTACATAGTAATAGGGGACATAATAGTTTTGGAAAGCGGTGATAGAGTTCCAGCAGATTCTGTTATCCTGCAATCTAGCAATGTTATGGTAGACGAGTCATTACTTACGGGAGAATCTGTAGGAGTAAACAAGAGCGCTGCAGATAAAGAAAATAATTTGTATATGGGTACAATCCTTCTCACAGGAAAGGCTACAGCAAAAGTAATACAAACCGGTATGAATACAGAAATGGGTAAGATAGCAGATATGCTTCAGAATATAGAAGATGAACGGTCTCCTTTAAAAGAAAAGCTCAATTCACTAGGTAAGATCATGGTAGTAATATGCTTGGTTATTTGCATAATTGTTACTATCTTAGGGATTATAAGAGGAAACTCTCCTATAGACATGTTTTTAATGGGGGTAAGTTTGGCGGTAGCTGCAATTCCTGAAGGCTTACCAGCTATAGTTACTGTAGCTTTGGCCTTAGGTGTTTCAAGAATGTTGAAGAGAAATGCTTTAGTTAGAAAGCTGCCAGCGGTGGAAACCTTAGGATGTACATCTATTATATGTAGCGATAAAACCGGTACTTTAACAGAAAATAAAATGACCGTTAAAGCTATGTACTATAATTCTAATATAATAGAATGTGGTGATAGAAAAAGCTTTAAAGGTCTTATAAACAGTGAAATTTTGAAAAAAATCTTTACTTATTGTAGCGATTGCAGCTTTGATTATAGTAAAAAGGATATAGCTTCAGCTTTGTTTGGTGATCCTACAGAAACGGCACTAATTAGAGCTTTTTTTGAAGATAGTAAGGAACTTAAAACTTTTATGTCTAAAGCTTTAAGAACTTATGACATTCCCTTTGATTCTAACAGAAAAATGATGACTGTAGTAATGAAAGAAAATGGTAAGGAAACTTGCTATGTAAAGGGAGCACCGGAAAGAATATTGGATAAGTGTAATAGAATTTTAATTCAAGGTGAGGTTAGACCGCTTACAGCTACTTATAAAAGGGCAATATTAAAAAGCGTAGAAACTATGTCTAATAAGGCTCTTAGATGTATAGCAGGAGCTTATAAGGATAGCGGTATTAGCCATAGTAAATCAGTAGAAAATGATTTGATTTTTGTAGGAATAGCAGGTATTATTGATCCACCGAGAAAAGAGGTAAAAGATGCGGTATTAAAGTGCAAGCTTGCAGGTATAAAGGTAATAATGATTACCGGTGACCATAAAAATACAGCCTATGCTATTGGAAAGGATTTAGACATTTGCAAGAGTATGGATGAGGCTATAACAGGAGAAGAACTGGACAAACTAACTGACAAAGAACTATCCCAAAGGATAGATAAATTGAGTATTTTTGCTAGAGTAAGTCCTCAGCATAAATTAAGAATAGTAAAAGTATTAAAGAGGAAAAATAAAATTGTGGCAATGACCGGAGATGGTGTTAACGATGCTCCTGCTGTTAAGGAAGCGGATATTGGAATTTCAATGGGCATATCCGGTACTGATGTTACAAAGGAAGCTTCTGCTATGATTTTAATGGATGATAACTTTGCTACTATTGTAGCAGCAGTAGAAGAGGGAAGAGTAATTTATGGTAACATAAGAAAGTTTATAAGATATCTACTGTCCTGTAATTTAGGTGAAGTGCTTACTATGTTTTTAGCAAGTCTCTTTTACTTAGAAGTGCCATTGAAAGCTATACAAATATTATTTGTAAACTTAGCTACAGATGGACTTCCTGCTATTGCTTTAGGTGTTGACCCACCAGAAAAAGATATTATGTATGAAAAACCTAGACCAAAGGATGAGAGTGTTTTTGCTAGAGGGCTAACTGAAAAAATTGCCATAAGAGGAAGCCTTATAGGTATTTGCACTCTTTTAGCTTTTATAGTATCACTAAGATATAATTATTCCCTTGAATGTAGTAGAACTATTGCTCTAAGTACTTTAGTTATATCTCAGTTGATACATGTATTTGAGTGCCGTTCAGAAAAACATTCTTTATTTGAAATAAATCCCTTTACCAATCCTTATTTGATTGGGGCAGTAATGGTTTCAATATCAGCCTTGTTATCTATAATTTACATAGAACCGCTGCAAGGCATATTTAGCACCGTGCCTTTAAACTTAGGTCAATGGCTAATTGTAATATTCTTCTCAGGTATTATTGCCTTTATAAACAGCATGTATTTGTTTATTACAAAAAAATAATAAGTTACTTATAATTTGGCTTATGAATTTAAATGAAAAAAGAAGTGGTTTAGGCCACTTCTTTTTACTTATATTTATATTGGATTTTTTGTGCTTTTTTAACTGCATCTCCGGGAACAGGAACTAAGTCTTTCTTGGTAGTTAAGTTCATAACATTTAGAATTTCGACAATTTCTCTGTTTTCCTTTCCTTTCTTACCCTTAAGGCCTTGAATAATTACTAAATGCCCTTGGCTGATAGGAATGAATGTAGGTTTTTTAAACCACTTATTCTTTTTGTAAACACAGGCTACAACATTTTTGCTTCTATCGGGCTTAACAACTATTGAAACCTTTAGTTTATGAAAAATCCACAATATAGACTTCTCTTCGATTTTAACTGAAAGAACATTTCCTCTTACTTGGGTAAGACGATCACCATTTTTCTTGAAATAAGTTTCTTGATAGTACTTAGTGAGCTTTTCTGTAAATCCCATATGTTATGTAACTCCTTTACAAAATAATATAAAAACATTAAATAATTATACCAATATTTATTTTAATAATTAATTATGTAATTGTAAATGTTATAAGGAAATTAATAGATACATTTTAGGTTTAAGATATATTACTATTTTGCTAAAAATTAATTAATATTATTATAACATATTATATTAATTATTTATAGATAAAAATCTATGTTTATATTCCAGGTATATTTAATAGAAAACCTTGCTGAATTTCATCAACGGATATAATTTTTGTTACTAAATAAGTATCAACGGAATATTAATATATTAAAGGACTCTTTTGCAAAGGAGGGAAGCTTGAAACTCTAATAATAGAGTTGAGCGATGTGGTGAAATATGAATTGGAGGCAAGAGATATTTTATATAAAGCATCCGTTCCTAATATTAATGGAGAGAATTACAGTTATACCATACCGGAATACGATGAAATATTAGAAAAGATGAAAACTTTTTTAAGTATAGATTCTCCTGGATACAATATTTATTTAGTAGATGAATACTCAGAGCATAGATTAACAACAATTATAAATTATTTAAAAAGTTTATATGATGATAAAGATAAGAAAGATATTTGTTATGTTGTCATGGAAGATGAAAAAGCTCCAGAACCTATTGTGTTATCTAAAGGAAAGGGAACGGAACTGAAAAATGCCTTAGAAGATATACAAAGCAATTATTCTAATATTGTTTATGCTTTTTATAATAATAACATTACTGAAAAAAATATTATTTTAAAAGAAGTCCATGAGAAAAGAAATGATCTTATAGATAAACTTGTTAATATGGCTCAGGTGGAAGGCTTTAAGGTAAAGGCTTCTAGTACTGGTTTTAATTTTGTTCCTATTAAAGATGAAAAAGCTTTGCTAGAAAGTGAATATGAACTTTTGGATAGTAAAGAAAAAGAGATGATTATAGATAAAGTAAGTGAGTTAAAAGAAAAGGCTGGAGAAATATTAGACAATATAAAGCAGTATGAGTTAGAAGCTTTACAAAAGCTGAAAGAATTATTTTTAAAATATTTAATTGAAGAAGCTAATGATTTCAAAATTAAGTATTTTAAATGCTTTGAAGGTGAAAAAAGCGCTTTAGACTATTTAAAATTTGTTTGTGATAATATAGAACGTAGTTTAGTAGAAATTTATTCTGCAAGTTTTGATGAAGATGAAGATAAGCTACATGAAGCAATTTACAAGTACGCCATTAATATATTGATAGATAACAGAAATGAGGATAATCCTAATGTTAATTTCGAAGATGATCCCACCTTAATCAATCTTATGGGTATTATCGAATATGAAAATTTCAATGGAAACTATTTAACGGATATAAATCACATTAAAGCAGGCTCCTTCCTAAAATCTAATGGTGGATGTCTTATATTAAGAGCTTCAGATCTATTCTCATACAAATCTTCATATTTTTATTTAAAAAAGGCTTTAATCAATGGAAAGGTTAAGTTTGATCACTATAAAAGTTATTTAGGACTGTTGGCAATTAACAGTATAAAACCAAAGCCTATTGAAACCAAGGTAAAGGTTGTAATAATCGGCGATTATGAGACTTACGATATATTATATAATTTGGATGAGGATTTTAAAAGAGTTTTTAAAATTAGATTAGAGTACGATCCTAAAGTGAATAATAATGAAAAAAACCGAAGGATCTTGGCGAAAAATATCCTGTGGGAGCTTAAAGAAAAAAACTTAACACCTATTGATAATTCTGCAATAGAAGAAATATTTAGGTTCTTATCTAAAAGGGCAGAAAACAGAAACAAATTTCTTTATGATGAAGTAGAACTTAACAAGATTATAATGTGTTTAGATGGAAATGCAAAGAAGAAGAAAAGCAATCTAATAAAAGCGGAAGATGTAGAAGAAGCCCTTTATGAAAAAGATTTTATGGAGAAGCATTTACATCAAGGTTATAAAGAAAAAAGGATTTTGCTGCCTATAGAGGATAAATTAATAGGATCTGTAAATGGTTTATCAGTAATAGATTTAAGATATACAAGATTTGGACGACCAATAAGAATAACCTGCAGCTGTCATAAAGGTGATGGATATATCATTGATGCTCAAAAGGAAAGTAACTTAAGTGGCAATATCCACAATAAAGCAGTTAGCATTTTAACAGGACTTATTAACCAACTTTTTGGTGGATATAATGCAATCCCCATAAATTTTCATATTAGTTTTGAGCAAGTTTATGGTAAGGTTGAAGGGGATAGTGCATCTGTAGCTGAAATTATAGCAATAATATCAGCTTTAAGTAAGGTTCCAATCAGTCAAACTATAGCAGTAACCGGTTCCATAAATCAATTTGGAGAAGTTCAGAGCATAGGTGGCATAAATGAGAAAATAGAAGGCTTCTTTGATATATGTAAGTTAAAAGGAACCATAGAAGGTAAGGGAGTTTTATTACCAAAGTCTAATGTTGATAATATTGTATTAAGACCAGATGTAGAAGAGGCTGTAGATAAAGGAATATTTAAGCTATATGCTATGGAAACTTTAGATGATGCTATAACAGTATTGATGGGAGACGGTAAGTTAAAGGCAGAGGAGATTTTAGAGATAGCTAACAAAGAAGCAAAGAAATATAGCAGTAGAGGAAAATAAGACAAAGCAATATAGAGGAAAAAAGAATAAAGCTTTAATATAAGAAAAGCACCTATATAGGTGCTTTTCTTACTGATATTAGAGATACTATGAGATCTGTATTATACATTAAATCTAAAGTTAACTACATCTCCATCCTGCATTACATAGTCTTTTCCTTCTAATCTGTAGTATCCTTTTTCTTTAGCAGCGGCTTCAGAACCACATTCAACTAATTTATCATAGCTTATAATTTCAGCTCTTATGAAGCCCCTTTCTATATCAGAATGGATTTTTCCAGCAGCTTGAGGAGCCTTTGTTCCTATTTTGATAGTCCAAGCTCTTACTTCCTGTTCACCAGCAGTTAAAAAGCTCATTAGACCTAATAGTTTGTAACTAGAGCTAATTAGTTTATCTAAACCAGTTTCTTCTAAACCATAGTCTGCTAATAGCTCTCTTTTTTCTTCTTCATCTAAGGAAGATAATTCTTCCTCAAGTTTTGCACATACTACTATAACTTCAGAGTTTTCCTTTGATGCAAATTCTTTGATTTGCTTAACATATTCGTTTTCTAAATTTCCACTCATTAAGTCATCTTCAGAAATATTAGCTACATATAGTACTGGTTTAGAGGTTAGTAAGAAATATCCTTTTATAAGTTCATTTTCATCTTCGTTTACCTCTAGGGTTCTTACAGGGTTACCTGCTTCTAAATGGGCTTTAAGTCTTTCCTGTAACTCTAATTCAGTCTTAGCTTTTTTATCTCCAGAACGAGCTAATTTAACAGTTTTTTCAATTCTTCTATCTAAAACTTCAATATCGGAGAAGATAAGCTCAAGATTGATAGTTTCAATATCTCTAATAGGATCTACAGATCCATCTACGTGAACAACGTTATCATCTTTGAAGGCTCTTACTACGTGAACTATAGCAGCTACTTCACGGATATGAGATAAAAACTTATTTCCAAGGCCTTCTCCTTGGCTTGCACCCTTTACAAGTCCTGCTATATCATAAAATTCAATAGAAGCATGAACTTTCTTTTTTGAGTTATACATTTTCTCTAAAACATCTAGCCTTTTATCCGGTACTGCCACTACGCCAACATTAGGCTCAATAGTGCAGAAAGGATAATTAGCAGACTCAGCACCAGCTTGGGTAATTGCGTTAAATAATGTACTCTTACCTACGTTTGGTAAACCAACTATTCCTAACTTCATCTATGTACATTCCTTTCTTAACTAAATCTTTCATACAAAATGCCATTTTTTAATTATACCTTAGGAGCGATTTTATTTCAACTTTCATTATGCATTAAAAAAAAGCCTGTATTCATTAAGGAATTTGTGGCAAAATATAATATATGTAACTGGAAATAAAATTAGGAAGGAGAAAATTATGGACAACATAAATATAATTAAATCTGATAAGTTTAAGAATAATGCCCTTTCTTTAATTATACCTTTAGATTTGGATGATAGGGTTACAGAATATAATTTAATAGCAGCATTGCTGAAGAGAGGTACTAAGAAGTATCCTACAAGCAAGGCTATATGGGAACATTTACAAAATCTTTACGGTGCTGTTTTTGATATTGTGGTATCAAAAAAAGGTGAAAAATTATTTTTAAATTTTTATATACAATGTATCAATAATGCCTTTGCTTTAAAAGGGGAAAATCTTTTAAAGGAAGCCTTGAATTTTCTTTATGAGGTGGTTAATAATCCACTAATTAGTGAAAAGGGCTTTGATGAAAGTTACTTTGAAACAGAGAAAGAAAACTTAAGGGATTTAATCAACTCTAGAATGGATAATAAAGATGGCTATGCCTTAGAAAGAGTACAAGAAATATTAACTGATGGAGAGCCTTATGCTATATATAAATACGGTGACGTAGAAAAATTAAATACCATTAAGAATAAAGATTTACCTTCTCTTTGGAAAGAGATCTACAACAATAATCCTAGATATCTTTTTGCCTGTGGTAATATTGACGAAAAAGCCCTTGGAGATAAGGTTGCCTTGTTAGCAAATAACACTGGAAAGGAAATTGCTATTCCTAAGACTTCTTTTAAGAGGGAAGTTAAAGAGGTAAAAGAAGTTATGGATGTGAATCAAGGAAAGCTTTGCTTAGGTTATAGAACTAATACCACTATATTCAATGGAGATTACTTTGCTCTTTCTGTTATGAATTCTATACTAGGTGGAGGACCCCATTCAAAATTATTTAATGAGGTTAGAGAAAAAAATAGTTTGGCCTACTATAGCTATTCTTTTATAGAAAAATTTAAGGGATTACTTATAATATCCTGTGGTATAGATTCTAGCAACTATGAAAAGGCAACTACCATTTGCAAGGAGCAAGTGGAAGCAATAAAGGCGGGAAAGATTAGCAATGAAGAAATATATAGCGCAAAGAAAAAGCTTATTAGCGATTTAAGAACCTTAACGGATTCTCAATATTCCTATATAGATTACATTTCAACCTTAAGAGCTTATGGCATACAATACAATATTGAGGATATAATTAGGGAGTTAGATAAGGTTGATATTGATAGGGTAGTTCAATGTGCAAATACAATAGAATTAAATGCTATTTATTTTATGGCAAAACAATAGGAGGGAAGTGAGTTCATGCTGGAAAGAATATATTTTGATACTGTAAAAGAAGAAATGTATACAGGAGTTATTAATGGGCTCAGAACTTATGTAATACCTAAGAGGGGATATACAAAGAGTTTTGCTATGATTACTACAAAGTTTGGGTCCAATGATATAGAATTTGCTAAAAAAGGAGAATCTATGAAGGAATATCCAAAAGGGATAGCTCATTTCTTAGAACATAAGCTCTTTGAAGAAGAGAAAGGTAATGTTTTTAATAGATTTGCAGAAATGGGAGCTTCTCCAAATGCCTATACAAACTCTGAGATAACTACCTATTATTTTACTTGTACAGAGGGATTCAAGGAGAATTTAGAATTACTTGTGAAGTTTGTATATAACCCTTATTTAACAGAAGAGAATGTAAATAAGGAGAAGGGGATTATAGAACAGGAAATTAGAATGTACGATGACAATCCTGGTTTTAGGGTATATTTTAATGCCTTAGAAAGCATGTATCATAGTCATCCAGTTCGCTATGATATAGCTGGAACGGTAGAGTCAATTTATGAAATTACCCCAGAGCTTTTGTATGAATGCTATAATACCTTCTATGTGCCAGAAAATATGGTTATAACCATAGTAGGGGATGTAGATATAGAAGAAATAGAAAAAGTATTGGAAAAAACAGTGCCACAGGATAGGAATAGTGCGGATTTTATTGTAAAAAACTACAGCGAGGAAAGTAAAGTTAATCAAAGAAAAGTACATAAGAAAATGGGACTTAGTATACCAAACTTTATAATAGGATTTAAAGATGATCCAAAAGGTATTGATAAAAGTAATTTTCTAAGAAGAAAGTTGCAGATGGACATTATTAGTAGATTGCTATTTAGTAGAAGTTCAGCTTTATATGAAGAAATGTATAGTAGTGGTTTAATAAATGAAAGTTTTAGTTATGAGTATTCTTTGGAAGAGGATTATTGCCATCTATTAATAGGTGGAGAGAGCAGAGAACCAGAAAAGGTTATGGAAAAAATTAAGCAGTATATAAGAGAAAAGGTTGATATAGTAAATAGTGAAGATTTTCAAAGAGTAAAGAAAATGATGATAGGTTCCTTTATAAGCAGGTTTAACAATATAGAGGGCCTTGGCAATTTTGTGAAAGATTACTTTATAAGAGGAATTAATCCCTTTGATTATTACCACATATTAAAGGATATAAATGAGGATGAAGTTATTAGTAGACTTCGATATTTAAATAATGATGATAGATGGTGTATATCAATTGTAGATTAAAAAATTTTTAAAACCCTTCAAAAAAAGAAGGGTTTTTTATTTTTATATAGAATTGTAATATCTAGTGGTTGAAAGTGGAGTGAAGTGGAGCAAATTTCATAAAAAGTGGAGTAAGTATATAAAATCTTATAGATATCAAATTAATAAGGCTTGGATTTGATATCTAGCATAATCACTCTGAGGTGTAATATGTTTATAGGTGAGTATCAACATGCCATCGACAATAAAAATAGAATGATTATACCAGCTAAGTTTAGAGAAGAATTAGGAACTAAGTTTGTTCTTACAAAAGGCTTGGATGGCTGTTTATATGCTTACACCATGGAGGAATGGAAAGTTATGGAGGAAAAACTGAAGAAGCTTCCACTTACAAGCAAAGATGCTAGAGCCTTTGTTAGATTCTTTTTTTCAGGAGCTAATGAAGTAGAGCCTGATAAACAAGGAAGAGTGCTTATTCCTCAAAATTTATTAGAATATGCCGCTATTGAAAAGGAAATAGTAAGTATAGGTGTATCTACAAGAATTGAAATTTGGAGTAAGGCTAGATGGGACGAATATAATAATTCAGATATTAATTTCGATGAAATTGCTGAAAAGATGAGCGAATTAGGCATATAAGAGGGGAAGAGTATGGAGTTTAAACATATTAGTATAATGGCAGAAGAGTGTATTGAAGGATTAAACATTAAAGAGGATGGCGTATATGTGGACTGTACCCTTGGTGGGGGAGGCCATTCTAGTTATATATTACAGAAGCTTTCGCCAAAAGGTCGATTGATAGGTATAGATCAAGATATAGATGCTATAAATGCTGCAAAGGCAAGATTAAGTCAATATGAAAATGTTACCTATGTTAATGACAATTTTAGGAATATAAAGAGTATTTTGAATAATTTAGGTATAGAGAAGGTTGATGGTATTTTAGCAGATTTGGGCGTGTCCTCCTATCAATTAGATAATGCTGAGAGAGGATTCAGTTATATGAATGATGCGCCTCTTGATATGAGGATGAATAGAGAACAAAAATTTTCAGCCTATGATGTTGTAAATGGCTATAGTGCAGATCAACTTGAAAAAATAATAAAAAATTATGGTGAAGAAAAGTTTGCTAGAAGGATAGCTCAATTTATAGTAGATAGAAGAGCTAACAAGAAAATAGAAAGTACATTGGAATTAGTGGAGATTATTAAAGCAGCAATACCGGCAAAAGCTAGAAGAGAGGGACCTCATCCTGCTAAAAGAACTTTTCAAGCTATAAGAATAGAAGTGAATGGAGAGTTGGAAATATTAAATAAGTTTGTGGAAGATGGAGTGGATTGCTTGGCAGAAGGTGGACGAATGGCCATAATAACCTTCCATTCTCTAGAGGACAGAATAATTAAAGTAAAGTTTAGAGAATTGGCAAATCCATGTACATGTCCTCCAGACTTTCCTATTTGTCAGTGTGGTAAAAAGCCTTTAGTAAAGGTTATAACAAGAAAACCAATAGAGCCAACGGAAGAGGAAGTTGAAAGAAATCCTAGAAGTAGAAGTGCAAAACTAAGAATAACAGAACGAATAAGTACAAGATAAATATTATGCTAGTTATATTTTATGTGGGGGGTGAATAAATTGTTAGAGGATAAGAAAATGCAATACGTTAAGGGAAGTGCTGCTCTTGCTCCAAAGAGAGAGGAAAAGGAAACTACTAGACAAAAGGACTATGAAAGTTTAAGAAGGGCCAAAATAGAAAGAGAAAATAGATTAAAGTATAAAAAAAATATGCAAAAGCGAAAGGTTCTTAAAACCATAGTAGCGGTATTTATAGTTGGAATCGGTCTTATGTACAATGAAGGTAGAATATATGAAAAGCAACAGAAAATTATTGAAATAAACAAAGAAATAAAAACAGTTAACCAACAAATAGAAGATGTAAAATATCAATTACTTAAGTTAAATAGTGTTGCTAATATTAAAGAAATAGCGGATAATGAACTTAATATGACTATACCTAAGAATACAGAAACTGTTTACGTTGATTTTAGTAAAGAAAATTTTGCAGAGGCAACCCAGGAGGAAAAGGAGAGTTTCGCTGAAGAAGTTTTAGACAAGATAAAAAGTCTATTATTTTAGCGGGGGTTGATGCAGTGAGCAAAAAAAACTATAGAGATACAGTGATAATAAAACGAAGAATGCTCATTTCATTGGGTGTTCTTACCGTTTTATTTTTTTCATTAATCTTAAGATTAGTATATATTATGGTTGTGCGATCTAATGAATATAAGACATTAGCTATTGAGCAATGGACTAACGAAGTAAAAATAGATGGCAGAAGAGGAAGTATATTTGATAGAAATGGTAATGAGCTGGCTGTAAGTGCAAATGTTTATAGAGTAGATTTGGCTATGAATACCATTAGGTCCTATGTAAGGAAAAACAACTTAACCTTTGAAGATATTGCTCCTAAAATTGCACAGGCTTTGGATATTGATACAGAGAAGGTTTTAAAGGAATTATATAAAACACTTCCTAGTGGTAAGGAAAGAGGTTCTGCCACTTTAGCTAGAAGAATTGATAAAGAAAAGGCAGATAAGGTAAGAGATCTTAAGATAAATGGAGTTCTCGTGTCTCCGGATACTCAAAGATACTATCCGAAAAATAATTTTTTAGCTCACGTTTTAGGTACTACTAATTCAGATGGTTCTGGACTTGCAGGAATAGAGTTACAATACAATGATGTGTTAAAGGGAATTCCTGGTTTGAGGATTACAGAGACTGATAGAAGGAGCGATGAACTGCCTTATACCATATCAGACTTTACTAAGCCAGTGGATGGTAAGAATTTAATTTTAACTATAGATTCTACTATTCAAGGCTTTGCAGAAAAGGCTGCAGAACAGGCTTTAAATGATAATAAGGCTAGGGCTGTATCTATTATGGTGATGGATCCTAAAACCGGTGAAATATTAGCCATGGCCAATAAACCGGATTTTAACCCCAACAAACCTAGAGAAGGGGCCACTACTGCTGATGAAATGGCCAAACTTTGGAGAAATAGAATGGTAAGTGATACATATGAGCCAGGATCTATTTTTAAAGTTTTTACTGCTATTGCAGCTATGGAAAAGGGATTAGTTTCTGAATCTGATACATTTAATTGCACTGGTAGTAAAACGGTGGCTAATAGGACAATCCACTGTTGGAAAAGAACTGGTCATGGAGAGCAAAATTTTGTGCAGATATTAGAAAACTCTTGCAATGTTGGTTTTATGGAATTAGGTGAAAGATTACAAGCAGCAACTTTGAATGAGTATATTAAAAAATTTGGTTTTGGTAAAAAAACTGGTATTGATCTTCCTGGTGAAGCTACCGGTATAGTTAAGAAGACTGAGGATATTACTACAGTAGATTTGGCCACTATTTCCTTTGGCCAAAGTAACACCGTCACTCCTATTCAGTATATGGCTGCTTTTAATGCTATAGCTAATGGAGGCGTAATGGTTACACCTCATATAATGAAAGCCATAACTCATGTGGATGAAAATAACCAGATGGTTGTGGATGAAACTTTTGAAACTTACAGTAAAAAATATGAAAAAAAGCAAATTGTTTCAAAAGAACAAGCGGATTTATTATGCACTTATTTAGAAAAGGTTGTATCTGAAGGTGGTGGTAAGAACGCCTATGTTGAAGGATATCGTATAGGTGGAAAGACCGGTACTGCCCAAAAAGTTGATCCTAACACCGGTACATACGGTGTAGGAAAATATGTAGCTTCCTTTGCAGGTATGGCTCCTGTAGATGATCCTAAAGTAACGGTATTTATATCTATAGATGAACCGGACCCATCTAAGTATTATGCAGGGCAAATAGCTGCTCCAGTAGCTAAACAAGTTTTTTATGATATATTCAATTATCTTTCCATTAAGGGCGATGTATCTATTGAAGATACATTGCGAAGTATGAAAAAGGATGTTATACTACCGGATTTAAGAGGAATGAAAAAAAGCGAAGCTATTAAGACTCTAAAGGAAGTAAATTTAGAGTATGAAATAGAGGAACAAGGTGATATTATTGTGGATATGACTCCAAAACCTGGTTATACCGTAAAAGAAGGAGACAAAATTATTCTTTACACTGGTAGCGGTGAAAACTATAATAAAGATGTGGTTGTACCAGACTTAACTGGCTATACTCAGGAAGAGGCTGAAAAGCTATTAAAGAATCTAGGTTTAGAAGGTCAGTTCATAGGAGAAGGACTGGTGGCCGCCCAAAGTATATCTCCAGGAAAGACAGTTCAGCAAGGTACTAGTTTAATTTTTGAGCTGGATGTAGTTGGTGGTTATTAAACTTAGAAAACTTTTTACAGGAGATGTTTATGGGAATATAAAGTGGTAATAATTTAAATATGTCATTAAGGCAAGGGGATGTTTGGATGAAGTTATCAAAAGTTTTACAAGGAATTGATTATCGTATTATTCATGGAAGTATTGATGTGGATATAAAAAGTCTTCAGTACAATTCAAAAAAAGTTAACGAAGGTGACGTGTTTTTTTGCATAAGAGGTTTCTCGACTGATGGACATCAGTATGCAGAAGCTGCTCAAAAAAGTGGAGCAAAGGTTATTATTGCCGAAAAAGAAATTAGTGCTCAGGAAGGGGTTACAGTAGTTTTGGTAGAAGACAGTAGAAAGGCTCTAGCTCTTTCTGCTGCCAACTACTATAATCATCCTGCGGATAAATTAAAACTTATAGGAATAACAGGTACCAACGGAAAAACTACATCTACTTATATGATAAAGTCTATTCTTGAAGAGGCTGGTTATAAGGTAGGGTTGATTGGCACCATAGCTAACTTTATAGGGGATGAAAAACTTGCTGCAGAAAGGACTACACCAGAGTCCTTAGAGTTACATCAACTATTTGCAGAAATGGTAGATAAAAAAGTGGATTACTGTGTTATGGAAGTATCCTCCCATTCTTTAGATCTCCATAGGGTTTATGGACTTACTTTCAAGTATGGTATATTTAGCAATCTTACACAGGACCATCTTGATTTTCATAAAACCTTTGAAAACTATTATAATGCTAAATTGAAATTATTTAAGTATAGTGAAAATTCCGTTATTAATGTGGATGATCCTTATGGTAATAAAATATGTGAAGATGTAAAAAATCAAAAATACACCTATAGCATAGATAAGGAGTCAAATTATAGAGCAAAGGATATTGAATTGCATTCTAGAGGAGCTAAATATAACTTATGCTATAATGGTGGAGTAGAGGAAATCAGCATATTTATTCCTGGGAAATATAACATTTATAATTCCTTATCTGCAGCTGTGGTTTGTTTAGAAGAAGGCGTAACTATTGATGCTGTAAAAAGAGGCTTGGAAAAGGTGCAGGTACCAGGAAGATGTGAACTGGTTGGAAAAGAGTATAATTTAGATTTCGATATAATAGTAGATTATGCTCATTCACCGGATGGTTTGGTAAATATATTAAACACCGCTAGAGAGTTTACTAAAAACAGATTAATTTCTGTATTTGGTTGTGGTGGTAATAGAGATAAAACAAAGAGACCGATAATGGGAGAAATTGGATCAAGGTTAAGTGATATAGCAATTATAACTTCAGACAATCCAAGAGATGAGGAGCCAATGGATATCATAAAGGATATTCTTCAAGGCATTACAAAGGATAACTATATTGTAGTTGAAAATAGAAAAGAAGCCATAAAGAAAGCTATTGAAATAGCTGAGGCTGGGGATGTAATAGTTGTTGCAGGAAAAGGACATGAAGATTATCAGATTTTCAAGAATAAACAGGTAATTCATTTTGATGAAAGAGAAGTAATAAAAGAAATACTGGACAATAGGTAAGCTAGAGGTGATTTAAATGGAGTATATTTCCCTAGAGGAGATTTTAGAAGCAGTCCAAGGTAAGCTGTATCATAAGGGAAACAATCTTAACTATAATGATATTTGTATTGATACAAGAAAAATAAAGAGTGGTAATATTTACATTGCTATTAAGGGCACAGTTTACAACGGAAATGATTTTGTAGAGGATGCGGTTCAAAAGGGAGCATTACTTTGTATCGTCGATGAAATTTCCTTTGATCTTAATAAGGTCAAGGATAGTACAATTATAAAAGTTGAAGATACTAAAAAAGCCCTAATGAGCTTAGCTAAATATTATAGAAATAAGCTAGATATAAAGGTTATAGGAGTTACCGGTTCAACCGGTAAAACCACTACAAAGGATCTTATTGCAGCAGCTTTAGGTAGTAAGTTTAAGGTTTTTAAAACACAAGGAAATTTTAATAATGAAATAGGTTTGCCTCTAATGATTTTCAATTTAGATTCCTCTTATGATATAGCTGTTCTAGAGATGGGGATGAGCAATCTTAATGAAATTCATAGATTAGCAGATGTGGCAAGACCAGATATAGCTGTTATTACTAATATAGGTATATCTCACATAGAAAACTTGGGCTCAAGGGAAAATATACTAAAGGCAAAACTTGAGATAACTGACTTCTTTGGTAAAGACAACGTACTGATAGTGAATGGGGACAATGATTTGCTTTCTAATTTAGAGACTAATAAATTTAACTTGATAAAAGTTGGATTTAGCAAAGATTTTAACTATTATTCAGAAAATGTATCATTATTAGAGGAAAGTATTGAATATAATGTTGTTGAAGAAAATAAATTATTAAACCCAAGCATCAGTATTAATATACCGGGAAAACATAATGTTTTAAATTCATTATTAGCAGTGGCCTGTGGAAGAGTTTTAGGATTAGAAATTAGTGAGATTAATGAAGGATTCAGTAGACTTGAGGCTACTAGTATGCGACTAGATGTAATAAGGTGCAACCAGTATACAATTATCAATGATTGCTATAATGCAAGTCCCGATTCAATGAAAGCAGCCTTGGATGTGCAGGCTAATATGAAGGTTAAAAGAAAAATAGCGGTTTTTGGAACAATGAAGGAACTAGGAAGTGAAAGCTATAATGCTCATAAAGAAGTAGCTCAGTACGCTAATCTTAAGGGGATAGATATACTCATAAGCGTAGGAGATAGTGAAAAAGCTTATAGGGAAGGCTTCCAGAAGGATGACAAGTTTATTCACTTCGATAATCTAGAAGAGGCTGGACAATATATTAAGAATTTATTGAAAGAAGGAGATTTGATTTTATTTAAAGCCTCACGGGCAATGAAATTTGAGAACTTAGTGAACTTAATAAAATGCTAAAAGTGCCAATGAAGGAGGGAACTACCCGAGAGGGGTGGGCAAAATGGGTGAGTTTATAAATTATAGAATTATTTATGGAGCATTGATATCTTTTGCTGTGGCTTCTATTATAGGACCATTTATTATACCAGCATTAAGATGGTTTAAATTTGGACAGTTTATAAGGGAAGAAGGACCGAAAAGTCACCAAAAAAAGGCTGGTACACCAACTATGGGTGGTATAATATTTATTTTAACTTCAATAATTACTTTGCCTTTCCTTGTGAAAAATTTAAAAGGGGAATCAATGATGGCTCTTTATGCCTTTATTGCTTTTGGAGTAATAGGTTTCTTAGATGATATGCTGAAAATTGTTAAAAAGGAGAATGAGGGGCTTAAAGCCTATCAAAAGATGGCGTTGCTCTTGATAGCTTCTTTTATCTTCAGTTATTATGCATATAGGAATTTAGGAACAGAGATTATAGTACCTTTCTGGAGCAAGACTTGGAACTTAGGAATCTTTTATATACCTTTTATGGTGTTCTTTTTTGCTGGAACTACAAATGCTGTTAATCTTACTGATGGTTTAGATGGCTTAGCTACTTCTGTAACCCTATTAGTAATGACTTTCTTTACAATGATTTCTATGGCCTTAGGACGATACGATCTTGCTATCTTTTGTGGAGTAGTTTCAGGAGCTCTACTAGGATTTTTAAGATATAATGCCTTTCCTGCCAGAGTTTTTATGGGCGATACCGGTTCTTTAGCTCTTGGCGGAGCAGTGGCGGTGGTAGCTGTTATGTTAAAATTACCATTAATTATAATAATTGTTGGTGGTATATATTTAGTTGAGGCACTATCAGTTATTATACAGGTTACTAGTTTTAAATTAACAGGAAAAAGAGTGTTTAAAATGTCACCAATACATCATCATTTTGAAATGATTGGATGGCCTGAGCCAAAGATTGTTTCAATATTTTCTATAGTAACTGTGGTATTATGTTTAATTGCATTTCTATCGTTGTTTTAAGTGGTTTCCTAATTAGTAATTAATAGGAGGATAAAAAATGAATAAAGCCAGGAGTAAAATGGGAGAAGCGGATTTTGTATTATTTACAGTAATAATGATTCTCCTCTCCATTGGTATAATTATGGTATATAGTGCTAGTGCATGGACCTCTGGAATTCAAAAGGGAGATGACATGTATTATCTTAAAAGACAGCTAATATGGGCTGTTTTAGGTATTATTGCTATGATTTTTACCATGGGATTTGATTATCATAAATTAAAAAGGATAACCCTTATGGTAATGATAGTAACTATACCATTATTGTTTGCTGTATTTGCTTTCCCAGCAGTTAATGGAGCGCGAAGATGGATTCAATTGGGCTTTGCATCCATACAGCCATCAGAAATAGCTAAGTATGCTGTTGTTCTATTTTTAGCTAAAAGTATGGATGAAAGAGGGGATAAGGTTCAGTCCTTGATTCAAGGAGTTATACCCTATTTGTTAATATCTGGAGCGGTTGCTGCAATTATTTTGATAGAGCCCAATATGAGTATTGCCTCTGTAATAATGATTGTTACTATAATAATGCTTTTTGTTGCAGGCGCAAGATCTTTTCACATATTTGGGTTGGTAATGCCTACAGCAATAGTAGGTGCATTACTACTCATATTTTCTAAAGATTATAGAAGAAAGAGATTTTTAAACTTTTTAGATCCATGGCAGGATGCAGCAGGAGAAGGATATCAGCTGATTCAGTCCCTATTAGCTTTGGGATCAGGAGGAATTTGGGGGTTAGGTTTAGGACAATCAAGACAAAAGTGTTATTATATGCCGGAACCTCATAATGACTTTATTTTTGCCATCATAGGAGAAGAGCTAGGGTTGATTGGGACTATCTTTATTATAGCATTATTTATGGTATTAGTTTGGAGAGGTATTAGGACAGCTGTAAATGCTAAGGATACATATGGTACGCTACTAGCAACTGGAATAACATCAATTATTGCGGTGCAGGCTATAGTTAATATAGCAGTTGTAACTGGTTCTATGCCGGTAACAGGGGTACCGCTTCCCTTTATAAGTTATGGTGGATCTTCCTTAGTTATTAACTTAACTGCTATGGGTATCTTGTTAAATATATCTAGACAAACTAACAATAGCAAAATAAAGTTATAAGGGCCAGACTTTGAAGTCGGTCCTTTTTACGTACAGGAAACTAAGACTTATAAATTAAGGAAATATGTAAAAAGTTAATGAAATTCTATAGAATAAATGGTATTATAAAATTATCTGTATTGCATTTATAATCATAGGTAGGGGTATTAGATGGGAGATACAAGAAAAAAAACAAATGAGCTTATAAGAAGAAGAAAAAGAAAAAAATTAATTAAGAAGATTATTATTTTTTCTATATTAGCCATAATTGCATTGACGGTTTTTTTATTAAAGCATCCTTATTTTAATATTATAAGGGTTGAAGTTACTAATAATAAATTGTTGGACAAAGGTGAAATTGAAAGTTTATCTAATGTCAATTTAGGAAGTAACATTTTTTATTTGAATAAGAATGAAATTAGAAAGCAACTTTTATCTAATCCTTATATATCCAATGTAAAAATTCACCGTAAATTACCTTCAACAGTAGAGTTGGAAATAATAGAAAGAAAACCCCAATATTATATATTTAGAGAAGAAGACTATATAATTGTAGATACTGAAGGGGTTGCCCTTGAAAGCGTACTTAGTTTAGATGCCGCCAGGAAAGATAGTAATGTTCTGGTAGAGCTTACAGGTTTAGATATATCAGAAATAAAAATAGGAGAGAAGGTTAGTAACGATAATAAAAAAATTGAGCAATTACAGGTGTTTTCTGATTTAATTCAACGTAATATAAGTGACACTGTTATTACTGCTATTAATCTAGAAAGTGATGCGGATATAAAAGTGTATTTTAAGGATATAATGGTGAAAGTAGGAAACATAAATAATATGGAAAGCAAATTAAATGATGCAATTAATATAATAACTCAAAAGAACTTAGCTGATTTAAAGGGGTATATAGATATAAGTTTTGACGGCGATCCGGTAATGTCAATTGAGAAATAGGAGGGGAACATTTATGAAGAAGATAATTTCGCAGCTAACGGTAGCTGTTGTCTGTGCTATCTTGGGTTTTATGCTTACTTATCAGTTTCAGTTGTTACGTAAGGAAAAAAGCACTAATGTTATAAATCCTAATGATTCAACTTACAATCAGCTAACGGTTGAATTGGAACAACTAAAGAAGACAAAGGAAGAACTTGAAAAAAGCAATACTCAATTAATGGAACAGATAAAGGCCTATGAGGAGTCAATTTCAAGTCCAGAAGATAGTACAAAAGAAATAAAAAATCAGTTAGATAAGACAAGATTATTACTTGGTGAAACTGATGTGGAAGGCCAGGGGATTACTTTAACTATTGCCCCAAAAGATGGTATATTTGAGGGGGAAGGTTTATATAAATATTCTGCCATAAGTCACTTTGAGTTAGCTTATTTAATAAATGAATTAAAGTATGCTGATGCAGAGGCTATATCAGTAAATAATACAAGGATTACTAGCCAAACAGGTATTAGATTATCTGATGGTGGTGGAAGGATCTTGATTGATAATGAACAGATATATCCTTATTCTACTATTACTATTAAGGCTATTGGCAATCCAGATAAGTTAGAAAGTGCAATAATGTTTCCGAATACTCTTAATTTAGATGGATTGGCTGGTTATAACATAGAAGTTGTTAAGAGTGATTCGATAAAGATTCCAAAAACAAATAAGGTTTTTAAATCCGATTATATAAAACCGGTAGAAAAATAATAAAGAGGGTGATTTTATGGTTGCTATATTGGGCTTATTGATAGGTGTTATAGCTGGCTTGTTGTGGGATGTTAGTATACCTGAAAAGTTTTCTCCATATGTATCTGTAGCTATTTTAGCTTGCTTAGATTCAGTCTTTGGAGCAATAAGGGCTAATTTGTCCAATAATTTTCAAGCGGATATATTTATATCTGGTTTCTTTGGAAATGCTGCATTAGCTGCTGGTCTAGCCTATTTAGGTGATAAGCTTGGAATACCAGTTTATATTGCAGCAGTTATAGTTTTTGGTGGAAGAATATTTGATAATTTTGCCATCATAAGGAGACTGCTTATTGAGAAGGCTAAATCACGCTGAGGAGTGATTAAATGAAAGGATATGAAACAAAAATATTTGTTTTTATTGCTAGCATTATAGTAGGTATTTTGATTGTTATGAATATATCCTTCGGCCCAGCTAAGCAAACTAAGTTTTTAACTGCAGAGGAGTATATGGATGCAATTAATGAAAGAAGTAAGTTAACCAATGATATTAGCTTACTTAGACATCAATATGCTGCAAACCATAGTAAATATCAGCGATATGTTAAAAATTCCTTCAATCCTTCCGATTCGTTAAAAATAATAGAGAGTATGAAAGAGGAATTGGCTAGAAATGAAGCATTGATTGGTCTTGAAGCTGTTGAAGGCCAAGGAGTATCTATTACCATTGATGATTCTAGTGAAATAGATTTGAATAATCAACTAAGCGATTATGAAAGTAATAATAAGATTGTTCATAATACTGATATTATAGAATTGATTTACGAGTTAAACCTTGCAGGAGCAGAAGCTATTTCTGTAAATGGTATGAGAATTATGAGTAATTCTGAAGTAGCTTGTGCAGGACCATTTATTTTAATTAATGATGTAAAGTTAACAGCTCCTTTCTATATAGATGTTATTGGCAATGGACAAAGTATAAAAGAATATTTATATGCACAGGATACTCATGTTGGTATATTAACAATTTTGACAAGTCCCTTTAGAAATATCAAGGTAGATTTTTCTATTAAGGAAAATGTTAAAATACCAGCCTACATTGGAAATTATGAGTTTAAGTATGCAAAAGAAGTTAAAAATAATTAATTTCTTTGTTTAATTTTGCAGGAAATCTGTGATAATTGAAGAATAATACTTATATAGGTATCATATTGATTTTGATATTAATTTCTTGGGAAAAGAGTATAAAATGGGTGAAAGTGTATATTTAAAGATCAACGGGAGGGGCAAGATTTGAGTATAGCAGAAAATATACAGTCACTAAGAAATAAAATTACCAAAGATGTAACGGTAATAGCTGTTAGTAAAACAAGAACTATAGAAGAAATGCAAGTTGCCTATGATTGTGGTTTTAGAGATTTTGCTGAAAGTAAAGTGCAAGAATTAACATTAAAGCAAGAGAATTTTCATAAGGATGTTAGATGGCACTTTATAGGACATTTACAAAGAAACAAGGTTAAATATATTGCTGGTAAAGTTTTTTTAATACATTCTTTAGATAGTATAAGACTGCTAAAGGAAATTGAAAAGCAATATGAAAAACTAAATTTAACTGCTAATGTGTTAATAGAAATTAACATTGGTAGGGAAGAATCTAAAAGTGGAATACTAGTAGAGGAACTAGATGAGCTTATTAAAGAGGTTGGCAATTGCAACTATGTGAAGGTTATGGGCATCATGACTGTGCTACCTAAAGGAGATGAGAAGTCTAATAGAGAATATTTTAGGCAAGTAAAAGAGATCTTTGATAAGTTAGATGCACAAAAGCCAAAGAATGTTGTGATGCAATATCTTTCTATGGGAATGACAGGTGATTTCATTGAAGCTATAGAAGAAGGTTCTAACATGATTAGAATTGGTGAAGGAATATTTGGTAAAAGAAATTATAATAAGCAGTAATAGAGGAGGAGAAAAATGGCAGGTAAAGTATTTAATAAAATGATGGGATTATTAGGATTAGAAGATGAGTATGAAGATATTGAAGAGTTAGAGGAAGAAATGGAGTTAGAGGAGGAAAAGGCAGAGGTAAATCCGCCAATGACCGCTAGCAAAAAACAGAATAAGGTTGTAAATATTCATACTGCAACTTCTGCAAAGGTAGTTATTTCTAAACCTACAATTTTTGAAGATGCTACTGACATTTGTGATGATTTAAAGAATAGAAAAATAGTTGTTGTTAATACAACAGGATTAGAACCTAAAACCGCACAAAGGCTACTTGATTTTATGGGTGGAGCAAGTTATGCCTTAGGTGGAGAATTACAGGAAGTAGAAAAAGGTGTGTATATTCTATCACCATCTAATGTAGAAGTTACTAGTGAACTAAAAAATGAGTTGACTAATAGAGGCTTGTTTGGTTGGTCTAAATAAGGGAGGGAATTAAGATTACTATAACATTATTTATATATTATGTGTTTAGAGCAATTGAAACTCTAATACTAATAGATGTAGTGGCATCTTGGATTAGACCTCAAAGAGATATACCATTTTTACAAGTTATAAACAGTTTGGTGGAACCGCTTCTCTACCCAGGTAGAGTAATACAGGAAAGAGTGGCTCCAAATCTACCTATTGATTTTTCACCTTTTATTGCAATTATTATTTTAGATCTAATAAAAAGTTTGATTCTAAGTATACTATAAAGTTTATATGAAAAAAGAAGATTTTCTTAAATTAATGCAAGGTGAAGAAGAAGCGGTAATATTAAAACTCTATAATAAATTAACTTTAGCTGAAAAAACAGGCAAAGCTATTTATACTAGTGAATTTTATACACCAGGTATTTGGAGTAAATTAATGAAATTCACTATGAATCTTCAGGTGAAGGTAAGTAGTTATGGAGCCTTTGATGAAGCTGAAAGGCGAATTGTATGCTTCAATAATGAAGATGAATATATGATACCGGTTAGGGTTCTTTTTATAGTGAACAAATCAAAGTTCCACAATCTTCAACATAAAGACTATCTAGGTGCTTTAATGGCGTTAGGAATAAAGCGTGAAAAGATTGGTGACTTAATTGTACAAGGTAGCAATTGCTATTGTGCTGTATATGAGGATATAGTTGATTATTTAAAGACTAATTTAAACTATATTGGTAAATGCCCTTGTGAAGTTACAGAAATAATTGATTATATCAATCTACCATCTTATAATTTTCAAGAATATCAGATTATTTCCACTTCTTTAAGGGCAGATTGCATAGTTAGCGCTATTTGCGGAGTATCGAGAAGTAAAAGTGTAGATTTGCTAAAATCGGGAAAGGTTTTAATAGATTATATTGAAGTTAAAGAAAAAGATTTTGAAATAACGTTGCCAACTACTATTACTATAAGAGGAAAAGGGAAGTATAAACTTCTGAATATCTTAGGAAACAGTAGTAGCGGTAGACTTAAAATACAATTGAAAAAATTTGTTTAAGGTGGGGGTGTACTAATGAGATTAACGGCAATGGATATTAAAAATAAAGAATTTAAGAGCGCTTTTAGAGGATACAATGGTGAAGAGGTAGATGATTTTCTACTGCAAGTTACAGAAGATTACGAAGCAATGTATAAGGAAAATTCTACTTTGAAGGAAAAAGTTTCAATATTAAATGAGAAGTTAGAACATTATACAAATATTGAAGCTACTATTCAAAATACTTTACTTTTAGCTCAAAATGCCGCAGATCAAGCTAAAGCCTCAGCACAAAAGGAAGCAGAAATTATTATAAAAAATGCTAATGAAACAGCTCAGAAGATAATAGACAAAGCTCATATGGACGTTATGAAAATTAATGAAGAATATGAAAAGTTAAAGCAAGACTTTTTTAAATTTAGAGCAAAGTATAGAAACTTTTTAAAGACTCAGTTAGACACTTTTGAAGATTTGGAAAAGGATTTTGTTAAAAATTTCAATGTTATGACTACAGAGGAAGAAATGAGCAATGATAGCTCCTTTGAAATAGAAAGAAACTTTGAGATAAAGGAAATCGAAGAAGAGGGACTAAATAGTGAAGAGTTAAACGAGATAAAAAAATTTTTTGTAAAAGATAATTAGTAGTATTTAAATCTCACTCCCTATATAGATGTCATATTCTATGTAACCAAGGAGTGAGATTTGTCTTTTAGGCTACATAAAAACTCCTCTTGATGACAAAATAAATAGTATGGAATGAAAATCAATACTTTTATTTTGAAGGGGTGGAAGGATAATGGATAAAAAAAGCCTAGACTATTATAAGCGCAAGTTACTAGCAGAAAGGGAGAGTGCTAGAAAATTTATATTGCAACTAAAGGATAATGATATGACTGAAGGACTTTTTGAAACTTCATCAGAATTATCTTTTTATGATAATCATCCTGCAGATCTAGCTAGCGAAATGGAAACTATGGAAAAAGGAAGAGTTTTTAGAGAACATGAAGTTAGCATAATTAAAAAGATAGATGATGCTTTAAAAAATATTGACAATGGAACGTATGGCATTTGTAAAAGATGCGGAAAACCAATACCAGCGGAAAGATTAGAATTCTTACCTTATGCTGAAAATTGTGTGAAATGCCAAAATGAATTAACTAGTAGAGCTGCTAATAATAATTCTGCTAGACCAGTGGAAGAAGAAGTTTTAGGCTATCCTTTTGGTTATGGGTATAATGATCATACCGATGAAATAGGCTTTGATGCAGAAGATAGTTATCAGAGTGTCTCAAGTTTTAATAAAATACCATTTACTGATGAATATCATGAAGAAGATGATGATTACGTAGATCCTATAGAAAGAATCAGCAATGAGCAGTATAGAAATCAATTGCCGGATTAGTATTTTAAGGGGGATGGAAATGTACATTTTTATTATTATAATAGGTATAATAATTGATAGAGTTACGAAGCTTTTAGCCATTAGTAAACTAAATGGAGAAGAAAGTATTGCAATTATTAAAAACTTTTTTAGTTTTGAATATGTGGAAAATGAAGGAGCGGCCTTTGGTATACTTCAAGGAAGACAATATATATTAAGTGCTATGGCTGCAATTATGGTTATAGCCATTATTTTTTATTTGATAAAATATAAACCTTCATCTAAGCTGTTAAAGTTAAGTTTATCAATGGTTATTAGTGGAGCCATAGGTAATTTGATAGATAGATTATATTATAATTATGTAGTAGATTTTATATCTTTCCACTATAAGGATCTGTACTATTTTCCTAACTTTAATGTGGCAGATATTTTAGTAGTGGTAGGTACATTTTTATTAGTATTTTATATTATAAAGGATGTTAAGGAATGAAAGAGTTTAGTTATATAATAGATGAAGAATATCATGGAGAGAGGATAGATAAATATCTTAGCCAGGTTATGGAAGGTAAGTCTAGATCCTTTATACAAGGGCTCATTGATGAAGGAAAAATAACTGTTAATGATAAGATAGTAAAAAGTAACCACAAATTAAAGAAAAATGATCTTATTAAAGGGGTTATCCCTGATCCTGTTGAACTAAAGGTAGAGGCGGAGGATATTCCTTTAGATATCTTATATGAAGATGAGGATGTTATAGTAGTTAATAAACCTCAAGGTATGGTTGTTCATCCTGCAGCAGGTAATACAAGAGGAACTTTAGTAAATGCTATATTAAATCATTGTAAGGATTTATCTGGAATAAATGGTGTTATTCGACCGGGCATAGTACATAGGATAGATAAAGATACCAGCGGTGTATTAGTCATTGCTAAAAATGATGCTTCTCATAATAAGCTGGCGGAGCAATTAAAAGACCATTCTATGACTAGAGTATATATAGCTTTAGTAGAAGGCGTAATAAAGAATGATCGTGGTACAGTGGATGCCAATTTGGGAAGACATCCTATTGATAGAAAGAAAATGGCTGTTGTTAAAGATGGAAGAAGGGCTGTAACTCACTATAAAGTTTTGGAACGTTTAGACAAATATACTTTAGTTGAATGTCGTTTAGAGACAGGTAGAACCCACCAGATAAGAGTACATATGGCTTATATAGGTCATCCTTTAGTGGGAGATCCTGTTTATGGATTTAAAAAGCAAAAATTTAATTTAGATGGTCAGCTGCTTCATGCTAAAATTTTAGGATTTATACATCCTACTACTGGAAAATATATTGAATTTCAAACACCATTGCCAGATTATTTTAAAAGAGTCCTAGAAATTTTGCGAAAATAGTTGAAAAAGATAAAATTTTATGTTAAACTGTTTAAAAACTTAAGAATTACCTTTAAATGATCCAGCGAGGTCATAAGGCAGAGATAATTTGCAATAGTAGTACATATATGCATAGTACGCCTTACTGACTTAGTAAGGCGTTTTTTAATGCTAAAATAGCTGAAACGGGGTGATAATGTGAAATTAAAGTCTATTCTTCTGGATGATAAGGCTATTAGAAGAAGTTTAATAAGAATATCCCACGAAATTCTTGAAAAGAACAAGGGAGTAGAAGAAATAGTATTAATAGGTATAAAAAGAAGAGGATATCCACTAGCTCAGAGGATAGCAAAATGCATAGCTGATATAGAAGGTGTTGAAGTACCTGTAGGCAGTGTTGATATTAGTCTCTATCGAGATGATCTTCAAATTATTGGTGAAGCACCTAAAGTGAATGATAAAAATTTAGGTGTTGAAGTTAAGGGAAAAAAAGTTGTATTAGTAGATGATGTATTATTTACCGGTAGAACTGCTAGAGCAGCCCTTGATGCTGTTATTGATGCTGGAAGGCCTAAAATGATACAATTAGCAGTTTTAATTGATAGAGGACATAGAGAACTGCCAATACGAGCAGATTTTGTAGGTAAGAACATTCCTACATCAAGAAGTGAATTGATATCAGTATCTCTTAAAGAAACAGACGAAGAAGACTCAGTAAAAATTTATGAACTAGATTAACTTAAGATAAATCTTTTAAATTAATCCAGTGAGATTAACAAGGAGGAATTATTAATGAAAAATTATGTAGATGTAAATGAAAGATTACCTATTTTAAAAACCTTACCCCTAAGTTTTCAGCATTTATTTGCTATGGTAGGTGCTACTATATTAGTACCTATACTAACAGGATTGGATCCATCTATAGCGCTATTTTGTAGCGGTGTTGGAACTTTAATTTATATACTTTGTACTAAAGCTAAGTTACCAGCCTATGTTGGTTCATCCTTTGCTTTTATTGGCGCTATGACAGTAGCAACTCAAAATTATGGAATAAGAGCCATGTTGTCTGGAATAGTAGCTGCCGGCATCGTATATGTAATTGTAGCAGCCATAATTAAATTTGCCGGAATAGAATGGTTGGACAAGGCTCTACCACCAGTACTTATTGGTTCCGTTGTTATCGTAATAGGTTTATCATTAGCAGGAACAGCAGCTAATTGGGCTGGACTTACTGCGGAGACAACAGATTATAAAACTTTAGCTGTTGCAGCTGTTACCTTACTTGTAGGTATTGTTGGTTCTATGTATTTTAAGGGTTTTCTAGGAATAATACCTATTCTAATTGCTATGGTTGTAGGTTACGTATTATCCTTTGTTTTAGGAATAGTTCCTAAGGAAGCTATTAATGAGATTCTTGGAGCTAAGTTGTTTAAAATTCCTGAATTTCAATTCCTAGAATTTAATATCAGTGCAATGATTATGATGGCTCCAATAGCCTTTGTTACTCTAGCAGAACATATTGGTCACGTGTATGTAACAAATAATGTTTGTGGAAAAGATTTCACAAAGGATCCAGGTCTTCATAGATCAATTCTTGGTGATGGACTTGCTACCTTATTTGCTGGTTTAGTTGGAGGTCCTCCAAATACTACTTATGGTGAAAATATAGGTGTTATGGCAATAACAAAGGTTTACTCAGTATGGGTAGTAGGTGGAGCAGCAATAATTGCAATAGTACTTTCCTTCATAGGACCTTTAGCAATGTTAATTAAGAATATTCCTTATCCAGTTATGGGTGGTATAAGTATATTATTGTTCGGAATAATCGCTTCTTCTGGTTTCAGAATTTTTGTAGAAAATCAGATAGATTTCGGTAAAAAGAAGAATTTAATAATAGCTTCTGTTGTAATAGTATTAGGAATAAGCGGCGCTGCTCTTAAATTTACAGTACAAGGAGCAGAAGTATCTGTAAATGGAGTTGCCCTAGCAACAATAGTTGGAATAATTCTAAATCTGATTTTGCCAGAAAAGAGTGCAACTGAAAAAGAAGAGGAATTAAAAGAAAGTAAACAATAGAAAAGTAGGATGTCACCTTAGAAAAGGGGACATCCTTTTTTAGATAAAATATTATTGAATAATTGAATGATTAATGATAAAAATATATAGTAGACTACTTAGAGGTAGTCTTTAAAACTAAAGAATTATGTTTTATAAGGAGAAAATTTGATGGAATACCACTTAATAGCAACGTCGACCTTTGGGATTGAAGCAATTACAGCAGGAGAATTAAAAAACTTAGGCTATAAGGATGTTAAAACTGAAAATGGTAGGGTAATCTTTAAAGGTAATGAAGAAGACATAGCAAAAACTAATATATGGCTTAGAACTGCCGATAGAGTTTTAATTAAGATGGCGGAATTTAAGGCGGAGACCTTTGAAGAGCTATTTCAAGGAGCAAAGGCAGTAGACTGGTGGAAGCTTATCCCGGAAAATGGCAAAATGCATGTAACGGGAAAGTCTGTTAAGTCTAAACTTTTTAGTGTATCTGACTGTCAAGCTATAGTGAAAAAGGCAGTAGTAGAATCTATGAAGAGAAAATATCCTAGAGAAGTTTTTACGGAAGATGGGCCCGTATATAAAATTGAAGTAGCAATATTAAAGGATATTGTGACTCTTACCGTAGATACTTCAGGACCAGGATTACATAAAAGAGGTTATAGGGAAAAGGCAGGAGAAGCACCTTTAAAGGAAACCTTAGCAGCGGCTCTTGTTCTAATAAGCAAGTGGACTCCAGATAGACTGCTATATGATCCCTTTTGTGGTTCCGGCACCATACCTGTAGAAGCAGCTATGATTGGAAAAAATATTGCTCCAGGCTTAAGGCGAAGTTTTGCCAGTGAAGAATGGCCCAATATTGATAGAAGTATATGGGAAAGGGTTAGAAAAGAAGCTGAAGAAGCAATAAATGACAAGAAGTTTGTAATATATGGCTCCGATAAGGATGGAAAAGTATTAAAGACTGCGAGGCAAAATGCTATAAAGGCCGGTGTAGAAGCTTTTACTAATTTTCAAAAGTTGCCGGTAGAGGAGTTTAGTTCACGAAAAAGGTATGCTTATGTTATAACCAATCCTCCTTATGGTGAAAGATTGGGAGAGGAAAAAGAGGTACGTAAGCTTTATGAGATTCTAGGAAACTTATATAAGGCTCACGATGATTGGTCCTTCTTTGTATTAACCTCTTATTATGAATTTGAAAAATGCTTTAGAAGAAAGGCAGATAAAAATAGGAAGTTATATAATGGTAGACTTTTATGTTACTATTATCAATACATATATAACGAAAAAAAATAAAGAAGCAATGCTTCTTTATTTTTTTGATTAAAATTATTATTTTTAGACCTTTTTTAAATCTATATCATAAGGATCTACATATATGGTTTTATTAGTGGTGTAAATTACCATACCCGGTTTAGCTCCAGAGGGTTTCTTTACATTTTTTACTTCCGTATAATCTACAGGCACTTTAGTGGAATCCTTAGCTTTACTATAATAGGCAGCTAAAATTGCCGCTTCCTCTAAGGTTTTGTCTGATATGTTATTGTTGTTTTTTATTATAACATGAGAACCAGGAATATTTTTTGTATGGAGCCATATATCTTTTTTGTCTGCAAATTTAAGAGTTAAATAATCATTTTGAATATTATTTTTCCCCACATAAATATCATTGCCATCGCTTGATATAAAATGTAAGGGTTTAGATTGAGAGCCCTTTGCTTTACTGGTGCTCTTTTTAAATTTAATATATCCGGTCTCTACTAATTCCCTTCTAATATCTTCTATTTCATCGTAACTGTCACAATTTATAATATTAGTAAGAACAGATTGAAGGTATTCTAACTCAGCTTCATTTTTTTCTAATTGTTCTAAAGCCGCCTCTTCTGTCTTTTTTAATTTATTGTATTTTTTAAAGTAAGATTGAATATTTTCTGAAGGGGTATTATTTTCTTTCAGTGGTATAGTAACATACTCTTCATTTTCCGAATAATAGTTATATACTTTAATATTTTTATCTCCCTCTTTAATGGAATAGATATTGGCAGTAAGCAGTTCTCCATAAAGTTTGTATTTATCTTTTTTGCTACATTCCTGTAGAGATTGTTTTAGTATTGTACTCTTTTTTTTGCATCTATCAATATTGTTGTTTACAAGCTTTTGAAGATCTGAACTTTTCTGATTTAACCTGTCTTGTTTATCCTTAGTATAATAAAAAACATCTAATAATTTGCTAGCATTATCATATTTAGTGGCTTTATAATCCTTCATAGTGGATAAATCAAAGCAATAGAAGTCCTTATAATTACCTTTGCTATCACAGTAGAGGGTATAAGTAAAACTATTGTGAGTAAGATTTTGAAAGAAGTTTTTTGAAAATATTAAAAGTTTTTTTAAGCCATCAGGGCTATTTAGATCCTTGTTAGCTTGAAATAAAGTTATTATTTCTTTTGATAATAAAGGGCTTACTCCTGTAAATATTTTTGATAGAAAATTGCTGTCTGAAATATATTCAGAACTATCAAGGTCTATATTAGCTTCCGCAGAAAAATCTAAAGGATTTAATTTATTTGATTCTGGAGGAAACTTATAATTAATGCCTGGATAAATAGAACGATAGGAGTTTATATTTGGAGTAATATGTTTAATACTATCCATTACAATATTATCTCTTTTTCTAATTAGGGTAATATTGCTGTGACGGCCCATTATTTCTATTATTAAAGTATAAATACTATCAAAACCCATTTCATCTCTACTTTCGAAATCTAAACAAAGGATTCTATCGCAGTTAATTTGTTTAATATTAACTAATTTAGCACCTATCAAATATTTTCTTAAAAGCATACAAAACATAGGAGGTTGTATAGGATTAGCTTTACTTCTTTCAGTAACATGAATTCTAGGATAATTAGAGCTGGCGCTAAGTAGAACCTTTATATTTTTGTTTTCCTTTCTAAAGGTTATAACAATTTCATCCTTTTCAGGCTGATTAACTTTATCTACTTTTCCGTTTAATATATTATCTTTAAGCTCTAGGCATAAAGCGTGTAAAAATATACCATCTAAAGCCACGTTTATCATTCCTTCCTGTGGTGACAAATAATATGTATAGTTTTCCCTAAATCTACGATATGCTTTAATGTTATGATAAAGAAATTGTTATTGTCAAGTCTATAGACTAAATAAGATATTTTTAAGTATCTGTTTAAAAATGTATATAGTGTCAATAATTATACTATAATTTTCCGCAAGGTATTTGTAGAGGTGAACATATAATGGAGGATAATGATTTTTCCTTAGATAAGGAAGAGCTGATTAATATTGATGCAACGGTACTTAATTTAGTACCAGAGGATTTTGCTATTAAGCAATGTATACTTCCCTTCAAGGTTCAAGAGGATATTTTGTATATTGCAACAAGAAAGAATGATTTTAGTGAGCTAATTGCTAAATTGAAATTAATAACTAATATGAAGATAAGTATAGTTAAATATACAAGTGAGGACTTAGATAAGCTCATTCTTCAAGCTTATAGGCATCTGAATTTTATTAGGGCTATTGAAAAATTAAAGAAGGAAATAAAAGAGGATGAATCTAAGAGTATCAATACAAAGGAGTTCCAGGATAATCTTAATGCTCCCGGAGTGAAAATTCTAAACTATATAATTAATACAGCTATTGAGAAAAGAGCCAGTGATATACATTTTGAACCTTATGGTGGCTTTTTTAGAATTCGATATAGAATTGATGGCGGTCTATGTGAATTCTTTAAACTTCCTATAGAGGTCTATAGCACAGTGACAACAAGGCTTAAAGTTTTAGCACAAATGGATATATCAGAAAAAAGATCTTTTCAAGATGGAAAGTATAAACACTTTCACAATCAGAAGGAGTTTGATTTGAGAGTATCTTCTATACCTGTAATCTATGGAGAAAAGTTTGTAGTAAGAATATTAGATAAGGCTAATCTATTTATAGATTTAGATAAGATTTACTACCAAAAAGATCAAAATGAATTAGTAAAAAGTATTCTTATGAAGGGTAGCGGTATCATTTTAACTACCGGACCAACAGGTAGCGGTAAATCTACTACCTTGTATGCTATGTTAAAGGAACTAAATAAGCAAAGCTGCAATATTACAACCATAGAAAATCCTGTTGAATATACTATGAAAGGTATAAATCAAATAAATGTTAACCTTAAGGCTGGAATAACCTTCGCTGCAGCTTTAAGAAGTGTTTTGAGGCAAGATCCGGATATTATCATGGTAGGGGAAATTAGAGATGAGCAGACCGCAGCCATAGCAATAAGAGCTGCTATAACGGGACATTTAGTTTTATCTACTTTACATACTAGGGATGCCAAAGGAGCTATAACAAGGCTCTTGGAAATGGGAGTAGAAAAGTATTTGTTAGCAGATGCTTTAATTGCTGTTATTGCTCAAAGACTAGTTAGGAAGATATGTCCTAAGTGCAAAGAAAGTTACTATCCATCCCAATTTGAAAAAGATCTACTTGTATTATCAAATGAAAGAAAACTATTTAAAGGAAGAGGATGTCATCAGTGTAACAATAGCGGATATTTAGATAGGCATGTAATAAGCGAAATAATATATATTGATGAAAACTGGCGAAGGAGAATATTAGCAAGTGATAAAAAAGTTGAGAGTATTGGAAGACAGAAAAATGAAAGTTTGAAAGAACAATGTAAAGAGCTAGTGATGAAAGGTATAACTACAACAGAAGAGTTTATGAAAGTATGTAATGGATAAGTTTATTAAAGGAGAGCAAAATGAGCGTATTTCGATATGTATCAATGAACGAGCAAGGGAATATAGTAAAGGGACAATGGGAATGCAATAATGTAAAAGAGCTTATGGAATATTTAAATGAAAGAAAAGAGTATTTGATATCTGTAGATAATGAAAAAATTAATATTAAAAAGCTTATATTTAGACAAGGAATCAAATTAAATGATCTTAGTTTGTTTTGCAAGTATTTCGGAACCTTGTTAGAAAGTGGAGTACCCTTGTTAGAAGTTATAAAAATTAGTAGCTTGCAATTTAGAAAAGGAAAATTGTATGACAATAACATATACTTGGCTCAAGGTCTACGAAGGGGAGAGGCCTTGCATGAAGCTATGAATAATTGTCCTAATAATTTCCCTGAATTCTTAACTAATATGGTTAAGGTAGGAGAGGAAACGGGAAATCTAGGGGAGGTATTTAATAATTTATATATCTATTACTATAAAAAAGGCAGGTTTCGCAAGAAAATCATTGAAGTAGCTATTTATCCAACTTTTGTACTGTTCTTTAGCATATCCTTAGCTCTTGTCTTATTGTCCACAGTAGTACCTTCAATGATAGATTTGATTTTATCTATGGGAGGAGAGTTACCCTTAGCAACAAAAATAACTTTAGCCATCAGTTCCTTTCTTACAAATTATTTTGTCTATATTATAGTTTTTATTTTTGCAACTACACTTATTTTAGCTTACTTAATAAAGGGTGGTAAAATTAATTTTTCTTCTATAAGAAAAAAGCTTCCTATTATAAAAGATATTTATTATAGAAGTTGTGCTTATGATTTTATTTATGCTTTCTTTTTATTATATCATAGTGGACTTAATATAGTGGTAGCTTTAGAAGAAGCCGCAGCTGTGATATCTGATATCCAAATAAAGAATCAGGTCATAAATGGTGCTAATCAGATAAGAGAGGGGAGTAATATAGTAGAGGCTCTAATGAACATTGAAATAATTGATTACAGTACTTTAACTATGATTGGATTAGGAGAAGAAACGGGAAAACTTAGTGAAATGTTGAAACGTTTATTACAGATAAATGAAGAGGAATTAAGTTCACGACTAGAAAAGCTTATCCAGTTGTTACAGCCTGTATCTATATTAATTGTAGGTCTTGTAGTTGCTAGTATTGTTATTTCTGTTATTTTACCTATGTTTAGTTTGTACAGAGTATAAAAGGTTCTGTTAAAACTTGAAAAAAGCTTTTACTTTTATAGAAATAACAATAGCAATATCTCTTATCTTAATTTTAGCAACTAGCACTGCCTTTGCATATAAATACTATTTAAGCAATAGCAAAGACAGAACAATTATTTCATACTCTGAACAAATTTTTGAGGCCATTCTTTGTATTTATGAGGAAAGAGAAAATAACATGGATCCTATAAAGCTAGTTCAGGAAGTTAAAGATCTTACTAATTACGATGTATCACTTAGTTATATAAATATGGATCATAAGTTACTTGAATTGGTATTTTTATGTGATGGAAAAGATTACTTTATAAAAATTGATATGATAAAATACAGTTTTACCGTTATTGATAGGGTAGGAGATAGAATTATATATGAAAATTAAAAAAGCTTATACTTTAATTGAAATTTTAGTAGTTCTATGTATTTTCAATATTTTATTTATTATTTTTTCTAGTGGTTTAAAAGCATACAATAGGTTAAAGAATGCTATAGTAGTTGAGCAATGCAGTAATTCAATAATGACCTTTATTAATAGTTGTAAGCAATACTGCTATTACAATGAAGTAGAGGGGTATATTTTGTGTGATCAGTCCAACAATAGATTTAGTTTTTATTCTGGGAGCAGTCGTAAGAAGCTTTTAAAACTCCCTCAAGGATGCAAATTACAGTTGCTTAATACAGCTTCAGGTAAGCAAAAATTGAATTTTGATTCTAAAGGTTTTACATCAGATGCTTGTACTATTAAATATTTAGATTTATATGATGTGGAACATAAAATAACTATAAGTGTAGGTACAGCTTATGTTGAGATTAAGAATTAAGAAAGGTAACACTCTATTAGATGTAATGATATCCTTATGTGTCTTCGCTTTGATGTTTCTTGCTGCCTTTGATATGTATATGGCTAAGGCTAGATTAAAAAATCAAAATAATTTGCTAGCAAATTACCTTAATTGTGTTGAAGTGGCAGCTGGGAATATATGTTTAAATCACAGTTATGAAGAATTATTAAATTACAGTGGTGAAAATATATGGTATATAAGCAGCCAGCATTTAAGTGTAGAAGAGCTTAGACAGCCACAGATCCTATCTTTATTGAAGCCTAGTACCGATAATGAGGATACATATCTTAGTGTAAAAATATCTGGCGATGATGTATTAAAACTTTCTTTTAAACTTAAATACACAATTGGTGGGAAGGTTGATGTTATAGAGTATGAAACATATAAAGGTAGCTATAATTAAAAAGCAGAACAAAGGATTTACTTTGATAGAAGTGGCTATAGCAATAGCTATTATGAGCATACTTATGACAGCCCTAATGTTTGTAGTATCTTATTTTTTAAGAGAGTTTAAAAACACTGCCTCAGGAAATAGAGAAGATTTTTATATAAATGAAGCCTTTAGATTTATAGAAAGTGAAGTTCATAGTGACAATAAGGAAGTAAAGTTTCAAACAAATGCTATAGAATTAAGAAAATACTCTATAGATAGAATAGATTACATTAGGCAAATTGAAGGAAACCTAATTATAGAATATACTACAGCGGGAAAAAGCACTGCAAAGAATGTGTTTTTAAAGGATATTTCAAATTTTAGCATAGATATATGTGAACGGTTAGTGATTGTTAATATTGTAAGCAGTAAGGGAGAAGTGTATTCAAAATGTATAAATACTATATATATAAAGT
>NZ_FMJL01000072.1 GCF_900095445.1 Clostridium sp. N3C
TTTATATATAAAATTAGAATTAAGAAAGTATTTAATTTTGTAATATTGACATAAGTATACCAAAGTAGTAATATAAATATAAAAACATATAGTTTTTAAAACTACATGAATAAACATAAAGGGTACGTAAGAAAATATATATAAATAAATTATATGTTAGGGAGGTTGAGAAGGTGAATATTAAGGAATGTTACAATTTTGTGGTTTACGGAGACTCTATTACTAAAGGAGTAGTGTATGATGAAACAAAGCAACGATATGTAGTTTTGAAAGAAAATTTCGTAAATCTAGTAGCTAATAATATAAAGGCTGCTATTTATAATGCTGGTAAGTTTGGGAATAATATTATAAGAGCCTTACAAAAGTTTGAAATAGATGTTTTAAAGAAAAATCCAGATATCCTTCTAATAGAGTTCGGCGGTAATGATTGTGATTATGATTGGAAGGCTATTGCTAGTAATCCAGAGGGGCAATTCTCACCTAAGACAGATTTAGAGCTTTTCTCTAAAACTTTAAATAATATTATTGATTATTGCAGAAAGCTCAATATAATTCCAATGCTAATGACTCTGCCACCGCTGGACTCTAAACGCTATTTTAAATGGATCTGCAAAAACCAAAGTGAAGCAGAAAAAAATATCTTGAAGTGGCTGGGAGACGTGAATAGAATCTACTATTGGCAGGAACAATATAGTAAGAAGATAGAAGAACTGGCAAATAAAAATAATGTACAGCTCATTGATGTAAGAGAGGCCTTCTTAATGGAAAAGGAATATAGCAAGTATTTGTGCATCGATGGTATACATCCAAACAAAGAAGGTCATAAACTAATAGCAAATAAGGTTATGGATTACTTGAATAATAATCTAGATTATATTTTAATATAATATATTATTTAAATTAGCAAATTAAGTATAAAAGAGCGCCTATATTTCAAGGCGCGTTTTTTTAGTAGAAGGTTTAAAGATTTTTATGGTAAAATAGATTTAAGGCTTAAAAAAAATGTAGAAGTAGTATATAATATATCTATGAATGTATTATATTGTTAAATATTGCAATAAACTATGATTACACGGCTTATTATCACATTATTACCTGCACGGAGGAGAAGACATGGATATTGATGCTGCTATTAAGAAGATAGTTTTAGGCAAACCCTTTGGTTTGACTATGGTTAAGGGTGCACAGCGTTCAGGTAAAACTATGATTGCAGCTTATAGAGCATTATATTTGAAGAGCAGTTATTGTTTATATGAAGGTGAAAATGTTTTAGTTGTAGCAACAGAGCAGACAAATATCGATCTGCTTAAAAAGTTTTATGAAATTGCCAAAAGACAGTTTGAAGATGATTATAGAACCTTATTCTCTTTATTAAGTGAAGAAAAGGTGAACTTTTTTACTATAGAGGATTTAGTGGATAAGTATTATTCACAATATATAAGTAATAGTAAAATTAAGCCTTTAATTATAAATAAAGAGGAACAGATAGCTATATTAGCAGAATGTGTAGAAGAGCTTAAATCTCAATACAATAAAGTAAGGTTTATTAAGGATGCCAATGTAGATTTTATAGCTGATGAGATAAATTGGATAAAGTCTAATGATTTTAATAACCTAGAAGAATACATGAAGGCAGATCGCTTTTACAGAAGCAAGAAAAAAGGTCATCCTGTTAGATTAAACAAGAAATCCAAGTCTAGAGAAGCTATTTGTAGTGTTATGAAACTTTATATCAATAAACTTAAGGAAAGAAATCTTATTGATCTTTTAGACAAAGAAAAAATAGCTTTACAGGCAATTTTAAGCTGCAGTACAGAAGGTTATACTCATATGGTTGTAGATGATGCTCATAGATTAAGTAGACTTCAAATTAATATATTAATGGCCTTAAATAGTAAAAGAGCATATTCTAGCATGATGCTTATGGTAGATCATAAGGCAGAACCTATTGATGGAGCTTGGATTGTAAAAGGAAGAAGACAGAAGGATTTAGGTTTTGAAGTAAATATGAGATGTTCATACTTAAAAAAGGAAGTAGCACCTATGGTTTTTAAGGATATTAAAGTAGAAGATAAAAAGCAAAATAATAAGTTTTCTGTAGAAAAATATTGCTTTGTAGATATTAGACATCGACGAAGCTTTCTTTTCCAAATAGATACAGCTAACAGCGACGAAGTTATCTTATTACAGGATGATAAGGAATTACCTTGTGAAAAGGATGAATTGAAGACTATTCCTGTTTATAGCAATATAGCTGCAGGAGAACCTATCACAATAAATCCAGAAGTAGAGGGCACCTTTAATATACCTAATTATTGGATAAAGGGAATGAAGGACTGCTTTATGCTTAAGGTAAAAGGTGATAGTATGATTGGAGCAGGTATCGATGATGGAGACTTTGTTGTTATAAGAAGACAGAGTACTGCCAATAATAAAGACATAGTAGCTGTAGAACTAGATGGCAGTGCTACATTAAAGAGATTAAGCATAGATAAAAATGATATAATGCTTGTACCTGAAAATGATAAGTATTCCCCAATATCAATAAAAGAGCGAGAGGCTTTAGTTTTAGGTGTTGTAGTAGGTATAATTAAAAATGCTGCTTAAATTAGTTTGAATATGTAAAAAACAACTTCAAATAACTAAAATAATATGAGAAATATCATATGTAAAAGCGACTTAAGTCAAAGGATTTTAGTCGCTTTTTCTGTTGATAATAAGTTCACAATTAATTTTAATATCATATATTATAGTATAGTTATTCTTGGAGTGGTGGGAGTTGTTATACGCGCTTATTTTAGCAGGAGGAAAAGGAACCAGATTATATCCCTTATCAAGAGCTAATAATCCTAAACAGTTTTTAAAACTTATAAATAATAAAAGTTTTTTAAGGAATACAGTTGATAGAATAAAACCTTTAGTTGATAAGGATAATATTTATGTTGTTACTAACGAAGATTATGTAGATAAGGTTAAGGCAGAACTAAGTGAGTTAGCTTCTAGTAATATAATTGTAGAACCGGAAAATAAGGAAACGGCTACCTGTATTGGATTGTCTGCGGTAAAATTATTAAAGAGGGACAAAGATGCGGTGCTTATGGTATTTCCATCAGATCATTATATAAATAAAGAAAAGTTATTTTTGGATACTTTAGAACAAGCAGTGGAAATATGTGAAAGAAAGAGAGGTATTGTTACTATAGGTATCCAGCCCACTAGACCGGAAACGGGATATGGATATATACAGATGGGAGATCGCCTAAACAATGTCCTGTCAACTTATAAAGTAGAACGTTTTACAGAAAAACCTAATGTGATGGTAGCTAAGGACTTTTTAATGCAAGGAAACTATTTATGGAATAGTGGTATGTTTATTATGAGGGCGGATGTATTGCTTAGAGAAATAGAAAAATATCTCCCTAAATTGTATAAAAGTCTTATAGAAATATATCAACATATAGGATTAGAAGATGAGGAAGAAGTAATTAAACATCACTACAATTTAATTGATGGTATATCTATTGATTTTGGTGTTATGCAAAAGACAAGAAAGGCCTATGTCATTAAATGTGAGTTTGAATGGGATGATATCGGTACCTTTGAATCTTTATCAAGATTTTTAAAGAATTTTAGACAGAATAAAGTTATCGGTACTACTTATACAGAAGATAGTGAAAATTGCACAATAATTGCTAATGATAAACTGGTCATAGGCTTTGGCATAAAGGATTTAGTGATAGTAGAATCTGATGATGTGGTTTTGATAATGGATAAGAGCAAGGATCAAGAAATTAAACATCTGGTAAACAATATGAAAAATGATGCAGAGGTTAGTAAGTATGTGTAAAATAAAGGAGACCTATCTAGGCCTCCTTTTGCATTTTATTTACCTTAAAAATGCACTCTAATAAACCAAAATTTTATACCCTTATTACTCCAGCCTAAATCCCAAGGTACCTGATTTCTATCTGTATTATGGCAGGTTACTAAAGTGTATCCCTTTGAATCAGCTCCGCTAACCACTGAAACGTGAGTTATTCTACCGCCTTTTTCATAAGCCACTATATCTCCGGGGAGTAACTTATAAGCAGACTTATATACTTTATCATAAGTTCCCTTTATAATAAGAGAACCGCGACCGCTGTTCAATAAATAGTGGGAGAAGCCATCGGCATTAAGCCAAGCTTTTGTAGCTCCATCCTTGTTATGATTCCAGGTAGAGTTTTTCTTAAATCTTCCTGTTTCATAAAGGGTTTGAGAGGCAAAATTAGCACAGTCACCACCTTGAGGGTTATAATCTCCATACTTTTTATTATAGGTAAAATTATATTTTGGGTCGCTGGCGGCACCACAATACTGTTCCATGTATTTAATGGCCTTTAATCTATATTCTGAAATATTGGATAAATCCCTTGCTTCATGACTAGTAATAAATTCTTTAGCATCTTGATATTTTATATTTTCCAAGTTTAAAGAATCTGCAAATGGGTCGGTGTACCATTCTTTTGTAATCCACCATTGATTGTCTTTATTAGTGATATTCATAGTGTGATAGGTTCCAATTCTAAAGATATTTGTAACATCTGGTTCATTTTCATAATGGTACTTATATTCAGTAGAACAGATTAAATACATAGAATATGTATCACCATTCTTTTTCATTGACCGAACCTTAATTGTAGGATTAATAGCTGTAAACACTACCCCTTGCTTTTCCGCCCAGTTATGTAGGTATTTTATTTTCTTTTCTTCATGTTCAAAGGCCCATTGGCTGTATTTTCTACTAGTATCATAGAGAGAATCCATTAACTCAGAATCTCCCAGTAGGGTAGCCTGACTCCTAGCTCTAAACATTCCTTCTACCACTTTTACGATCTCATCATCAATGGTGTTCCTAGAAAACACAGATATGACATTTGTAAAAACTAATATTAACACCAGCGATAGCAAAAATAAAGTAGGACATAGGTGTTTTTTTCTAACTACAATAAAAAAACGCATCTTACTCACCAGCTCATTATTGATTCATAAAGAGTATATGCATTTTTGATATAATGTAGAATTTAAAATTAATATTAGGAAAAGCAAAAAGAAAATGGAGAATGAAATACTTTAAAAATAATGTATAATATAGTAGAATGAAATATACCAGTTAGAAATTAGATATTTATAAATGCGGGGAGATACGCTTATGGAATTAGTTGTAGGGCAGTTTAATGATTCATATGAACCGGTAATGGATGGTGTTGCAAATGTAACAAAAAATTATGCCTATTGGTTGGAGAAAAAGGGATGTAAAACCTATGTAATTACACCTAATGTACCAGGATACCAAGATACTAGCTTTCCAGAGGTAAAAAGATACTTTTCAGTGCCTTTACCATATAGAAGGCCTTATAGATTAGGCATTCCTCAAGTTGATTATTCTTTCAAACATGATGTAAAGAATATTCCCTTTGATATTGTTCATTGCCACAGTCCTTTTAGTTCTGGACAGCTTGCTTTAAAGATTGCAAAAAAAAGAGGTATACCAGCAGTAGCCACCTTTCATTCTAAGTTCTATGATGATTTTAAAGATGCTGTAAAACTGGATTCCTTAGCGAAATTTTTAACTACAATTATTGTAGATTTCTATAATAAGGTAGATTCTGTATGGACAGTAAATCAGTCCACTGCAGACACCCTAAAGGAATATGGTTATAAAGGAAATATTGAGATAGTTTATAATGGAGCGGATTTCCCTATTTATAATGAAGATAAAGAGCTTATTAAGAAAGCTAATGATTATTTAAAAGTAGGTGAAAAAGAGCTTGTATTTTTATTCGTAGGTCAGCATATATGGCAAAAAAACTTAAAGATGCTGATGGAAGCTTTAAGAATATTAAAGATCAAAGAAATAAAATACAAAATGTTCTTTGTAGGCGAGGGAATTGCTAAAAAGAACTTGGAAAAAATGGTAGATGACTATAATCTTAATGAATGTGTTAAATTTTTAGGTTTAATAACAGATAGATCCCTACTTCAATTATGTTTTTTAAGGGCAGATTTGTTTTTATTTCCTTCCCTTTACGATACCTCTGGTATTGTGGTAAGAGAAGCCGCTGCAGTAAAAACACCTTCTTTAGTAATAGCAAATTCCAATGCTGCGGAGGGAATAGAAGACAACGTCAATGGCTTTGTTTCACTAAACAATGAAGAAGCCTTTGCACAAAGGATTATAGAAATAATCAATGACAGAGAAAAACTAAAAATTGTTGGTGAAAGAGCTCAAAAAACTATATATAGAAGTTGGGAAGATATAGTAGAAGAAGTTAAGCTTAGATATATAGAACTAATAAAAAGTAAAAACAAGAAATTTATATAAATAATACACATAAAGTTTGCACTAAATAGTGCAAACTTTTTTTATATTATTTATTTTAAGCGATATAAAATTTAATTTTATGGTCAATAATCATATAGGGGGTAAAAGTAGCAAAAGTGAAATAGGAGGAGAAAATGAAAAAAAGCAACGGCTGGCTAATTAATCTTTTGCTTGTGGCTACTATATTATTTACCACCACTGCATTCTTTTTAGATATTTATAGTATAATAAAAATTATCGATAGACAAAATAAATATCTATCTGTTGTAAAAGATAAATCCAGTGAAGCCAGTGACTCTGTAAATGTGGTTCAAATAAATAATGTGGAAAGTATTGAAGAGAAAATAAGGCTGCAAAAGTGGAAAGAGGAACTAGAGCAACAAATAAAAGACTTTTGGGGTGAAGAACTACCAAAAGTAGGTTTAGTATATTATGATCTTGAAAGAGATCAAAAGATAGCTATAAATGAAGATAAAGTCTTCCTTGCAGCCAGTACTAGTAAGGTGCAAATAAATATGATAACTTATGAACTAGCTAAAAATGGAGACTTATCTTTAGAAGAAGGTATACTTTATTTGGAGGAAGATTTCGCAGAAGGTGCCGGTAGAATATTAGCGGATTATAAAAAAACAGAGCCTATACCAATACAGGTACTTTTGGATTACTCTATAAAATATTCAGATAATATTGCAACAAACATGATAATAAGAAGACTAGGAGGAAGTGTTAATCTTAGGAAATTGGCAAATATAATGGCAGCAACTAATACAGATACGGAAGAGAATTTTGTTACACCTGAGCAACAATTTAGACTGTTGAAACTTCTTTATGATAAAAGAAAGGATAAATACTATTCTCATCTTTTAAAACTTATGAAAAATACAGATTTCCATGATAGGTTAGATAAATACATTCCTAAAAAAATAGTGGCTCATAAAGTAGGAGACTATTCAACCTATGTACATGATGTTGGAATAATTTTTACTGAAAAACCCTACATACTTGTGGTCTATACTAATAACCTGCCAGAATTAATATATAAGCAGCCCCATGAAAGAATAGCAAAACTTTCAAAGTTGATATATGAGGCTCATTTGAAAAAATAAATCTCAATTTTATATAAACTTTGTTATGGTTGGATAACTATTCATCTCTAGTGATAATATAACTCAATTGGCCTAAATTCAATAACATAGCTTTTGGCTTACAGGGCAAAATGATAGTACAAAGAAACAACTAATACTTAAATTTAAAGGAGGAATATAAAATGACATCAAGAAATAATAATAGAGTGTTAGTACCTGAAGCAAAGGCTGGATTAAACAGATTTAAGGCTGAAGTAGCTAGCGAATTAGGATTAGCTAATTATGACGCTCAGGATAAAGGAAATCTTACTTCTAGACAGAATGGTTATGTAGGCGGAACTATGGTTAAGAAAATGGTAGAAGCTTATGAAAAAGGACTACACTAATTAAATAGTGAATATAATAAAGTGGGATAATGCTTTTAGTATTATCCCACATTTTTTTAAAAAAAGTAGTCATATAAATAGGGTATTTTGAATATATAGAAATGGGGGGTGGATTTATGAATAACAAACAAATAATTGATAAGTATACACAGATTGAAAAATTGAGAAATGAAATAAACCAATTAAATGAGGTTTATAATAATTGGACATATTATGATGTAGAAAGTCTTTTATATACAATAAGGGAAAAGCAAGTAACTTTGAGAAATCTAGAAGCTAATACTAGAATAAACAATTTGGAAGAATACTGAATAATTAAAAGTAGCAGCTTATACAAAACTTTTAGTTGCGTGTGAGCTGCTATTTTTATACAATTATTAAAAAGGGGTGGAGGATATGTGTAGTAACTTGGAATTAAAAAGTGAAAATTTGAAATTGAATATAGAAAATTTACCGAATTTCTATTCTACAGAAGAATTTGAGCCTTATGATGGAGTAATAGGTCAAAAAAGAGCTACTCAATCTTTAGAATTAGGGCTAAATATGGATAGTAAGGAGTATAACATATATATTTCAGGAAAAACGGGCACTGGAAAAACAGGATATATTGTTAGAAAAATAGAGGATCATGCAAATAAAATGCCTGCTCCAGAAGATTGGTGTTATGTTTATAATTTTCAGAATCCTAGCGAACCTTTAGCTATTTCTTTAAAAGCTGGTACTGCTGTGAAATTTAAAGAGGATATAGTTAACTTTATTAAATATGTAGCTAAGGAAGCACCAGTGTTTTTTAATTCTCAAAACTATGAAGATGAAAGAAATAGCATTATTGATAAGTATGAAAAAATAATGTTGAATTTAACGAAAAATCTAAGTAGTAAAGCCAAAGAATTAAATTTTGATGTTAGACAAGCTTCCACGGGAGACTTTCTTTTTGTGCCATTAAAAGAAAAAAAGGAGATGACAGAAGAGGAGTTTAATGATTTATCAGAGGAAGAGAAAAATACTTTTGAGCAAGCAGTAGCTACCTTGAGAAATTTATCATTGGATGTAATAAAGCAAACAAAGAATCTTAATAAAAAGATGGAAGAGGAATTAAAGCAACTAGATGATAGAATAGCTGAAAGCATCATTTTAAACCCTATAGAAGAGCTACTACGAGAGTATAGTGTTAATGAAGCAGTAGTAAATTTTCTAAATGAGCTAAAAAAAGATATTATTGAGAATATATCTAATTTTGTTGAAGATGAAGAAAAAAGTGATAAGTCAGAATTGATTAATTTATTTATGCGTAGATATGAGGTAAATGTTATAGTAAGTAATTCTCCTAGCAAGGGTGCTCCGGTAATATTCGCAGATTCCTGTCAAGCTGGACAACTTTTTGGAAGTATACAATATGAAAATAAGTTAGGAAATATGGTAACAGATTTTACTCTTATAACTCCAGGTTATCTTCATAAAGCCAATGGTGGATTTTTAATTATTAAAGCTCACGAATTGTTATCCAATCCTCAGTCATGGCAAATATTAAAAAGGTCCATAAATCTTCAAAGCATAGCTATAGATAATTCTAAATATAGTTTGGATCTTATGCCAATTTCTACAATTAATCCACAGGAGATACCTTTAAAAGTGAAGGTTATACTTCTTGGAAGTAATTATATGTATTCATTGCTTTTGCACCGAGATATGGACTTTGAAAAGCTATTTAAAATTAAGGCAGAATTTGATAGTGAAATAGAAGCTACTGAAGAAAATATAAAAAGTCTAATAGGTTTCTTAAGTAATTATGTAAGGAAAAACAACCTTCTTCATATAAGTCGGGATGGAATTGCCAAGATGCTTAAGTATTCTAGTAGACTTGTTGAAAATAGAAATAAGTTTTCAGCATCTATGAGCAAGGTTCTTAAAATTGTTGATTTGGCAGCTTATTTTGCTAAAGTGGGCAACGCCTCTCTTATAGAAGGAAAACACGTTGACAAAGCTTTAGAGGAAAGTGAAGCTATGCATGGTCTTATAAGAGAAAAAATATTGGATATGTATAATAAGAAGAAATATGTGGTGGATTTAAAAGGTAGCAGTGTTGGTCAAATAAATGGGTTATCTGTGGCACAATATGGAGACTGCACCATAGGTCAACAACATAAAATAACAGTTTCCACCTATGCCGGTAGAGAAGGAATCATCAACATTGAAAGAGAAGCAGAAATGAGTGGAAATATACATGATAAAGGTATGATGATCTTATCAGGATTCCTAGGACAGCTGGTTGGTCAACAAATTCCTATAAGCTTTAATGCTAGCATAGTTTTTGAACAACTGTATTCAGGTATAGAAGGTGATAGTGCTTCTGCAGCAGAACTAATAGCCCTACTATCAAGTCTTTCAGGGGTACCTATAAAGCAAAGTTTAGCTATCACAGGCTCTGTAAATCAGAGAGGAGATATACAGCCTATAGGAGGGGTAAACCATAAAATAGAAGGATTCTTTGACATATGCTCAATATTTGGTTTAGATGGTTCCCATGGAGTTATAATACCTGTTTCAAATTTAGATGAATTAATTTTAAAGGATAAAGTAATAGAAGCGGTAGAAAAGGGCTTATTTCATATATACGCAGTAAATAACATTAAAGAATGTTTAGAAATACTATTGGATTTTTCATCAGAAAAACAGCAAAAAGGAGATGTTTTAGAGAGTATAAAGCAAAAAATACTGATAAAGTTAAAATCCTATAACGATGTACTAAAAGCTTCTTATCTATAGAGGACAGAGGATGAATAAAAAATATAAAAAAGCATAAGGTATATAAGGAGATAAATATGTAACAATATAGCAAGGGGTACATCTATGAGAATTGGATTAGTAAGGCATTTTAAAGTAAATATAAGCAAAGAAAACTTCATGACCGCCGAGCAGTATAACAAATATAGCAAAGACTATGATATTGCTGATGTTATACCTAACGAAGTAGTAATAGATGACCAATGGGATAAATGCTACTGTAGTAGTCTTCCCCGTGCAGTAAAAACCGCCAGAACAATATATCATGGTGAAATAATAATTACGGATAAGCTAAAGGAAATTCCTTCAGTAGCCGCTTTAGCGCTAAATATCCCTCTTCCGTATAATTTCTGGGCAATTGCAAACCGCATAGCCTGGCTAGGAAATCAAAAAATACATCCAGAAGGCAAGAAAGTTACTCTTGAAAGAATTAATGAAATCATGGAAACAATTTTCCTGCAAAAAGAGCAAAATATATTAATAGTGAGCCATGCAGGAACTATGTTTGAAATACAAAAAATTTTAAAGAAAAATGGCTTTAAGGGCAACAGTTTTTTAAAAGCTAAAAATGGTAAATTATATGTTTTTGAAAAGAAATAATAAATGATAAAAATTACCAAAAGTAAAAAGTCTAATTGCTTGAAAATAGACTTTTTACTTTTTTTGTTGTAGCATTAATGATTGCAAAAATGAAGGTTAGTCCTGTGACTGTTGCATGAAATATTGAAAGTCTTTCTAGAAATATTACTTAAAGGTATAAAGAGTATTATATTGAAAAGTGTATTTGTAAACAACTAAGGTAACAGGTAATAATTAGCGATTAAACCTATATATTTATAGTATGGCACTTTATATAGATATAATCTGCCAATCTATCAATAT
>NZ_FMJL01000017.1 GCF_900095445.1 Clostridium sp. N3C
TAGTTAGGTTCACGTTTCAAGGATTAAGTATCAAGGCTATATACTAAAACTCAACAATTTAGTTTCTCAATATCTTTAAAAACTTTTTTATACTTTCTTCCATCATAATAATATACATTCATACTATCATGAACATATGTAACATCTTCTTTATTAAATAGAACTAAATTTTTTCCTTTTAACCCTATCTTATTCATCCGTGTACTTCTATATAATATTCCTGAATAACCTTTACTGATTAAATAATTTGCTAGATAATGAAATGGTACATATGCTTTAAGTTCTGGGTCTTCTTTTATATCAACAGGTAAGAAAACCGCTTCATCAATACTTTTCATAATTAAATTTGCCAAATAAATCTCCGTTTCTTTCCTAATTATAGACCTTACCTGTTTCTCTTTAAACTCTTTCTCTATAATTTTCTTGATTACTTCTTCTTTTTTCATGCTATTTATTATTTCTTCGTGATATTTTTTGTTAGTAAGAAGTTCATTTATTTCAACTTTAGTTATCATATTCATGAATTCCTCTGATTTCCTTTCTATCTCCTCATAACTTATATCTTCATAACACAAATTAATAATTTTACCCTCGCTTTTTACAGGTTTGAATTCACAAATACTTACATATTCACCCTTTTTTAATCTTAACTCTTCAAAACAAGTTTTTTCTATAAAATTAATAACTTCATCGTACTGCTTAATTTCTTCATCAAATCCTAGATACATAAAAGCAACACCTTCAGGATTCCACCTATTTTTATTTTTCACATATTCTTCTTTTGGAATCATTCTTTCGTAATTATCAAAGTGTTTCCCTCTTTGTGCTCTATATAAATTTTTTAAATCCCCTAACCTTTTTACAAAGATACTTTCATATTTAGAAATACAACTTTCATGTATATCATCAAACACTTCGAGAAAATTTTTCTCCAAAACAGTATCACTTTTCTTTTCAACCATGCTGCTCCAATGATTAAATATTTGACATTGAAGATTCTTTCTATAAGTATCTTTAAATATAGAATCAACATCACCAATAAAATAACTATAACGTTGCAAATATTTTAAATATAGTTCAAAAAAATTATCTATCATTAGTGCTTTCTGGCTTTCACTAAAATCATTGCAAATATCAAGTATTGCTTTACATATATCATTTAAAGCATGTACTAATATATATATTAATTGTTTCTTATTTTCATCATTAATGCTTTCTAAAGCATTTCTTAAAATAGTGAATTTATATTCATTTTCATAAATATCGACCATTCTGTTTAACTCAAATGTTAATTGCCATTTATAAAACATTAACCATACCCCTCCAATATGAAAATTTTAGAAAATTTATGTGCATAATCAAATACAATTATTAGATAGTTTTAATCTATATTCAACCTATTCTACCAGTAAATTTGTAACTACTTCCATTAATTTTGCTTGATATTCTTCCCTAATACCAGCCTTCCTCATTATCTTCCACATTTGCAGTTCTTCTCCTTCTTTTTTTAATTTCTTAACTGCCCAGCGAATCCTCCTTAACCTGAAGTCGTGATTAGTCTCTTTAACAGAATCCAGGTATGCTTTTGTCTTTGGAAGTTTATCTAAATGCTTTTCAAGCAAGCCTCTTATGCCCAATTTACTACCAATTGAACTTATGCTAATTCTTTCAGGCTTTCCATCCGAATTCAGCATCTTGGCAACAACTTCTTTTACCTGTATCAATATCTCATTATCCCTTTGGTCCCAATCAACTCTGCTGTTGATAATATTAGTCGTCTTTTTAAGAGGCGAGTTCTGGTTCAACCATTCCCTGTCATTTCTATAAAGCCAGGAAAATAAAGCCTTATCAATCTGCCGTAATTGCGTTTTCCCCATATCTGGATATTGTTTTCTTAATTCATTCCACTTTTCTCTGTAGTAATCCTTGTCCAAATTCATTGAAGAATAACTGTTCCCTTCATTATCATATACACCATCGGCCTCACTCCGTTTTTTCCAGTAAGTAGTTAATCCAAGTTTCTTAGCATACTTCTTAACTGTATTAGGGTCTACACCTAATAACCTTGCTGTTTCTCTTAAACTCAACTTTCGGTCTACTAATTCTTTGAGCCTCTCCTCCCATAATTGCCCAAACCTTTTTATCCTTCCAAATCTATATCTTGCATCCTCAGACTCATCTGGTCCACTTCTGGTATAAACAAAACCGCAAGTACAAGAAAAAGTCCCAACAGGATATTTTGAATCTGTACTGTATGAAACTTTTAAATCATAGACAACAGGTTTTAGGTAGTGGTCTGACGCTGCATTCAGACAAGGCCACGGTCCATCTCCAAAAGGCTTATATTCCATCTTTTTATAAAATAAATCATGAAGTGAAATTCCAAGAAAACGGGAAAGAAGCAAATGTCTGATAGGATGAGCAGTCTTGTTTTTCTTTCTTACCATATCCATTAGCCAGTTTGAATCGTTATCTGCATCAACACCCGACTGCACAATATCTAAAAATACTTCACCATAATAATCAATAAACTCTTTTATAAACTCCTTTTGATGCACTTTTCCGTTTGAAGTTGCAAATCCCATTTCTATCATCTTTGCAAGATACTGCTCTTTATACCATTCTATATTTCTCTTTTCAAAATCACTGTTAAGTAAAACCTGAACATCCTCTGCAAGCCTAATCAGTTTTTCAAAAACATCATCAGCGTATATCACATTAATACCTGGTTTTACACAGTTCTCTTCGCTAGCAGCCCTATATTGGCATTTATTATATCCCCTGACCGATACCTGGCTATTATATAATGGAACATAATGTTTTGGGCATACCAGTACCCCAGGAATTTGATGAACTCTATGCCAGTATAACTCTCCGTACTGCAACTTATCTTCTTTAGCACAGACAGGGCAGAACTTAAAATATTGGTTTAATGTAACGGAACTGGCCATGATTCCAGTCCGGCTATATACGCTTCCTCCATTTTCCCCTTTCATTGATTCTAGAACTTTTTCTGCACGCTCAGGAGGTAAAAAGGCAGAATAGAACGGGAAAAGTGTATGGTTTTTAATAAGATATTCTTCAGTATACCTGGAATTAAGGGGCATATTATTAACAAGGTTCTGTATATTGGAAGGCAAGTCCATCACTGCTGTTACGGAAGTTGCACCGAAAAGGTCTCTCATTGTCGCCTTATAACTTATATTTCCACTCCTCACATGGTATCTTGCAAGGACGCTGTATAATACTTCATCCTCATATGGCACAGGAAAAAACGTCATCATATGCGCTACACCGCCTTGAAAAAGTCTTTTTCTACCTGCTTAATAAGCCCTTTTTCTTTTAATGATTCATAGGCTGATTTTTTATTTCTCCTGCCCTCTTCCACAATAAACCTTATATCATTTTCATCCATCTTATTTGGTTTACTCTTTTCTTTTCGCTTTGGTTTATCATTGGTTGATAACATCTGTACTGCTTTTATTACAATCTCCGAAACTTCAAGACTCTCTTCACTATCTAAAACCTGCTCTACTGCTTTTTGAGCCTTTTTTGCATCAATATTTAAGTCTAATAATTTTATAATCGCCTGTTCCTTCCTGGAAAGGTTGGCTTCCTTTTCTTTTTCCTTCTGCTGCCTTTGGAGCATCTTCATTCTCATATCCCAGTCTAATGATTGCTTGCTTTTGTCCATAAATCCCAGAAAATCAATGTCTACAGTACATATATCCTCATACTTGGCGATTTCTTTAATGTTTCCTGATTTTAATGCTTCCAGCATGGGGCGGACCAATTTCAAATTATCTTTTGCAACCTGCCTAATCAGATTTGCAGTGATATCCTCTCTCCCTGAAAGAATAGCCCGTATTTGTGACATCGCATAAAGTTTTACTGCAATGTCTATGATGCCTTGTGACTCCTCATAGAGAACATCATTTAATTCCGGTGTTAATGGTACTTCCTTTTTGGTCCACTGATAGTCCCAAAGTGCATTGATTAGCAAATCCCAACTTTTATCTTTGCTCAACCTCTCCCAAACCATATCTCCCTGACCGCTGCCGCGCCTTGCCTGACGAAATTCCGATTGTAAAACCGATAATGCTTTTGTGGTACCGATAAGTAAGACAGGTACACCAATGGTATTGACAAGGGTGACAAAAAAGTTAAGCATCTTCTCATCCCCACCGCTTTTTGCCCCATTTAAATGCTGAATCTCATCTATGACCAATACGCCTAAGGCTGTATTCCTGGCTATCTGGGATATAATAGAGAGCATATTGTCTACGGTTTTCCTCCCTACCCCGAACTTCTTATAATAATCCGTACCCAACAGGTCGTCTACCTTATGGAAAAACTCTATGCAGAGACCCTTCAAGGAACCGTCAAATGGGCAGTCTAACTTAAGCCAAACCAGTTGGTACATACTAAAATTGGTATTATTATATTCTGAATGTACAATTATCTGGGGATAAAGAGATAATACACGGTTGATAGCAGTTGTTTTACCCATTCCACTTACACCTATAATAGTAAATCCCGATGCAGTAGTCCTGAAGGATGCGTTACTGCTTATCTCCCATTTCATGCTTTGTATCGCCTTATATCCGTTTTGTAGACTTTCAGCATAGGAAGGTTTAAATGGGTTACGTGCCAGGTATCCCTGCCTTATGACTCTGCTTATCCTGCTTTCAAGGTCAATATGAATACTCAACGGCTGAAAACACTGAAACAACCGCTGCACCATATGAATACGGTAGTGGCCTTCCAATCGTCTTTCCTCTGGATTATAGTGGGGATATAGAGACAGTTTCTCCACTACCTCTTCCTTAGAATAAACCGGTGGCAGTGCTTCAATAAATGGATTCCCGCTATATTCAGGTATCAACTGTTCCTTGTATTCTGCAACTACAGCATTAGCACCGTTAGGTATTATTACTTTATTCATGGATTTTCTTTAAAGCCTCCTTTTGTTTTCTTATCAAAAGGCTTATCGTATCATTCTCGTCCACCTCTTCCTCCTGCTCTGCCCTGCTAAACGGTATAACTTCTGCATTACTTCCTGTTTCTTTTTTATCCAGTTCGAAGGCTTCCTTCTCCCTGTTTAACATCTTTTCTAATCTCCTGTTGTTTCTAATCCCTTTTTTGCGCTTCGAATCGCTTTCATTTGATTTTTCTTCTTTAAAAGATTTTTCTGCCTCTTTTGCAATACTTTCGATTTCAGTAATTAAATCAACCTTTGCCTGCAGTTCCTTATCTTCTGCAATTTTTATTTGAAGTTTCTCCTCTTCAAGAAGGTATTGAATTTCCTCAAGATTTTTATCTTTATACCTATCCTGGTGTTCCAGGAGAAAACATTTCTCGAAGTCCATGCCATTTTGCTCCTTGATATAAATAAAGTTCATATTGCGGGGGTCATAGGAAACATCAATCTTCCATGTTCCTTTATTTCTCGCCTTTTCAAACCATCTCTCCTTAAGAGTTTTTGGTGAAGCATAATACAAGCCTTTGAATTTTATCCCCTTTGCCGTTACAGTTGCTGCATCTGAGGGCATAAGATTTAGTTTAACGATATCCTCTGGTACACTCCGCAATTTTCCCGCACAGTTTGCAATCCCCCAGTTCCATATTTCCCGTGGAATACATTCTACTTCATCAGCAACCATCATCTCTTCCCTGTCATAGTTTTTAAGATGGTACTGGTTATTATGGTACAGGGCACATTTTATGATTATCTGTGTAAACTGGTATATATCCAATTTGGCATCCAACCTGTAATCCCTGTCGCCACGCTCTCTCACATCAGGGTCAACAGTACCAGGCAAAAGCGGTTTTACCCTTATATTAGTAATTCTGAAATGCTGTTCAATAACTGCTTTCCAGTCTGCCCGATATGGGGGAGTATTCTGTATCTTTACATGTAGAGAATTAATAAGGTTTTCAACATTCTTGCCTTCAAGTTCCCCTCTGTCCGCCAGAATAGCCTCTGGCAAGTGATGGACAAGCCAGTCCTTTTCTTCAATATCTATTCCATACTCCTTGCAAAAGGCAACTTTGTCGGACGCTGCATTTGCAAGAGCCATCATAGCCCCTATCCAACTTGGCCCCTCTAAGCCAACATAAATACCAACAACCATCCTGCTGAAAACATCTAAAACTGCGTAAATTACCGGTCTTCCAATTATCCAGTTCCTGTTATAACGGCTCACAAGATAAATGTCACCTACAGTTGCATCAATCTGATAGATACTTCCTGGCGCAATTGCTTCCGAAGTTGTATTGCCTAAAAGTGGTCTATACTGCTGCTCATATTTTTTACTGCTTTGTCTGGATGAAATTTGCTTTTTTAAATTGATATTCTTATAATACCAGTAACGGAATTGGGCATATGTAGGCACCTCTCCTATGGGTTTTATTACAGGAACTCTTATGCCGTTTTCTATCCTGAATTCATCGCTGAAGAATTCTTTTCTCATCAGTTCATATGCAAGTTTAAGGGAATTTTTGGCGCCTGTATGATAGTATTTATTGATAGCGATATTAAATATCTTTTTTACTTCTTCATCTACATTGATTCCCTCACCCACCAGTTCCGCATTTTTTCGTCTGCGCCCACGCTTTTTGTCTCCTGCCCGTCTTTCTTTACCCGGACCTCCACATAAATAGTAGTCCGGAAGCAAAGCGTTCTTTATTTTCCCTCTCTTCCAGAATCGTTTAAGGTAGTTTGAAACAGTTTTTTCATGTAAGTTATAAATAGACGATGCTTTTAAAACAAGTTCTCTCCGTTCTTTCTTATAAAAAATCACAGGCTCAAGCGTAACCAGTTCCTTAATTACTTCCCATGCTCTATCCCGTATTTCTTTTGATTTCTCTGATAATTCTCCTTCATCAACAACCTTAACAAATGGGTCGCTATCCAATAAACCTGCAATCCCCTGCTTAATGCATTCCTCAATATCAGATATACATCTTGGGAAAGGACTTTCATTTGAATATATGTTTATAACATATGCAAGGTTTTGCTGCCTATCAAGCCACAAAATCCTTTCTACACTTTCTTTATCATTATCCTGTCCCCATTTGATTAGTGTATTTACTGCTATCATAGTATTCTCACCCTTTCTGGTAAACTCTGCTTTATAATTTCTATACTTTGGGTCGAATCATTAAGGTCGATTTTTTTATTCATGTCCACCATTATCCTTTTAAGGGCAATTAAACGCTTGAATATGTACACCCCTGACCCTGTATCTAAATTAAACAACCTGTCAAATTGGGTAGTGAAATTTCTAATCGAAGTACTGTTCCCTGCCAATTTTTCAACAAAAGCATTGCAGTAATAGTCAACCTCTTCATCTGTAAATCCTCTTTCATCAGCAGGATATAAGGATGAGTGAACCCATTCTATATTCTTTGCTTTAACCACTGGAATCTCTTTTTGCGTTACTATTCCCCAATCAATATTTTGGCTCTGCCAGTATCTCCTCTCTATTTCCAGCCTTTCTAATGCTATTTTGCGCTCAAGTTCATAATCTGCTTTAAGACTTCTGGCAACATATGCTATTTTGCCATTTGGTTTTTTCAAAGTGATTAAAAATGATGTGGATAAAATATAAGGCGTTCCTGTATCTTTGTCTTTAAATAAATCAAAATTTAAACCAGCCTTATTTTGTATTACTTCTTCACAGTTAAATAAAGGGTAGTGCTCCCTGATATCCAATACATCATCTTCCCATTCAAGCAAATAAAAATATCTTGTCTCTGTATCCGTGAAAAAGTGATGTGTTCTTTTTGTTTTCCATCCAAATACACGTGTAACCCTGCCTTTGCTGGGGAAGTCCTGTACAGTAAGCCAGGGCTTGTAATCCTTGCCTTCCCCCTGTCCTCTGCCTTCCTGTATCCATTTTTTTAATTTATTTTCATCCCAATCTATTTTCCGTTTAGCCATGCAGATACCTCCTGAGTTAGGAATTAAGTATAAAGGATTACGGAACAAAGGAGAATGATATTGCAATGTAATTCATCCACCACTTCCTTAAGTCCCTTACCCCTTGCCTCTAAAACCTTTTTTATAATAAAACTCTTATCCCTTTTCCCTTATTCGTCTATTCCCTGAAAAACAAAAATGCCACTGACTACAGTTGGACACCTTTATTAGGTGACTGTGTCAATGGCACTTAGTTCATTTCCCTTGAACCTATTTCCATTATATCATGGACCGACTTTATTTTAAACGTAAAATCTGACTTGAAATAATATGCAGTAGTCGGATAAAATTCTGTGTAACCAACATAAGGAGGTATTTTATGAGGCATAGTGTTTTTTTGACTATAAAACTGGTAATTCTCATGAGCATGTTTTTGTTACCATTTACCATTATTACAGAAAATATATTTATCCGCTTTATTGCAGGCTCCCTGCAAGGTATATTCCTTATTATGTTTCTTTCTTTTACCGTAAAGGTTCAATCATACTTTAAAAAAGATAAGAAAAATTAAAGCAATAAGAAAAAGGTTTTGGTAGGCTTAAAATCTACTAAAACCTTTTTACTATAGTCCAGTATATTCAAAAGATTAAATGTATCGTGCTGTCCTTTAACATTTCTAAAAATGCTGCATTATCTATCAATTTGTCTTGCTCCTCAATAGAATTATCCCGCTTTTTTCTCGTGAATTTTATTCTTCTCGTCTGCCTGTAACTGTCCACAAAGGCATCAATATTATTTTCGTTTATATATCCAAGCCTTGTCCATTCATAAATCAGAAAATCATTTGACTTAAATGTTATGGAAGTATTACTTCTATTTTTAAATCGCTCATCCCCATAAAGCATTTCCTTGGCCTTAGAAACAAATTCATAGGTATCCCTGTCACTGCTGAAGATAGTTATAATATCAATGCTTCCACTGTAATAATAGGAAAGGATATAACTTAAAACGGCAATAGATAACTCTCCTGCATTCTTCTTCTGAATTCTTCCGTTTGAAAGTTTTCTTTGGTCTAGTCCCTCTTCATAAAATATATTTAGCCATTCTTCATAGGGGTCCAGGTCTTCTACAGGTCTGTTCTTTAAGATGTTTTTCTTGATAAAACTAACAAGCCTGCTCACATTGTAGCAGCAATACAAAAACAGATAGTATAATTCTGCTTCTTTGTAATCCACCAATGTTAAATAATCAACTTCATCTATAATTTGGACCTTCGAATAATGTTTTAAATCATTTATGTAACTTTTTCTATTATCACTATCACAGACCTCAACCCATACCCATTTGGGGATAAGAATCATATCATACTGGCTAAATATCTTTTCAGGGCTGACGCTCTTACGTATCCATGTCAAAAATTCAACAGAGTTATTATCCAGGATGCAAACTTTGAGAGACATGCCCGTGGAAAGGTATTTTTTTAATTCTTTTATGCCTTCTCCTTTCATTTGGCAAGTCCCTCCACTCCTTTTTTAATTTTATTCTTTAGCGTGAGCAGAAACTGATAATTATCTTTATGATGGGAGACATCTGGGTTTTCTTTCATAACAATTTGTATTTTCTTCTCCAACCCACCTAAACTTACAACATATGAGGGTTTCACTAACTCTGCATCCAATTCCAAATCTATAAATTTTTGCACTAAGTTCTCAGGTTTATTATCAAAATGCTCAAGAATTTTTTCTTTTAAATCCAAATCATTATATTTTGTAACGGCTTCTTCAAACAGTTCTATCAGTACTGCCTTATATGGTGCCTTATATACATCCATGCATTTTATGACTCTGTCGATAAAATCTTCATCATCTAATGAATAGTAGTAATCGTACACATTGCCAAAAATCATTTTTGCAGCAAAATAATCTGCTTTTCTTTCATTTAAATCCATATCAACGGCAATGTTATGGGTCTCATCCCTTAAACTGAGGTCATAGAACAAATGATATATTTCATGCCATGCCACAAAATATTGATAGAAACGGGGCTGGGCTGTATTGATAACTGGTATTTTAATATTTCCCTTTGTAATAATAGCCCCGCCCCAATACTCATCATCAATGGGAATCTGGATTAAATGCTTCTCTTTTAATACCGAAAAAGACAGTTTATCCTGCCCCGTTACCCTCGACTTATTAAATCTGACTGTAAAATCATTTGTTAATCTTAATATATCATCTTTAATCAGGTTATTTTTTTCAATAACCTGCTCAAGATTATTACTCGTTATTAATTCCGACATAATCTGCACCTTCTTAATTGTAATACAGTTCGCACATATGAACTATATCCTCTAAAATACCAAACATCTCTTGAGCATTAGGGTTCAGGGCATGATTCTCTGGAGCATTGTCAGACAGCGCAAAAACAGGTTCCTTTTTCGCATTGTACTTTGGAACATAATTTAGTAGTTGTTCTTCATCCATGTCCTGGCTGTCCAAAATCTTTTGAATATGGGTTTTAAATGTCGCAAGGCTGTCGACTTCTCCTTTGATTAGTTTATCTAAAGTAGGCCGTGAAATATTAGTAAGCCTTGAAAAGGAAGACTTTGTATATCCATTGTCTTTAATGATATTTAATATATTTTTACCGATTAGTTTTCGATTTTCGAATAATAATTCCATGCTCATTTTTTACACCTCCTACTTTATTATACACCAAAAGTGTAAAAAAAGATACGGTTTGTAAAAAATATTTTTACAAACTTTTGAGGTTATCTTTTCAGTTGTAAAATTTTCTATAAGAAAAAAGCATCGGCAGAATTTAATTCCTGCTAATGCCTTTTCCCTATTGCCTAATGAAGAATGCAACCTTTTATTCTGTAATTCTTAATATAATCCCAATATGCTTTTATTTCATCCTGCTCTAACATTTCAAAGATGTCTTCAATCTCATCATAAAAATCCTTGTATGCTTTGCGGATAGAAGGCCTCATTTTCCCTCTTAGATGTGGTAATGAATAATTGCAAAATACCAAATCCCTTAAGACCAGAAACTCTGCAATGTTTATATCCAAAATAATTTCCTTTTTACCATATGGTTCGGCCATTAAGATAAGTAATTTGACCATTAACATCTCGGCATTACTTATATATTCATATATTGCAAAGTTATTTACTACCTCTTCTTCATTACCTAATACTTCACGAAGTCTGTCTACCTGCTGCAATAAAGTGAATAGTAATTTTTTAGGAATTATAACTTGAATATTTTCATCATTGAATTTCGAATAAATTTCTTCCGGTTTTAAAAGCATAAAATAAGCCCTCCTTAGTATTATAAAATTCCTATTTGTGAACTGTATATAATATAAAGAGGGCTATATACTGGTAACAAGTTTTTATAATTCGATAACACAAAAACAATTAAATCACATAAGGACATCTTATGTTTAATCAATATTTATTTATGAAATCATCAATTAATCCTAAAATATTATCGTTACCTAATTCTTTCAATAACTTATCTATATCGCATTTCATACTTTCATATTTTGCTATTACTTCAGAATCTGAACAATAAACATTATGTACAAATAATCGGATTAACCCCTTCGTTTTGGACAAAACCTAATAAATTCTTGAATTTTCTTAGATTTAGACCCTTATTTGAATATTAGTTTGATTCTCTCCAAAATGAAGGTTATAAAACTCATTTGGTGCCACAAACCTTAAGCTTGAATGAAGTCTCCTATTATTGTAAAACTCCATGAAGTCGTTTACTATTTCATATGCTTCTGCATATGTTTGAAATTCATTTATTTTTAAGCAATCATCCTCAAGTATTCGGTGGAATGATTCTATATGCGCGTTCTTATTTGGTGTTTTTACAGGTATCCTCTCGTGTTCTACTTTAATTTTTTCACAGCATTCGCTAAACTTATTACTTACAAATTGGGGGCCATTATCAGTTCTTATTACCGGTTTTTTAGCTCCCTCCTCAAAGAGATTTCTTTTTATAAGGCATTTTCTTAGCAATGCTGCCGCATCTTTAGCCTCACAGTGTAATCCCATGTGGTAACCAATAATACTTCTATCAAAAACATCAATTAGGTTTAGCAGGTAAAAAAACTTATCCTCACCTTGGACATATCCATACTTAATATCCATTTCCCAAAGTTGATTTGAGCCAGTAATGGTTCTGTTTATTGCAATAGTTCTCTTTACTTTGGGTTTAATTACTCTTTGCCCCTTAAGTATGCCAAGCTCCTTACAGAGCCTATAAACCTTCTTCTGGTTAATCTTTAGACTGTAATGTCTTCTCAAATGATAGGTAATTTTTCTATACCCATAATTAAGGGCATCCCCATGGATTGCTTCTATAATAAACTCTTTAATCTGCTCATCGCAGATCTTTTTATCTTCGTTGTCTAGGCTATAACCCTTAGGTTTTCCACCTTTAGGTTTAGCTTTCTCCTTACCTTCTACACTTAAGCTGTAATAGTATGTTGACCTACTGAGCTTAACTATCCTTAGCACAAAAACTGCGTTATATCCTTGCGCTATATATTTTTTAGCTATTTCTACTTTATCTTTAGTTGAGGGTTGGATTTTTTTATTAAGTCTTTAAGGATTGCTATTTCTAAATCTTTTTCACCTAGAAGCTTCTTCAGTTGATCATTCTCTTTTGTTACTTCTGTTAATTCGTATTCAAGCTCTTTTTCTCCCTCAACTAAAGCCTTTCTTCCTGGCTTAACCTTAATTTCATTCCTGTTCTTAGATTTTCTTATCCAAGTAAATATTGTTGATTTTGATATTCCATGCCTTCTTGATACTAATGAAACATTTCCTACCTCTCGTACTTCTCTTAAGATCTCTTCTTTTAATTCTTTGGTATACGTTTTTCCTCTCATAGTTTACCTCCAATCACTTTCTACATTATAATAAATGTATAGGCATTTGTCCAAATCCATTAAGGGGCTTATGAGTAATCCATATACGCCTGTATTTTGCAAGTGAAATTTTTAGCGTTTTGCAAAGAATTTTTCAAGCACCCATGTTTACATATATGTTAATTTATGGTTGAATGTTGTATCCTATAACTTTCTCCCTTAAAAAGAAGGAGATAACTATGGTGTATTATCCTATCAATGATTGCACTAGTTAATCTTTCGTCGTAGAAAATACTGTTCCATCTGCCAAACTCAAGATTAGTAGTTATGATTATACTTCTACGTTCATAGCAATCTGAAATAACTTGGAATAGAAGCTGTGCTCCCTCAGTGCTAAGGGGAAGGTACCCCCACTCATCACAAATAAGCAGATCACATTTTTCTATTGATTTAAGAAATCTTTTTAACTCTCCAGACGCCTTTGCTTCTACAAGCTCATTTACAAGTGCTGCTGTCCTAAAAAATCTTACTCGTTTCCCCTTATTTATTGCCTCTACTCCAATTGCGGTAGCAAGGTGTGTCTTGCCTGTACCCACACCACCGTAGAGAATAAGGTTTTCCCTTCTATCAATAAAATCTGCGTTTCTTATGCTCTCCAGAGGAAGTTTTTCCGGAATATCTATGTCCTTAAAGCTGTAGTTCTCAAATGTTTTAATTACGTCAAACTTAGCCTGTTTTAGTCCTCTGTTAATTCTAGTTGCTTCCCTGTTTTTTAGCTCAATCTCTAGAAGTTTTGCAAGGAACTCCTGATGGGTTTCTGCCTTTATGATATCACAGTTTTCAGCCAGGCTAACGCCTAAGCGAAGCGCTTTACAATATGCTGCAATAATCTCATTCATTAGGAATTCCTCCCTTTTAGGAACTTGTTGTACACATCTAAATTTGGAGTAAATATCTGGTTTACAGGTATGTCACCATAAATCTGCATTTTTGCAATTTCCGGAAGTTTGTTAACTAATCTATGGTATGTTGCTATAATGCTGTCTACATCGCTGTTACCGGTTGCTATAGTTTGCAGAAGTGCAGTAGTTGCAGTTTTCATTTCTGATTCCTGTATCATCTTAATAAGTGCATGAAGCGCAAGCTTCTTTTTATCCTTATCACACTTGTCCAAGTAGTCTCTCCAAGGCTCTGGCATTTCATTGTAAAAATCAGTATATTTTAATGCGTTTGGTCTTCGTGCAAGTGTGGATAAGTACGGTATCCAGTTCATACTTTCTGCATTCTTGCAGTACAGCCTTTTATGTGTAACTATGTGACCATATTTTTCATCAAGTATGATAACCTGAAATGCTGTAGCCTTGATGAATACTTTCTTACCAGCTACCGCTGGAGAAGTAGAGTATGTATTGGTTTCGAATTTAACCTTGCCATAATTATCTGCAATTGCACTAAACATTCTATGTATTTCAAATCCTACCGCCGGTAGAAGAAACATCTTCTTTAAGTCATCGTTAAAGAGTTCTTTTATAGTTACATCATTCTTATAGTGTTTTCTATCCATGTCATTATCACAAATCTGCAAAAGTAACTTATTGTAGTCGTCAATGTTCTTGAAAGCGGGTATAGGCACAAATAAATTCCTTCTATGGTAACCTACCTTATTCTCAACGTTACCTTTCTCATTACCACTTGCAGGGTTGCAAAAATTCACCTGAAATTTGTAGTGAGATGCGAATCTTTCGAATTGTTGAGTAAGAGTTCGGCTACCATCTTTATCTATACTTATTACTGCTGCAGATAGATTATCAAACCAGATTTTATAAGGGACTCTCCCCATATGCTCAAAAATATTCTTCATTCCTTGAAGGAAACATTCCTGATTCTGACCTCTAAAGACTTGTACATATCCCCCGTTACTATAAGGAAATGACATGTTTAAATAATATCCAGTAAATTCTTCACCGTTTTCAATGAAAGTTGCCTCTCCCAAATCCACTTGAGCCTCACCGGCAGGATGGTTAAGCGGCAGTGATCCTTCCTTTTTGCTAAATAGCTCTTTCTTTTTTGCAGAAACATAGTACTGAACTGTTCTTAATGATACATCAAGCTTATCGTCAAACAACTCTTCTAGCCTGTCATACACACGCTTCGCTGTGTGACGTTGCTTTCTTGGGGCTGTCAAATCAGCCTCAAGCCATAAATCTATTAGTTCCTTATATTTATCTATTTTCAACTCATTTTTACTTCTCCGCTGTGGAATATCGTTGAAATCTTCCTTATCTACATACTTTTGCACAGTTGCAAATGCATGTCCTGTTATTCTGCTAATTTCCCTTAAACTTTTTCCTTCAAATTGACTTAGTTCTTTGATACAATGAACTCTAGACATTGTTAACATCCTTTCATAACCTCCCCTATAGTCTCGGCAACTTAGAGGATATATTATTTGAGGGTGCTTGACAATGTTTTTTATTTTTCCAGCAAACTGCTAGAGTTTTATTTTGCATTTTGCTCTATTTTTATTTTACACTAAACACACAACATTCCTACTTTGTCTCTGCAATATAAAAGATGGCAAAAAAATTAATGGATTTTTTTATGTTACAAATTCAGATATCGAACTATCTATTAAAGGAAAGATTATTGAAGGAATAATAAATTACGGAGTACAAATAGGGGAAAACGAAGAAGATTTGTTGGAAATAATTATAAATATTTTTAAATCAAAGAATATTACTCCATTCAATTTATTAAAAGCCATTGAGAGAGACCTAAGTTACCTAAAAACTTTATAAACTTAAAAATTAGTTTGCTTAGATTAACTTGCTACCTGGGGAAACCCCAGGTAGCATTTTTATACCAATTTTAATTTTGAAAGGAGAATATATATGCTTAATGAATTTGTTGTAGGTTATGAGTTTCCATTATTCAAAAACCGTCCTAAGAGAGATGGTGCCGTTTTAGAAGTTTCTAAAGAAGGGTCTTATTTATTACCAATATTTTTATCTGGAATGCTTCCAAAAGAAATCGAGTCAATAAAAAGAGGTAAGATTGAATTCAGGATATTTGAAGATAATGATACAGGTTTCTTGCTTACACTTATACGATTAGGCATGAATGCCTTAACCTTTGAAATTGTTTTTGACCCAACCTTATACAAAGATAGGAAAAACGATATTTCATTATACACAAAAAGTAACATTCTACACATTTTCGGAGTTGAATCTAACAACAATATCTTACAATGCCAAAGACTTATTTCCATCCCGCCTGAATTACAGGCAAAATGGTTAAATTCATGGAAAAAAATGCTTTCGACAGGCGATTGTAGTAAAAAATATTCAGACTGGATACTTAGTCTTTATAGATTTGACGTTAAAACACTTTGGTCGTATTCCACATGTGTAGCAAAAATACCTAAGAAAAGTAGTTGATAAATGTTTGTTTGGAGTTGCTTAAACACATACAAAGCAACTCCTTTATTATATTCAAAATAAAAATTTGAAAGGAGAATGAAATATGTATAACATTAATAAAAAAATGTATAACAGTAATAATTATGAAGAACGTATTGAGAAAAGGTCAGAGGAACTATGGAAGAATTTTATAACATCAAAAGGATTAAACGGTAAGTTGCCTCCAGAATTATTCTGGCTAGAAATTCAATTCAGAAGAAATGAAATAATTAGTGCACTTAATAGCGGAGTTCTCTCTAAACCTATGGTCAATTTGATGGGTACAGCCAACTACTTTATCGTCAATAGTTTACTCCATGAAGAAATATGTAAAAAATGTCATAATAGAGGAATTGTTGTTTTTCTATCAGATAGCGACTATTTATCCAAAATGGAAGAAAAAATATTTCTCCCTTGTTTTGAAACATACTATGTTCTTAATATCCAGCCTGAAGATGATGTGTTTGCAGAGAACTTTCCTGTTCCAATAAATTATAAAACTGACTACTGGTACTGCCCTTATTGCAATGAACTGCATAAATTTGGATATGATGAGGAAACAGGATTAGAATATGACCAAGAAGTTGTTGATATAAGGAAACTATGTGAAAATTCTAGTCTTAAAAAATATCAAAAAGAAGCAATTATTAAAATTATTGAATCACAGTTATTAAGGGAAAATACTCTGAAACAAGAACAGATGAAAAGCAGAATTAAACCTACTTTTGAGCAAATTTCACAGGCTAAAAAAACTAACAAACCTGTCCTTGTCAGTAAGTGGATGGAAAAATGCAATGACCCTGATGAGGAATGTTCTTGGGATATTGTATATAAGTACGTTCTTCCAAATGGTAAAATAAAATTTGAAAGAACCCATACTTATTAATAGCGAACAAGTCAGTTCTATCAAGATATATAAATTGATAGAACTGACTTGTTTCTTTATTTTTATCTCTTCGTAAGCCGAATATCCAATACCCTTACTACCACTTTCAAAATTAACCTTTAAAAATCCGCTGTGCGATTGAAATCAACTGCTCTTTTACCAATATCTTTTCCTTCCACCTGTCAGGGATAGCGTTATAGCCATAGTACACGCCAGCCATTCCGCCGGTAATTGCGGCTATAGTGTCCGCATCTCCTCCAAGGTTGGCTGCTTCACATACAGCATCCTCAAAGGTAGAAGTGTTAATAAAACACCATAATGCACATATCAAAGTATCAAACACATATCCCGTTGGCTTCAATTCTTCTTTTGATACCTGAAATACCTGCTTATACTCTGGATACTTTTCAATATGTTCTCTTATAGCAGGTACTTTAGGCTTATCATTTAGATAATCATAAACTAACAGATTATAAAACTGGCAGGCATCCGTTGCTTTTTGGTCATAATGGGTAAGAACACTTTGTGAAGCAGTTATCTCCAGCATTTTTTCAACATCATTATAATATAATGCAACCGGTAAGCACCTCATAAGTGAACCATTTCCAGCACTCATTCCACCTGTTGTCTGATGAGCATAGTAGGCAGTTTTCATCCAGTCATTGCTTCGTTTATACTCACCAAGTGCAATTCGGATAATGTTGCCGATATCCTTTGGTTTACTATCATACCATTTAATAAAGTGTTTTCCGATATCTTCGACAGGATTCTCTGGGTTGTCCAGGATGCCTTCTGCCACAGCAATAGTCATCATTGTATCATCCGTTACTTCCCCAGGTTCTAAATCCCAACAGCCTCCACCGATAATATCTTTTAAATATCCATATTTCCTTTCAATCTCATCCTTTGACATGAATTCCAGCGTTCCGCCAAGGGCATCTCCACAGGCAACACCAAAAAGCCCTCCGAGTATCCGTTCATATCTATCCATGAAATACACTTCCTTTAAACTCAGTATCTATGATTATTTATTTGTGCAAAATATTTTGCAATACTGCGTATTGCTTTATCAAATTTATATTTCCAACCCTCATTTGTATCCTCTTTACTGATAAATGTAATTTCTTCTACATTTTCTTCAAAAAGCAAAGTTAACCTATAGTCGCCATAATCATCTAAAGGACATTCATAAGTAACACTCTTAATTCTGTTAATATTAAAATATTCTATAACTATATGCTTATCACCATTAATCCAAACTTTAATAAATTTGTTGTTTTTTAAGATAAAATATAATTGTAAAGTCTGTTCATCAACAAATAAGTATTTTGGATAAAAATATAATATATCATCCTCATCAATTACTTGTGAAACTTTTTCAAACATGCCTGCATATTTACGGGCAATATTATTGCTGTAACGGTTGTTATAAAAGTAATCCTTAATTTCTTTAAAATCTACATTCATCTTAAATCACCTCATTTTTTATGAGTTAATGGTTTAAATATTGAACAATTTGTTTCCATATTTCAACGGCAATTCCATATGCATCGCTAGCATTATTTCCCGTCATAAAATTCATTGTCATTTTTAATTTTAAATCTTTAGTTTTAGTTACTTCACATTCAATTACATCATTAAACGAATTATCGCTATCAATACTAAATCTCCCGTATGACAAATAAATGCTTTGACTTGCACCACCGAGCAAATTCCCCAGCCATATTTTAACCGCATATTTTTCCATACCGTTAATATAAAATCTCATTATAGTCTTTTGATTATGTACAATATCTTTATCGTAATCAAAATTATTATTCTTATGTTTGGTCTGCTCCGCAAAGTCTGATAAAAGCGATAATATTTTAGAATAACTTTGTTTCATAAATTTGTTTTTATCCAAATCCGTTATTTCTTTAAAATTGGGAATTATATTAGTAATTTCGTTTACTGTCCTATCATAAATAATTTTCTTTGATTTCAATTTGGGTTTGGCTCCTACCTTTGGTACATCAATTACATCTACTTGATAAATTCTGTGCAGTAATTCATCAAACTTAATATCAAATTGGTCATCATGTGAAAAGTCAATAAAATGAAACCCTTCCAAATAAAATGGAACAGCCTTTCTATAGTCTCCCTTATGCCTCATTATTAGAATTATCTTATCTGGATTATCTTTTATATATCGTATTAATAAATTTGTCTCATAGCCAACTCCGCCCTGGAAGGTGTCTGCTTTCTTAGCATAGTTTTCAGTAAGAATAAGTAAGATATTATCACTATTTTTTATTTTTTCTACCATCATCCTATTCAAGTTAACAGTCTTGCTTTGTGTTTCAAATTTATCAATCGTTGCATCAACACCGTTTTCCCTTAATTTAGCCGCTAAAACTGTTACCCAGTTTTCGTGTTCCTCACTATCCCAACTATAACTGATAAATACCGAAGGGTGCTCTTTTGACATTTTTATCCCCTTTCATTATATTGTTGTTTTTCAAAACTTTACTCTAAGCATAGTTCTTGAATTATGATTTTACAATCATTATCAATAATCAGTTAAAACTAATACTCCATTCCTAACATTCCCCTAGTTCTCCTCTTTGCTCAGTTATGCAGTTAATTAACATTACTTCTTTTTAACAAGTTCCCTTCAATTATCTTTCTATCACTTCCATAAACCCAATAATCAATGCTACTAGTCTCCCACGGGTAATATTCATTTCTTCTTTTTAAACGGTCCAAAACAGTATCCCCCAAATCTGCCTTTCTCTTTTCAATGAAAATAAATGCAATCGGGATATCTTTACTTATGGCATATTCTTTTGCATCATGCCAATTATGCTTATACTTGTCTGCACCATTTGTATAATTGAGCATAACCAATAGGCCAAAAGCAACCCCAGCATAATCTTTTGTATTATCCATATATGCAGCAATTGAATCTATCTTCTCCAAATATTTAGACACTATCGTTTCAACCTCAACTACTATAAAAGGTTTATCACCTTTGCATAATAGAATATCTGCTTTTTTTTGCCCTTTTCTTCCTTTGCCGACAAAAGGAGATGGGGCACCATCTAACACAGAATGGTTAGAGGACTTTTTAATCCATTCACTTGACAAAAGCCCAATAATGGAACTATGAGAGTTGCCGTACATTCTGGTGATAATATCCCAATAAAACATCCTGATAAAATTTTCTATAGAAGCAGAAATCATACTGTTATCTCACCGTAATTCATTTTATAATAATATAATAGTCATACTACCCTGCACACATATTTAATCATATCCCAGGCACCTTAATATAACTCTTATAATCTTGCCCATACTATTAAATATTCTTTAACCACTTCAATATGTATTCAGGACTTTTCTTTAAAACATATACTCGCTTATAATTCTCTTTATTTTCTAATATATCTTCTTTTATAAGAATTTTAATAACACTATAAACCAAGGTTTTAGGAGACTTTTTATAATTTGTTTCCTGCATAATTTTATCATTCAATAGTGAAGATATTGTAGATGTCTTTATATAGTCCTTATTATATCGAACAAATTGGTCGATGATGGTTCTGACAATTTCTTCAAAGATATGTACTGGAATAATATTAGGGTAACTGCTGCTTTTGTCAGGTCTTACCGTTTCAATCCTTATATTCTCATTTTCTCTCTTCCATGTTGTTCTATCTGCCACATCTTTTATGTCTTTTTCGTTTTCCTCTTCAATTTCTTCGGTATCCTCTTCATTATTGCTACAAATATAACTTCCAAATACTTGATTATAAGAATTTCGCAACTTAGCAAGTTCATTCATATGGCTTTCAACCTGCTTTAGCACTTGTAATGTGTTTTGTATTTCTTCAACTTGACCATTCTTACTGCAATCAGGTATATACTCTTGCAGAATTTTATTTTTGAGATTTTCTAAACTGTCCTCCAGCAAATCGTATGAAGCACTTATATCCTCAATTTCCTTTTTAAAAACTGTATTCATGCTCATCACCCCAATATTATTTTTTTAATACTACTAACCTAATTCACACTTTAAAGATTTTCTTATATATTTATGAAACTTGGTTTCTATCAAATCAAAATAACTCACCCTAATACCCAAGATAACTTAAATACTTACTATATTCCTCCAATCTGTTCCTAATCAGCGTATCATTCGGGTCCAAACGTATGGCATAATTAAAATAAGCCCTTGCCTTTTTAAAGTCTTTTCTCTGGTCGTATGCGTGACCAAGTTTCTTTACTATATAGAGCATTCCAGGAGTCTTTTTATTAATATCCTCCAGAATCTCTATGGATTTTTCCTGTTCATTATTTAAGCCATAGGCACATGCCAATTTATATCTATAGTTCAAGTCGTCTGGATTTCTTGATACAAGTTTTTCATAGACTTTGACTGCTTCCTCATATCTTTTTAGTTCAAAAAATAATTTTCCTTTTAAGTATAGAAGATTATCTTCTAAAGCCTCTCTTCTGACATCCTCTATCTCTTTAATATCTATACCGTTTAATACATCCATGCTTTCAAAATATCTTCCCTGCTGAAAATATGTATAAGCAATGTGATACAATATGTCAGCAGATTTATTTCCATTCTCATACTCCGTTTTTAGCAGTAATTCTGCCTTATCAAATTCCTTATTCTTATAGTATCGGATTACTCTTTCTATCCAATCAGTATCCTCATATCTTACTTCAACTCTCTCATTGTAAGAAATAATATTGTTATTTCCTTTTCTTAATACCTCTTCGAAATCCCTTTTTACTTCCCCAACATTCTGATACCTTTCTTCAGGGTTTCTTTTAAGTAATTTCATGATAATTCTCTCAACCGATTCAGGTATATTATCATTTATCTCTCTTGGCCTTGGATAAGGCATATTATTTATAAGTTGATTAGCAGTTTCATGAGGAGTCCTGCCAGTTAAAAACTTGTATAAAAGCACTCCTAATGCATATATATCCGAGTTAAGATACCTGCGGTTTGACCCAGCCACTTCTGGGGCCATATAAGCCCAGGTGCCTTCACCATCAATTGTTTTTATAAATAAATCTTCAATCAGTTTACTTGTACCGAAATCGGTTATTTTGGCTATTTTCCCATCCGTTAGAATATTCTGAGGCTTTATATCCCCGTGGCAAATATGCTTTGAATGTATATATTCTATACCATCCAATATTTGAAAAAATAAGTTGTATATTTCATCAAATGTTCTGGGACTCTTAAATCCCGTTTCACATAACTCGTCTGATAGTTTATGCCCGTTAAAGTACTCCATTTCAATTAGAAAAACTCCATCTACACGTCCCATCCAGTATATAGAAATTACATTTGGGTGATGATTTCCTATGAATTCTTTTCCTTCCGATAAGGTGTTGTCTCCCCGTTCCTGGTCCTTGGGTATTTTAAGTGCCACTGTTTGTCTGCTTTCAAGGTTTACTGCTTTCCATACATAACCAAAGGAACCTTCATCAATAAACTCTTTCAATAAATAATTAGCACCTATATTCAAATCTACTTGCGGATGAAAATTAACTGCTTTTTTCTTCATAATTAACCTACCTCTACCCATTGATTTAGTGTTAAATTATCAATATTTCCTGAAGCAACACAACGATAAACCAGATAGGTGGTTTTTAAAGCATTTATTCCTTGTACATAGGTACCATCATTTTTCTTAAAGCCATTATCCAGTATTGATATATATTCTCCAATATCCCCTGGATTTTCCCCAGCATAACTCCAATATACAAACAATATAATAGGTACATTCCCGCCCAATTGATGATAAGCAATAAGCAAGTTCTCTATTTTCTCTTTGACTTTTAAGTCTTTTCTTCTATTCTTTTCATATCTTTCAAATTCACAAATCAATATGGGGCTATTATCTTCTTTTGAGTACCAAATAGAATCTGGCCTTACCTCATTAACCTTAACTTCGTAATTGGCTTGGCTTTCTGCAACCATTTGCCCATAATGACCTGTTTTCGGATACGGATATACAGGACATTCGGAAAGGGAAGTGACTCCTTCTATATATCTCCCTATAGCAGTTACATAATTAAGGCCAACAGTATGAACAGTTTCTGAATAGTCCCTTATACCAAATTGTGTCATCATGGGAAACAATTTGTTCCTAATATTTCCTGTTTTAAACTCTTCCTTTATAAAATCAATTATCTTTTCCCTATCCATTAAATGTACCCCACTCCTTAATAACCTCAGGGGATTCTCCACCATGTATAAGCGCTTTTGTCCCAACTTTTACTAACAGTGGCGCAGGTATTGACCTACCATTTATCAACGCTTCTCCCGTTGATAAAGATGGCAATTCTTCAATATCAGATGATGAAAACATATCTGACGTTCTTGCTATAAACCTCTGGTCATCTGGATTCTTTAATCTCATTGTAATTATTGTATTACATTGCGATGTGACATCAGGGTCCAATTTTGACGGTCTTTGAGAAATAATCGCAAAGCCAGTACCAAACTTTCTTCCTTCTGCTGCAATCTTCTTAATAATTTTTTTAGATATACTTGGGATGCCTGCTGGTGCAAAATTATGCCCTTCTTCATAAACAAGGAAACAGGGCCTTATCTGTCTTTTCTTATCCGATGCTGCCCTCATAATCTCACTGGATATTAGTGCTGTTATAATTTGTTTAGCATCATCAGATAAGCCTTGCAAGTCTATAATTACAAGTCTTCCCACATTATTTCCCTTTTCTCCAATCATCTCATAAATATCTGTCGGCTCACCGATAGCCCTTGTGTAAAAACTCTTCGCCTCATTTATCACTCGGGTTAATTTCATGGAAGCCACTGCTGCACTTCTATTGTTGAGTGCTTTGGCTTCACCTTCAGTCAAATTGTCCCAATTCTTTAGTTCCTCAAGCCCCTGTTCGTCAGAAAGGAGATATGTTAAATCCTGAATATCCCGAGGCGGATTATTATATTTTGCTTTCCAATACCTGATTGCAACATCTAATACTCTTTCCTGGGCTTCTGTTAAACCTGGAAGAATGGAGGACAAATCATCCATATCAAATCTATCAAATTGCAGGGCCAAATGATGATTTTTTGCACTATATTTATAATCAAAAGAATCCATCTGAGGAGTATATACTTTTATTCCTCCACCAGCATTCAGCATCTTTGATAAATTCTCCTGAATTTTTAGTATGCTCTCCCTCTCTTTCTCGTCCTCAATAAAATCAAGATTGTTATTAAAATGTATCTCTCCCTTTTCAAATGCTTTTCCATATTCTCCATGAACGTCAAAAACTACTACTGTTCCATTCATTTCTGCTACAAGTCTTTCAATAATTCTGCCTACAGTATATGATTTACCAGAGCCTGTCATAGCCAGTACAGCCAAATGTTCTGTAACCAGTTTGTTTACATCGAGATAAACAGGGACTATATTACTTCCCTTGTCGTATCCAATCAAATTACCTATGTTAATGCTTGTATTCTCATCAAACTTATAAAACTTTGACAAAAACTCATAATCAACACCATATACCTTTTCTCCCGGATTAAGAGGCCTTCTGGGTATTTTTATTTGTCCGTAGTTATCCCTGTAGCCTACCAGTTGTATTGTTCCAAATAAGGTTTCTCCCGTAACCTGTGCCCCCGGCAGTATTTCAAGCGATGACAGCCCTTCGCCCATATTGGAATTATATAAAATGTTCGTTCTGGATATAGAAACTATCCTTCCTAGAACATAAGTATCCCCATCCTCTTCCGATTCTCTATGTTTTATCTTTACAAATTCTCCTCTTTTAGCAGAAAAGCTATTTTCAAGAGCAACCTTTAAGTCATTGGGATTGCCTGTGTTACCGATAAGTTTACCTATGTATTTATCCATTTACATCGCCTCACACAAAAATATTAGAAAAAGATAACTGTTCTTCTTTTTCTTCATTTACTATATTTTTTTGATTACTTATCATATTGGACTTTGTGTAAAAATAACTAAATAACTTTTCGTATGTTTTTTTCCCTATTCCATCTTGTTTAAAAATGTAATAGAATCTAGCAATTGGTAAATGCTTAATTACATTTTCTGCTTGTTTTCTTGATAGTTTTACTTTTTTAGTCAATTCTTCAATAGTTGAACTATTTAAACCATCTACCATAATTTTTTCAATCCCTTCAGCCTCATTTAATTCGTCTAAGCAAATATATACAGGTAAATTTACATCTTTTAAATACCGTTCCATTAATATCTTTACTTCTTCCCAATCCAAGCCACCGTTGTTTGTGCCTAATTTGGGAAAAGCAATAGACTCAATATTCCTTTTTTCATAGTTTTCTGTAAAATACTTTAACCCCTGTTCAATCCACTCAAGTTTTGAAGGATATCGCCAATGCTTTTTTGTTGGAAAATTCATTATCCAGAGTTTTTCTGAATACTCATATATACGCGGAACCCCAATTTTTATCTGCTTAGTTTTACACTTTTCTACATAATCTTCAAACATTTCTGGAAATCTTAATTTAAATTCTAAAGCAATTCCTGCACCCATTACTCCTGCACAATTTACAGTATTAACTAATGTTTTTGCAGGAGCATTAAAAACCGTTCCTTTTAAATATTTTAACATTTCAATTCTCCTTTTTTCTTAAAATATCATATTATTAAAATTCTTTATCTCTAATAATGTCACTAATACACAAAACATCATTCATATAATAATTTATTTTATACCAATTTTCATTATAATCATTAAGTATTATTTTTCTCATTAGCTTATTATTTTTATGATGTTTTATTATATTTTCATAAACAACATTGTTTTTTTGTCAAAAATTTCATATCTATGCTTATAATTCAAAAAATTATAATTTGAAAATTCAAGATATAATATTACCTTTTTTCTAGTTAGATTAATTATAAACTTTTTTCTGAATAGATTAATTTTGTAATTAATAATATCGTATTTTATCAAAAATTCTTCAATCGATAAAACTCCATTAACTTCTACTTCAACTTTATGCCATTTTTTTATATCGCCTTTTAATTTGAAAATTATAATGTCGGTAAAACTCCTACTTTTATTTGATATAATTCCAAAACGATTTTTATATACTATTTCTCGTTTAAAATTTTTAATAATATTATTATATTCATCTTTTATTTTAACTTCTGTATCATAATTAGCCCAGGGTTTTTGATATTCTATTTCCAGTAATAACGCAGTTTTTTGACCATTTTTATCATATTCAAAATTCATATTATAATTTTTTATAAAATTATTTTTTTGCCAATCCATTCTTGCTTCCCTAAAGTTCTTGTTAGAAAACAAATTTATATCTACCATATATCTATCATCATACCCAAATATGTTTATAGCCCTTTTTTTATCTGTTTCACTTCTAAATATAATTTTTTTTAAATAATCTAATGAAACTGGTTCTCTACTTAATAATTCAGCTTGTCTCTTATTAATTATATAATCCCTTTCTGAAAATTCAAACCAAGTATCATGGAAAATGGCATCCCAATCCATATTTTTAAAAAATTCTGCTGTATTTCCCCTTGATGAATTCGTTGCGTTTCCATCGGTAAATTCCGTACTATCTAAATATAAAAGCTCTTCATCAAAACACAAATACACAGGAATAGGTATATGTATTTCATCACAATACTCTCTCAATTTTATACCTTCATTGTCATATAGAGTTGGAGTTTTTCCTCTGTAATAAAATCTGACGCAACTCTGTATAAAATCTTCTGCGTTATTTAAGACACTATGATTTGCACCATCAGTAAAAATAACATTTCTCCTTTGGCAATCCTTCCTGCTATACAAATATCCTTCTGTTAAAATATTAATTAGGTTTTTAAAATCAGTAAAATGCAGTGGCCCATTAAAACCATATCTACGTTTCAAATATTTAACATGTTCTTTTATATCCTTATAATCTTCTTTATACCCCATACCCCTCATTCCTTCTATCTATATTTCAAACACATCCAAATCTTCTTTCCAAATGCTCTCCAATGCCTCACTTTGGAGCATCTCCCTGGCTTTTGTTTTATAGTATTCTAAAATTACATTTTTCCCATTATTTGTTGCCTCGACTGGCTTTAAAGCATATTTGGCATACCATAATGGCAGTGGCAGTGCTTTTTTCTGGTCAAATGCAATCAGGGATATAATTTGAGAAGCCAGTTTATCCAGCATTTCAGATGACCAATCTTTTACGCTGCCTAATACTTCTACCAAAAGTGGCGGTGTAGTGTTCCCTGCCTTAATATGCATGCCTATTAATCCCACATCTCGTAAAGTTTCAGGCTCCAGCCTATTATCCTTATTTAAGCCATCATATTGAAATGCTGCTGTCCTTGTTCTTTTTACAAGAATACCTGTTAGCAGCCTTTTAATACCTACATCTTGAATTTTGGGCATTAGTTCTTCCATCTTTTTAACTATACTATTGTCCACATCATCTGGAATATAGCCTAAATTATCCTCAGTCAGAGCATATATAATTGCACCAAACCTTTTTGTTCCCACTGATGCGATTTTAATTCCATTTTCATTAAATGGGTATACCATGTCCTTATATTTATCCCAGAAAAACTTAATAGTCTCCCTGCATTTATCATAAACTTTTATAGTATCCTTTCTGTCTTCAAGGGGAGCATCCGAACGCTCAAGTACTAAAGGTACATCAACCAAAACAAGTTCAGGTTTTTCATCATCTTCCATTAAGTCAGACAGGAGTTTATAGACATTGATAATATCTATAAACTTCAACTTTTTCTGATTATCCAAGTCATCTATTTCATCTACATCAACGATACTTTCCTGTCTTGTTTTATAAATAGAACCTTCATCTATAAGGATGTCCTGTCTTACTGCCCCAGCAACATATAACATCCCGCCAAATGCACTGGAAGTCCTATTGGTTGCTGCAATACCTGATGCCTTGATAGTGAGAGGGGCTATTAATTCTATATTTCTAACCACCCCACTTTCCTTTAGGGCAGGGGCTATTTTATCAATAAACCGCATTTTCGACGATAACCTGGAAACTGTGGCTGGAAGACCTAATTGAATATTAGCCACTATGCTTTGGGATATTGGAGTACTATTTTCCTTAAATCCATCCATCTTCTTTTTCTCCCCTTTGTTTTACAGCATTGATAAAGGATTTCAATTTCCTTTCTTTAACTACAGTCATACCCTTGCTCAACAATCCATTCTCGTTAATATATTGATTTGCTATCAGGTCTTGATATCCTTGCTTAGCAGTTTCTTCATCAATCAAAACTCCGAAATATTTATGAATTATACTTGACAGATGCTGACTTAAGTCAATACAAGCCCCTGTCAGGATAATCAAATAAACATGAATATCATCTAATATAAAATCTTTTGTTTCTACCAAGGGTCCTTGTTTAGCATCCTCAGCAAGGAGCAGGGAATTAAAAAGAGCCTTTAATTTATCTTCTAACTGAATCATTTTATAGTCCAATAACGGTAGGGTGACTACCGTTATCAGACCTGTTCCCGTATTCTTCCTGTAATGAATCCCAAATTTCTTCCCATTTTGTTGAAATACAACATCTTTTACAGTGGTATCAATCAAAAAGCCTATCGGAATTCCCTCATAATTATCATCTGTTCTACTTATTCTTATATCTACCGATGAGTGAAGGATTTCCTTTAAATTCATTTCGGTCCAGGAAGGTGTAAGTATTAACTGGTTTTTATTATCCTCCAGCCATGTGCTAAGTAAGTCTAACTGTTGTTTGTTTAGTTTACTTAATAGAATCCCAGGCAGAACTAAGACCCCAGTTTGCAGTGAATTCATCTGGGCTACCTGGCAGTCATAAAAATCCTTAAGAAGCCTGTATTCTGTTCTATTCTTATATTCATATAATATTTGAATAACCATCACAGTACCTCAACCTTTGTCCGAATCAATTTTACTAATTCTAACTCACGCTTTTCCTCAAGGTAGTCATCCCAGTTAATATCCCCATCCTTTTCTACTACCTGCTTAAAGAAACTAAAGGTAGTTTTCTTAACCAATGGTGAGTTCTTAAAGAATGATTCACCTTCATTAGCAAGCAAATTCATTTTATTCTGTATTGCTTCTTTTGTGGCAGCATAAGTTTCCTCTTTTGGGTACTCTTCCGTATTTATTTGTGCGGATACGGGAGGTTTCCCCTGTACTCTGCATATCTTATCTATGGTACTTATCAGCAAATTATCATAAAACTCATTCTTCTTTGTCCTTGCTAAATTCATTACATTTGTTTTATAGCCCTCAATGAGCCCTACGTACTGCTGCATATCTTCTACCCTCTTTTTAAGAAGCGCCAAAAATTCATCAGGCTTACTCAGCATAACTGGCTCGTTATCTTCAATCTCCTGTTCAAGACCGCCGTTTACAAATAACTCTATTTCCTTAATACAGTTGCTTAAATTCTTCACCTCGGTATGATTCCTTAATTTTTCTGGAGCATCAGAAAAATAATCAACCCACCTTTTGCTTTCAGGTAATTTCTTATAACAGTCAATGATAGAAGTAAAATTCTTATAAATAGCCTTATACTCACCTATTATTCCTCTATCATTAGCCCACTTTAATTCATTGTTTTCAATAGGCTCTAATCCGCAGGCATCAAGAATATCTTCAATTCGCTTATATGCTCCACTAAAATCCCCATCTTTTAACTTGTATGCTAATGTATTTATATAGGAAACCATAGTCCCTGTACCTGATATAGTCATCTTTTCGTAATCAGTTGAGTTCTCCAGTTCATTACAATACTTTTGCAGTATATTCGTTATCGGAGAAATAGGAAGCATGAATCCGCCATACTCACAATTTTTCTTGATTTCTGCAATTTTATCCGTAATGCTCTTTACTGCTGGGTCCTTTAAGGTATTAATATAGTCTATAAACAATCTTATATGCCTTACCCTAAACCACAAAGGCTTCTCCTTATCGTCAATTTTAATATCCTTTATGATGTTTGGATTATAGGTTTTGATGTTATTCCATCCATCACTGTCATATACTTGGTAGCAAACTCCTAAGAATTCCTCAATCTTCGAAATAACATCTCTGAAGTTTTCCATATTCTTATCATCTTTTTCTGATAACTTATGAACATTAATGCTATCCTTAATTTTTTCAGCCTCTTGAAGTTGAACTTTATAATAAGGTACTTGATTCTTCTCAAGGACATCCAAATAAGGACCGTTTATAACCTTCTTCATGCTGTCAATTTCTTTCTTGCAGTCATCTTCCAGCCATTTTTTAACTACAGAATACCTGCCGTCCAACTCATAATTGGATATTCTCTCAATAAAACCGTCCTTGGTTTTTAGCAAAAGATTTAGCCCCATCATAAACTCTATCCACTGCTCTAGAATGCGTTTCGGCTTTACCTCGTGTATAAGGCTGAAGAAAAATTTACTGCTGTAATCAGCCATGGATTTGTTGCTGTTTCCATTAAACTTCAGTATTCTGTTCATACAGGCTGGTATATTTATGCTGTATCTATTTTCATCCTCATGAATGAATAAACCTGTTTCCTTATATCCTTTTCCCTCATTCATTCTGCCTATGGCAGTTGATTTCAAAACGTTCTTTAACTCCGTATATTCTGCATCAGACAATCTCACATCTTTTTTGCTTCCAAGTTCCTCAAAATCAAGGTTTTGGATGAGCATTCGCTTATAAGCCTTTGACAGCAGCGCTATTTGTTTCTCATCATGTTTCTTATAGATGATAGGTCTTAATATCCAGCCTTCCTCATCTAATTTTTCAAACCATTCTCTTACCTTTAAGTTAAAATGGTCTCTAATTTTTCTGATTCTATCCCTAAAGGTAGAAGTAATAACATTCCTGTTCTCCCTTATATCCAATATGTCCTTATCTATGGACATGACCTCTAAAATATCCTTTTGAAGTCTGGTTATATTAACAAATATCAAGCACTTTCCTATGCCTTCATACTTTTCTTTTACAAATTTATCGGTGTACTCTGCACTAATAACAGAATCAGAGATTACAATAACAGGATGAACCCCTTCTTTTAAAAGTCTGCTATCTAACAGTGCATCTTTTAATCTATCTTCATCCTTACCCCAGATAATATCTACTATTCTGTCCTCGTGAACATCAAGATATGGTCCTCCTTCTACCTTGGTCCTGACACATTCAACGCCATTGATAGTATAGAAACTTTCTTCTGGGTAGTTTATTTCCAATGCCCTGCAGGCACCTGAAAGAACCCTTTTTACTTCCTCTTTTCTATTCTTGCTTCTTTCTTTTATTAGTTCTTCAATCTCCCTATTTTTTTCAGTATCCGGAACATAGCCAAAATCATCTTTTTCTACTCTATACCTTTTATCAAGGCGGCTTAAATAGGCAAAGTTTGGTCCGATATATTCTGCTTCCTTTATATCTTCTTTTTCTATTTTTTCAAGGATATATCCATAGATATATCTTGCTGATTCTTCAATATCATCCTTCGGATACAACATCCTGACCTGGTCTAAAAATGTTTCTTCTTCCTTCCCCACAATATACTCATTTTCTTTTACATTGAGAGAAAAAGTTTTTAGGCTTCTCAAAAGTATGCCTAAATCAAAACTGCTTCCAAAATTATTAACAAATATATCTCCCGTTTCTCTTTTGTAGCCTTGAGAATTGAGGTAAACCGCCAAATCATCCTTTTCTAATTTCACACAGTAAAACTCTTTGAATAACTTTTCGCCATCTTCTGCCTTTGCATCCATCATAGCATTTATTTCTTCCGAAGAATAGTTTGCTTTCTTCTTAGGGATTTGCTCTAAAAGAGCATGCTTAATAGTCTGCCTGAATCTATCATCACACTGAATATAGTCAAAAGCAGGTTTATCAATCAAACTTTCTTTAAAGCGGTTGCTGGAGTTTAATATGGTTTCAAAGATATGTCCCGTATCCTTTTTGACAGAACTGTCTTCCATCTTCTGGTCTACGTTATACATAATAACGTTAAACCAGCCAAAATTACCTCCTGCTATGGTATAGGCTGCTTCTATCAGTCCTTTTGGATACTCTGGTATCATACCCTTCTTGTTAAGATAAGCGATATAATCCGATATATCTGCAAAGGAATTCTGAAGCATTTCATACATTTCCGTTCTTCTGTCTAAAGCACCTATCCCCTGGATACTACCTCCTATAACTGTAGAACACAAAAGAAGATAGGAAACCTCTGGATATTTCTTTCTCGGGTCTTCATGTTTTATAGCACTTGTAATTACCTGAATTGCTTCTCCATCTATTTTGTTTACCAGTTCCTTCTCTTTTTCAATTCCATACTTTGCAATTTCCCCCGCTGTTTCTAATTCATCGCAGACAATAAGAAAATGTTCAATACCGAATTGCTTAACATACTCCATTCCTTTTCGGGTTAATTCATCCAATTTTTCTTTGTTTATAACCAGTTCATTTAAATTTACCCTGTCTACTTGCAGTAAATCTCCAAGGATGCTTCTATCAAACCCTACAGGAGATAAGGCATCTTGAATGGCTTCCATAATCTTTCCTTGAATGCTTCCATCGGATTCTCTGCTTAAATAGGACAGCGCTGTATAAATGCCATAAGCCACCCAGTTATCTCCAATTAAATCAGGATGGCACATTTGGGAATACCTTATGTATAATGGAAGAACTTTATCTTCGAAATTCGGCTTGAAAATTCTCACTTCCTTTTGTACGCCATCTTCATTAATAATCCAGCCTTTGTCCATGCCAAGAGGTTCTGAAATAAGTTCGAAACCGATACGGGATTTACCTACACCCCACTTTGAAATGAGTGGGAATATTGTTGCCATCCCTGCACTTTTCATAGTCTTCGTAAAGCCTTTAAAAATTTCGTAAAACTCTTTCTGCCCTACCATTGGCTGATTTAAAGGAAAATCACTGGTACCGAAAGGAGCCCATATAGACATATCCATCCCTCCTAATCTCTAATCTCCAACTTAATTAATTGATAATCTTTTTTCCCCAGCAAGCCCCTGCCGTGCCTGGGCTGTCCCTGCTCATGGTCTTTAATTATAAACTTTCCTTTGTTTATACCCGTAACAAAGTAATGGTCAATCCATTGTTCTTCTGCCATAGTATTTTCACTGTCAACCTTCTTTTTCAATATGGAGCCTACTATTCCTATTGGGAAAAATCCCCTTGCATCCGAGTATTCTTTAATTAATTTATGTAATATTTCTATATCATCCACATCGGCTTCATTTACTAAACTTTCATATACATCAATGCCAGCATCCTCTTTTATCTTATGTTTATCTAAGATGTACCTTCCATCTTCGCTTTCAACAATCCAACCTAAATAGTCAAACAACAGCATTGGTATTTTTAAATAAGTACTCATGGAGCCTAAAGAAGGATAATCTTTATTAACGCCCCTAAATTCTATTTCTTCCCCATCTCCAATATCAAGTTCCTTTCTCCAGAAATCACCTAATATCTTTGATTGATTCTCCTTCATTAAACTATTAATGTTCATTTCATCGGGCTTACTGCTGAAAACATAAAACTTCTTGTCATTTAGGGTTATATAAGCCTTTGCGAAGTTTTCCATATATCCTTTTTCAAAATAGAGATATCCTCCATTTAGCATTGCATAAGCAATGGTCCTAATTCTTATGGAATACTTTAATAATTGACTTCCCAATACCTTTTCCCATTCTTCATTATGTTTAAATCTTTCTACCAGTTCATTGGCACCCTCTGTAAGTTCATATCCTCCTTCAATTTCTTTTATAAAGTTACATCCAACGATAGTTAAAGAGTCTTTATCTTTTTCTGCACCGAAAAGGCCATATACCTCATCAGCATTGACAATTCTTCCTTTCTCGTCAACCTTATAGCCAAGATAATCCCTGGCTATATCTTTTTTACTGCTGCAGGGTATTTTCTTTGGTAAGGATTTTAAAATTTCTGCCCATCTTTCTATATTGGATGCTTTTACCCAAAATCTGTCCGTACCTATTTTTATAATCATAATGTATTCCTCAACTTTTCTACATAATCTTTAAGGGTGCTTTTAAACTTTCTGGAACGGTTTTTTATAATAATATCCTTTGAGTATATCAGGTCTTTAAACTTTTCATTAAGGACATATTCCCCATCTTTAAAATCAATTTTTTGCTCATCCATCATATCAAAAACCACCTTGTCTACTTCAGGAGCCTTATCTGGGAAAAGGTACATATCATTTTCCATGCAAAACTCATATACAAAATCATTAAGCCTTCCTACCCTTATCTCCCTGCCCTTTGTATTAAAAATGTAAAAGTCTAAAGGCTGGGTTGTATAGTAGTTGGTGTGGTCCGTAGGTCTTATGGATAAACCTTCAAAACCAGCAGTCTGGTATTCAAGGGCTACCATTGATAATATTGTTAAAAATGTTTTCCATGGGTAAGAAAGGACCTCCGCTACTTTCTCTTCCACCGAAAAATCCCTGTATTCATAGGGAGTAAAGGTGTATTTATTTTTATCCTTTAACTTCGAGAGGTTCACAGATGAAGTTATCCTCCTGCCCTGCACCCATATCTCATTAGGATTATTACCCATCGGTGATAACTCCACATCCTCTGTATCCTCCGCCAACTGCATGGTTTTTAGTTTTGTAAGGATTGAAGGATATTGAGGATACCCATTAAACACAGCCTGATAAAAGGACTTTATTTCTTCCGTTTCTTCTATATCTTTATCCTTAATATTTAATATGGTTTCAGCAAAATCAGGGATGCTGTCTATAAACTCATATAGGGCTTTACCGTCTCCCCTCTGACCTATAACACAAGCCTCTTCGTATACTTTTTTTAGCAACTTATGTAACAGAGGCGGATAGAAACAGAGAAGGGATGTTATAAAGTCTTCTCTGCTTACTTTTCCGCTGAACTTAATCCACTTTTTTGTGATAACCAGCCTGCCCTCTATGAGCCTAATAAAGTTTTGGTCAATAAGGTATTGTAATTCTAGATTGTTTTTTGTTTCCCCGTAATCATACAGGCTGTTTAAATTTTTAACTAACTCATTTATATTTATCAAAGGTCTCACCTGCCTTTGTCTTAAAACTTTAACTATTCGCCTTCACTTTTGACATATCAAAGTTACCCTCAATTAGGTCTTCTACATCTTGCTTGGCTTCTTCAATTAGTTTTTTTGATGTATAAATATTATCAATTATTCTTCTATAATTCTCTGTAATTTTATTAATTTGATTTTCAGAATACATTGGAATAAATACTTTTACAACATCATCTTCATTAATAGTAGGGTAAGTTGAACCTGCACAATAACGTTCAAATTGAATTCCTACAAAATTTGTTCTTAATACAGCAGTTAAAAATTCTACTGGAACTTTACCCTTTGATTGTAAAACTGCAAACCCACCTGTACATATAGCATTATCATATTCTTTTGTAACAATTGATATTGCCTTCCTCGTAGGTCTAACAAGAGATACCAAAATATCTCCTTCTTTCACTTGGTATTTTGCGCTTGTTGGAATCTCTTCAGGACGCAACTCTTCTACTTCATCAATTGTACCAAAACTATTATTAATACTACTTATCTCGATATATTTATTTATATTTCCTGTTTGATATCTTATTTTAGTTATTCTTACATATTTTTCTAACCTTACCTTGTTGTTACCTAATTTTTCAATTGTCGATATATACTTCTTCTGGTAAAAATTTGGGTCAATTCTATCTTCTATATTAATTTCGTTAGTCCAATTTATTTTTGAATCATAAATATTATATACTTTATCAGTTTCTTCTTTTAGTAACATGTCCACTTCTAGCAATATATCAATTTCCTTCTGTAAGGTTTTCGCTTCTTCTCTCAACTCTTCTGCTTTTCTAACCTTATCTCCTATGTATTTTTGGATTTCAGGAGATGGGATGGGAACCAGCAATTGCTTAATGTTTCTATTAGTTAATGAAGCCTGAACCCCTCCATAAGCGTACCTTTCCATTTGAATTTGGCAGAATTTTGATGACATATAGGCAAGCATAAATCCACTTTCTACTAATGTTTCTTTTAATTTAATTCTTGTTAAATTCTGTCCCATTGCTATTCTATTAATCTTTTCTGGTATTCTACATACTCTACCAATGGTACCAACTCGTGTGATAATTATATCATTTGCCTGTGCTTGAATTGCTGGCTGTTCATCATATATACTTTCTTCAACACCTATAAGCGATTCCTCATCAAGTATTAAATCACTAACATTTTGAACTCTAATTAAAGGTACTCCTAAGCCATGAGGCAAATATGATGTTGAAGGTATCCCTTGCCAGCCTATTGGGGAGTTCATTCTCTCTATGACATCATTTAATACTTTTATTTTTACTCCTGATTTTTTTAACTTTATTTCATTTTCTAAATACTTATAATTATAGAACTCGCCATCAATTCTATCTTCGTCAATATTTTCAGTGCCTATATATACCACGCTAGGATTCCTTGATATTACTGATAAGTTCTCCATTCAAACACCCCCATTACTCCATATCCTCTGGCATACCCTTTTTATAAGCCTCCACAATCTTTAATAAGTCATTGTGGTCATCGCCCAACTGTACCTCTACATTCTGTTTTACAGTAAATCCCACTTCATCTGCTACTGCCATGAATACTGGACCCTGTTTTTCTCCTGGATGTTCTTTTTTCTTTAGGTATAATAGTGAAGTTTTTGCACCTGCTCCTGAAAGAGCAAAAGTTTCCTGCGGAAGGCTTATAACCGCTTTCAGTATCGCTTTTCCACCTTCAAATTCACCAGTTACAGGATTTTTCTTACCCATGATGTATTCACGGACATATTTATCACCGGAGTTTGAAAGGATTCCATCTGGTACAACTATCATCAGAAGTCCGCCTGGTTTTAGCAATTGAAGGTTTCTGTCAATAAATAACACTGCTGGGTCCACCGAATTTACTTCTTTCCACTTACCTCTGCTATCTGGCTTTGACCCGAGGGATAAGCCATAAGGACTCATTCTGTTTTGTCCATCCTCATCTATGTCAGAAGAATAATATTTGATAATTTCAGCACCTTCTGGGTTTTCTACGGTTGTTTTACCTTTCTTAATTTTTTTTGAAACTCCGGTTTTGGAAAACGGAGGATTTGTCAGAATGGCATCAAAGGTTCCCGGCTCAAGCCTTGTATTCATGAGTGAATTTCTTGTTTGGAAAATAGGACATTTTGGGGCTCCATGGAGAGCCATATTGATTCTCGCCTTAAGAACCATTCCTGGAGCATTATCCGCGCCAATAAAACAGTGTTCCTTCATTTGTTCAAAAAGTTCCTCATACTGTTTCTTGTCTCCTGTCAATTTGTTCAGAAGATAGTGTTCTATTTTCTGAAGCATTTTTATCAAAAAACCTGCCGAGCCGCAGCACAAATCACCTATGCGGAGGGTAGGTATTCCTGTTTTGAGGTCTTTAGCAATTAGTTTTGCTGCCCCATCTTTTGTAAGGTCGTGCAAAACCATCTCTGCTGCTGCTTCCGTTGCCTGTCTTGGGGTAAGATAGATACCCATACCGCCTTTATTCTCAAACTTTCCACGAAGCAGTACATCAAAAACCCTACCCAATACATCCCCTGTCAAATCCCTTAAAGTGGCAGGTCTCTCTACACCGTCAATTATTATCGGTCCTAAATCCTGGAGTGCCTCTAAAACAGCAATATAGATATTGGGATTCTCCAGTTTTATATATTCATCTGCACTAAATATGTTTGCCTTTTCCCCATTATCCAAAATAGCAACATAATCTGCATGGTCTTTTATTTCTTTAAAGGCTTCCCTTATCTCCTGGACTGCCTTATCCTTATGTTTTTCTACATATTCGTATCTATATATTTCGTTAAATAGTTTTCCTGTTACATTACCCTTAGTTAATCTATATTCAGGGTGATAAAGCCTGAAGGTCTCCAAAAAAATAAGTTTACTGAATTCATCGATTACATCATTGGAGTTATTTACATGGTCCTTAATTCCATAAATCTTTTCATGAAGCGCATCAAATTTCTCTTGTAACTCCTGATATTTTCTTATTGACCATTTGTCCCTATCAGTAAGTTGCCTTTTGCCTGAGTACAATTTATTCTCATCTTCAAAGACTGATGGAATTTCTGAAATAGCCTTTTCCTCTTCCACAAGGACATAGGCATTGCTTGTACCGTTTGTAATCCAAGCATATGTAGAAATAGGGTCTGTTGCCATCGCTTCAAATGTTATGGCAGTAACTAGTTCTGGTTTCAACTGTTCTTCATCTACTTTTTTTACATATACATATACATCTTTGTGACTGGCTACAAAGGTAGTATCATCAATATCCTTTATTTCCTCATAACCAAGTTTTTTGACTTTATCCTTTAGTTCCTGCATAAAAAATTCCTCCTTAATTTTTTGCTCTCATTAAAACAGCCCCATTGGGATGAAGTTTGTATTTCCCACTTTGCTCTGCAATTTTTGATATCTCTTCTGCACTGACAGTAATATCATTTGGTATATGCTCCATAACCCTCTTTATGGGTGCCATAGGTTTACCATCCATTACTTTATCCACTATGTCCAATATAATAGTATTTATATTATTTCCTCCAACACTGTATAAATCCCCAGTCTTTTTAATATTGCCATTCATAAGAAGAAATAGTTGTAATTGTGCTTTATTCCATTTCACTCCAGACTCTTTTAACCTTTGGTGTAATTCTTCAACAGACTTAGGGGTTTTCAGTTGTTCATATATTATTTCTACCAACAGCGTCCACCTCCATTAATGTTCCTTATCTTTTGGTGGACACGGGTCATTTCCATAACTATCTTTACTCCTGATTTTGCCGTCTCTTCCTTGGATAATCAATTCCGATTTCTGGTTTTGGGCAATTCCTTTTGCTACATTTATTGCTTGTTTTTGAGTATCAGTAACTTTAGTTGCTCTTTCGTTGCCTTCACCTTTAACTGCCCATTTGTCGCCATGTCTTACAACCCATTGATTTTTACCCATATATAGCACCTCTTTTAAAATTTGTTTCGTAACACACTTAAATAATTCATCATTTTATCTACTATTTGTTCTTCCAAACTACTTTCCAGTCTTGGAATTTTGATTTTTTCAAAGTCCTTTCTTTGAATGAGTTTATATAGTGTCCCTTTAGTAAACATGTTTACCTGGTTTAGAATTATTGGCTGTTTAAACAAAAACAGAAGATAGTAAGGATTTATTCTTTTGGGGACCAAGTTATATAGAGCATCTGTTGTAACCAAACCGTCAAATTTTTCTGTAATAAGTGCAGTTGCATGTCCCTTAGTCCCTGTGGCACTGCCTCCTTTGGCAGTTACTATTTCTCCACTCCTCACAATATATCTCATCCGATTGCTTAAATTGCCATAAAAATCCTCATGGGTCTCTTTTATGATTGAAAAGTTCGGGTCTATATCCGCTAACAAAAAATACTTTACTATTTGATTCTCACTTATTTCGGGCTTATCTGCTTTTTTTATTTCTACAAGTTCTCCAAGTTCCTCCCATTTTACATCATCTAGATTCTTGTGAATTACCCTATACAGTTCGGTGTAAAAGTTCGAGTAATACTCAGGGTCTAATCTGTGACTGTCAAGGTATTCTGCCACATAAAAGTGTTTAAGATTCTTTTCTTCACCTTTATAATCAAATACCCTGTAAAATATGTTTTCTGCAGACCTGTATAGTTTTTCAGCCTCTGCATATCCTGTAGAATCATAAGAACAATCTTCCTGATATGTATCAAAGTCTTCAGGAATTAATAAATTCTCAACATCCTCCACAAAAATTTTATTTAAAATCCCTATTTTTATGGAGTTTAACAGCATTTGTCCGATACTGCTTTTTAAAAACTTATATAATCTTATACCCTTATCCCTATCCCTTAATGTAATTTTAATAATATCCGATGTTATTACACATCCTTCTAATGCTTCATTTACATATATTATCTGCCCTGATTTACCTGAGGCTGTAATCAATATATCTCCATTATTTATAAAATCTTTTTCTCTTACTGCTTCAGGCTGTACTACTTTAAGTTCATTAATATATATAACTTCATTTCTTATATCTCCAGGAGCAATTATCTTGTGTCCGTTCTTATCCGTATAATACTCTTTCTTAACACGAATCCCACTTGTTATCTCCTTGCAAATATCACCTAATGCTATAAGGGAATGGTTCTGTAATAATCGCTGTATTTCATATTGCTGTACTACATAATCATAAGAAATCCGTTTTCCATCCATTTTATCTGGTGTAATAAACACGCAATTCACTTAACTCACCATCGTTCTATAACATAATTTCCCCTTAATCAACTTTCTTTACGGATATAATATTACTATTTTCAGGAAAAGTCAATAGTTTTGTTTCCAATTAATTATTAATCACGCAATATCAAATCACTGTACTATGCACAAAAATAAAAACAGGCAAATGCAACCTGTTTTCTATAAATGTTGATTCAATATAATCCTTTCTTCTACTCCATTATGATAAGCAAAAATTAATTTTCTCCTATCAAAAACAGGTCTTGCCCTATGAATAATTCGATGATGATTGGGGCAAATGATAACCTGATTTTCAGCATTATTATTCATTGATTCAACAAATGGGTCTATATGATGTGATTCAACGATACTGACTCCATATCTTGCTCCAATATTCTCTCCACATATCTGGCAACGATAGTTATAAAGAAGTTTCAGGCTTTCTCCTATTGCCCTGTTAAGTTTCCGAATCTTTACCATTTGATTCACTGAAGCAATAGTAGCATCAGGGTCAATAGTGTTATAGTTAATACTTGCTTCATACTCCTGCTCATCTTCATGAACCATTGTTTCCTTTATTATCCTTGTATCCTCCTGTGTAATACATTCAAATAGATACGTATCTGGATAGTCTGTTGTATATATAGCCAGATATTCCCTTTTTTCTACAGGAACTTTAGTGAACTTGCGTTGGTTTTCAGGCAGGCTATTTCTCTGCTCTAATATATACTTGTAACTTGCAGTAAAAATACTTCTAAGTTTTTCTGCAATCTCACTCTGAGGATGATACCTTATTTGAAGTATATCTTTTCTATTAGGATATTTTCTCTCATCGAATTTCTGGTTTACAAGCCTTGCCTTATAAGTCAGTCCTTCCAACACCAGATAAATATCTTTAGACTGGCCTCTTTGCAAAAACTTATTTATAGTAGTTTGGAAAACTACCTGTATGGTTACTGGAATGCTTACACCCTGCTGCAGCACCGACCAGTCCACTTCTTTTTTATATACATAACAGTTATTATCAAGCATCCTATCATTCCTTATACCTTAAACCATATCCCCTATTATATTTATTCTACAATTAAAATTAAAACCCTTTATATGTCTTTAATCTCAATTAAAAAACTGCCTACTTTGAAAGTAGACAGTTTAGTGAAAGATGCATCAATGATGAAACCAGTTTTTACTGAAGCATTTTATATATAATTAATTATTCATGTCAAGTATATTTTTTCTCTAAAATTTATCTTAATCTCCTGCCTCTTACCCCTAATCCCAATACCTTAGCCCTATAAATATATGTATATTAGTGAGTCAAGGTAAAGGCTTATGTATTAAGGAGTTTGGTAAATTTTTATGCGACAAAAATATAATCATGCATTAAATATCAATCTTATAACTAATTCCTTAAACCTTCCCCCCTCTGACCAAAAAGGCTGACAGATTAGCCTACTATCAGCATCCTGTCAGCCATATTTATTGCATTTAATTATGCAGTTTTTTCATTTAGTAACTTTTTAAACATCTTTTCAATCTTATTAGCAAATGTTTTTCTGCTTTCATTGTTATTTACTATAGTATACCCCTTTCCCTTTCCTCTTTTAACCTTTGTTCCTCTCTGTATCTCTGGATTGTAGGTTATTATCCCGCCTCGCCACATCTGCGCTAATTCCTGGCCATTGATAACAGTCTGATATTCCCGTTCCCCTATTTGATTTACGTTTTTGAAGACATATTCGGACATATGTACTTTCCCTCCCTCGTTTATATGCTTATAATAATACAGCAATCTTTTACAATACTAAAATTATGGACAATATTTTCTGGTTGTATTCTATCAGATATAGGTTAAAGGCACAAGGGAAAAGTTAATAATCAGTTTTATAGATTTCGTTAATACATAATTGATATGCCATTCAACTTTGATTTAATCCATATAATTTACCTAAAGCATATTTGGGTTGAATTATCAACAAATCATGTGGATATTTTGTGGATATCTTGTGAATAAAAACAGGCTGATACTGCGATAGGTATCAGCCATAATTTTTAATAAATACTGCATTCTTTAATTCTTATTTTGCTTTTCCTTTTCTGGATATAATCTTAATCATTTTTATTAATCTTAATGCTTTTTAAATAATAATCCCGTATAAGTATGTCCAATTGCTGGCTTATTTCAATAGTTCTCTTATCTGATTTTAAGCCTTCACCAACCAATTTATTAAGTTTTTCCCTCATGACTTCTATTGAATTATTAATTTCCTGTAATTCCTGCCTGATATTATTAGATTTTATAGGTATACTTTTGCAAAACATCTTATACTCCCCCCTTCTGAACAACAAAAGCATCAAAAAAGGACACACCAACCCTATACTCTTACATTCCAGGCACTAAGCCTGGCAGTATAGGGAGGCATGTCCTCCCGTCCGTATATTCTTATATTACCATAATTGCTATTTTTCTACAATAACAACTTCTATTTTATTTTTTCTTTGCAACTATAGTCCAGCGTATGGCAGTTTTTTGTACCATTTTGTCATTATCCTGTACATCCACTTCCGTATAATAAGGGCGCAAATTAAATTTGTAGCCTTCCTTTACCAGATACTCTGTTGCCAATATTATCGCTCTTACGGCTGTATAAGTTGCTTTTACCCCTATGCAGTCTACATGCACTATTCCATCGTTCACAGCATGTTGGATTATTTTATCAGAAACAGAATTAACACTGCTGTTTCCAGCGACTTTTAAAACCTGTATATTCATACCTTATTATGCCTCCTTAGTTTACATATATCAGCATAATAAGGATTGATTGTTAATAGTTTCAAGTATCTTTTGCTTTCCTTTCAATGCTTCATTTCAAAACAAATCCTCCATCAATTAACAGGTCAATATCACCTGTAAATCAATTTGTATCTTAACAGGTTAATAATATACCTGCTTCTTTTATGGGATTATTGTGCATCTTTTAAATGCTTTTTAATCAGATTTTCCAGTTTTATATTTACCTCCATCAGTTCTTTGTCAACCGACCTGTTTGGTTTCCAGATAACTTTATTTTTTAATTCATCCCTCACTGTCTCTATTTTCTGTTTTAATTCCAATAGTTCATCTGTTATTTGCCTTGCTTTAACCTTTTTCCCAGCCTTCTCTTTATACATTTTGCTGTCCGCTATGGCTATTATCTTTCCTATCTCGCAGGTACAGTCTGAACAGGCCGCCCCTGCACTTATTTCAATGTGAATATTTTCTTCCTTCCCTCTTTTTCTTATATTTTCCTTAACCCTGTTTATCACCTTTTCTACTATAGCCTTTTTCGTATTTGCAAGAAGAATAAAGAACTCATCTCCCCCATACCGTACAGCAATATCCTGTTTACGGATACTTTCTCTAATAGACTTCCCGACAATCCGTATAGCCTTGTCCCCCGCCAAATGGCCTTTATTATCATTAAGGTTTTTCAGATTATCCACATCAATAACAATTAAAGTAAACCTCTTGGGTATGGGACGGTGCAGCACACCTGATATCAACTGCTCCCAGTAGTTTCTGTTGTATAAGCCTGTAAATAAGTCCCTGTAAGCATATTTATATAAATTGCCCTGCGGTTGAATAAGAATCAAATAGTATCTTCCTTCGTCTAAAACAACCTTATCAGCAGTGATACTATAATTCCCAACTTTGTAACTAACAGTACCGTCAACAGGCAAATGGTCAAAGATATGGATATCTTCCAGGTACTTTCCAGCAGCATCCTTATCGATATTGCTGTAATAAATCCTGCCTTGCTTATTTATCAGTATGCATACTGTTTTGCCGGTTTTTACAAACTCCTCCATAGCACATTCTCCTATAAAACCATGTTATGTGCTTTATTAGAACATAAAAGTTTAGATGTTCGGTTAAACTTAAAATGTTCTAATAAAACACAAAGGTGGTAAATATGAAATTGGTACTCGACAATGATAATCGAAATATCATCGGGCCTCGGTTAAAAGTTGCAAGGTTAAAAAGCAATCTAACCCAACAGCAGTTATCAGCCAGGTTGGAGACAATGGCTGTATATATAGACAGGGCAAGTATCAGCAAAATCGAGCAGCAGAGGCGTATTGTGACTGATTTCGAATTATTAGCCCTGTGTCAAATCCTAAAAGTCAGCCCTGGCTGGCTGTTAGGGTTAGAAAAATAGTTTATAATGTTCTTTATTAGAACATTATAAACTATATCCTCATCTTTGTAAATCCTACAGCCCTTTTCCTTCCCTTATACCTTATACCCCATTTGTTATTTATTTAACCATCTTCCTAAGAGTATAAACAAAAAACACACCTCTACTATACTTATGCAGTATAAGAAAGGTGTGTACCTTTCGACTGTGTGTATTCATTTTACCATATTTCGGTTATAAATACAAAAACTTGTATTATTTCCCCTTAGCAATCAAAGTCCACCGAATGGCAGTCTTACTAATTGGCTGTATATCATTTCCTGCTGTATTTACTTTAACGTAATATGGCCTCAAATTAAACCTATACCCTTTACTCACCAGATATTCAACCGCTTGTATAAGGGCTTTTACTGTCGTATATGTTGCCTTTATTCCTATTGCATCAATATGGACAATGCCATCCTCAACTACGTATTTATTAATTGTATCAGCAACAGCATTAATATTACTATTCCCTGAAACTTTTAATACCTGTATGCTCATGTCTCATATGCCTCCTTAACCTGTTTTATGAGGTATATTATTGATTGATTATAAAGCATTTCAAGTATTAATTTTCATTCTTCATTACTTCAGTTCAAAACAAGAATTGAACCAAAACTAAAATTGATTAGAATATTTCATTAATACTTCATACTTCATTAACTTCAAGGCGTCTCTCAATGTTTCGCAAAGTTTTCTTGAACTGAAGTACCTTGAAGTATTAATAACATATTAACCATATTTTTAAGTTTGTCAAATTTTTAGGCTTAATTTTTTTGTTACATTTTTGTTACAAAATAAAGTTCCTCTTGAAATACACTGATTTATGGCTATAATACGTTCATTAAAAATTACGGAACGGAGGAATAGCCTATGAACAGCAGTTTAGATAACATCATTGCCAAAAAGACATCTCACGATGTTGGTGTATTAATATTTCAATACCTTAATGATATTGAACCTCTAATCCAGCAGTCTCTCACTGCTGCAAAGTTAAAGGATTTTTACAGGCTTAAAGGGAAATATAACAAAGGGCGTTTTGTCTGCCCATTCCATTCTGGAGCAGATAACCCTACCTCTCTTTCTCTTAATGACAACAAACGGAACTTTCACTGCAACGCCTGCGGTAAAAGCGGTACATACCTTGAATTTATCATGTATATGCAAAATTTCTCAGGTAGGAACAGCCTCAACGAAGCAAAAATTTTTGCTGCAAACAACTTTGCTGGGCTGAATCTAGGATTCAACTCAATCGCTGATTTTGAGCAGAAGTTAAAAGATAAAATACTGGAACGCTATCATAAAACAAATAGCCTTAGATATACAGATTACTGTAATATCTGGCTGCTTCCTGAAAGATATTTTTCTTATACAGCAGAATCGCAAGGCCGCCAATGCCAAGGAGAAGAACAACAAATAAAGCCTTCCTTCAAGGTTTCTCCTTCCAACTCTACAAACAAGCCCGGTTTTATACTGGAAGCACTGGACCTTGAAATGACCATCAGGCATCATAAAGCCCAGAATATAATTGACAATGGGATTACTGATTATGATAAAGCAATTCAGGATGCTAAAAACAGTAAACTGATTAATGACTTTACTCAAAATGCAGATAAATTAAATTCTGTCGATAAACTCTCTGATTTCATGAGTAAGAAATATAATATAGACATAGATACTGCTTTGAGATATCGACTTATCTATTTTGATAAGGCTAGCCAGAAGCAACTCTACTACAGTGATTTCTTTATGCTGAATGACAGAGTCCTGTTTCCCGTTCGAGACCATGAAACCGGCATAGTAGTCGGGTACCAGTGCCGACAAACAGATTTAAATGCTCCAAAACAATACAAATACCTTAACGTGACCGATTATCAGGATAACTTGACAGCAAATAAAAACGGAACGGCTTTTAGAAATTTTGTTCCGTTTAAACCTGGAAACTTCCTTTTTAACCTTTACGAACTGAAGAATAAATGCATTAATGCATTATGGATTACAGAAGGCATTGCAGATGCAATAAAACTTTCCTGCATGGGATATGACGCCGTTTCTCCAGGGCAGGCAAATTTAACCGACTTCCATATATACTTAATTGATAAATATTGCGGCAAAGATGTGGTTATTAACTTATTCTTTGATAATGATGACCATAAGGTTGGACAAAGCAAAAGCATTGCAGCCGCCTACCGCCTTTGGCAGTTTGGTTTCAGGAATATTAGAATTATAAGTACCTTTAAAGAATTAGGAAAAGATATTACCGATTGTTCCGTTAAACTGCGTGATGATAACATGCTAAGGCTTTTAATTAGTCTATGGGAAAAACAAGCCTATTCTTTTACCCCTGCAAGTAATGAAGATTTAAACACTCTATTAAAAACAGGCCTGTACACTGAAAATGAAATTATGTGTATTGACCCAAGAGATATAAACCAGATGACTAATTTTGCTGAAGCAATTGTTAAGCATATAGATTTAAAGGATATGACATATCAGCAACTTGCAGTATTAAAAAAATTATGTTGCTTTAGAGAAGAAGAAATAAAAATTCTCTTTAACCTTTCTACAAAAGATTATCATGACATGCAGGATACTGATGAAACAGAAACTGCCATAAAAGAAAATGGCAATATTAACGCAGGCAATGCTCAAGAAGAAAGAAATGCAGGAGAAAACCTAATCAACATTTCTAAAGCACAACTGTTTCATCTGAAAAAGAGATTTAATTTAGATTTAATTAAGAAAATAGACAACGAATGTTCCAAAAAACAGATTGCTGCTATTGTAGGCAATATAATAAGAAATGAAGATTTTGATGTTTGGGATTACATCCCCAAAAATGAAAGTCACCAGTCTTCAACTGGTATAGCCCCTATCACCGCTGTACTGGATGATGGCAACTTCACCCCTGCATATGACGATGTCAGTATTCCTTTTTAATGAGCCGTAATCTTAAAAATTTTTTAATCAAAAAAACTTGACTTTCAAAACCATAATTCTGTATCCTGTTTAAAATCAAATGAAAGGACGTGGTTATATGAAAGCCAAGAATTTAAAACAAGAAATTAAGAATATCCTTTCTGCAATAGACAAGAACTTTGGTAAAGACTCAAGGGAATATCAGGATGCCGAATATTACCTTGACATACTTGAAACTGTTTACCATTATAACTACAACGACGGGATAGATTTACTGAATGAATTAAAGGAATTGCTGAATAAATTGTCAGATAGAGTGCCCGAATTGGCACCTGAAAGGTTCTCACAGCATTATCCAGATGTAAGTGAGATGATAAAATATCTGGATAAATGGTTATCTGATTAATAATCTTATGGCTTTTCAGTTTTGACTGGAAAGCCTTTTTATATAATATGTTATATTATCTTTTCTGTACAAACAAACCTGTTGTTACATCTTTGCTCCTGATAAATAACTGATTCTGGATTAATTATGATTTTTCTTATATTTGATAACAACTAGATATATGAATCCCAATATTGTTAGCAATGCAAAGATTGCAGTAAACAAGTGCGAAGAAGACTGACCTGACAAATAAACTGCTGTTGGTCCATCTGCACCGCCTATAATTCCTATTGAACCAGCATCTCTTGTATCTATATTGAATTTATAAGATAAATATAATGGCAATAAGGAATTAAAAAATAAACTGATAAATGCCACTAAAGCACATATAACAGTAAATATAGTAATCATCTTTGTTGATTTTTCTTTTTTCATACCTTATTCACTCCAAACACGCTCATATTTTTACTAAAGTACCGTACCCTCCACTATTTACTTGCTTTTATAAAATTTCCTCCGCTTGTTTTGTCAATGATAAATAAAGCGCTATCATTTATAACAGGACTACTAATTTGTGTAAAATCAGCATCACCCCTATTGAGAGTAACATCCAAAACTACTTTATTATCTTTTACAAAAACTAATTTATGAAATATATCATCATCCAGTGGATGCTCTCCGAGCCAGGTTTTATCAAATATCAGATAACCAATATATGTATCGGCAGTAGTCCATTTTGTTCCTACTATTTTCTGCATTTCTGTTCTGCTGGTATAAGACAGTATAACATACATTCTGTCCCATTCAAAAGGAGTTATATTTTTCATATCAAAATATGATTCTTGCTGGATAGTTGTCATAAGTTTATTTTTGAAACTTTCTAAGTGCTCATTATTGATTTTTTGACTACGAAAATTTATATAACTTAATGAAAACAGTATTAAAGGTATTATTAAAAATACTGATATAATAATTGTTTTGCTTTTGATTTTCATATACCTCCACCTCAAAAAGGATACATGCAATATTGTGCTATATTTCCCCAAGAATGTCTGTTTACTATTATATAGTACAACCTAAGTTATTAATAGAGTCTTTTATATAGATTTTGATAAGATTTAATGGGTAAGAAAAAACAATACCTTTAATAGTTACTATTATATTATGTAATTTCTTATTCTAAGCCCCCTATTCCCTTTAACCTATAATCCACATACTCCTGCTCTGTTTCAATTTTAGAATCACTTTTTTTACCCCTTAACCCTTAAAACCGTTTCTAACTCCTTTTCCCTATTAAAACCCATCCATTTGCTCCGTTTCTCATGCAAAAAGAATGAATTCTAAATAATTATCTTATCAGTTTTCTATATAAGGAAACCAATTCTAAAATCGGGTTTTACGCTTCTATTATGCTCCTGAGGAAAAAAAATTACTTTATACAAAAATATATAAAGCAAAATAGGGAAAGAAACCGCAACAAAGCAATCTCTTCCCCTATTTTGCCCGTTTGCCAACTACATTCCCTAGAATGCACTTTAAATATAGCATATCCTAGAATTATTTGTAAAGAAGTTTGTCTTTAATTTTTCAAATTATAGTTCCTTTTAGTTCCTAACTAATTCTTCCAGTTCCTTTGTGTACTAAAATTTAACATCAGGAATTAAGTAAACGGCATATAAAAAGAGCAGAATAAGGCAAAATGCCTTATCCCTACCCCTTTTCTCATATCTGGCTTATAATATCAAAAACATCATCAGGGATGCCTCCTGCTGATTCTTCATTATTTGCTTCATTAACTGTTATACCTCCCATTTCCTGAATCGCTTCTTTTACAGCATCCTTTATACATTGCTTATTTATTTGTGTATTGTTCTCTATATAAGCAAGGACAGCATCTGCAACAAATGCTGTTTTTGCAGAACGCTTGGATATTATTATTTCATAGGCTTCCCTCAATTTCTCATTTCTCAAATCAAAACTGAGGTTTATTCTCTTTACTTGGCTCATCATCTTCACCTTCTTCTTAAGGCTTCTCTTATTAATCTCTCATATCCAACAGCATTTGCAATTTGACTTTCGGGCAGTATTTCAGTATATCCGATTCGGTTTTGGTGTTTCCCCTTGTCAAGAGTGTTTTGCACGATGCACGCTCCACCGCCCATTATCAGATTCATTGTTGCCTGAAGTTCATATCCGTTTTCTCACAGTTCATCAAGCATGTCATTGACAAAAGTAATAGTCGTTGTTTCTATAATTTTATCTATTCTATCATTGAAAAATAATGACTTCTTTCCTTGAATCGTCATCTCAATTTGCTCTTCTGTAATTTCAATGCCTGTTTCCTTTCTTATCTGCTCTTGTATTGTTTTAACTAATTTTAACATTCCCCAGTTCAAACTGATTGCAGAATCAATCAAGGGCTTTCCCTGATGTATTTTTACCGCATCCACGGTAACTTGGCCAAAATCAAGCAAATTCAAAAAGTCAATTCCTCTATACTTTTCAAAGTGAAGCATATAGCCTGAAATAGCCTGTGGAAAGCACATAACCTCTTTAATATTTACCTGGTATTTCTTCTGGTTATAGGTAAAATGAATATTATCTCTTTTAAAATAGTTTATGAACTTTTGTTTTAATTGAAAGTGGGATAATGGTACTCCAACTCCTAAAATCACGTCTGCACTTGTTATTCCCTCTTTGCTTAGCCTCATAGCCAATGCTGGAAGTGTGAGGATAAAGAAAGTTTCATCTATTGTTTTATCGTAGTGATATTTAACCCTTTTCCCTCCGATTGAGTAATATTTTCCGTTATAGTACAGTAAATTTTCTGTAATAACTGGAGCAGTTGAACTTTCAACATATCCTGATGAATAAATACCTTCTGAAGATTTTATAAATCTGTTACCGTGGTCAACTCCAATAATTATTTTGTTATCCATATGCAGCACTCCTTTTCTAATTTTGTTTCTAAAAGACCCTTATTAAAGTGCAAGGTTCCTTTATGTTCTTTAGCATCCTAACGAAACACTTTTTATAATTTCAAGTTTTTTCTCAAAAAAATGCTTACCTATCAAATTAGGTAAGCAAACAAATTTATTGTAACGGAGGTATTTGATTCTGATTTAGTAAAATACCTTTTTATTAATGGGCGATTATTTTATATTAAATCATCAAATACATTTTCAAGTGTTTTTTATCATCTTTTCCTTAAATCCTTTTCCCCTTTCCACTTTACCCTTCCATATATAATTATGTATTTAGTAAATCTGCCCAAATCCTTGATATTACTGTACCTATATTAGGTAAAAGGTTCATTGGATTAAGGAACAAGTATGTGTATATAGCCCTTTAACACAGCCCCTTAACCCTTTCTCCTTTCAAGGATTTCTTTACAAAAATTCATCTATCAAAATTTGACTTCTTCCTATCCTTCTCTATAATGTAGAAAATCAAATTTGAAAGGATGAACTTTATGGGCGAAAGTTTAGTAATAAAGGATTTTAGGACGCTTAAGGTTTGGCAGAAGGCGAATGCATTGGAGCAGGAGATAGGAGAATTGGTTAAAGGATTTCCAAGTCATGAACAATATAGGCTTACAGACCAATTAATTAGAGCCAGTCGCAGTATTGGTGCAAATATTGCTGAGGGAAATACCCAATTATTCGTAAAAAGGGAACTCTTCCACGCCAACAGCGCTCTTGGCAGTGCAGGAGAATGTAGAAATCATCTTCTTACTGCCTATCAAAATGGCTATATACATAGGGAACAATATGATGCTTTTGATAAAAAGTTGATTGAAATTATCAAAATGTTATTTGGTTACATAAAAGTGCTAAAATCTAACTCAGATAATGAATCTGAGGCTGCTACTAATTGGTAGAATTAAAATGTCTTTACTTATTCCAAATCCCTTTAACCTTTAATCCTTTAACCCCTTGTATCATCTCTATAGAATATCGTAAAATATCCTTGGAAAGGAAGTGAAAATATGTCTCCTAAAACGAAAATGGTAAGCCTTGAAGAGTTTTTAGAGATAGACAAAACAGAAAATAGAATTGAATATTTCGATGGCGAAGTCATCTATCTTCCATTCCCATCAATAGAACACCAACGGGTTTTATTAAATATTGCAGCAGAATTCAGGAATTATTTTAGGAGCAAACCCTGTGAAGCATTTATCTCCCCTTTAGACTTATGGCTAATAGACGAAGAAAAATCTGTAAATGTTAAAGTTCAGCCTGACTTGATGGTAATCTGTGATAAGGCAGGATTAAAAGAAAACGCATATTATGGCGTACCCGCTTTAATTATTGAAATAATTTCCCCATCAAATGAAAACCATGACAGGATTAAAAAATACATTATTTATATGGATTTTGGAGTAAAAGAATATTGGATAGTAAATCCAAAACTTAAAACTATTGAAGTGTATATATTAGAAGAAGATGAGTATAAACAGGCTGCTATTTACAAAGGTAGTGATTGTGCAACATCTCAAATTTTTGATGGACTCAAGATTCACTTAGAAGAAATTTTTTAATGAATAAGACTTAACTTACTGTTAAGAAAAAATGCCTTGGAAATACCGCTAAATCTCCAAAGCATTTTAAACAATCCTAATAGCCCTATTTAGTTAAAAACATTACTAAAGTCAAAGTGTTGGCTCACCTTGGCTTTTATATATCATTATATATTATATCATATTTTTTCCCGATTTTCATATCTTCCTATAAATTCTCATTACTGTACTTAAACTCTCTCATAAGTATTAGCGGTTCATAATAATCATCTGTAGCAACACCAATCTTCCTGGTTTTCCATTTTAATGCTTCTTGATTAGTGCAGTCTTTTTCTACTAGAGATATTGCTTCTTTTTCCGTAGCAGAAATAACCATGTATCTTATTGATGGCTTTAAAATCTTTTCTTCAACAAAGTATATGTACAACGTTGGATTTACATATTTTTTTGTGCCTATAATTCTTTCTATCTTATTTTCAAATGCTGTCAGGCTATCATCTATCAAAACATGTCCGTAATAGTGATTAATTTCTTTACTTTCTCCATCTAAATATTTTATTGTGGTAATACAAGAAGACTGGTCGGTAATGAACTCATTCCCTGGTTCATATATAAAAGACTTAAACCCAAAATCCTCAATCAAGCCATTTAATTGTTCTACTTTTTTCATTGGTATCTGCCAATGATGCTCTCCGCTCTTATATACAAACATTTCTCCACTATAATTTACATTACCCTCATTATCTACCATAACACTATAGACAGGACAAGTCCCAAAACACATTGTTCTTTGCAATTTTATGTATTCAAACATGATAATCCCCCGATTTACGGTATATAGTATTAAAATATAGTACAAAACGGAATTGCATCTTATTTCATGGATAACCCCTTATCTATAGCCTCCTGAATTATTTTGTGACAGCATTTCCCTAAGGGGTTATTTTTTTGACATTGGCTGTTTTTCATCGCTCCTGTAATTTCTATAATATCCTTAATTGTTTTTGCACCATGTTTTATTACAGCATCTATTACCTGTTCCTCTGTAACCTTGCTGCAGTAACAGGCGTATTTAGGATTGGCATCTTTTTTAAACCATATAGGCACTTTCACTTGCTGCTTTTCAAACTTAACGCCTGATTCTGGATTATAATAAACAATATTACATTCTTCATTCATGCATATATAATAATCCATATCTCCGACAAATTCTGCAAGGGTATCAACTACCAAATGCCTGACTGTAATATTTTTTACTTTTACTCCTGATGCTTTACACACAGGACATGTATTGTCATTTTCTATTTTATTAAGTGACTCTTTTCCCTTACAGCAACAGCAGTTATTTATTTTTTCATTTATCATTACCTCTCTATTATACCAATTTTTATTATAATTCTCATTTCTGTTGTATATAACTGTTATTTAATTCTGCTTTTTATTGATTCAATAATCGGATTTATTGATTTTTTATTTGTCCAGTCAGCAGGATGTTTATAGCATGCAAGCATTCCTTTTTCATCGTCAGTAAGTTCATCAGGTTTTTTATGCTCAATTTTCTTCTTTAAAAGATACATTAAAATCTTATCAATTGGATTTAACTTCTTATAATTGAAGCCACCCCGCAAGTGGAAGAAATGCACTTTCCCCTTCATTTCTTCGGTAAAATTATTGTTTATAACATCGTTTATTGCTTCAGGATGTGCAGGAGACGCACCTACAGAAAACACTATCACTTTTTTATCTTTTAATTTGTCAAAGTTCTTTTTTATGAGCGAGATACCCAAAATACCAGCAGCATACAGTGAACCGCCATAAACAATTGTATCATATTTGAGTATGTCATTTAGTGTAATTTTAGACCTTTCAAATAAATCCGCCTTGACTTCATCTGCAATCCACTGTGCATAGCGTTGTGCGCTGCCATATTTTGATTTATAAATAACAACTACTTTATTAATGTTGTCTGACATATTATTTTTCCCCCTCTTTTATCACCTTATCTCCTCCATACAAAGTCCGATAAAATATATATGCTTTTACTTTATCATCTTCAACATATCATTGACTTCATCTATGCTGAATTCTTCAGGGTCGAAAGAACCCCCCACCCATTCAAGCATGGATTCATGCTCTGGATGCTGCGGGTCTTGGATTGCTTCAAGGAAATCTTCATATCCCCACGGTCCCCCTACATCTTCAGGAGGACAGTTTCTTTTACCACCGATACATACTGGATATTTAACGCCTTCTTCCGGGTCAAGCACCTTCTCAACAACAATGTCATGTCTCCAATTATCACCAAAATCGTAAACATATCTGAATTTATCCTTTGGTGCAAAGTTCATGCTGCTTAACTTTATTCTTTTTGCACTTTTAACTTCATATCTGTCGTAAAAGTCCCAGTCATCATCTTTTTCCCCAATAATCATTTCTCCCAGCCTAAACTCATAAAGGTGGGATTCAAACCATCCCATCGCATGCTGGATTATCCTGTGGAGTTTATAAAACGTAATATCGTCTCTAACCAATACCCTTCTCCAGACAGGAGGCTTTACGTCTTTTAATGTTATTTTCAACTGAAGAATTTTCATACTCTCACGGCTCCTTTTACATGTATTTATGCACTTCTATTTTATCATTTCTCTATATTCTGCAATAGTAAAACAATATTCTATTATCATTAAGCATTAATTTTTATTTATCTAAATATCTTAATATAAATATAACATATATGCTCTGATGTAACCAAAAAAACATGTCAAAACTCCCCCTCATACCCTTATCCCATCTCTCCTTAAAACTACTCATGCTAAACAAAAATCATGGCTCCCATAAGGTTTCTACCCTATTTTCACCATGATTCTTAACAATACTTTTTATTCATGACACAAGTTTTTTGGGTATACAGTAAGAATATCATTTTAAGTCTATGGCCTTAACAGGACATTTATCTATTATCGCTTTCAATTCATTTATCTGTGTCTCATTAAGTTTAGACTCTTTCCATTTTGCTTTCTTATCCACCACCTTAAAATAATGAGGCATTAATTTTTCACACAGTCCACATCCAATACAATATTTTTCTTTAATATTAATACCAGTTACTTTGCCAAGGTCACGCTCTTCCTGAACAGGAATATCTTCTTTTTTTACAAATACAGTCATTAGATATGACATTATCAGTATGGATATTACTGTCAATATCCATCTTAGCCCCATAAAATTCGGTCCTAAGAATTTTGCTTCATTGGCAAGCATGGGTACTTTTATTACCGCCCATGCACTTAATATGATGACTACATTTGCGATGCTGGCACCTTTCTTTAAAAGCATTTTGCAAATTGGGAATGCCGCATAAATAGGTCCTGCTGAAAAACTGCCCAATAAGAACGAGAATATACCCCCCTTTATTCCTGCTTTCTCCCCAAATCCATTCATGATTACTTCTTTAGGAACCCATGCTTCAATAATTGATGTAAGTATAAAAATCACAGGCATAATTTCAAGCATTTCTATAATATAATACATGCTGTTTTTGACAGATAAATAAGCCTTATCGGGCATTGCCATAAATAGAAAAACATATGCCAGAGATACTGCTGTCAGTAGTTTGTTCTTTTTAATTATTTCAATCATTTTACATAATCACTCCCATCGTAAGTGCTATTATAAGTGCAAACACAAAACTAAGAGCATTACGGATAGCAGCAAATTTCAAACCAAATTCTTGTTTTTCCAATGGAAATGTCACCAGTCCGACCATTGTAAGAGTAGTTAGGAAAGCAACTGCCGGAATAATACTCGCACCTGCATCTACAAGAGAGCCTACCAGAGGAAACGCTACAAAGGCCGGAATTAATGTAATACTGCCGGCCAAAGCAGAAACAATGGTTGAAATAAATGTATTAGATTCTCCTAGAGTACTCTTTATAACTTCAGGCGGTATGAAGGTCAAAATCAATCCTATAAGCAGTAAAATGCCTATTATCTGTCCGACCATATTTTTCATCATACCTTTTGCCATTTTCATTGAATTGAATGTCTTCTGCTTATCTTTAACAAGGGATGCGATAAACGCAGCCCCTGTTATTCCCCATAACGATACTGTAAAAATATCCACCCCTCATCACTCCTTCTCCTTGTAGTTTTTAGGATTGGGTGACTTTACTACAAAGAATTCCAATATTTCTTCGTCTTGATTTTTGACATTCATTTTTGTTTTATATGGGATATTAATAATATCTCCCTTGGTATAAAGATGTGGTTCCTGTTCATTTAACTGCAAAGTCATTTCCCCACGTACAATTATCATATAAACATTGGAATTGGAATAGTGCTCAGGAAGACTTGTTCCTTTTACAAGAACCATATGATTTAGGTTAATATTCTCATCATCTACAATCTTTTCGATTATTTTGTCATCAGTAAGACTGTATACATATTTTTTCTCCACCATAAAAACTCTCCTTTCACTATGTTTAACTCCATATTATAATAAATTACAGTGACATACAGTTACCACGGTAACTAATTTTAGATAGTGTAAAGTAAAATATGAAAAAATGCTTCGCAAGATTTAAATACTTTCATCCTCTGACAAAATTTTAATCTGCTCAATTGAATTTTTGTCAAGGCTGAAATTAACGGGCTTTCAGCCCGACCTTGACAAAAATTTATGAGCAGATTTTAAAGCATTTTTAAGAGGATGCAAGCATGGATTTGATGAAAATTAGGGGGTACACGAATTCTGAGGTTTAATAACTCTCTAATGCTTGAAAATAAATCATTTGACGCATTTTACACAAATACTACTTAACACAACCTAATTTTAAAAAAGGTGGTATTTATGAATATAAAAAATTATCTAAGTATTTTAAGACTAACAGAGTTATTTGATGGATTTTCTACTGAAGAACTGCTTAATCTTTTTAAAACTCATAATTATATTATCTCTAAATACAATAAAGGCAGCATTATCCATTTTGAAAGCGAGAAATGCAATTACTGGGATATTATTTTAAAAGGCCAGGTATTTGTTCAAAAGATTGATGAAAAGGGAAATGTATTAACTATTACCGAATTTAAGGTCGGAGACAGTATAGGAGGCAACCTATTGTTTTCAAGGTATCCTTATTATCCCATGAGTGTGGTGGCAAAATCAGATGCTGAAATTTTACATATCGATAAAGATTTTGTACTGCAACTTTGTCAGACTAGCCAGGATTTCTTAATACAGTTCTTAACTTGCATATCGGACAAAACTGCTATCTTGACAAGCAAAATTAAATCAATCTCCATGAAATCTATAAAGGAATCTATCATTGAATTCTTAAATTATGAGTATTACACTCAAAAAAGTAAAGAAATAAAACTTAATATGACAAAAAAGGAATTGGCCGAAAGGTTAGGTATTCAAAGAACTTCTCTTTCCCGTGAACTCAATAAGATGAAAAAAGATGGGCTCATTGACTATAACACCCATTCTATCACTATCTGTGATTTTGATATTATTCGCAAACCCTGAGCAACGAACAGGGAACCAGTATTGAGTTCCCTTTAATCTGTTATTATCAACAATTCTCCATAATAATTTACATTGCCCTCATTATCCACTGTTACACTATAAACGGGGCAAGTCCCAAAACACATTGTTCTTTGCAATTTTATATATTCAAACATGATACTCCCACTTTTCATCTGCATATTCTTATATGAAAAATACTATATTCCATAGTGAATTAAGTATTTATTTTCACTAATTGCACTAGATACCTTTTCAATAAGCAATTCAAGTTCCTGCGATTGATAGTGGATATTTGCCTTGATAATAACCCCTCTAAATTGTTTAAGGGATTCTGGAGGAATAAGCGTTACACCGCAATAATCTAATCCGGTACCTGGCTGGGTTGTAACCTGAAAATATGTTTTAATTGCCAATAATTCTTCATTACACTTTATAATTAATTCTTCAAATAAATCGTCACTAACAGAAATACAATTATATTTTTCAGGTTCATAGTCACTATACCATTTGTTTTCTTCAAAAGAATCTATTATTCCAAACTCATGCTTTTCCAAATTATTACTCCCACACAAGTATGTATAACCTCTTAATACATATTTCTATAGAAAGTTTTGACCTAAATAATCTCTGAAAAAATTTCATGTATATTGCCATCTGGGTCTGCAAATAATGCTGTTCTTTGATTCCAGGGCATATTTTGAGGTTGATGAACAGGAGTTGCTCCCATCGTAACCAACTTTTCAAATGCTTCATCTACTTCATCAGGATTTTCACATGGAAAAGCCAATTCAAAAGCCTGACCAACTACTTTTTTCCTATACTCATCACTATATGAATACATAACATTTCTCATACATATAGCAAATCTTACTCCATTATTTTCTAATTCAACATAATTGCCAAGGTCATTTTTAATTCTAAATCCAAGGACTTGATTATAAAAATTTCTCATCCTGTCAATTTCGTCTGTCCAAATTGTAATAAGGTTAATCTCTGCTTTCATTATAGGTTTCTCCTTCTTAATTTCTCGCTTGTAGTTCGTAATATAAGTTCTATACAAAATGATTTTATTACTTAACAAGAAGGATTTCTGTTTCAGAAATAAGTTCCTTAAGCATATTTATCCCTTCTCTTGTAGTATCTCTATCAGCGGAAAGTAATGTAATAATCTTATCTATTCTATTTTTATAATCCCTGGGCTTTATAAAAAAGCCATCAATCATCCTGACCGCTTTTTTCTCATTAATGCAGTATTCTTCATTCAAAGCAAATAAAACTTGATTTAAGCAGGAAATACTTCTGAAACAATGTCCACATACATAATAAATGTCATCCTTATCGACATTATCCTCAGCAAACATTAAGGAAAAGGAGGCCTCAAACATAAAATATTGAACTATTGCATCTTTTAAAGTTTGAGGATATGGCTTGGTTCTGGATTTTAATTCTGAAATTTTACCCCTAGGGTCAACAAGTATTTTGCAAACGGAAATTTCGCCCATATACATTACATTTAAATATGCATGGGGATGACCAGTTTGGTAATGAGCAGATACTTTTCCTGCCAAACAATCATCAATAACCTGAGACACCCTTTTTATGTCACGTAATATAAAATCTACATGATATTCTTGAATAACAAGCCATCCACCTGCATTTACCCAAGGACCCCACCCACCTATTTGCGTAATTAAATTTTCTCTATGCTCATCATCTAGTTTTGCAGCAACCTTGCCTAATTCTCTGATATCAAAGCCCTCTGTTTCATCATAGTATATTCCAATATCTATGTCGGACTTTTCATGATTGGTACCTCTTGCTCTTGAGCCTCCTAAAACTATACCTATAATGCCTGGTATGCCTTCCAATTCTCTGGTGATTTGATTCAAAATATTTTCTACCATCGCAGCACTCCACCTCCGCCTTCATTTTGTTCTAATATAACTTCTTTCTTGCTGACACAAGCAGCATCATCGGCCGGCGCAGTTCATCCCGCATCCCAGGTACTGTGTTGAGCATATTTTCTGCAGGCTTTGGTTCGACAACACCTGTTATTTCAAAGCCTATTTTTATGAGACTGTTTAAGTATGTAGTAAGTGTCCGATGATATTTAATAACTTCCTCACCTAGAAATTTAGCATTGCGAATGCCTTCTGTGAAATAATGGTCAACTGGCCAATGCAGAATATTGCCCTTATCATCATAATACCAATCCTGAGGGCCTTGGGCAGTAAAAATGGGATGCTCTACAGAAAATATAAAATCTCCACCCCTTGAAAGGCATTTATATACTCTATCTAAAACATCCTCAAAGGATTTAATATAGTGAAGCGCCAGGGAACTGATAACAACATCAAAGGATTCTTCAGGAAAATCTATGTCTTCTATTGGCATACAGATATACTCGATATTTCCACACTTTGTTTTACTCTTTGCTTCACTTAACATTTTTTGTGAAATATCAATTCCAATTACTGACCTGGCACCGTTCTCTACAGCATAGCGACAATGCCATCCAAACCCGCAGCCTAAATCCAAAACCCTTTTATCTTTGAAGTCAGGCAGCATATTTTTCAGTTCATGCCACTCCCCCGCACCTTCAAGACCATTTTTCGACCTATCCATATTACTATATTTATTAAAAAAGGTGTCATCATCGTATTTGTTTTGTTTCATTATAAATTTCCCTTTCTATCTATTTGTTCTTCTTTTCATTTCAAGTTATATGCAAACAAAAACACCCTATCCTCCTACTTTGACGTTTTGTCTCGATATGCAATCAGAGTAATTGCATTTAATATGATAGTAACAGTGAGAAGAATAATAGCGGCAAACGCCGCAGCACCAGTAGTGTCCATAAGAGCAGACCAGTCCTCAATCTTTACTAGATGGTAGCCATAAAGAATCTGTAAACATAGTGAAATAGCACAAGCGCTGATGCTCATAATAGAAAGAAAAGCCCAATTTCTGTTGCCCTGATTCTTATATCGCATAAGATTGACAACAGGAAGTATCCAGGCAATTACTCCAAGCACTAGGCTACCAAGATTAAGCAAACCAATCATAACATATCCTCCTTACATGAAAAATTTGTACAATTTATTCTCAACAAATTCATATTTATCTATAACCCTTTATTTACAATTGTTCCAAATACAGTTCCCCTCAGTTATCATAGAAGACTCTATCAATAAATAATACTTTATTTATATAATGCTCTAAACTCTTGTAATGCTCTATTTAACGCCAAACCCGTTGACAGCCTTCGCTTACATTCCTTGGCTTCCAGTTCGTTATTAGTATTAATTTCATAAAATTTTTTATCGGCTTCGACTATATATGATTCAATTAGGCTTTGTTTATTTTCAACATAAAATTCGAATGCTATTTTCTCTTCCTCATTTTCATAGTATAAAACGACCTCATCAAATCTTCGCTTTGCATATACTTCTTCTTCATTCTCTGTATCAAATAGAAACTGCTGTAACTTATAATCAATACTATCCTTTAAAAAATATTTATATGTGAATTTATGGTTATGTCTCCATTCATCATAGCCTGCAAACCCCCATCTGGGTATAGGCGTTTCATACCTCCCACTATCCAGCACAACTAATTGAAACTCTTTTAATACAGTTTCACTACACATTATCTTTAGATTTTTATACATGAATCGTGAATTAGTTTGAGAATATACATAGAATTCACCTATATTCCTATCATCTTCATCATATTCTGCTTCTAACTTAAATTCAGGTTTATAGATATTATAGTAAGCATCTTCATTCTGTGCCCATTCTAATTTATTCTCCAATCTATTGGCTATCTGTACTAATGGAGGTTGTGTTAATCCAAATCTTTTCTTCCAAAGCATTTCTATTTGTTGTATACTTGCATTTTGGTTTATTGGAGTATTTCTATCCCCGACTCTTGTATATATGTAACCCTCTCTAATATTATTATATCTTTTGCACTTGGCCTTTAGGTAGTAAGGTACGGTATAAGAGTTAAATATAGTTAAGATATCAATCTCTTTTCCTTCAATTTCTATTGTATCCAAACGAACTTCAGGAATATTATCACCAGCAAAAACTGTATTTGAGAGCAAGTCAAGTATATCGACTTGTTTTCTTCTGTTTTCCTCACCTACACCAACTATTTCACCTGTATCTGATACGCCAATTATTAAATAACTGTCCTTATCATGTACCGTATTTGCAAAACAAAGGATATCATGTAATAATCTTTCATTATCTTTATGCCATTCTTGTTTAAAATCCCAATATTCCCCTTCTGATTTTCTATCAATTAAGTTTTTTATTTTTGATTCAAGACTTGTATAATTCATATAAGCCTCCTCTCCAAATCTATTAATTAAAAAATCCACTTAAGAATAACCGCTTCATTTTCATTTTAATACAACTTTATCCTTCATAAAAGGACCTTTTCTGTTTCTAAATTCCTTTACCATATCTTTTTAGAAACAGAAAAAACATGCCAAGTTCTTATAAAAAGTTAATAATGCTCTGATTTCTTTTCCTTTAGCCACACTTCCCTTGAATTTTACATATTCTATTCTTATTCTTGTATCAAGAAATATGGGTAAAACCTTTAATATACTCCAAATGCCCTTGGTTTTATTAGTTACACAATTCAAAATTCCCGTTTCCGTAACGTACCCTAAATGCCTTCGACAACGTGAAGATTTAATTTCGGGAATAACATTATTTCCATAGAGCCAACTTTATTATTACAGAACTTACTTTATTATCAC
>NZ_FMJL01000066.1 GCF_900095445.1 Clostridium sp. N3C
ATTGTATAGGAAAAGTGCTCCTATCAATAAAAGAACGCCCATTGTATATGAAGTATTCAAAAAATAAAAGGGAGGGATTAAAATGAAAAAATTCAAAAGTTTATTCTCATGTACTATTGCGTTAATTATGTTACTTGTGTTTTCGGTGGGATGTTCAGTACAGGAAAAGTCAAATGTAAAAAACCCCGAAACTACTAAAGAGGCTACAACTATAGTAGATCCATCCGGTAAGGAAATTACTATTCCAGAGAAAGTTGATAAAATAATATCTTTGGCACCATCTATAACTGAGGTTTTAGTAGAATTAGGATTTGGTGATAAGATTGCTTTGGTTGATGCAAATTCAAAAGATTTATCAGGTTTACCTGAAGGTGTTGAATATGTAGATATGATGACACCGGATGTGGAAAAGATTATAGCATTGCAGCCAGATATAGTTTTAGCTTCTACAATAACCTCTACTGGAGGAACTGATCCAGCACAACAGTTGAAATCAGCTGGAATTACACTAGCATACATACCCACTAGCAATAGCATAGAAGGAATTTATAGCGATATTATGTTTATTGCTAAGGTGTTAAGAGAAAAGGAAAAAGGACAAAAATTAGTAGATAGAACTAAAGAGAAAATAGCTAAGATTGAAGAAATAGGAAAAACTATTAAAGATAAAAAAACAGTATATTTTGAAATAGCTGCTGCACCAGGCATATATAGTTTTGGTCAAGGTGTTTTTTTAAATGAAATGATAGAAATAATTGGTGCTAAAAATGTACTGGCAAAGGAAGAAGGATGGATTTCTGTATCTGAAGAGGCAGTAGTAGCTGCTGACCCAGATGTTATACTCACTAATGTTAATTATATTCCAGAGCCTGTAGATGAGATAAAATCCCGTGCTAGCTGGAAAAATATAAAGGCCGTTAAAAACAATGATGTATATTATATAGATAATATGTCAAGCTCTCTTCCAAACCATAATATTGTTAAAGCTTTAGAACAGATGGCCAAGGTTGTTTATCCTGATAAATATTAAAGGCTATGAAGAATAGAATAAAAATTATATTTTCAATTATCATAAGTATATTTATATTAGTTATAGCAGTAGGTATTGGCAGTGTATATATTGAGCCTTTAAATATATTGGCTATTATCTATAGCAAGATTTTTCATCAACCAATTACAATAGACATAAAAGATAGTTTAATATCAATAATTTGGGATATTAGATTACCAAGAGTCCTGGTAGCTTTTTTAGTTGGCGGGGCTCTTGCTGTAAGTGGCTCTGTTATGCAGTCTATTCTTAAAAACCCATTAGCATCATCCTATACCTTGGGGGTATCATCTGGTGCTTCTGTAGGAGCAGGATTGGTAATTGTAACAGGATTTACCATATATCTGTTGGGAAGATTTACTCTTCCCTTTATTGGTTTATTATCTGGGCTCCTTACAGTATATCTTGTAATAAGTTTCACTGCCAAAATTGATAAGAATATGGAAAACACTACAATAATATTAGTTGGTATGGTTTTTTCATTATTCATAAATGCTATAACTACATTAATAACAGCATTATCAGGAGAAAATTTACAAAGACTTATAGCTTGGCAAATGGGTAGCTTTTCTTTAAAGTCATGGGCAGATGTAAGGGTTTTAGCTATAATTTTTCCTATCTGCTACCTGATTTTAATAAGATATACAAAAGAACTGGATATTATGACTTTTGGAGAGGAACAAGCATTATCTATAGGAATAGAAGTAAAAAAGGTAAAATGGATTTTGCTTATATTATCAGCATCATTAACTGGAAGTGCAGTAGCTTTTACGGGAGTGATAGGATTTATTGATTTAATAGCTCCCCATGTGGTAAGAAAAATATTTGGTTCTGCTCATAAACTGGTGGTTCCAATGTCTATGCTTTTTGGTGGAACCTTTATGGTGGTATGTGATTTGGTAGCACGAATTGTAATTTCAAACTCAGAGCTGCCTGTAGGAGCTGTAACAGCCTTAATTGGTGCACCATTTTTTGCATATGTGTATTTTGTAAAAAGAAAGGTCAGATAAAATGATAGAACTTAAAAATTTATCTGCTGGATATAATGGGATTGATATAGTAAAAAATGTGTCCTTGAAATTAGATGCAGGAGTAAACTTATGTATTTTAGGACCTAATGGATGTGGAAAAACTACCTTATTAAAAGCCATCGCCGGTATAATTCCAAGTCAAGGAGATGTATTGATTGATGGAAAAAGTGTAAAGGCTATGAAAAGACATGAGATTGCTAAGGAAATTGCAGTTATGAGCCAATTATCTACTATATACTTCTCATACACTGTATTTGAAACTGTATTATTGGGCCGATACTTGTATATGAAAGACAATTTATTAAAAGAACCTTCTGAGAAGGATAAAGCCTATGTCCGAAAATGTCTAGAAACCGTTGGCATGCTAGATGAGCAAGATAAGCAAATTAATACATTATCGGGTGGGCAAATACAAAGGGTTTTTTTAGCAAGGGCATTGGCTCAAGAAACTAATATCATTTTATTAGATGAGCCTACAAATCATTTGGATTTAAAAAGTCAGAGGGAATTAATTCATTATTTAAAAAAGTGGTCAAAAGATCATAAGCATTCAGTAATTGGCGTTTTTCATGACATAAATCATGCTTTGGAATTAGCCGATTATTTATTAGTATTAGGGAAAGATGGTGCAATGATATTTGGTAAACCTGAAGAGATAATTAATAGTAATTTATTAAATGAGGTTTATGAAATGGATGTAGCAGGATATATGATTGAATGTTTAAAAAAGTGGAAAAGAGTAATGTAATTTTTAATAATTTAAATAAAAAGGTGAGAAAATGAAAGATAAAATATATAAAAGTAGATATGAAGCATATCCATTTTTGAGTGATCCATTAAATGACTTAAAATGTGATTTTGAGATATATACAGATGAAATAGCCAGTCATATAGGCTTGCTTCGTTCTATAGTCAAAGAGGATCACATTAAAGAAGAATTACTAAATATATGTGAAAAATGTTATCATATCAATCCGTCCCTCAGAACCTTTGTATCAGTTACAGAAGATGAACTTAAATTTCTAGAAAAGTGTACTAATAGGTTAAGGGAAGAAGTAAAAGATAGATGTAATAAGTTTGTATTGCCAGTAGGTTGTGAGAGTGCAGGACATACTCATGTATTAAGATCAAAATGCAAGGCTCTCGTAAGATTATTGTATAGATATCGAGAGTTAGGTAATGAAGTTCCGGATATTTTATTTGACTTTACCAATTTGCTATCTGGCTATTTCTTTAATTTAGCTCTTAAGCTTAATCAGTTAGATGACATTGATGAGATTGAATTTAAAAGTAGAAATTATAAGTAAATAATATGTTTCAATTAGGAGAGAAGAAATGGCAAATATAGTGGTTCAAGGAACCACATCCTCAGCGGGAAAAAGTTTGATGTGTACAGGTTTATGCAAAATATTTAGGGAAGATGGATTTAGAGTATATCCTTTCAAATCACAAAATATGTCTTCAAGATATTACACTACAAAAGATGGACGTAAAATAAGTACTGCGTAAGCTTTACAGGCAATGGCCGCAGGGATAGAACCAGAAGTAAATATGAATCCTATATTATTGATTCCAAAGTCTGATAAAGGCTCTACAGTAGTGATAAAGGGCCAAGAAAAAGGAGAAAAGGAAGCAATAGAATACTACAAATATAGAAGTAGTCTTAAACCTATGATATTGGATACATACAATGAAATAAAAAGTCAAAGTGACATTGTAGTTATAGAAGGGGCAGGCAGTTCGGCAGAGATAAATCTAAAAGAGAATGATATTGTAAATATGGGGATGGCAGAAATGGCTGGTGCTCCTGTTCTTCTAATTGCAGATATTGATAGAGGAGTTTTTGCCTCCTTATATGGTACTGTAATGCTACTTGAACCTCACGAAAGAGCCAGGATAAAAGGGCTAATCGTTAATAAATTTAGAGGAGATAAATCTATTCTAGAACCCGGTATTAAAAAGATTGAAGATATATTGAATATACCGGTAATTGGGGTTATACCATATGTTCACTTAGAATTAGTTGATGAGGATAGTTTGATAGATTATGAAAAGAAATGTAATATAGAGCCTCAGACACCAGAAGAAATCAATAAAGAACTAGATAAATTATCTGAATTACTAAGAAAACATTTAGACATAGATTATATATATGATATCATTAAGAAAACCACGGAATAGAGGGTTGATAATAAATGTTATTAAATATAGTAGCTGCCGTACTTCTTGACTTTATATTAGGAGATCCTTATAGTTTCCCTCATATAGTTAAGCTTATGGGTAAGATAATAACCTTAGAGGAAAAGTTAGCAAGGAAGCTAAGTAAATCTAATTTGGCACTTAAAATATCAGGATTGATTATAGTTATAATAAATATAAGTCTTGGATTTTTAAGCCCATTTTTTTTACTTAGATTTCTAAAGCAGTATAAAATCCTTTATAATATCGTAGATATTTATTTTATATATAGTTGTATAGCTGCGAGATCTTTGCACTATGAAGCTATTAAGGTATATAAAGCACTGGATATAGGAATAGAAGAAGCTAGGAAAAGATTATCTAATATAGTAGGCCGTGATACGGAAAAGCTTTCAGAAAATGGAGTGATTAGAGCTACTGTAGAAACTGTGGCGGAAAATACATCCGATGGTGTAATTGCTCCATTATTTTATATTATGCTATTTGGCCTACCTGGTGGAATAGCGTATAAGTTCATTAACACTATGGATTCAATGCTAGGATATATGACTAAAGAATATATCGATATTGGTTATTTTCCTGCTAAAGTCGATGGTTTAGTTAATTATATTCCAGCGAGGATTACAGGGTTACTTATGAACATCAGCGCTGTTTTCAGATTTAATATAAAGAATGGATTTAAAATCATGATAAGGGATAGAAAAAATCATAAGAGCCCTAATGCAATATATCCAGAAGCTGCAGTTGCAGGATTATTGGGTATTAGGCTGGGCGGAAATAATTACTATCATGGTGAATTAGTAAAAAAGCCTACCATTGGAGATAAATTAAATGAAATTAACAAAAAACATATTAAGAATACCATAGAAATAATGTACCGTAGTGAAATATTTTTGCTGACTATATATTTTGCTTATATATTTTTTATAAAATTAGTATAGAGAGGTAACAAGGTGAAACATGGTGGAGATTTACTGTCCTATAAAGAGTATTATGATGGTGAATTGGTGGATTATAGTAGCAATATAAACCCATTAGGAATACCTAAAGGATTAGAAAAAGAACTAAGGGGTAGTTTTAAGAAATTAGATACTTATCCAGATATAAAGTATAGAAAACTTAGAAAATCTGTAGCAGAATATTTGAAATGTAATGAAGCTAACACAGTTTTAGGTAATGGAGCTGTAGAGCTAATAGACAATTTTATTTTTCTGGCTACTAGAGTATTAATATATATTCCTTCTTTTTTAGAATACGAAGAACGAGCTTTGATTCATAATAAAGAAGCTATTTACATACCGTATAAAGAGGATTTTGCAATAGACATAAAAAAATTTGCAAACATTATACAAGAGGGGGATACGGTCATACTTGGAAACCCTAATAATCCAACAGGTCTAAGAATTAAGAAAGAAGAGATTTTAATAATATATAGCATAGTAAAAAAGAAAAAAGGATTTTTAGTATTAGATGAGGCCTTTTTTGAATTCTGTCCAGATGACTATGACAGCATAGAATTGTTTAGAAAAACAGAATATGAAAATCTAGCAATTATTAGGGCAGCTACAAAATTTTTTGCCCTTCCTGGTATACGACTAGGATATGGATGCGCATCCGTAAAGATGGCAATGAAAGTAGAAAAACTTCAGCTTCCTTGGAGCATTAATACTTTGGCTGAGGTAGCTGGAAATTACATATTTCATGATAAAAAATATATAGAAGAATCAAAGGAATATATTGAAAAGGAAAGAAGATATCTATTAAATGAATTATCAAAGATAAAAATTATTAAACCTTACTTTACACATACAAATTATATATTAATCGAATTACTTGAGATAGAAGAAGAGTACGTGTTTAACTTTTTCTTAACTAGGGGTATTATCATAAGAAAATGTTCTACCTTCAGGGGATTAAGCAATAATTTCATACGAATAGCAATAAAGGATCATGACAATAACATTAGATTAGTAGAAATCTTTAAAGAACTTGAGAAAGAATCGTTGAAAAATAAAGCAGATTAAAGAAATGGATAGAGTAGAGGAACGAGTCTATTGGAGGTGTTGGATTTTGGATTTATTAAGAGAAACCCTAAGTAAAATAACTGAATCAGATAAAAAAGTAAAAGAAGAAGTTAGAAGGAAATGGGATGGACTACTTAAGCCAATAGGTAGTTTAGGAGCATTAGAAGAGATTATTATTAAGATATGTGGTATGACTGGTAAAATAGTTAATAAATTTGATAAAAAAGCCATAGCTGTAATGTGTAGTGATAATGGAGTTGTAGATGAGGGGGTAAGCTCTGCACCACAAATATTTACAAAAATCTTAGCAGAAAGTATGCAAAAAGGGTTAACAGGAGTTGCTACACTAGGTAAATATACAGGTACGGATATTCTTACTGTTGATTTAGGTATAAAAGGAAAAGTGGACAATCCTCAAGTGATAGATAGAAAAATAGCAGATGGCACTAAGAATTTCACAAAAGGACCAGCTATGACCTATGAAGAGGCTGTTAAATCTATAGAAATAGGTATTGAAGTTGCAGATGAAATTTTTTCTAAAGGATATGATATATTAGGAACAGGAGAAGTGGGAATTGGAAATACGTCTACTGCAGTTGCGGTACTATCAAGCTTATCAAGTTTAGAGGTAGATTTGATTTGTGGAAAGGGAGTTGGGCTTACAGAGGAACAACATTCCCTAAAAAAAGAAATTATAAAAAAAGCTATTGCTATTAATAAACCTAATAAAGATAACCCTATAGATGTTATATCAAAAGTTGGGGGATTTGATATAGGTGGTATGTGTGGCTTGTGTTTATCTGCAGCTAAAAATAAAAAGCCTGTTGTTATAGATGGATTTATATCCTCTGTGGCAGCTCTTTGTGCTACTAAGCTTAATCCATATGTAAAAGAATATATAATACCTTCTCATTTATCTGCTGAACCGGGTGCAAAGTATGTATTTGATGAATTAGGTTTGAAACCAATATTAAATTTAGAAATGAGATTGGGAGAGGGCTCTGGATGTCCTCTTACATTCAAAATCATAGAAACAGCAGAGTATCTATTTGAAAACATGGGAACACACGATGATGTTTCAATGAGTACCTCATATTTAATAGATATAAGAGAAGGATAAAGGAGGCAAAAGATGATAACATTAATTACTGGTGGTGCAAGATCAGGTAAAAGTGCATTTGCAGAGAGTTTATATGAAAATGATAATGATGTTGTATATATAGCTACAGCAAAAGTCACAGATGATGAAATGAAAGAAAGGGTAAAGCAACATCAAAATTCTAGGTCGAAACAGTGGCGTACATATGAAGGAAACTATAACTTGAGTAAGGCCATAGGAACTGAGAAAAAATATTTACTTGATTGTATTACAATACTTACCTCTAATATAATGTATGATATTTCCAAAGATGAAGAAAATATAAGTTTTCAACTTCAAAAGTTAATTGAAGACAAGGTATTCTTTGAAATAAAAGAATTAATAGATGAAATTAGAGAAAAGGACTTTAATCTAGTCATGGTAACCAATGAAGTTGGTGATTCTATTGTCCCCAGTCATTCTATATCTAGAGCTTTTAGAGACATCCAAGGACGTGTAAACCAGCGCGTTGCAGCATTGGCGGATCAAGTTTATTTAGTATGTTGTGGAATTCCGGTGAAAATAAAATGATTAAAGGATTAATATTAGCAATACAGTTTTTTACGAGAATACCTATTAATATTACTGTGGATTTTAATGAGAAAAACATTAGGTATAGCATATTTTTCATGCCATTAGTTGGAACTATTATTGGTGGCTTTGGTGGTATAGTTTATTATTTAATTGCACCACATAATAAGCTTATGGCTTCATTTCTAACACTTTTAATAACAATAATTTTAACTGGTGGACTTCATATAGATGGTTTGGCAGATACTTTTGATGGTTTTTTAGCGAATAAAGATAGAAAAAAAACTATGGAAATTATGAAGGATAGCAGAATAGGTACATTTGGAGTACTTAGTATAGTTTTGCATTTAATGTTCTTATATATATTAATAATTAGCATAGATAATGTACCTTTAGCAATGATCCTGTCCTTTACCAATAGTAGATTAATAGCAAGTATAATTATATCAAATAAGAAATCAGCTCAGGTTAATGGGTTAGGTGCTTTATTTCATAAAAGTAATCCTAAAAAGTTGATAATATTAAGTACAATTATTTATTTGATTTTTTTAGTATCTATTAATAAAAAATATTTGATACCTCTTGTGATTAACTATATTTTAGCAGAAATTATTAGCAATATATCATATAAAAAAATAGATGGTTTAACTGGTGATGTATATGGGACTATAATTGAATTAGGTGTACTTATTTCTTTATTTTCATTTTGGGGTGTGGGTGAATGGATATAATTATGATTAGACATGGTGAGAGTGAGGATAATGTAAGGAAAGTATATAGTAGAATTTCTACCCCTTTAACTGAGAAAGGCAAAGCAGAGATATTACAAACTAAGAAATTATTAGAGAGATATGATTATGAAGAGGTTTATTATAGTCCTTATAGGAGAACTGTAGATACTATGCATTATTTAGATTTAGAAGGCAAAGAAGATGATAGAATAAGGGAGATTAATTTTGGTATATTTGAAGGAAAAAATTTTGAAGAAATATCAAAAGTTTACCCAGAGGAAACTAAGCTTTGGATAGAGGATACCTATAATTATAGGATTCCCAAAGGAGAATCTTTGCTAGATGTATATAAGAGAGTAAGTGTGTTTTTAGAAGAACTTTGTAAGAAAGATAAGTCTACGGTATTAGTGACACATGATTCTGTAATTCGTTTAGCTTTATGTTGGGTATTTGATGAACCGCTATATTTTTATAAGTTTAAGGTAGATAACGGTAGTATAACTGTCATTACAGTAAATGAAGGGTATAAATATATAAATAGACTAAATCAAACATATTGCTTATGAAATATATTGTGTTGTTTCAAAGAAACTTGATATATCTTTTGGAAATGAAGTATTCTTAGAATTTTATAAAAAGTAGAATTGTTAGTTGGAATGTGGATTCTATAGTTTATCTATAGTATAAGCAATCAGCACTCTACGCTGTAATTGGGCGGGGTGCTTATTTGTTTCAAACTTATATTTAATTTACATTCTCTAATTATTTATATATTTATTATTTATTTTTTAGTTCTCTTTGATATAACTTTCATAAATAAAAAATCCAATACAATTAAAGAGCCTATAGTATCTAATAGTGAAATTATAGCAAAATAAGGACTTACTGTTTCAGTATTTATCTTTATTAAAATATTAAATTTATATTGATTTAGCATTATGAAAATAGTGTACTCAATTATTTGAGCAAAGTTAAAATATACTATCCGTAAAAATATACTTACTATGAGTAGTTTTTTATTATATTTCATATCTACCTTTTCTGGAATATTTTTTATACATTACCCCTCTCGATGGTTATCTTTGTCACAGTTTCATTTTTTTAAAAATATGTGGTTTGTTAATATGAAGATTTATTAAATGTATTACTATATTGAGTATAGTATAATTATATCATTCATAACAATATATATAAAATATAGTAAATCATTGAATGAAAAAACTATACTAATTTTTATCGACGTACAGTAGCAAGAACAATTATAAATGAATTCAAGGAAATCAAAAAAGTAAGGAAAGTTAATGAAAAAGGTATATCTTAGGAATATGAAGTAAAGGTATGAGAAAGTGTTTTTTTAAAGATATGTGAAGTAATCTGTGATTTAATATAGTAAGTGTAAAAGACATATGGTAAAATATATGTGAAGTATGGATATTATTTAAAATAATACAAGTACTTTACAAGAAAATTTTAAAGGAGATATTTAGTGAATGAGTAAATTTGAAAATGCTATGAAACTTATGGAAGAGCTTTGTGGTAATGGTAAAGAGGAAATTATTGCACTTTCTACAATAGCATTATCTAAAAGCCCTGATGGTAGTCCTCGTCCAGCAACCCGTATGGTATGCGCCTATTATGAAGATGGTGCCTTCTATGTTTCTACAGATGCAAGGACAAATAAAATGCTAGAAATTGAGAAGAATAATGATGTTTCTGTAGCTGGAATGGGTTGGTATACCTTTCAAGGTAAGGCGGAAAATCTAGGTTGGGTTAAGGAAGAGAAGAATAAAGAAATAAGAGCTAAATTTAAAAAAATCTTTGACTGGTTTGATGAAGTTGGTGATGAGGATAATCCAAACTCAATCGTTCTTCGTATTAACCTTACAGAAGGTGTTATTATTGATCATGAAGAAAGATATGGTGAAAAGCGATACCATATTGACTTTATTAATAAAATAGCCAGGTAAAATAGAATTATAGTTTATAACTTAGATAAAAAGTAGAGGTTTATATGCTGATAGTTAAATCAGTAATAAACCTCTTTTTTATTTTTAATTAACACTTAATAGGTAAACTATTATGTCAGGATTCATGATTTGATAAGTTCTTAACTGGTTATTCTATTAGAAACGATATATAATTATTAGAAAGGAAGGTAAGAAATTATGGGAAAGATGCCACTTATTTTTATCGGTCATGGATCACCGATGAATGCTATTGAAGATAATGATTATTCAAGAAGTTGGGAAAGTATAGCTAAAAGGATACCAAAGCCAAAAGTAATAATATCTATATCAGCTCACTGGTTTACAAAGGGTACTAAGATTATGAATGAAGAATCTCCTAAAACTATCTATGATATGTATGGTTTTCCAAAGGAACTATATGAAATTACATACAATTCACCTGGTTCACCAAAAGTTGCACAGATGTGCAAGGAATTAATTTCAAAGGAAACGGAATATGATAACTCTTGGGGAATTGATCATGGAACTTGGTCAGTTTTAGTTCATATGTTTCCAGAAAGAGATATACCTGTATTTCAAATTAGTGTAGATGGCTACGCTCCTCCAGAAGCTCACTATAAAATCGGTAGGGAATTAAGGGGTTTAAGGCAAGAAGGAGCATTGATATTTGGTACAGGTAATATAGTTCATAATTTAAGATTAGTCGATTGGCATATGGGAAGTAAGGGTTTTGATTGGGCCTATGAATTTGATGAGTACATATATGAGAATATTATTAATAAAAATTATGATAACATTTTGGAATATAATCAAAAATGTATTTCTGCAAAGCATGCAGTTCCTACGCCGGATCATTTTTATCCTTTGTTATATGTGCTTGGAGCTGTAGAGGAAGAAGATAGGGTTAGTGTTTTCAATAAATCCTGTGAGCTTGGCTCATTAACAATGACAAGTTATCTTTGGGAATAATACTAGTTAGAATACTTTTTATGTGAAGTTGGACCGGAGGTTGATGAGAGAAAATTAGATGATTATGGAAAGGAAAAGGGCTGTTAAATGCTTTGATTAACTTTGCTAGAAGAAATAGAAAAGAATATGTAGAAAAGTAATTTTGATAGGTGGCCTTGGATAATTAGAGGTTCAAAAGTAATGGAATATCTTTTATATAAGGATACATAGAATTGATATTGGATGCCAAGGGAAGTCACTATCCTCCTTGGCTTTCTCTTTTTCATTTAATTTGCTATAATAGGCTTTTGGAGGTGGAAAATGAATAAAACTCTTAGATTATATTCAAAAGTTGATAAGGAATTTTTGAGCAATATGCTTAAAATAGCTTTACCAATTATGCTTCAAAATTTGGTTGCATCTACACTTAATATGGCAGATACTATTATGGTGGGAAAATTAGGAGAAATTGAAATAGCTGCTGTTGGAATAGCTAATCAGTATTTTTTCTTTTTTAGTATGATACTTATTGGCTTATGTGGAGGATGTAGTGTTTTCATTGCTCAGTACTGGGGGAAGAAAGATTTTGACAACATTAAGAGAATTCTTGGTTTAGGACTAGTATCCGTTTTATTAATTTCTATAGTTTTTATGGCAGTAGGATTTATTAATCCAGGAAAAATAATTTCTTTATTTAATAAGGAACCTATAGTTAAAGATTTAGGTGGAAAATACTTGTTTATAGTCTTATTTAGCTATATTTTTACCGCTATAACCTTTGTGTACAGTTATTCTCTACGTTCTATTGGAAATACTGTTACACCTCTAATAGTTAATATAGCAGCTCTTATTTGCAATGTAGTATTTAATTATATTCTAATTTTCGGAAAGTTAGGGTTTCCTGCCTTAGGAGTTGAAGGGGCTGCAATAGCAACATTAATATCTAGGGTTGTAGAAGCCGTAACACTTGTCGTTTTGGTGTATAAAGATAATGGGGTATTGGCGGCAAAGTTTAGTGAATTAAAAGATTTAAGTTTTGAATTTTTAAAAAAGTCATATAAAATCATTATTCCTGTGTTGTTAAATGATGTACTATGGGCCTTGGCTAGTCTTATTTATTCTTTTGTATATGGACATATGGGCACAGGGGCTACGGCTGCTATTCAAATATGCAATACTGTAAATAATATGTTTATGGTAGTTACTTTTGGAATGGCTAGCGCGTCTGTAGTGATGATTGGAAATAGCATAGGGGAAGGAAAAGAAGATCAAACTATTAGTTATGCTAAAAAATTTATGATCATTTCCTTGTATGTAAGTATACTTTTAGGAGTTATTTTAGCATTAACAGCTCCTCTTATAATAGAACTATTTAATGTTTCTAATGAAGTAAGGAGAAGTACTTTAATTATGCTCTATATAATCTCACTAATATTTCTAGTTCGCTTTTTAGGAATGATTATGATTGTTGGTATTCTTCGCGGAGCAGGAGATGCAAGAAGTGCATTGATAATAGAAGGTTTTACTATGTGGTTTATAGGAGTTCCTCTAACTATTTTGGGTGCCTTTTTCTTTAAGCTTCCTGTGCATCTGGTATATGCTTTAGCTATTTTAGAGGAAGTAGTTAAATTTATTTTAGCATTAATGCGATTGAAATCAAGAAAATGGATTAATAATATAACTTAGTTAATATTAGCGATAAGTAAAAGTATTTACATCATAAGGATAAATATGTTATTATATCTTCTAGTGTTGATTATTATGTATAATTTGTTAAATCTCAAAAGAATATTAGTAAGGATGGATATATTTATGAACACTCATTCAGGACCTAAAGCATTAGCGGAGTATATATTGAATCAAAGTAAGAATAAGGCTAATAAAAAGGCAATTGTCTTACTTTTTCAAGGAATTCTTGCAGGAATTTATATTTCTATCGGTGCAATAGGAAGTCTTAAAGTAGCAGCAACTGTTACAAGTCCAGGACTTGGCAATTTTCTAGGGGCATTGGTTTTTCCTATAGGAATCATTGCCATCATATTGATGCAGGCAGAGTTATTTACTAGTGACTGTATGGTTATGCTTTCTGTTTATTCAGGACGCACTAAAATTAGAAAAATAGTAAAAATTTTATTTTTAATTATTTTTTCTAATTTGCTTGGAGCAATCTTTGTAGCATTTTTAACTAAAACATCAGGTATTTTTGGACAAGCAGTAACAGATTTGGTAATCGAGAAAGCTGTACATAAGGTAAATATGCCAATTGGTGAGCTGTTTACTAGCTCTATTCTATGTAATATTATAGTTTGTACCGGTGTATGCCTAGCTTACAGCTGCAAAGAGGAATTAGCTAAGATTGCTGCTTTATGGTTGGCAATTGTTGTATTTGTTCTCAGTGGAACCGAGCACGTTGTTGCTAATATGTATTACTTATTTATCGGACTATTTACTGGCGCAAATATAGGAGGTTTGGATATCTTTTATAATTTAGCTGTATCCGGTGTAGGTAATTTCATTGGTGGCGGTATAGTTGTAACAGGAATAAATTATATATTATCTTATAAGGAATTAGATAAGGAGAAAAAATAATTTAAGTTGGAATTCAATAATGAATCATAATTTTGAATTTCATAACCATAAGATAAGTATTTTATTTACTATATAAATATAAGTTGCCATTTAGGTGACACCAGTAAAACATCTAGCCTAATAGGACTAGATGTTTTTATATTTAGAATAGAAGATATTAGATTAATATCATTATTGATGAATAAAAAACTATAAAGTGTGGATAATAAATACAAGGATTATAAATTAATTTTATAAAAAATATAAAAAAATTGTTGACATTAAAAAAGCATCGTGATACTATAATAAAGCGTCATTGATTGCGGTAAAATTTTTAATAAAGAAATTAATAAAAATTAAAATTCACCAAGAAAAATGATGTTGACAATACTGTTTATCCGTGGTAACCTAAATGAGCTGCATGATAACAGTAAGTGAAAT
>NZ_FMJL01000082.1 GCF_900095445.1 Clostridium sp. N3C
CCATGATGAGACAGGCCGTTTGAATGTTGACGGGATGAACATAATAAGCAATGACGGCAGCAATAAACTCAACAGGAGCAGGAAAGCGAGGGTATCCTACAAAGTCCAGCGTACCATAAACGCAAGCCTCAACGCAGCGACGAGCACGAGAGCGGTCAGTAGCAATCCAAACTTTGTTACTCGTCAGAAAATCGAAATCATCTTCGGTTAAATCCAAAACGGCAGAAGCCTGAATGAGCTTAATAGAGGCCAAAGCGGTCTGGAAACGTACGGATTGTTCAGTAACTTGACTCATGATTTCTTACCTATTAGTGGTTGAACAGCATCGGACTCAGATAGTAATCCACGCTCTTTTAAAATGTCAACAAGAGAATCTCTACCATGAACAAAATGTGACTCATATCTAAACCAGTCCTTGACGAACGTGCCAAGCATATTAAGCCACTTCTCCTCATCCAACGCGTCAGTTTTTGACAGAATCGTTAGTTGATGGCGAAAGGTCGCAAAGTAAGAGCTTCTCGAGCTGCGCAAGGATAGGTCGAATTTTCTCATTTTCCGCCAGCAGTCCACTTCGATTTAATTCGTAAACAAGCAGTAGTAATTCCTGCTTTATCAAGATAATTTTTCGACTCATCAGAAATATCCGAAAGTGTTAACTTCTGCGTCATGGAAGCGATAAAACTCTGCAGGTTGGATACGCCAATCATTTTTATCGAAGCGCGCATAAATTTGAGCAGATTTGTCGTCACAGGTTGCGCCGCCAAAACGTCGGCTACAGTAACTTTTCCCAGCCTCAATCTCATCTCTCTTTTTGCGTTCTGCTTCAATATCTGGTTGAACGGCGTCGCGTCGTAACCCAGCTTGGTAAGTTGGATTAAGCACTCCGTGGACAGATTTGTCATTGTGAGCATTTTCATCCCGAAGTTGCGGCTCATTCTGATTCTGAACAGCTTCTTGGGAAGTAGCGACAGCTTGGTTTTTAGTGAGTTGTTCCATTCTTTAGCTCCTAGACCTTTAGCAGCAAGGTCCATATCTGACTTTTTGTTAACGTATTTAGCCACATAGAAACCAACAGCCATATAACTGGTAGCTTTAAGCGGCTCACCTTTAGCATCAACAGGCCACAACCAACCAGAACGTGAAAAAGCGTCCTGCGTGTAGCGAACTGCGATGGGCATACTGTAACCATAAGGCCACGTATTTTGCAAGCTATTTAACTGGCGGCGATTGCGTACCCGACGACCAAAATTAGGGTCAACGCTACCTGTAGGAAGTGTCCGCATAAAGTGCACCGCATGGAAATGAAGACGGCCATTAGCTGTACCATACTCAGGCACACAAAAATACTGATAGCAGTCGGCGTGTGAATCATTAGCCTTGCGACCCTCGGCAGCAAGAACCATACGACCAATATCACGAAAATAGTCACGCAAAGCATTGGGATTATCATAAAACGCCTCTAATCGGTCGTCAGCCAACGTGAGAGTGTCAAAAACGATAAACCAACCATCAGCATGAGCCTGTCGCATTGCATTCATCAAACGCTGAATAGCAAAGCCTCTACGCGATTTCATAGTGGAGGCCTCCAGCAATCTTGAACACTCATCCTTAATACCTTTCTTTTTGGGGTAATTATACTCATCGCGAATATCCTTAAGAGGGCGTTCAGCAGCCAGCTTGCGGCAAAACTGCGTAACCGTCTTCTCGTTCTCTAAAAACCATTTTTCGTCCCCTTCGGGGCGGTGGTCTATAGTGTTATTAATATCAAGTTGGGGGAGCACATTGTAGCATTGTGCCAATTCATCCATTAACTTCTCAGTAACAGATACAAACTCATCACGAACGTCAGAAGCAGCCTTATGGCCGTCAACATACATATCACCATTATCGAACTCAACGCCCTGCATACGAAAAGACAGAATCTCTTCCAAGAGCTTGATGCGGTTATCCATCTGCTTATGGAAGCCAAGCATTGGGGATTGAGAAAGAGTAGAAATGCCACAAGCCTCAATAGCAGGTTTAAGAGCCTCGATACGCTCAAAGTCAAAATAATCAGCGTGACATTCAGAAGGGTAATAAGAACGAACCATAAAAAAGCCTCCAAGATTTGGAGGCATGAAAACATACAATTGGGAGGGTGTCAATCCTGACGGTTATTTCCTAGACAAATTAGAGCCAATACCATCAGCTTTACCGTCTTTCCAGAAATTGTTCCAAGTATCGGCAACAGCTTTATCAATACCATGAAAAATATCAACCACACCAGAAGCAGCATCAGTGACGACATTAGAAATATCCTTTGCAGTAGCGCCAATATGAGAAGAGCCATACCGCTGATTCTGCGTTTGCTGATGAACTAAGTCAACCTCAGCACTAACCTTGCGAGTCATTTCTTTGATTTGGTCATTGGTAAAATACTGACCAGCCGTTTGAGCTTGAGTAAGCATTTGGCGCATAATCTCGGAAACCTGCTGTTGCTTGGAAAGATTGGTGTTTTCCATAATAGACGCAACGCGAGCAGTAGACTCCTTCTGTTGATAAGCAAGCATCTCATTTTGTGCATATACCTGGTCTTTCGTATTCTGGCGTGAAGTCGCCGACTGAATGCCAGCAATCTCTTTTTGAGTCTCATTTTGCATCTCGGCAATCTCTTTCTGATTGTCCAGTTGCATTTTAGTAAGCTCTTTTTGATTCTCAAATCCGGCGTCAACCATACCAGCAGAGGAAGCATCAGCACCAGCACGCTCCCAAGCATTAAGCTCAGGAAATGCAGCAGCAAGATAATCACGAGTATCCTTTCCTTTATCAGCGGCAGACTTGCCACCAAGTCCAACCAAATCAAGCAACTTATCAGAAACGGCAGAAGTGCCAGCCTGCAACGTACCTTCAAGAAGTCCTTTACCAGCTTTAGCCATAGCACCAGAAACAAAACTAGGGACGGCCTCATCAGGGTTAGGAACATTAGAGCCTTGAATGGCAGATTTAATACCAGCATCACCCATGCCTACAGTATTGTTATCGGTAGCAAGCACATCACCTTGAATGCCACCGGAGGCGGCTTTTTGACCGCCTCCAAACAATTTAGACATGGCGCCACCAGCAAGAGCAGAAGCAATACCGCCAGCAATAGCACCAAACATAAATCACCTCACTTAAGTGGCTGGAGACAAATAATCTCTTTAATAACCTGATTCAGCGAAACCAATCCGCGGCATTTAGTAGCGGTAAAGTTAGACCAAACCATGAAACCAACATAAACATTATTGCCCGGCGTACGGGGAAGGACGTCAATAGTCACACAGTCCTTGACGGTATAATAACCACCATCATGGCGACCATCCAAAGGATAAACATCATAGGCAGTCGGGAGGGTAGTCGGAACCGAAGAAGACTCAAAGCGAACCAAACAGGCAAAAAATTTAGGGTCGGCATCAAAAGCAATATCAGCACCAACAGAAACAACCTGATTAGCGGCGTTGACAGATGTATCCATCTGAATGCAATGAAGAAAACCACCATTACCAGCATTAACCGTCAAACTATCAAAATATAACGTTGACGATGTAGCTTTAGGTGTCTGTAAAACAGGTGCCGAAGAAGCTGGAGTAACAGAAGTGAGAACCAGCTTATCAGAAAAAAAGTTTGAATTATGGCGAGAAATAAAAGTCTGAAACATGATTAAACTCCTAAGCAGAAAACCTACCGCGCTTCGCTTGGTCAACCCCTCAGCGGCAAAAATTAAAATTTTTACCGCTTCGGCGTTATAACCTCACACTCAATCTTTTATCACGAAGTCATGATTGAATCGCGAGTGGTCGGCAGATTGCGATAAACGGTCACATTAAATTTAACCTGACTATTCCACTGCAACAACTGAACGGACTGGAAACACTGGTCATAATCATGGTGGCGAATAAGTACGCGTTCTTGCAAATCACCAGAAGGCGGTTCCTGAATGAATGGGAAGCCTTCAAGAAGGTGATAAGCAGGAGAAACATACGAAGGCGCATAACGATACCACTGACCCTCAGCAATCTTAAACTTCTTAGACGAATCACCAGAACGGAAAACATCCTTCATAGAAATTTCACGCGGCGGCAAGTTGCCATACAAAACAGGGTCGCCAGCAATATCGGTATAAGTCAAAGCACCTTTAGCGTTAAGGTACTGAATCTCTTTAGTCGCAGTAGGCGGAAAACGAACAAGCGCAAGAGTAAACATAGTGCCATGCTCAGGAACAAAGAAACGCGGCACAGAATGTTTATAGGTCTGTTGAACACGACCAGAAAACTGGCCTAACGACGTTTGGTCAGTTCCATCAACATCATAGCCAGATGCCCAGAGATTAGAGCGCATGACAAGTAAAGGACGGTTGTCAGCGTCATAAGAGGTTTTACCTCCAAATGAAGAAATAACATCATGGTAACGCTGCATGAAGTAATCACGTTCTTGGTCAGTATGCAAATTAGCATAAGCAGCTTGCAGACCCATAATGTCAATAGATGTGGTAGAAGTCGTCATTTGGCGAGAAAGCTCAGTCTCAGGAGGAAGCGGAGCAGTCCAAATGTTTTTGAGATGGCAGCAACGGAAACCATAACGAGCATCATCTTGATTAAGCTCATTAGGGTTAGCCTCGGTACGGTCAGGCATCCACGGCGCTTTAAAATAGTTGTTATAGATATTCAAATAACCCTGAAACAAATGCTTAGGGATTTTATTGGTATCAGGGTTAATCGTGCCAAGAAAAGCGGCATGGTCAATATAACCAGTAGTGTTAACAGTCGGGAGAGGAGTGGCATTAACACCATCCTTCATGAACTTAATCCACTGTTCACCATAAACGTGACGATGAGGGACATAAAAAGTAAAAATGTCTACAGTAGAGTCAATAGCAAGGCCACGACGCAATGGAGAAAGACGGAGAGCGCCAACGGCGTCCATCTCGAAGGAGTCGCCAGCGATAACCGGAGTAGTTGAAATGGTAATAAGACGACCAATCTGACCAGCAAGGAAGCCAAGATGGGAAAGGTCATGCGGCATACGCTCGGCGCCAGTTTGAATATTAGACATAATTTATCCTCAAGTAAGGGGCCGAAGCCCCTGCAATTAAAATTGTTGACCACCTACATACCAAAGACGAGCGCCTTTACGCTTGCCTTTAGTACCTCGCAACGGCTGCGGACGACCAGGGCGAGCGCCAGAACGTTTTTTACCTTTAGACATTACATCACTCCTTCTGCACGTAATTTTTGACGCACGTTTTCTTCTGCGTCAGTAAGAACGTCAGTGTTTCCTGCGCGTACACGCAAGGTAAACGCGAACAATTCAGCGGCTTTAACCGGACGCTCGACGCCATTAATAATGTTTTCCGTAAATTCAGCGCCTT
>NZ_FMJL01000011.1 GCF_900095445.1 Clostridium sp. N3C
TAGAGCAAAAAAACACCCATCATTAGGATGGGTGTTGTATCTTAATTATTCACCTAAAAATTTAGCCAAATCAGCCTTTGCATCTCCACTAATCAATTGTAAGTTGAAAGTATCTTGAAGCACCTTTAATACTCCTGGGCTTATGAATTTTGGTGCGCTTGGTCCTATATGAATGTTTGTAACTCCAAGACTTAACAATCCAAGAAGAATTGCAACAGCCTTCTGCTCAAACCAAGATAATACTATGCTTAATGGTAATTCATTTACTGAACATTGGAAAGCTTCTGCCAAGGCTAGTGCTATCTTAACGGCAGAACCAGAGTTATTACACTGTCCAAGATCAATATATCTTGGAATATCAGTTCCTGGCACTGTTCCATAATCTACATCGTTGAATCTGAACTTACCACAGGAAGTTGTTAAGAGTACACAGTCCATTGGTAAACTTGTAGCTAGTTCTCTGTAGTAATCTCTTCCCTTAGTTGGCGCATCACAACCAGCGATAACGAAAAATCTCTTAATCTTACCTTCTTTAACTGCTTCTATAATTTCAGGAGCAATATTTAAAACTGTGCTATGATGGTACCCTGTTACTACTGTCTTATCAGATTCAATATTTACAGCCGGTAATTCTAAGGCTCTATTTATTATTGGGGAGAAGTCATTATTTTTAATCTTTGGAACACCTTCAAGTCCAGCAGTTCCATAAGTCCAGAATCTATCTCCATAGTGTCCTGTAGTTATTGGCATTAGGCAGTTAGTTGTTCCTAAAATAGCTCCTGGGAATTCTTCAAAAAGCTTTCTTTGATCATACCACGCCTTACCTACGTTCCCCTTTAAATGAGGGAATTTCTTTAATTCTGGATATCCATGGGCAGGAAGCATTTCAGAATGAGTATATATATTGATGCCCTTGCCTTCAGTCTGCTTTAATAGTTCATAAAGAGCTGATAAGTTATGTCCTGTTACTAATATTGAATGTCCTTCAATCTTGTCTTGAGAAACCCTAACTGGTGTTGGTGTACCAAATCTTGAAGTATGAGCTCCATCAAGAACTTCCATTATTTTAACAGTAGCAGTTCCTACCTTTAAGGCCATATTTATGTTTTCTTCAAGACTGAAGTTTGAATTTGTTAATGTAGTATATAAGGCTTCATGGGTTATAGCATTTACTTCCTCACTATGAAGTCCAAGCTCTCTAGCATGAGTAGCATAAGCTGCTACACCTTTAAGTCCTAATATCATTATATCCTGCAAGCTTGCAATATCAGGATTCTTACCACATACACCAAATTTTGTACATCCACCTGCTGGAGTCTGTTCGCACTGATAGCAAAACATTGGGTTTGCATTATTATTTGTTGTTCCACACATATTTCTATCTCTCCTTATATTGTAATTAATTATTATTTTTAATTGATTATGTTCGTGTTTAATATTGGTCTTTTATCTCTTCTGTTTTAAGGCTTCTGCTCTTAACAGCTTGACCACAGTTCTTATTTTAATTCATAATAGCCATAAATTCTGTGATATATGTTACGGTTTATAAAAAATGTTTTTACTTTTTAAAATAAAAAATGCTAATAGACCTATTTCTTCTTTGATCTATTAGCATTTCTTTATACTTATTAATTTTTCCTACTTAATTTTTAAGTTGTTTTAACCTATTTTTCTTTAGTAAAAATATTCTTTCTCTTATTCATAGGTACATATTGAGCTTTAGCACTTACATTCTTGTAAGCCGGTCTAATAATTTTAGGTTCGCTTACTAATTGCTCAATTCTGTGAGCACACCAACCTGGAATTCTGGCTGCTGCAAAAATTGGAGTGTAAAGCTCTCTTGGAATGTTTAGCATATCATAAACAAAGCCAGAGTAGAAGTCTACATTTGCTGCAATGACACGATTTCGTTGTTCTCGGAAGATATCTATGGATATCTTTTCTATATTTCTATAGAGATTGTATTCCTCTATACGATTTTTTTCTAAAGCAAGTTCCTTTGCTTTTTCTCTAAGCAATTGTGCTCTTGGGTCTGACTTGGTATAAATAGCATGTCCCATTCCGTATATGAGACCACTACCATCGAAGGCCTCTTTTCTTAGTATTTTCTCTAATATGTTCCTTATGTTATTGGTATCTTGCCAATCTTTTAGGTTTGCTTTTATATAATCCATCATTTGCATTACCTTAATGTTGGCTCCACCATGCTTTGGCCCCTTTAAGGAACCTACTGCTGCTGCTATAGCAGAATAAGTATCTGTTCCTGTAGAAGTAACAACATGGGTTGCAAAGGCTGAATTGTTACCTCCACCATGTTCTGCGTGTAGAACCATAGCCAAGTCTAAGAGCTCTGCTTCCTTTGCAGTATATGCATTATCTGGTCGTATCATATATAAAATATTTTCTGCAATACTTAATTCTGGCTGTGGTGCATGAATGTATAAACTATTATAGTCATAGTAATGAGATTTAGCCTGGTATCCATAGGCTAACATACTAGGAACCCTGGCTGTAAGCTCAATACTTTGTCTCAAAACATTTTTTACGCTAGTATCATCTGGATTTTTATCATAGGAATAGGATACTAGAATACTTCTCATTAATTTATTCATAATATCCTTACTTGGAGCCTTTAAAATCATATCCTCAACAAAGCCATAGGGCAATTTTCTCACTTCAGATATTAGTTCTTTAAATTCTTGTAAGTCTTGGCTGCTGGGAAGTACTCCAAACAAAAGTAAGAAGCATACCTCTTCAAAACCAAATCGGTGATCTTTTTGGAAACCATCTACAATTTCCTTTACATCTATCCCCCTATAATAAAGTTTACCATCTACAGGAATCTTCTTCCCATCCTCAACAACATAACCACATACTTCTCCAATCTTAGTTAGCCCTACTAAAACTCCAGTTCCATTGTTATTTCTAAGTCCTCTTTTTACATCATATATATTATAGTATTCCTGTTCTATGAAACTATTTTCCTTTGATAAATTCGCAAGGTTATCTATTTTGTCAAGATAAGTGTTAACATCCAATTCATATCCCCCCAAATTATTTGTCCCCAAAAAAATGTATAATATTATTTTATCACAAAAAATTTACTTATGGAATTAAAAACTTATGCAAAATTGTGTATAATTAATCATCTCTTTCCCATTCATTTTTAAACATTCCATATAAAAACATATGATATCTTGTTCCATCCCTATAAACATACTCTCTATACAATCCTTCTCTTATAAAGCCTACACTTTCATATAGCTTTATAGCTGGCCTGTTATATTCAATTACGTGCAGTTGGACCTTATAAAAATTCATTTCATTAAATGCATAATCTAGTAGAAGATTTAAGGCTTCCTTTCCCAATCCTTTATTCCTAAATTCCTTATCTCCTATACCTATGAATAAAAATGCAGTGGCATTTGTCCAAATAATGTTGTCAAAGCCACATACCCCTATTAACCTATCTCCCTCTGTTAGCCTAATAGCCATAATAAGCCTTTCATTACTGTTATTGTAGTAGTCCTTGGTATCTTCTACCCCTCTTTGGCCCTTTGGGATAGCTGCTTCCACATCATAATATCTCATAAATTCAAGGTCATCAAACCACTGTTCTAGAAGTTTTTCTTCTCCTTCTCTTAAGGCTGTTATTTTAACATTTTTACCTTGAAGTAACTTTCTCATCTTGTTCTCCCTCGACTTTATATATTAATATTAACATTATATTTTTTCTCTAATCTAATAGGATTATAAGACTCCTTTGCTTTTCTCAATCCCTCTACACCTAAGTCCTCCTGTCGGTTAACAGTAGTTACATCGCTAAAATAATTAGTTAAAAACATCTTATTTATGAAGGCATAAACCCCTTTATAATCATTGTTTCCTTTCTCAATATGTATTACTGCCATATCTTCATTTAATTTTTCTCCTAGAGTGAAGGCTACAATTTCATTATTAACCTTTACCGCCATACCTTCAAGATCAAGCTTATGAAAATTTAAAATCATGTCTTCTATAACTTTTAGTTCATATTGCAATTGATAATTAGCATCTTCTTTATTTTCTAGCCACTGTCTTGCAAAGAAGATACATTGCTCTCCTATATTTTCTTCCTTAATATCTTTAATTTCATAATCATAACTTTTAACAAAGCTATTAAAGTGATTCTTCTTACCGTGAAATTTCTTTCCAGAAAGCTCAATAAGTTCTGATGTGCTGTATATATAATCAAAGTTATTAGTATCTTCTTCGTATTCCACTTTATCACCAAATAAGCTTTTTAGCTCCAATAAGAACTCTTCTTCTATGTCTCTAAAAAGAAAAGGCATATTGGTGCTTGCTTTTTTATATTCCATAAGCTCTTGCACAATATCCTTTAACTTTTGCCTTTCCGCCTTTATTGGTGCCATAAAATATTGGCCTTTATTTCTCTCTTCCTTTCTAATTATAAGAGCATCATTAATTACTGCCAAGCTGGTTTTACACATATCTCTCCATAAATATAGCGTAGAAAAAGCATATTCATAGGTTTTAAATGTATATCTTTCAAAAAACTTATTAAAAAGTTCCTTATCCTCCAGCTCTATTGCTTTAAATTCCGTCATTTTTTCCTCCCTAATTACTTGTAGAGTATAATTATTATTTCATAATGTTTTTATTTTACCATATCAATATAGAATATCAAGAGAGGCAAATTATAAAACTATGTTATAAACTTAAAATATTGTAGTTCTTTCCTCTCCCTTTTCTAAGGGGGAACCTCCATTTAATGGCTTCAAACCAGAGTTTAAAAATATAGATCTCACCACAGAATTCAGACCATATTTCCTTCTTATATCATCTATGGTTTTATCTAATCTCTGCTTTTTTTCCATATTACCTTCATCAAAAAATGAAATTTGATCTATGTAAGCTGTAGATAGATGGGATACTGCAATTCCTAATTGCCTTATGGGACTTCCATCCCATATTTCATCAAAAAGAATGCAAGCTTCCTTGTTTATGTGATCTGTGCAATCTGTTTTGTATTTTAGCTTCCTCTGCTTTGCCTTACCCATAAAAAGATTATTTTTATAGTATACATGTACAAGTTGGCAAAGGTTTTTAGAATGTCTCAATCTCATTCCTACTGTTTCCGCTAAGGATAGAATCACCATGTGGGCAGTGTGCCTATCATCTACATCAAAGGGAATGGTAGTAGAATTTCCTATGCTTTTCATTTCTATGGACTTATTATCTATAACAGGAGAAGAATCTATACCATTAGCATAATTCCATATCATTACACCATAGCTTTTAAATTTTCTCTTGAGCATATCTAGATTATAATTAGCCAAATCTCCTATAGTGTATATGTTCATAGCATTAAGTTTTGGGGCTGTTGCTCTTCCTACCATAAAGAGTTCACTTACTGGTAGGGGCCATAGCTTCTCTTTCATTTCTATTGGAAATAGAGTATGTAAACGATCCGGCTTTTCAAGCTCCGATCCCATTTTTGCTAAGAGCTTATTGTTTGATACCCCTATATTCACTGTAAATCCCAGCTCTTTTTTTATCCTTTCCTTTAATTTAAAAGCAGTTTCCACTGGATCCTTATATATATCCATTACTGTTGTCATATCCATAAAACATTCATCTATCGAGTATCTCTCTATCAAAGGACTATATTCCCTTAATATATTTACCATAGCATCGCTACACTGTACATATAAAGCATAATTAGGTGGCACCAAGTAAAGCTGAGGACATTTTTGTTTTGCTGTATATATAGGTTCTCCTGTTTGTATTTTATATTTTTTGGCAGGAGTTGATTTTGCTAGAATTATACCATGACGATTTTCTATATCTCCAGCTACTGCAGAAGGTATTTCCCTTATATCCAAGGAGCTACCATGCTGAATTGCATCTACCGCACTCCAAGATAAGAAGGCAGAATTAACATCCACATGAAATATAATCCTATCATTATAAAAATTCACCATTAACTCCTCCTAGATTTTTACTCTATAAATATGGCTATCTATAGTATATTACTTATATTTTAATTGTATTCGAACGAATGTTCAAGGGTAAAACCTATTTTAAAATTTACTTATAGGGACAAATTACCTCTTGGATATATAAAATAGTTTGCTATAATGAACAAGTGTCTTGGACATCCATTATATAATTTACGATGTGTACAAGCTATAATTTGCCTAATGTCATTCTTTGACAACGGAGGAATTCTATTTTGGGGTGAATCCATAAAGGTAAGGTTCTCTTTCCTGAACCCGTCAACTAACTTCGTCGGCATAAAAAAAAGGTGTAAAATGAAAAAAAGTATAAGTAATATAGTTTCCTTTACCATGAGTTCATTATTTATCCTTTCTTCCACTGTTGCTTTAGGAATGATGGGACATGCTCAAAGAAATGAGAAAAATTCAACAAATTCTACTATTACAGATACATTAACAAAAGAAAACAGTAATACCTTTGCTGCAAAGGATAAAAAAAAGACTTCGGAAGAAAGTACTGAAAGTACTATTAAAGAAGCAGCTGAAACTGATAGGGCTACAGATACAACAAAACAGGCTACTACTTTTTCTAGAGGTGGTATAAATCCTTACTCCTATGTAGAAAATTCTAGTAATGATGAGGAAAGTGAAAAATCATCACCTGAGAAAAATACATATGCTAAGACTAAGCAAGAAATTGAACTTTTAGATTGGTGGGACTCCGCTAGTTCAGTCTTTGCTATAGGGGAAATAGCTACCGTTGAGGATATTTATACCGGTAAAACTTTTAAAGTAAAAAGAACCATGGGCACCAACCATGCAGATACTGAAGCTCTTACTTTAGAGGATACAGAAATCATTAAAAGTATATGGGGTGGTTTTAGTTGGGAAAGAAGGCCAATACATATATACATTAAAGGCAGAGTATTAGCAGCTTCTATGAGTGCTATGCCCCATGCAGGTATTGACTCACAACCAGCTTATGCTTATGTTGAAAATAGGTCTCAAGGATACGGTGCTGGTTCCAACTTGGATGTGGTAAAGAATAACGGTATGGATGGTCACTTTGATATACATTTCCTTAATAGCACTCGTCATATGGATGGAAAACCAGATCCTCAGCATCAAGCTGCTATTAAGGTGGCAGCAGGAAAATAGAAGTCAGATGGCCAGCGGCAACCACCATGGGGCCTGTGGATCTGAGCTGTGTGCTTAGGGCTTTGGCCTCCGGCCTTGCCTCCTTGTTCTTGGCTTATAGCTTGGAACTAATGTTTTCTATTCTTAAGGCTCTTTCAAAGCTGTATCTGAAAATTCTTATAGCAATATCCTTATCAAAGGCTGTCTGAAACTCAATAGCATATTCATAAATTTTATCCTTATCCTTTGCTGTTATGAACATATGCGCTTATAGCATTTTGTAATGAGCTGTAAGCTTATTATTATATGAAAGTCCCATTGGCAAGAGCCGCTAACTCTTTATTCTTTTCCTATACTATAAGACAAAAATAGTGGGTATCAAACTACTTTTCCAATAGTTTGATACCCACTACTTCTATAATAATCCTGATGTTTATCTCTTAAAGATTTTCATATATTTCCAAATTATCCATAGCATCTTGAACTAATTTATCTATATCTAGTACACTTTCAGATTTTCTTATTATATCCAATCTTGGCTTTGTTTTTGGATGTTTTGGTACAAATATAGTACAGCAGTCTTCATAAGGTAGTATTGATGTTTCGTAACTACCAATTTCTCTTGCTATATCCATAATATCTGTTTTGTCCATAGCAATGAGAGGTCTGAATACTGGTCTATCTGCTACGTCAGTGCTAACTACTAATCCTTGCATAGTTTGACTGGCTACCTGACCTATACTTTCACCGGTAGTTACTGAGTCTATATTATACTTTTCTGCCACCTTGCAGGCTAGTCTCATCATAAATCTTCTCATTATTATAGTTAACTCGTTTTCTGGGCATTTATCTATTATAGCCATTTGAATATCGGTAAAGGGTGCTACATAAAGATTAATCTTCCCGGTGTAGCCTTTTAATATTCTTGCTAGGTCCTTTACCTTCTCCTTTGCTCTTTCGCTAGTATAAGGATGGCTGTGGAAGTATATAGCACTTACTTCTACCCCTCTTCTAGCCATCATATAGCCTGCTACTGGAGAATCTATACCACCGGAAAGCATAAGCATAGTACTACCATTGGTGCCGTAAGGTAATCCTCCTACAGCTTTTATTTTCTTGGAATATATATAAGCTTTTTCCCTTACTTCTACATTTATTACCTTTTCAGGATTATGTACATCAACCTTTAAACCTTTTACATTTTTTAAAACTATAGCTCCTATTTGTCGGCCAAGCTCCATGGAGTTTATAGGAAATTTCTTGTTAGCACGGTTGCATACAACCTTAAAAGTAGTTTCTCCAAAGTCCTGGGCTTCCTTAATAGCTTGAGCTCCAATAGCCTCTACAGTAGGTTCTACTTCTGTAACTATACATACTTCAGAAACCCCAAAGACCTTTTTAACCTTTGACATTACATCCTCTAAATCCTCACTGTAGATAAACCATCTACCTTGATCATAGGTGAATTCATATTGGCAACCTTTAAGTACTGCTTCTATATTGCTTCTTAGTTTGTTTTCAAAACTGTTTCTATTTAATCCTTTTAAAAATATTTCTGATGCATATTTTATAAGTAAAAGCTTTCTCATACTACTTTCTCCTTAAAAATTTCAAACTTTTTTCTAGTACTTCCATAGTGTAGTCCACTTCTTCCTTAGTGTTAAACTCACTAAAGCTAAATCTTATAGTTCCCTTTGTCTGTGCAGTGCTCAAGCCTATAGCTTTAAGCACATGGCTATCAGCATTATGATTTGAAGAACAAGCAGAGCCGGTGGATACATATATCCCTTTTTCCTCTAAAAGATGCAAGAGCACCTCACCTCTTACCCCTAGAAAGGATACACTTAAAATATAAGGGCTAAAAAATTCCTCACTAGGACTGTTTATTTTTATATCTTTTAGACTCTTAAGAGATTCTATAAAATATTCTTTTAGCTCTTTTGCCTTTAAGTAATTTTTTTCAATATTAGTATACATGATTTCCGCAGCCTTTGCCATACCTACAATGCCGGGCAAGTTTTCCGTACCGGATCTAAAGTTTCTCTCTTGTCCGCCACCACTTATTAAGGCCTTGGGATAAAAACCTTTTTTTATGTAAGAAAAACCAACTCCCCTAGGACCATGAATTTTATGTCCACTGACAGATAGTAGGTCTATTTGAGCCTTTTTCACATCTATTTTAAGCTTTCCATAACTTTGAACTGCATCAACATGGAACTTGACCCTAGGACTCTTTTCTTTTATTAGGGCCCCTATAGATTCTATATCCTGAATAGTCCCTATTTCATTGTTAACATGCATGATGCTTACCAATCTAGTTTGGTTGCTTATACTATTTTCTAGGTCCTTTAAAGAAATGCGTCCATATTGATCAACCTTTAAGTAGGTAACTTTTGCTCCAACCATTTCTAAATCCTTAAAGGTATTTAGAATGCTTGGATGCTCAATTTCAGTAGTTATTATGTGAGCTCCAGCTGATGTAAATCCCTTTACTAAAAAGTTATTACTTTCACTGCCGCCGGAAGTAAATATTATTTCATCTCTGGTACAGTTAATAGTTTTGGCCGCTACATCCCTAGCTTCATTAAGGGCCTTTTCTGCCTTAAGTCCTAGACCGTGAGCGGAAGAAGGGTTACCAAAATTATTTTTCATTGTTTGGGCCACAAGCTCTACTACCTCATCAAAGGGCTGAGTGGTAGCACCGTTATCAAAATACACCTGCATAAAACCACTTCCTATTATATTATCTAACTTATTATATCAAATAATGCCTTTTCAGCAACAGGGTTTTAAAAAAAGTGTTTATAGATAAAATTTTTATCCATAAACACTTTTTTTATAACAAATCTATATATGAATTTCAACAGGTGTTCATTCTTTCCTGCATAAAATTATTGTTCACCAAATAAAACAGTAGATAGATATCTTTCACCGGTATCTGGTAATAATACTACTATATTCTTACCCTTGTTTTCTTCTCTCTTTGCTAATTCAGTAGCTGCATGTAATGCTGCTCCAGAGGATATACCTACTAGAAGACCTTCAGCTTTTGCCACAGCTCTTGAAGCTTCAAAGGCTTCTTCGTTCTTAACTTTTATTATTTCATCAATCACCTTGGAATTATATATATCTGGTACAAATCCTGCGCCGATTCCTTGTATTTTATGAGGACCTGGTTTTCCTCCAGAAAGTACAGGGGAATCAAAAGGTTCTACCGCTACAATCTTTACATTTGGATTTGCTTCCTTTAACACTTCTCCTACACCAGTAACAGTACCTCCTGTACCTACTCCAGCCACAAAAATATCAATCTTTCCATCAGTATCTCTTAATATTTCCTGAGCAGTTGTCTTTCTGTGGATAGCTGGGTTTGCTGGATTTTCAAATTGTTGAGGAATAAAGGAGTTAGGAATGCTTTCTGCTAATTCCTGAGCCTTCTTTATAGCTCCCACCATACCTTCCGTACCTGGAGTTAAAACTAGTTCCGCTCCTAAAGCCTTTAATAATTTTCTTCTTTCAATACTCATTGTTTCAGGCATTGTTAAAATTAATCTATATCCCTTTGCCGCGGATACAAATGCTAAGCCTATACCGGTATTTCCACTAGTTGGTTCAATTATTACTGAATCTTTCTTTAAAATTCCCTTTTCCTCAGCATCAGTGATCATTGCATAAGCTATTCTATCCTTTACAGAGCTCATGGGATTGAAATATTCTAATTTTGCAATAAGAGTTGCCCCCAAATTATTCTTTTTGCCATATGATTGTAATTCTAGTAATGGTGTATTTCCTATTAAATCAGTAAGGGTTTTTGCTATCTTAGCCATTGTTTGTCCTCCTTAATACTTATAATAAACATTTGATTTATGTAGAATTCCTATTGGATTACTATGTTTTTATACTATTATTATATACTAAAGTGTACAATTTGTCAACAATATCTATATTTTTCTTACATTTATTATATTGATTAATTGTAAAACTTTTTATACATAAAGCTTCATAATAAATATTTATTCAAATTGGTAGTAAAAACAAAAATATATAAAGGTTATGACAAAGAGTTATTCCCCTCTTCCTTTGCCATAACCTTATAAAACAGCTCTATTTACTTTAAACCTACAGCAGCCTTCAACTTTATATATTCTAATACATCTTTTTGATCTTCAATGCTATTCTTTAATGAATTTGATATTGATGAGGAAGGTTTTAATTTTTTATTTTCTATAACATAGCATCCTTGTCCTAATCCTACACATATATATCCATCTTGGAAGTTTTTACTTTTATACTGCTTTAAAAAAAGAAGTACTCTTTTTCCTTTTTCAACAGCGGGGTCTTGAGGTATGTCCATCTGCATAAGCTTTATGCCATCACTATTTACCATGATATCCCCCTTCAATATCTCTACTACATTTATTTGTGAAACTTTATATTTCACACCATCTTCCTTTATTGTTTCTTTTTCTTCACCCACATCCCCAACAATAATTAAAGGCGAATCACTTATTAATTGATCTATATTGTTTACAGTATAAGTTCCCCCTGCAGCAGTGGCCATTTTATTTTTTGACAACTTAATAGAAGTAGTTATTATGACAATAATAAGAGATATCACAGAGAAAATGATGTAATACCTTTTTGTCATATGTATTCCCCCCTGTTTTCAAAAGTATGCTAATATACATATTACTAAACCTTGTTTGCTATATCTAAATATTACCATCAAATAATATATTTTACAATATTTTCCTTCCAATTTTAACTTCCTTTTTTCGCCTTTATTTCTCCTTTTAATATACTTGAGTTGAAATCTTTGTAATTTATTTTTTTATTGACAATTAATTTTTATTAATGTATTATACATATAAAAATGAATAATTTTTCTATCAAGAGTGGTGGAGGGAATGGCCCTATGAAACCCGGCAACCTGTACATCAAGGTGCTAAATCCAACAGCCATAAGCTGAAAGATAGAAGTGAAATATTAACCTCTTCTATCGAAGTAGGTTTTTTATTTTTGCATAAATATTAATAATTTTGGTTAATTTCTCATCCAAATAAATATCTCACTTCATTAATTTATATTTGATAATTTCTTAAAGATAGGGGGGTACATATGCCTATAAAAATCCCAAATGCTTTACCGGCAAGAGAGATATTAAATAATGAAAATATCTTTATTATGGATGAAGACAGAGCCTTTCATCAAGATATAAGACCTTTGCGTATAGCTATATTAAATCTTATGCCTATAAAAGTTACTACGGAGACTCAATTGCTGAGACTTTTAAGTAACAGTCCATTGCAAATAGAAATAACTTTACTTTATCAAGAAACTTATAAATCCAAACATACACCAATGGAGTATCTTACAACCTTTTACAGTACCTTTAGCCAAGTAAAGGATAAAAAATTCGACGGACTTATAATTACTGGAGCCCCAGTTGAACATATGCCCTTTGAAGATGTAGATTATTGGCCAGAATTAACTGAGATTATGGAATGGAGTAAGCACAATGTAACTTCCACCCTTCATATATGTTGGGCTGCCCAAGCTGGCTTGTATTATCATTATGGAATACCCAAGTATCCTTTACCTGAAAAAATGTTTGGTGTATTTCCTCATAAGCTCAACTATAAAAATGAAAAACTTCTAAGAGGCTTTGATGATCTTTTTTATGTACCTCACTCTAGACATTCAGAAGTAAGAAAAGAAGATATAGAAAAGGTACAAGGCTTACGTATATTAACAGAGTCAGAGGAATGTGGTGTACACATTGTTATTACAGAGGATGGAAAGCAAATTTTTGTTATGGGACATTCTGAATATGACGCTTATACATTAAAATACGAATACGATAGAGACTTAGCTAGAGGTTTAAAAATAAAGCCTCCTAAAAATTATTTTCCGGGAGATGATCCTAGCCAAAAGCCAATAGTGCTTTGGAGAGGCCACGGTAATTTACTATTTTCTAACTGGTTAAACTATTATGTTTATCAGGAAACTCCTTATGAACTATAAGAGATCAGTTATCTAAGCGCTGTATACTTTTGGATACAGCGTCTTTTTTAACTTATATAAAGTATCCTTACTAGCCTCTCTGTGCCAGGAAGTTGACTAAAATATACTAATATAGTAGTATTATCTTATATAACGAATTGGAATACTATATATTAATTATTTAATTACAGAAGGTGATTATGATATGAAAATTTCTACAAAAGGACGCTATGGATTAAGAGCTATGGTTGATATAGCCTTAAATTCCAATGGTGATTATATACCACTGAAGCAAATTGCAGAAAGACAAAATATATCAGAAAATTACTTAGAACAAGTCTTCTCTACTCTAAGAAAATCCGACTTAGTAAAAAGTATAAGGGGTTCTCAAGGCGGTTATTGTCTTTCAAGAAGTGCTTCAGCTATAACGGTAGGTGATGTTTTAAGAACCTTAGAAGGGGAGCTTAATATAATCAACGATGATCCGGAAACTTCTACCTTCGAAAAAAGTATTGAGGACTGTATTAGAGTAACGGTCTGGCAAGAAGTAACTAAAGCTATAAATGATGTAGTAGATTCCATAACCTTAGAAGACTTAGTTAATCAATATAAAAAATTAAATTCTGAATATATCTTGGATTACACAATTTAAACCTAAAAGAAAAGCTCTGAGCATTTTATAATCAATGCTCAGAGCTTTTAATTGTTACTTTTTCACTACCATCAGTTTTCATTATTATATAATCATTTTTATCATTTGTATAAAAAATATGGTTATCAAAAATATAAAAGCCTACATCTACCGAACTCACTAAATCATCTGTAATTTTTTCAGATTTATTTGAAGCAGTCTTTGTTCTATATATGTTATAGTCTTCTAAATAATATATCCATCCATCCTTAACAGGCATATCTAAGGATGGAACCTTTTCTAAGACTAGTTTCTTCTTTTTACTGCTAAAGTCATATTGGTAAAGTATTGATCCTTCTGATACAAAATATAAAATATTATTATCTATACATACACTATTTAAATTATCCATTGCATCTTCATATAATACTTCATTTTCTGAACCATCTCTTTTTAACCTAACAATTCTATATTTTGCAATATTACTACATCCTAACCATTCAGAAAAACTTATGCAATAAATATATTTTTCATCAACACTTAATATTCGGTAATATCCAGATGCTATCTTTTTAATATTACCACCATTTAAGTCCATCCTGTATAGAGTAGTACCATCAACTGTAAAAACACTATAATAAATTTCCTTATCTGTTACTGTATTAATAAGTCTGATAGCTCCATTAGTAAATTTATTCTTCACTGGAATGTCCTTCATATCAATCAGCCTAGTAATACTTTTATCATTTATCTCAATTTTATATATATTACCATCATATCCATTGCAATAAATATAATCTCCTATAACACTTAAATTCCTGCAATTAGGCTCATCTACTACCTTTTCAATTCCTCCACCTTGTATTCTTGTCTTATAAATAACTCCATTATTTGAATAGTATATCCAGTCTCCCTGTTGGGTAGCTTTTCCTCCAGATGCATAATTATAAAAACTGTTTCCTATTCTATTTTCCTTCTCCTTGGTAGCTATATAAAACAGCATAAAGGCAAGTATGACTAGTATAAGAAAAGCTAGATACACCTTTATAGACATAACCTCTTTCTTAGTCTTAACAGTTACACTAGATTTTTCTTCTAAATTATCATCCATAATTCTTATTGTTATGTTGTCTGAATCCTCTATTTTTTTACTTTCCTTATTTTCAGTTGCAGTGATAACGTTTCCACAATTGTTGCAAAATTTATCATTTTCACTGATATCAGCGCCGCATTTTTCACAGGTTAACATTTTTTCATCTCCTTCATGTTATTAATTATTCGATAATTATCATGAAATTTCCTTCTTAATCTCTACCTTTGCTACTATTATTTATGAACCTTGTAAATTCCTTCTTTACCTGTACTATTAGTCCTAAATTTGATATCATATATAAGAAAATCAATAAATCCATGAATAATACAAAAGAAATAAAAAGGAAAAGTACAAGAAATAGAGAATAATAAAGATACAAAAGATTCCTACTTTCGTTTCATAGGAGGGTTTTCAACTTGAATATAAAATATATAATGCAGAAAAGCAGGTATAAATTTAGCTATGATGATAAAACTCCATTATATGATGCATCCATTCTACAGTCTTATAAAAAAGAAATCTCTCTTTTGCAAAAGGAATTATACATATATAATATTAGCTTTAAAAACCTTGCAAAATCTAATCCCCGTCCTATTATCAAGGATGAGTTACTTAATATAGCAATAATTTGCACAGAAAATGAGAAGCTTAGCAACTGGATAAAGATACGCCATACCCTTCCTTACAAGGAGCTGTGTGCAATTAGTGGTAAGCCTCAGAAATTCTTTGAGAGATGGTCAGAATATATAATAACTTTATTCATAATATTCAACAATAATTACAGTAACCTATCCTCTTTCCTTAATATCAAGACCATGGATGCCTTCGTTAATGAAAAAAGCGAATCAAAGGAAATTATGAATATAAATAATGGAGAAGATAAACTTATAGGTATAGTTTTGAAAAGCCTTTCAAAATGCTGCTACATTCTTACTTCCACTGGGGACTTTGCTCTGATTTCTGTAGATGATGAATACTCTATAGGAGAGCTTTGCTCAGGGAAAATTAAAAAGCAACGGGATTATTATAATGCTCCTGGAAAACTTTTTATATTTATTACAGTATTAGCTTTATTTTTTGCCATATCTATATACTTCAAGGAAGATCAGATTATAATAATTGATTCTAGTAGTCTTTCTATGAATATTGAAATTAATAAACTGAATAGAGTTATTAAAGTCACTGCAATGAATCAGAGATCAAATACTCTGAAAAAAGAAGCGTCAACCTTTAATAAAAACATAGATTCAGCTTTAGCTTCCATATTGGAGACCGCTGTGAGCAGATCTTATTTAGATAAATCAGAGTCTATTAATATATATATATCTGGTGACCATCACTCTTCTATTAACTTAAGTAAAAGCCAAAAATATATAAAAGATAATGAGCTATCTGTAACAATAAATTACAACGGTAGAACTCTTTCTTCTGAATAAAAAAGATTTTAATAAATAAAAACAGAGAATAAGAAAAAATTCTCTGTTTTTATTTATTAAAGTCCTAAACTGTTGTTAATAGCATTTATGTCAAAACCTTTTATAACTTCATCGCCTATTTTTAATACTGGTACACTCATAAAACCTAAATTTATCAACTCTTTTCGATATTCAGGCTTAGATACATTTCTTTCTTCAAATTCAACATCATTCTGCTTTAAATAATTCTTTACTGCTGTGCAATAAGTACAGGAATTTGATGTATATACTATAACTTTCTCCATATGTTTCCTCCTAAAATTTATTTTGCAAGAAACTATTAATCAAGTATCTTAATACCCTTATACGGTATAATCAATTATAATATTATTTACATCTTATTTCAAGTTTTCCATTAGCAATTAAATTTTTCTTCACATCATATGATGAAAATTGTATAATTTTATGGAATAAGTCAAAAAATTTAGTTATAAAGGGACTGCTCGAGGTGAAAAAATTGAAAAAAGCAAAGGCAATTATTGAACATAAGGAAAAAGGAGAATTTACACGAATAAATAAGTATCTTAGTGAAAGCGGCTTTTGCTCTAGGAGAGAAGGGGATAAGCTTATTGAGCAAGGCAGAGTAACCATTAACGGCGTCAAGGCCCAGCAGGGAGATAAGGTTTCTGCAAAAGATATCGTTAAAGTTGATACCAAGGTAATAACTTTAAAAAATAAATTTATTTACATAGCCTTTAATAAGCCTGTAGGAATCACTTGTACTACTGATCAAAGAGATAAGGATAACATAGTAGATTATATCAATTATCCTGTAAGAATCTTTCCTATAGGTCGCTTGGATAAGGATTCTGAAGGCCTTATTTTTCTTACTAACGATGGAGATATTGTAAACAAAATTCTTCGAGCTGGTAATAATCATGAAAAGGAATATGTAGTTACTGTTGATAAACCTATAACTCCGAATTTTATTAAAGGAATGTCTTCCGGTGTAAGAATTCTTGGAACTATCACCAAGAAATGCACCGTTAAACAAGAAGGTAAAAATGTATTTAGAATAATTTTAACTCAAGGTTTGAACAGGCAAATTAGACGAATGTGCGAAGTCTTTGGTTATAAAGTAGTTAAGCTAAAAAGAGTGAGGATTATGAATGTTAAACTAGGAGATTTACCTGTAGGAAAATGGCGTCATTTAACGATAGATGAGTTGCGTACAATAAATAAGCTTATTTCTACTTCAGTAAAAACCAAAGAAGGATCAGAGCTAGAAGCCAGATAAGCAGCAACTGAGGACATATAGCAGATATCAGGTATCTAAAAACATATATTAGATAAAAGAAAACAGATACTAGATTCATGTTTTTATGAGTCAAGTATCTGTTCTCTTCTTTGTGGAGCTTTTTTCTTATACTATATCTGTTATTTTACAGGAGGGTTCATAGCCTATACTTTCTAAAAGGACGAGGGAACTTCCTTTAAAAGTAAAGCAGCTTAACTTATTTTCATCTTGCATAAGCATTAAGAAAGGTCTCTCATTTTCCGGACACATTAAAATCACTTGCTCTATAGGAACTTTAATTTCTTTATTATCTACTTTCACCGCTGGGGCTAATGGAATTTTTACTGCGTAACCTTTCTCTGGGATCGGATTAAATTTACTATACACTCCATCAATTCCCTGTATATAGTTTTGCACTAACTTTTGAATTTCATAATCGTTAGGCACTATTTTTACTACAGTCTGTTGATTTATATCAAAGACTTCGATATTTTCTAGAGGCTTACCTTCCATTGCTTCTGTTAAAAAACATAATAAGGATAATAATATAGTTATCATTTTCTTTAGCATAGCTTATCACCTCTATCTGCCCGCTAGCGGATGCTATATGTCATTTTTCCCCTATTGAATAGAGGTTAGGAATTGCAATTGTTAGGAGAAGGTGGAAATAATCTAACTTCTTCTGCATTAGTCATATTGCTTTTATACATTTTTTTATAATTATATCTATTAAACAAAAAAGCTACCACGAAAAAAATCAGTAAGACTACCATTAAAAATATAAAGGGTATATTAACAGTTTTCTTTTCCATAACACCAGTCTCCTTTAACAATTAATTAATCCTCCTGATGAAATTATGCACAAGTTGTGTTGATATTATTCAATATCCTGTGGAAAACCTGTTAATTCCATAACATTGCGAAAATTCTTTATAAAACTAATAACTTTTTATTCCTTTTTTAAATTATAATTTTTAAAACTTATTATATTTTAATGAACTAATTCACATTATCCACATTAATCTTGTTAATAAGTTATGTAATATTTGTTTAAATTCACAACTTATTCATTATTTATACATAAATTAGTCATATTTAAAATTAACTTAGTTATTAGCGATCTAACTTTTACCCACATTATTCACAATACTGTTGATAACCTGTGTATAACTTTAATAAATATGAACCATAATAATATAAGGTTCCAATTTCAACTATAAACTTATAAATGCAAAGACCACCGTCATATATAAGTTAAGTTTTCTAATTGGAACCTTAAAAATATACTATTCCATTAATTTACCCTTTACAATTAACCTATGGGTAGCTACTCTTATTGGAGTGCAAGTAACTAATGTTATTATTGGTTCTTCTGTACTCATTAATACCGATGTCTCCTCTGGTTCTACTACAATCTTTTCAAAAACCTCATAGGTATATTGCTTTCCATCTTTTGTTTTAACTTTTATAATATCACCATTTATCAATTCATCCAATCTATTAAAATACTCATTATATGTATAACTCCTGTGACCCGCTACAGCAAAATTTCCGGTAGTACCAGGCATATCTGTATTTTTAAAATGGCCTACAGCGTATTTTATGTCTTGTGAATCTGTCCCCTCTACTACAGGCACCAGTAAATCTATTTTTGGTATTTCAAGCATAGCTATGGCTTTACTATTTGTTGTCAACCTTGAAGGGTTGTCCTTATCTTCAGAAGAGTCTGTAGAATTCTCATTTAATTCTTCCCATTGCTCCATGGCTTTTAGCTCTCTCTCGAAACCTTCTATTAAATCATTTTTAACCTTATTTCCTTGATAATTTATATAAACTCCCCACCCTATTATAGATGCTCCAACTAATATTAATAAAATACCAAATACCTTACTTTTCATTAATTATTCCCCCATAAATTTTACGGTAAATATGTAAATATTACTAATTAATTATATATTATATCATATATAAGGTAAAAATAAGGATATACTTTTAGTATATATTTTTTTAGCCCCCTTAACATTTTCACAAAAGTATGCTAGAATGAAATTAGAGAAGGAATATTCTGAAATTTAAAGGTTTACATTTCGCTTAGTTCCTTACTTTTATTATCAAAGGAGTGACTTTTATGAGTGGTAAAGTTATTTATGTGGACTTTAAGAAGCAGGCAAAAAAATATAGCAGCAAAAAATCAAATCCTGGACTGCTAAAATCCTGTTATTATAGACTTAAGAATTTTTTCACCTTTACCTCCGGCAGTAAGCCCGTTAACGAAGTTTCTCCTTTCAAAGAAATGATGTAAGCTACGATTTTCTCCTATTTCGTAATAATCTATATAATCAATGCTCTGTTATCCTTAGGATGCAGAGTATTTTTTTGCTTTACACTTATATTATTAATGCTATACTATTGATAAATACGGCCTGTTTATGCAAAGGCCTTATTCAAAAATAAGATCAAAAGTTAGGAGTTGATATTAATATGAGAATCGGTATGGGTTACGATGTTCATAGACTGGTAGAGGATAAAGATCTCATTATAGGAGGAGTAAATATTCCCTTTGAAAAGGGCTTATCCGGCCATTCCGACGCTGATGTTTTAGTGCATGCAATTATGGATAGTATTCTTGGTGCTGCAGCTTTAGGAGATATTGGAAAGCACTTCCCAGACACTGATCCTCAGTATAAAGGTATATCTAGCCTCTCCCTTCTGAAGCACGTAGGAACCTTAATCAAAGAAAAAAACTTTGAAATAGTTAATATAGATGCTACAATTATTGCCCAGCGTCCTAAAATGGCTCCTTACATATTAAATATGCGTGAAAATATAGCCAAAACCTTAAATATAGATGTAGATCAAATAAATGTGAAGGCTACCACAGAAGAAGGTTTAGGTTTTACAGGAAATGGAGAAGGCATTTCTTCACAAAGCATTTGCCTTCTAAAGGAAATAGGTTAGCAATTAAAATTCATTCGAACTTGGTAACATAATTAAATCCAGGGGACTTTGCAAAGTCTCCTGGATTTTCATATTTATAATAATATTATATTGTGCTTTTTATATGCTTCTATCATTTCATCAGGCCACATAGAAGCTTGTACTTCTCCTATATGGGCTTTTCTTAAGAAAAACATACATATTCTTGATTGACCTATACCGCCACCTATGGTGTAAGGTAACTCTCCGTTTAAAAGTTTCTTATGAAAATCTAATTCTTTTCTATCAGTACAACCACTAACTTCTAGCTGATAAGCTAAAGCCTCTTCATCTACTCTTATCCCCATAGAAGATAGTTCTAGAGCACACTGCAGTACAGGATACCATAATAATAAATCTCCGTTTAACTTCCAATCATCGTAATCCGGTGACCTACCATCATGTTTTTGACCTGATTTTAATTTATCACCAATTTGCATTATAAACACTGCCCCTTTTTCCTTGGTGATAACTGTTTCCCTTTCCTTTGGACTTAAAGCAGGATACAGATCCTCTAGCTCTTGAGATGTTATAAAGAAAATATCTTCCGGTAATATCTTTTCAATTGCAGGATATAAATCCATTACATAGTCTTCTGTTCTTCTAAAGACATTGTATATTTTTCTTACAACGGACTTTAAGGTATCCAAATTTCTTTCATGTTTATGTATTACCTTTTCCCAGTCCCATTGATCCACGTAAATAGAATGAATATTATCTAATTCTTCATCTCTTCTTATAGCATTCATATCCGTATATAAACCTTCGCCAGGTTCAAAACCATATCTATATAAGGCCATTCTCTTCCACTTAGCTAAAGAATGAACTATTTCTATTTCTCCATCTATATCAAGAGCATCAAAACTTACTGGTCTTTCAGTACCATTAAGATTGTCATTCATACCGGAATTTCTCTTTACAAATAAGGGTGCAGAAACTCTTATTAGATTAAGCTCCTTAGCCAATTCCCTTTCAAAAAAATCTTTGACGTATTTTATAGCTTTTTCTGTTTCCTTTAAACTAAATACACTGCAATAGTTATCAGGAACAGTATATAATTTCTTCTGATGCAATTTATTGCCCCCTTTAAATTTTATATCCTAGTTAAAACCCCTATGATATTTTAACATACAAGTGTAAAAAAAAGCACTAAATTTCTAAAATATTTACTTCTTTAAACCTGTAAGATTATTGATAGTTTCCTTTATTTTATCTAGCTTTTCACTAGCACCTGTAATTACTGTTTCACCACCAGAAGCTTCTTTTACTACCCCATCGGTAATATTAATTATTGTATCCAAGTATCCCATATAGGTATTATGAAAATCATTAAGTCTTTTGCTATGTTCTAGCTTGCTTAGTTGCTCTTTATAATTATGAAGTTTTTGGTTTTCTTCTTTTAAGATTTCTATATCTGCTTTTTCTAATTTATCATCACTTAGAACCTTTGTTATATTACCAACGGAATCTTTTATATCACCTGTCATTGTAGCAATGGTTTTTCCATACTTTATATTTGTTACAAAGGCATTAAATTCATCCACCGGTGACACACCATAAGCAATAATATCTACTAAAGCAATAGCTATCAATATTACAACAATGGTCAAAGCAAATTTAATTGCTTTTTTTACTAATCCTATTACAATTAGTATAAGAGCCAAGACCATTAGGCCTACCATTAAGTAACTTTTATCCATACACATCCCCCTTAATCCAAATTTGGTTATATAATCTTTTGATGTTAAATATATTATATATTAATTAAATTTACTAGAAAACACTATTTTTTAGATACATATGGATTATCCTTAATGTAAAATCTCCAAGGATAAAACCTAGCTTCCTCTGCATAATCTATGTTTATTCTAGTGGTTTTAACTATTTCAAAGTTTTCTCTTTTCTTTTCATCTTGGCCAATATAAAAATCATCTTTACATATATCCATTCCATTATGTTCTCTAGTGATATTTAAGGCAGAGCAAAGTTTAGCAGGACCATTGGTTAAATTCCTTATTTCTCTACTGGTAAGTTCCTCTAAGCTTTTCTTATACCTATTTAAAGCCATGATTTCCATACCATCCATAGGCTCTAGAGCACGAATAAGCACTCCTCTAGGCACATTCACCTTCTCCGTGATGACATTAAAACAATAATGCATACCATATATGAAATATACGTAAATATGTCCTGCTTCACCGTACATCACTTCATTTCTTTCAGTCCTTCGACCTCCATAGGAATGAGCAGCCTTATCCTGCTCTCCCATATAAGCTTCCACCTCTACAATTTTACCTATTAGGAATTTGTCATTTATCTTCCTAACTAGGTACTTGCCTAAAAGTTCTTCCGCCACCTGTAAAGTATCTCTACTGTAAAAACTTCGCTCTAACTTTTTCATAATCTATCTTTCCTTTATTTATTATTTTTCCTAATCTTAAAGTAATATTCTTCTGTATTTTCATCAATAACACTAAAGATATAACCCTGTTCCTTATAATATTCTATAATTGAAGGAAGAGCCTTGCAGGTATTACGGTTATTAGAGTTACAGTGAGCTAATAAGAAAACCCTGTTTTTATCTCCCTTAATCTTCTTTGCATTTTCCAGTAAAGTCTTTACGCTAGCTCCACCTTTTACCCCATCTTCCAAGCTAGCATTCCAGTCATAAACTCTATAGTCTCTTTCATGAAGTTTATTTAAAAGCCGTTGAGACAACATTAAATCACTACCACCTGGAAATCTTATAGCGCCGGTATCAAGGCCTATAACTTCTTCCACCAAGGCCCTTGTTTCATCCATCTCTCTAATAAATTCATCCTGGCTTTTATAAATAGAAGAAAATTTGTGACTATAGGTATGTAAGCCTATACCATGACCTTCCTCATGTATTCTTTTCAATATATGTTCCCTTTCCTTAATTTCCTTACCAACAACAAAAAATGTTGCCTTCACATTATATTCCTTTAATATATCTAAAATATCTTCCGTTATTCCAGGAATGGGTCCATCGTCAAAGGTAAGATATATCACCTTATCACCGCTGTCTTGAAAATTAGAAGCTTTAGCAGAGTAGGATAAATTATTAAATAGAAAAGAAATAATAATCAAAGCCACTATTATTACTTTATCATAAGTTCTATACAATTTCATAGATAGTTCGCCCCCTATATCTTTCTTACAAATTTATATTACCCATCCTATAGGAAAAATTGCACACTCTTCTATGAAATTATCGAAAGTTATATAGACTATTTTTCACTCCAAAAGTGCTTCACAATGTTACTTAATTCAGACGGTGAAGCTACTATTCTGGCATGCTGCCAGTTCTCAGGAAATAAAGGTCTATATTGATAAGATGAAAACCTATCATCTAAAAGCAATACAACCCCTTTATCTTCTAAGGATCTAATTACTCTACCAGCTGCTTGCATAACCTTGTTCATTCCAGGATAGGTATAGGCATAATCATATCCCTTTTGCCCTAGTTCATCGAAATAATCCTTTATTATATCCCTCTCTAAGCATAGCTGAGGAAGTGCTACGCCTACGATAGCTGCTCCAATAAGTCTATCGCCCTTTAAATCTATACCTTCCGAAAATATTCCTCCTAAAACCACAAAGGCTATGAGAGTTTCTTGTGGTTCTTCTACGAAAGATTTCAAAAATTCATCTCTTTCATCTTCATTCATATCTCCCTGCTGAAGCAGTATCTTAAATTCTGAATATTTTTCCACAAAGTAATTATATACATCCAGCATATATTTGTAAGAAGGAAAAAAAATCATATAATTTCCCTTTTTTGCACTTATTAGCCCATATATATATCTAGTAATAATGCCTATACTTCTATCTCGATCCTTATATCTAGTAGAAACTCTATCTGCTATTAATAAGCATTGTCGCTCTCTAGGAAAAGGGGATGGTAATCTCATAAAGTAATCCTCTTCCTTACCACCTAATATATCCTTAAAATAGCTCATAGGCGTCAAGGTAGCTGAAAAAAACACCGCTGCCCTTCCCTTATTTATATTTTGCCTTAAAAGCTTCCCTGGGTGAAGACAAAATAATTTTATAATAAGATCAACACCAGTATCTTCTACATAGGTTATATAATCATCACTATATAGTTCCCAAACCCTAAGAAAAGATAAAACATCAAAGTATAACTGCAATAAATCTTCATGTCCTTCACAGCCCTCATTGTTAGCAAGCCAATCCTCTGATAGCTTAACAAACTTTTTTAACAGAGGATATAAATCCTCTGGCAAAGCCTTTTCTTTACTAAATTTCTTTCCTTCCAGAACCTTTTTCCTTGTAAGAAAGTAGTCGTTAATTTTTCCCAAGCTCTTCGAAATACTATTTTCTATATTCTTCATAAGCTTTTTTAGCTTCAAAAATGTAGCCTTATTTAGTTGTGCCGAATACATTTCCCTAGACCTATCCACCAAATTGTGTGCCTCATCTATAAGAAAAGCATAGTCTCCCCTAGTTTCAAAAAATCTTTTCAAACTTACCCTTGGATCAAAGACATAATTATAATCACAAATAACACAATCAGCCCATAAGGTTAAATCTAGCGAAAATTCAAAGGGACATATGCTATACTTTCTAGCATATGCTTCAATTTTATCTCTAGTTAATTGATTTTCATTTATAAGTATATCCTCTATAGCATCATTAACTCTATCAAAATGTCCACTAGCGTAACTACATTTCTCAGGATTGCAGGCAGATCCCTTGTTAAAGCATATTTTATCCTTTGCAGTAAGGGTAATGGCCTTGAAGCTTAAATTACTCTCTCTCATTTTATTTATAGCTTCTTCTGCTACTTGTCTTGTGATTGTCTTAGCGGTTAAGTAGAATATTTTTGATACATAACCTTCACCCATAGCTTTCACCGCAGGAAAAATGGTAGAAATAGTCTTACCTATCCCCGTTGGTGCTTGAACAAAGATGCTTCTTCCTTCTCTTATAGTCTTATAAACAGAAACCGCTAACTCCCTCTGACCTTTTCTATAGCTAGCAAAGGGGAAGACTAAGGACTTTATGGATAGATTTCTATCGTCAATCCACTGCTCCAATAGGCATGCCCATTTATGATATTTATCTATGATATTTAAAAAATAAGACTCCAATTCATCCATAGAAAAGTTTTTTACAAAGACCTTTACATCTTCATTCTCCACATCACAATAGGTTAACTGAATATCTATATCTACAAGATGCTGCTGCAAACCATAAATATATCCGTAGCACTTAGCCTGAGCCCAATGAAGTTCATTATAATCTTCATGAATCTTTTCTAAAGGCTGACTAGTAGTTTTTATTTCATCTATGGTTATCTTTTTATATAAGCTATTTTCCAAGGGTACAATTATTCCATCCGCTCGACCTTCGATTATATATGAAATTCCTTCCCTTTCAAAGCTATAGGAAAGAAACACCTCTGACATATATTCCATATTCATTTCGGCAAACTTTTTCTTATTAAGCTTTTGAAGCTTTTGATGCAGTCTAGTTCCTTCCACCGCCCTAGAAGAAGTAGTAAATCTAGTATCTAAATCACCGCTTCTTAGGGTAAACTCCACTAAATTTCGAACAGAAATCTTAACACTATGAGCATTATTATTCATCATAATCAACCTTTTTGTCTGTGACTTCTAAAATGTGTTTAGATTTTTACTAATTAAATATACTATATTATATCATACTTATGTAAAAGCAATATAAGTGAGGGGTGATTAATTGAATCTAAGCATAGAAGAATCAACTAAGGAAATCTTAAGAGATGACCTTAAAAAGAAAAATAAATCCGCTGCTAGAATAGTTTTAAGAGGCTTTGGCTGTTCTGGTCCAGCCTTTGGAGTAGTTTTGGATAAGGAAGAGGAAAGGGATGAAGTGCTTATAATAGATGGTATTAAAATAGTGGCAGACAAGGACTTTGCTTCCCTATTAGATGAAGGAAAAATAGTTCATGATAAGGGTCCTTTTGGAATTTATTATACCGTAGAGGGCGGAGCCCATTTAGGCTGCTAGCAAAGAAAATAATACAAAAAGTAAATGCCATTTTACCGACATTTACTTTAGTGTAAGAAACTGTTATCTATTTTCCAATCAAACTATTCACTTTCATATTCTGAAACTATCTTTTGAGCTAACTTTTTAATCGCACTAGCTTGAGCTATTAATGTCATTACCGTTAAAAAAACAAATATTCTCTCTTCATCCTTAGATGATAGGTTGCTTTCCTTAATAAACTTTTGAAGTTTGTTATCATTAAAGTATTCCACCTTAAGAAATTCATCAAAACTATGTTGCTGAATATCTGCAAATATTTTATAAGCATTTTCCCAAGATATTATATCATCACTGCGGTCATTTATTTCATTAAAAGCCAGCCTAAAAACCTTACTAATCTCTTCAGTGGTAAGTACTGGTCTCATATAACTTAACAATACTAGCTGAGCTAAATGGAGCTTTGTATAACCTCTTTTCTTACCATCTTCAGGCTTACTTATAACGCCGCTCTTTATATAATTCTGAACTATATTGTTGGTGTATTTTTCATCAGAAAACTTATCATTTAAATAATCAATAACTTGGGATAAAAACAGATCATATTTAGGTAAATCTTCATATGGAACCAAATTATTTTTAGACACTTCCTCTGCTAGCTGTCTAATACGATTAATATCAAACTTTTTACGTTCCATTTGCTACATCTCCTTTTAAATTGTAAAAGCTATATGCATTTTGCTAATTATATTATACGGTATATATAAACTTATTACAAGTTAAACATTCTATTTATCCATTAAAATATGTTATTAATTATTAATTATTTTTTCTTCTATTTCCTGTAATATGCTTTTCACGTTAAACATAATAATATAGGCTATTATGCTAGCAAAAAACATATAGGCAAAAGAAGGAGCATAATCGGCTAAAAAGAACACAGCAGCTATACCCAATATATTCAGAAGAGTGTTTTTGAACTTTTTCACAATGTAGAAAGCTGATAATTTTAAAACATCTTTTGTTTTCAAATAAAATCTAGATACTATAGGTAAGGCATTTAATGTAATAAGCAAAATTGAAAAAATACAAGCATAGAAAATCGGAACTAAGAAAGAAGCAAGGGAGCTAGTTTTAACAATTCTAATATCTATCAGCAAAACTACTATTATGATAGAAAGTAGAGCCCCTATAGAAAAAGCTTGTTTGAAATTTTCCTTATAAGCTTTAAAATAATTCTTTGTTAAGTTTATATCCCCTTCTCTCACCAGTTTACCCATAACAGAAAGCAAGGCTGTAAATGATGGAGCCACTGGTAAAAGAGCCACAAAAAGCATTATGTAATAAAAAATATTGTCTAGATCTACTTGAATAGCAAATAAAAAAAATATTAGTAATATATTTAATACCATAAAATATATATTTGAGATAACAAACCAACTAAAGTAACACATAGCTACATATATAGGACTTTCTATAATATTCTTCTTAGCCATATGATTTCCTCCAATCATCTATTTATTAAAAATAAAAGCCGTAGATATATAATATACTAACAATAAAAATATGGGAATAGCAAATTTATGAAAGTGGATATATACGCCACTACATATTGTAGAATATTAATTCAGATTAATCAATTCAAATATTTATAAAGCTAAGTATAATTATTTTAAAAAATGTAAATAATTACGAATAGAAATAAAAATTATAATAAGGTCTATATGATATACAGTAAATAAGTTAAAAAGCAAAAAAAGTTAAAAATAAAATTCTCTTTTTTTTACAACTTCATATTATATATAGAGAGAATAAAAATAATAATCTATAAATTTTCCATAATTTATTACTTATATTTTTGCTAGCATATTTTTTAGATCAAATTTTTTTCAAAAATGTATGAGTAATAAAGTAAAAAACAGAGATAAAAACTGATATTTCGACAAATACCTCAAACTTAATCCATATTATTACTATTTTTTAAAATTCATTTTTTTCCATTGCATAATTTTACTTTTTTACATAAATATATAATTAATTTTTGTAAAAATTTTTAAAATATTTTTACAAACCATGTTTTTTCAACGTGTTTAGGGTTTTGTCAAAAAAACATATATTTTGCAAAAAGATATTGACTTTTCAATTATATGGTAGTATATTAATGAATAGAGAAAACTTCATCAAAAAATTAGCAAATCATTTGCAATTTAATGAGGTTAATAAATAAACAGTATTTGACTGTTAATTACATATTTGCTATAATATAATCACAAATACGTCGAAGCATGTAAAAAAGGGAGGAACAAAAATGAAATCAACAGGTGTAGTAAGAAGAGTAGACGAATTAGGAAGAATAGTTATTCCTATAGAATTAAGAAGAACTCTTGATATTGCTGAAAAGGATGCATTAGAAATTTACGTAGATGGAGAGCAGATTATATTAAAGAAATATGAACCAGCTTGTATATTCTGCGGAGATGCAAGAGATGTTATTAACTACAAAGGTAAAAACATTTGTAAGCATTGCTTAGATGATATAAAAAGCGAAAAATAATGTTTCTTTAATATGTTAAGATGTAAAGGTTATAATACCTTTGCATCTTTTTTTATATTTAATTCACCATAAAAAAACCGAAGGATTATACCTTCGGTTTTTACTATCTTACTCTTCTTGCTTCACAGAAATCTTTTCTTGTTAATGGAGATATCTTTACTACATCTCCAGTTTGAGGTGCATGAACATAGGAATTATCTCCTATATATATACCTACGTGATGAGGGGATCCTTTTGTACCAAAGAATACTAGATCTCCTGGTCGAAGATCACTTTTTGATACTGATGTTCCTTCATTAACCTGAGTATAAGTTGTTCTACTCAACCTAATTCCAAAGTGTGCATATACATACTGTACAAAACCGGAACAGTCAAAGCCTGATGGACTAGTACCTCCCCACTTATATGGTACTCCTCTAAAGCTTAAAGCATATTGAACTAGGGCATCGCTTGAATAATTAGCTGAGGAACCACTTCCTCTTGATGAGCTTGAAACAGTACTGATTGTCCTATTTTTTAAATTAGTTATCTGTCTTTCCTTTTCCTTCTTTTGTGCTTCTAACTTACTAATAAGATCATAGTAATAGTTTACCTTTTCATCAAACTCTTTCATCTTAGCTTGATTTTCAGCTAAAATTGCCTGTTGTTCACTCTTAGACTTGTCTAATTCAACCTTTTTCTGTATATTTTCTTCCTTTAATTTTTCTATCTTTGCTTTTTGTAAATCCAAGGCAGCTTTTTGCTCTTCTAGCTCCTTCTTCTGCTCATTCATTTCATTTATTATCTTTTTATCGTAATCAGCTATCTTGTTTACAGCTTCTATTCTTGATATCAAATCTCCTAAACCATTAGATTTTAATATCACGGATATGTATCCATTAGCTCCGCTCTTATATAGAGCTGTCATTCTTTCATCAAGTATTTCTTGCTTTTCTTTTATGTCTGCTTCTTTTTTAATAATTTCATTCTGAGTCTTTTCTATCTCTTCTTTAGTATTTTGTAAATCTCTTTCATTTTCATTTATTTCATTAATAAGAGTTTCGATTTTAGAATCCATCTTCTGTAATTCTGTTTCTAAATTTTCTACCGTTTCTTTAACACTATTATAGGAACTTAAAAATGCATCCCTTTGTGCCTTTGCTTCATTCTGTTGTTGAATTATTTGTTGCTTTTGTTGCTCTAATTCCTCTATAGTATCAGCTAATACAGTTACATTCATTGAAAAAACTAATCCCAGCGATAAAAGTGCTGTAAATATCTTCTTTTTCAAAACACCCCACCCAAACTTATGCTAACTAGCCTAGAGTGGTTCCACCTCCTTTGTGTAATCTTTTTTATATCCAATTGTAATTGTCAACAATTTCATTGTATTTTAAGACAGCTTTTTACCAAATAAATGCTTGTCCTACCACATATCTAATGATATACCATCACAATAAAAAAAGCTACAACAAAATTGTAACTTTTTTTTAAATTTTATAGATTTATTGAATATGAATATATTTCAGACTTAGAAACACCTCTATCTTTAGCCACCTGTTTTACTGCTTCTTTTTTGGTCATTCCTTTTTCCATATAGCTCAAAATATGCTCTTCTATAGTCAAGTTTTCCCACAGTGCCTTTTCTTCCTTTGCAATTTCTTCTTCGCTTTTACCTTCAAGTACAAGTACATATTCCCCTCTAGGAGAATTTGACTCATAATATTTTATAGCTTCACTTAAGTTCAAACGTAGTATTTCTTCATGAAGCTTTGTAAGTTCTCTACAAATAGATATTTTCCTATCTCCAAAGGCCTCCAGTAGAAAACCTAAGGTTTCCTTTAACCTGTGAGGTGCTTCATAGAAAATCAAAGTTTCCTTACGATCTTTTAATTCTTTTGTAAGATTAACCCTCTCCTTATTCTCCCTCGGTATAAAACCTTTAAATATGAAGGAAGTTGTATCTAAACCGGAGCATACTAATGCAGTGGTAAAAGCCGTTGCTCCCGGTAGCACTTCAAAGGACAAACCTTCTTCAATACATTTTTTAACTATTACACTTCCTGGGTCTGAAATTCCCGGTGTACCAGCATCTGTCACTACCGCAATACTTTCACCCTTTTTAAGTCTTTGAATTATATCATCACCTTTTACCATTTCATTATGTTGATGGTAGCTTATTAAAGGTTTCTTAATTTCAAAATGATTTAATAGTTTTAATGTTTGTCTAGTATCCTCCGCTGCTACCAAATCTACACTTTTCAAAACCTCCAAGGCTCTCAAAGTAATATCTTTCAAATTACCAATAGGAGTAGGAACCATATATAATTTACCTTCCGACACAAGCTCACCTTCTTCCGTATATTTCATTTATTTCATCGCTATAGCCACCCTCATCTTTATAAACGTAAAGAGGTGGATGCCATTTTAAGAAAGCTCCTCCATCACGCTGTCCTTCTACCAAAACAATGTTTGGTGCTTTTTTAGTATTAGGATGAACCATTCTAATAGCTTTAGGTTCAATTTTATATTTTCTCATAAGACAGAGAATATCAGCAATTCTCTCTGGACGATGTACCATGTATAAGCGTCCATTATCCTTTAGCAATATTCGACTAGCCTTAATTACATCTTCTAAGGTAGCCAAAATTTCATGTCTAGCTATAGCATTTTTATCTTCAGGATTTACTATACCTGAACCCTTTAGCTTATAGGGAGGATTTACTGTTACTACATCCGCCTTTTCCATAGACTTTAGAAGTTTTTCATCCTTTAAATCTCCTGCTAAAAAATCAAGCCGTTCCTCTAACTTATTATATTTAACACTCCTTAAAGCCATTTCCACCATATCTTCTTGTATTTCTAATCCTGTTATCTTGGCTGCTTCTGTCTTACCTGCTAGTATTAAGGGTATTATTCCTGTTCCAGAGCATAAATCTATTACCTTCATACCTCTCTTTACTCTAGCAAAGTTAGCTAGCAGCACTGCATCCACTCCAAATCTGAAGCCCTCTTTTTTTTGAATTATATGTAGACCTTTCAGCTGTAAATCATCCAAAGTTTCATCTTCTTTAATCCACTTTTCCATTATATCACTCTTTCAATTTTTCAATACAAAATAAAAAGTGATATGAAAAAACATATCACTAAAAATATAATATACTATTTTATTTCCTATTTCAATTTATATTCAAATATTACATCACTACCAGCGGTAACATTTTTGCCTATGTTAAAGGAAGTAAAAGTTACCATATCATGATTAGTTATCAAAACCGGCGTCACTAAGGAACAGTTTCTTGAAGTAATATATTCTCTATCTACCTTTAATATGGGATCACCAGCCTTTACTCTCTGCCCTTCTTCCACTAATCTTTTGAATCCCTCTCCTCCAAGAGATATAGTGTCCAAGCCAATATGAACTAAAACTTCAATATCGTTGTCCAAAAGCATTCCAAAGGCATGATTAGTTTTAAATATTAAACTAATCTCACCATCTGCAGGAGCCACTACAATATCATCAGTGGCATCAATAGCTACTCCTTCTCCAACCATTCTATCTGCAAAGATATCATCAGGTACCTCTGATAAATCTATAACTTTTCCACTGACTGGCGCAACAAGCTTAAAGCCCCTTTTTAGAAAGTCCAACATAAAATGCTCCTCCCATTTTACATAAATAAACTAAATATAAAGTCATTATAAGTCTGCTAACATATCTTGTCAATCTTCAGTCCCTATAGATATAGCTGTCCTCTGGCTTTTCTATAGGAGTTAAGCTTTCTATCATAAGCATAGGCCCTTTTTCTGCTTCTTTCACCTGCAGTTTCCCCCTTATTTCTACCCACTGCCCATTATAAAGTAACGGAGTATCTTTATACTTACATCTTATACCTATGACCTCCATATCTGCTGCACAGCAAGAAACAACCATTCTTGATAATATGAAACTTTCACTTTCGCCTTTTTCTTTCACCACAAACCCCTTAATTCTTACAATTTCCTCCTGATACTTTTCTTGATTTTTATATAGCTCCTTAAAGGTAGTAAAAAAGTTTTCATTACTTACAACTAATTCTCCATTTCTTCTTATTATTTCTCCATCACCATGACTGTGACTATGTTTATGATCATGGTGATGTTCACTAACTTCTTCATCTGCCATAAGAGCCTTATAAAATTCCATGTTTATTCCCCTATTAATAACTGCTCTTTCAGTTAAACCAGAAGGTTTTATAATCATATATATAATAACCGGTATAAGAAATAAAAAATATCCATACCTTACTTTTTCCTCCTCAGCTTCACTGAAGATATTAACAATATTGTAGATTAGCATAATGCCAATTGATATAGCTCCAAAGATAGAATACTTAATCATGTCCGGATGAATAAAGTTATTAATTTCCCCACTATATATAATTTTTATAAAAGTATAAAAGAGCAGTAATAGCACAATAGACCATAGGGCAGTATCAATATTAAAAGTCCTTTTCATCTTATCACCTCCTATAGTCCCAAGCCAAGCATAGGCAAAAGTAGTGCAATAAGAAAACATACAGCAAAGATTACAAAAATAAGCTTTATTATAAAGTTCAATTTAAAATTTGATAATAGCATAATGGTGTTTTTTATGTCTATCATAGGACCAAATATTAAAAAAGCCATTACAGAGCTGCCGGTAAATTGATTAAAAAAGGTTCTAGCAATAAAGGCATCGGTCTCGGAGCATATGGATAATACAAAGGCTAGTAGCATCATCATTAATATAGAGGATACTCGTCCACTGCCTAATTTTAAAATAACATGCCTCGGTATCATCCCTTGAAAAAGAGAAGATAATAAAGCTCCTAATATAAAGAATCGACCTATTTCATAAAACTCTTCGCTAACATGACCTACTATAACTTTTATTGTACTTTCCTTCTTATGATTACCATGGTGATGACTATGTCCACAACAGCAATGATGATCATGATGACTTTTTTCTTCTTTTAGCGGATTCTTATCTGTAAGCTCTTGCATCAAATAGCCAATAATAATAGAGCATACTATTCCTAAAGCAAACCTCAAAACTGCTATGTATGAATGACCTAAAAAGGCATAGTATGTAGACATAAATACTATAGGATTAACTATAGGTACTGCTGTCATAAAGGTTATGGCCATACCTATAGGCATGCCCTTTTTTACAAGCCTCCGAACAATAGGCACCATAGCACATTCACAAACGGGGAAAAAGACACCGGCCACCGCCATAACTAGCAAGGATAATATTTTACTTTTAGACTTAAAACTACTTATTTTCTCCTCGGATATCTTCAATTGAATTAATGAAGATACTAGTGCTCCTAAAATTAAAAAAGGAAATCCTTCAAGTATTAAACTCATAAATATTGTAGAAAAATTTTTTAGTTGATCCATTATTACCCCTCTTATCAATTAATAAAGAATCTTGTCCATAATAGTGTATGAGGATTCTTTCCATTTAAGTATTTCTTTACAGCAAAAAAACTTGCAAAATACACATTTTGAGGTATACTTAAAATTAAGCTATAAACGGAAAGGATGGTACTTTAGCATGGAAAATATATTAGTAAAGGAGTTGTATAGAAACACCTCCCAATACCTAGATAAAATCATAACAGTATCAGGATGGGTAAGGACTCTTAGAGCTTCTAATGCTTTTGGTTTTATTGAATTAAATGATGGAAGTTTCCTTAAAAATATACAGATAGTTTTCGATCAGAATCTAGATAATTTTAAAGAAATATCAAAGGTAAATGTAAGCGCTTCTTTAAGGGTTACAGGAAAGTTAATAGCTACTCCTCAGGCAAAGCAACCTTTTGAAATTCAAGCTTCTGAAGTAGTTATTGAAGGTCAATCTTCTCCTGATTATCCTCTTCAAAAGAAGAGACATAGCTTTGAATTCCTTAGAGAAATCGCTCATCTAAGACCTAGAAGCAACACCTTTTCAGCAGTGTTTAGAGTTCGTTCCTTAGCAGCTTTTGCTATCCACAAGTTCTTCCAGGAAAGAGGCTTTATTTATACCCATACTCCAATAATAACTGGTAGCGACTGTGAAGGTGCTGGTGAAATGTTTAGAGTAACCACCATGGATTTTGACAACCCTCCTAGAAAAGAAGATGGAAGCATTGATTTCTCAGAAGATTTCTTCGGCAAGGAAACTAACCTAACTGTAAGCGGTCAATTAGCAGCAGAAGCCTATGCTTTAGCTTTTAGAAATGTATATACTTTTGGTCCTACTTTCAGAGCTGAAAATTCAAACACTACAAGACACGCAGCAGAATTCTGGATGATAGAGCCAGAAATTGCTTTTGCAGATCTTGAAGATGACATGCGTTTAGCAGAAGACATGATTAAGTATATCATCAATTATGTAATGGAAAATGCTCCAGAGGAAATGGAGTTCTTTAACAACTTTATAGATAAGGAATTACTAGATAGATTAAACAATGTAGTTTCTTCAGATTTTGCAAGAATAACTTATACTGAAGCTATTGAATTATTGCAGAAATCCGGTGAGAATTTCACCTATCCTGTAAAATGGGGTTGTGACCTTCAAACAGAACATGAAAGATATATTACAGAAAAAGTATTTAAAAAGCCTGTTTTCGTAACAGACTATCCAAAGGAAATAAAGGCCTTTTATATGAGATTAAATGACGATAACAAGACTGTAGCCGCTATGGACCTTCTTGTTCCAGGTGTTGGTGAAATAATAGGCGGAAGCCAAAGAGAAGAAAGATTAGATATGTTAGAAAAGAGAATTGATGAACTAGGCCTTAAGAAAGAAGATTACTGGTGGTATCTAGAGCTTAGAAAATATGGTGGCACCAAGCATGCCGGCTTTGGTTTAGGTTTTGAAAGAATAATAATGTACATTACTGGTATGGGCAACATAAGAGACGTTATACCTTTCCCAAGAACAACAAAAAATGCATTGTTCTAGAATTTAGCTATTGGAGCTTAAGCTTCAATAGCTTTTTTATCTTTTATCTTCACTATTTATCTTTGTTTAAAAAAGTGTTAATGACACCTAAAGAAGGTTGTCCATCAACACTTTTCTTAAACATAGCTATATATTTAAAGTTATATATTTTGATACAGAAATCTATCTACTGCCTATTGCTCTGGATTATTGCCAGCATTTGTACTTTTTGTAGCCTTTGCTTCTTCATTTCCACTGGCTTTTGTCCCTTCTTCACTTTTCTTTTGCTCATCCTGCTGGCCTTCTTTCTTCTCCTGCGTTGTAGTTAGTTCTTCTGGCTTGTCAGGAGGTATATTCATTATTACAAAAAGCTCTTCAAATAGTTTTTTGGCTGCAGGTACTGCGGTAGAAGATGCATAATAATTAGATGAATCCGGATCGTCTACTGTTACTATTAAAGTAACCTTAGGATTATCAACGGGAGCCATACCTGCAAAGGATGATACATATCTACCAGTTAAATACCTTCCGTTTTCAGCCTTACTAGCGGTTCCTGTCTTACCAGCAATGCTATATCCCGGTATAATTGTAGCCTTAGAAGTTCCCTCTAATACAACCTTCTCCATATATTTTCTTTGCTCAGCAGCCTTTTCCTTGGAAAGGACTGTCCTCATGGCTAGGTTATCATAGGTCTTATCTACTATTTTATTGCCATCCCTATAATAGTAAACTTCCTTCATAACATGAGGTCTTATCCAAGTTCCACCATTGGCAACAGCGTTAAAGGCAGCCAAATATTGAACTTGATTTACTGCAATTCCATGACCATAGGATGTTGTTGCAAATTCTACTGGTCCCATATTTTGCAAGCTTGTTACTAATCCATCAGATTCTCCTGGTAAATCTACACCACTTTTTTGACTGAATCCCATAAGCTGAATATAATTATATAGATTTTCTTTACCAATTTTTTCAGCTAACTGAATAAAGCCAACATTACATGAATTTTTTATTATGTCTGAAATATCCTCATATCCGTGTCCCTCTCGTTTATCACAGTATAGCGTTGTACCTCCTATAGTTATGCTGCCACTGCAATAAAATTCTTTTCCTCCTTGAAGGGCATTATTGTATAAGCCTGCTGCTGCAGTTATAACCTTAAAAATAGAACCAGGTTCAAAAACATTAGTTACTGCTCTGTTTTTCCACATCTCTAGAATCTCTTCCTTTGTTTCAGCTCCTGTGTTAGGATTGTTAGGATCATAACTTGGATAATTGGTCAAAGCTAAAATTTCGCCAGTATCAGGATCCATTATTGTAATGCTAACAGAATGGGACTTAGTCTCTTCATAGGTTTCTTTGGCAACTCTCTCCGCTAGCTCTTGAATTCTCTCATCTATGGTAAGCATGAGATTTTTTCCGTCTACCGGTTCTATAACAGTGGATTCAGTATAGGGTAAGCTATTATTTGCTGCATCTGTTTCCACCACTTTTACTCCTGGAATACCTGTAAGAACATCATTATAACTAAGTTCTACTCCCGTTACCGGATCTCCATTCATATTTATATGGCCTAAAACATGGGAAAGGAAGGACCCATTAGTATAATATCTCTTTACATCATCAGATATTATTATGCCTTCCAGCTTTAAAGCCTTTACCGCATCTACAACACTTTTTTCTACTTTTCTTTTTAAAGATACAAATTGAGAAGGCTTACCCTCGGCATCTGTGGTACTCATTATCTTTTCCATTTCAGAAAGATCCATTTCCAGCGCACTGGCTAAATCCCTTGTTACATCAGCCTCCGATAAATTTTTCTTTTTAATATATTTTTTTAAGGTTTTTAAGTCTGCATCTATTCTGAAAACCTTAATACTAATAGCTAGTTCAGAACCATTTCTATCAACAATTGTGCCTCTTTGTGGAGCTATTTCAATAGTCTTAGTATGCCTTTGTAAGGCCTTAAGCTTTAAATCTACATTTCCTTCAAAGGCCATTAAATATATTAACCTACCTATAAGGGAAATAAATACTACAGAAAAAATTAAAGCAACAATTAACATCCTACTTTTCTTAATCAACTTTTTCCTCTTTTTCAAGGTTACTCTCACCCCATTTTTGTTTATACAAAATTAAATGCTTGTCCTCTTTTTTCTATAAGTAATTATACCATAATGCTACTAAATTTCGATGCAAATTGATAGTCCAAATTATACCACTATAAAATATTTACAAAAAAATATTGATGAACAAGGGACATCTTGATCATCAATATTTTCTAATTTATGTATTAAAAGCTTATAATTAAATCATCTTAATAGTCTAAAGTTATCACATCACCAGAAACCATGCTCTTTTTTACATCTATTATTCTTTGGTTACTAGAACCTCTAAATCTTAGTCCTTCTACTTTATTTTCTATTTGAAACTTTCCATCTACCAATACATTGATGTTATCTAAAAGTTCCTTCCACCCTTTGTGCTTATGAGAGTTTTCTATTATGTATTCAAAGGTATATCCGGTATAACACCAAATATTTAGACCTTTACTTTTTAATTTTGAAGCTATGTAAGCAAATTTATCCGCTTGCTCTAGTGGGTCTCCTCCACTAAAGGTTACTCCCCTTAACATAGGATTTTGTAAAATATCTTTTACTAAATCATCAGCAGCAAATTCTTTACCTCCATCAAAGCAATGAGTATCTGGATTAAAGCAACCTTTGCAATTATGTTTACATCCTTGTGAAAAAAGCACTCTTCTTATACCTGGTCCATTTACTAAACTTTCATAAGCTATTCCAGAAAGCCTAACATATACCCTTTCTTCCATAACATTCTCCTTCTTATTTTTATACGTAGTTATGTTTTTTAGAAGTATGTGATATTCTATCAGCTTTCTCTGCAGATTTACCTGGTCCAAATCTTTCGTCTAAGCTTAAGTAACCTGTTACTCTAGATACACCCTGTAAATTATGACTTCCGCACTTTGGACATTTGCTCTGTCCTATATGTAAGTGAGTTCCACAGTCCTTGCAGTATCTTATATGGAAGTTGATCCCTAAATAGCTGATATTAGTACACTTATAAGCATAATTTAATATATCCATAATAACTTCTTCTGAAGGAGTATCATCTAATTCCAAGTAAGAAATATGACCACCATTACATAGCTTATGGTATGGTGCTTCTATATCTATTTTATCCTTTATAGATATAGGGAAGCCTACAGGGATATGATAGCTGTTTGTATAATAATCTTTATCTGTAACTCCTTCTATTATACCAAAGACTTTTTTATCCTGCATAATAAACCTTCCACTTAAACCTTCTGCTGGTGTTGCATAGGTGCTCCAGTTTAATTTATCTTTCTTAGTCATTTCATTTGTAAAGTTTCTTATATGACTAATTATCTTTAAACCTAATTCTCTTGCCTCTGTGTCCTGTCCATGGTGTTTACCTGTCAAGGCAGTTAAAGTTTCTGCCAATCCTATAAATCCTATTCCCCAAGTTCCTTGTCTTAAAATTGGTTCTATAGAATCTTCCGGCTGAAGATTTTCTGATCCTTTAAGTAAACCTTGACCTGCAACGAAAGGTAAATCTTTTACTTTTAAATTCTTTAATACATTATATCTATGTAGTAAAGCTTCTCTAGTTAAAGCTAATCTATTATCCAGTAATTCAAAAAATTTGTCTATATCGCCCTTAGCTAAAATTCCTAATCTAGGTAAGTTGATAGTTGCTGGAGCTATGTTTCCTCTACCCTTTGTTCCTGGTTCTCCATTTATGTTTGATATAATATAGGTTCTACAGCCCATAGTTGCAGGTATGATGCCTCTATCAAAATATTCTTTATTAAAGTCCGCATCCATATTCATAAAGGTAGGATTCATTCGCTTTGCTGCCACTCTGCAGGCAAGCTTAAACAAATAGTGATATGGATCTCCTGGCTCTCTGTTAACTCCAGCTTTTACTCTAAAAATTATATTAGGAAATATAGGTTGTTCACCTTTTCCTAGTCCCTTTTCATATTCTAAAAGGAATATTTCACAAATTAACGCTGCATCCTCAGAATTAGGTATACCAATATTTATTGAGCTAAAAGGCACTTGGGAACCTGCTCTTGAGTGCATAGTGTTTAAATTGTAAACAATACCCTGCATAGCCTGGGAAATAGTCCTTTTTAATTTTTTATCTATTACCGCATCAATTTGATCCTGACTAAGTCCTAATTCCTCTAATTCTTTCCTTATTTCTGCTCTGGTGGGTCCTACAAAGGCAGCTAAATCATTGTCAAAATCCGGATGGGACTGACCTCCAAACATATCGTTCTGAGTGGATTGTAATAGTATACAGGATAATTCTGCCGCAGATTCTATTCTTTTAGGCTTATTTATAGTACCATAACCTGTATTAAATCCTCTTTCTAAGACCTCTTTTGTAGGAATATGTAAGCAATTTATAGTAAGATTATAAGAATCTAAGTCATGATAATATATATCACCGTTTTCATGAGCTTTGGCTAAATGCTTAGGCATTGTTGCAAGATTGTGCCACTTATTAGATTCACTGGCAATTCTCAATAGTTTTGAACTGAAATTATTTCCTACATTAGCATTATCTCTGTCTGTTTCAACACCGATTCTTCCAATAGCTTTCATTAAGTCGGATTTAATTTCTCTTATCTTTGTTCTCTCTTTTCTATAATTTGAGTAAGAATTACCTATTTCGTGGTAACCATTTTCAAACAATGTCTTTTCCACTAAATTTTGAATATCTTCCACAGTTATATAATCAAAGCCCAAAGACTCTATTTTTTTTATAACCTTTTGAGTTAATTCTATTGCCTCACTTTCTTTCAAATTAAAGGTAATCTCTTGTGCTGCACCTTTAATAGCTTCAGTGATTTTGACGGAATTAAAAGAGTCCTTTCTACCGTCCCTCTTCACAACATGTAGCATTTATACGACCCCCATTACACAATATATTGTACCACGCTATTATACTCCTATTAGATATTATTATCAATTATTAAATATTCCTTTCCATCTGATAATTCTCTATTACTTCAATTCACCTTTATTTTTTTTCATTTCTTTTTCTTTTTCTCTTGTTGACATATATTAATTTATTTATTTGGTATAACCACTATAGGATATATAGTATAATATTGTAGTTAATTCCTTTTTTGTATTAATAATCCAAAGAGGATTCTGCTAAATAAATAATAAGATGAAGGTGGTTAAATAATTATGTATGGCAAAAATCCAAGAAAAAGAAACATGGGAAAAAGACTTTTAGGTACAATATGCCTCCTTCTTGTTGGCTCTGCAATCGGTTATGCTACCTTTAATAGAGAAAATCCAAAAATAAATGCAAATCTACCCAAAACAGAACAGCAAGAAGGAGAAGACTCAATTAATAAGAATAAAGAAGCTGTAGAACCGGTAGATGTAAGCCCAACAGAGCAGTATATATCTCCTTATACAGGGCTTCAAGTTACAAAAGAGATTTATAATAACATACCTTTCATGGTTATAGTAGAAAACTCTAAACCTGCCAGACCTCAGTCCGGCCTATCAGAAGCAGATATTGTTTATGAAACCATGGCTGAAGGTGGTATACCTAGATTTATAGCCTTATTTCATTCCAATAGCCCTAAAGAGATAGGTCCGGTAAGAAGTGCCCGCCCTTATTTTTTAACCATAGCAAAGGAATATGATCTTCCTTTTGGTCATTGTGGTGGCAGTCCTGCTGCTTTAGAATCTATTGAAAAGGAAAAGCTTATGAGCATGAATGAATTTGCCTATGGAGGATACTATTGGAGAGACAATTCAAGAAAAGCACCTCACAACCTATATACTTCTGCTGATAAACTTAGAAGGTTAATAATGAACAAAAAATATACAAAACCAGCTATTGCTTCCTTAAAATTTAATAAGAGCTACTGGGACAAAGATCTTAGCCCTGCTAAAAAAGTAAGCATGAAACTCAGTACATACTACAGTACATCTTATGAATTTAAGGATAATCTGTATTATAAATATATGGATAATGAAGCTTCAACAGATAGACCTACTGGTGCCAATATAACTGCTTCAAACATTGTAGTGCAACTCACTGATATAAAAACTCTCAGTGACGGTCGTCTTGAAATAAAGCTTCTAGGTCAAGGTAAAGGTTATGTGATAAGTGCTGGCAAATACATTGAGATTAGTTGGCTAAAGGCTGATGAAAACTCTCCTACTATTTTGAAGGATTCTGAAGGAAATATTGTAAGCCTTTCCCCAGGAAATACCTGGTGGCATATAGCAGATAGTAAATTGCAAATTAACTTTCAATAATCCCTTTATGAAATAATTCCAGGAATAATTGTGTTACATTAAATGCACAATAATTCCGAGGTGATAACAGATGAAAGGAAAAATAATAGATAAAAACCTAACAGAAGCTTTTATTGCTCTAGAAAATGGAGATACCATAGATATTTCAATAAGTCGCCTTCCAAAGGACGTAAAGTTAGGAGATAAGATAGATATACCTAAAAATAATTCTTCAATAAATAATAATGATAGGTTGGTTGACTTTTTCTAATGGTTAGTCTACAATTAAATTGTCAATTTAATATCGGTTTATGCTAGGGGTGCCATGAGCTGAGAAATGGTTATTGAAACCATTAACCCTCATACCTGATCTGGTTAGTACCAGCGTAGGGAAGCAAGATATGAACTTTTTTTAATGTGATCATATTGCCGCACCTATGGGTTGCGGTTTTTTTATTTTAATAAAGGGGGTTTCAATATGTCTAGTTTTTTTCAAAAAATCGTAGACAGTCTTAAAAATAGCTGGGAGGGAGTAAAAGAGATTAACATCCTAGAAAATTTCAAGGATATATTCTCTCAACCGCTAGGAATTTTAACTGTAGTAGCTTTACTTATAATAATGTTTGTTATGGTCAGAGCAAGAAAAATCAAGTTCACGCCAAGACTATTGGCACAAATTAGTATAATGTTAGCACTTACTATAATTTTAGATACCTTTAAAATCTACAGATTACCTCAAGGAGGTAGTGTTACCTTAGGAAGTATGTTACCTATATTCCTTATATCTCTTTGGTACGGTCCAGAAATAGGTATGTTAACAGGATTCATCTTCGGTATCATTTCCCTTATTTTAGGGCCTTATGTGATCCATCCTGTACAATTACTTCTAGATTATCCTCTCCCTTATTTAGCATTAGGTATCGCTGGCTACTTTAGAAAAAATAAGTATTTAGGTGTTACTATAGGCATAATTCTAAGATTTATTTGTCATATAGTATCTGGTGTGGTATTCTTTGCTGAATACGCTGCAGAAAGTGGTTATTCTTCTGCCCTATTGTATTCTATTGTATATAACGGTAGTTTCTTAATTATAGATTCAGCTATATGCATAGTATTACTAGCACTTATTCCCTTTGAAAAGCTAACTAAAGTAGCTAATAGCAGCTACCATGTAACAAGTAATAAATAATAAAAAAAGATAGCCCTAAAAAATTGGGTTATCTTTTTTTAATCTACTCTACTTCGATTGCATTTACAGGACAGCTGCTTTCTGCTTCCTTAGCACTATCTTCAAATTCTGAAGGAACTTCATCAACTATTGTACCTGCTTTACCATCATCTTGCATTTCGAAAACCTCTGGACATATAGAAGGGCATAAGCCACATCCTATACAAGTATCCTTATCCACCTTAGGAATCATTAACAACACCTCCAAAGCTTCCATCTTCATTGCTTACAAATAATATTCTATACAATTTTACTAATTATATTCTCATATTTAGAAATATTAAATACGTATCTTTCAACTTCTCCATTTTCCATACTTTCCGTTAGATCTATATCTATTGGCAATTCCGCTATCAATGGTATGCCAAGATAGTCCGCTTGTTCTTCTGCACTTTTCTTGCTAAAAATTCTTATTTTTTCTTGGCAGTTACCGCATTGAACATATGACATATTCTCTACTACTCCTAGTATAGGAATATTAAGCTTTTGAGCCATTATTACTACTTTCTTTACTATCATAGACACCATGTCCTGTGGTGTTGATACTATCATTATTGATGATAAAGGGAAGCTTTGCATAACGGTAAGAGCAATATCACCAGTTCCTGGAGGCATATCTATTAATAAGTAATCTAATTCTCCCCAGTCTGTATCAGAAAACATTTGGCCAAGTACTCTAGTGATTATAGGTCCTCTCCAAATAACAGGCTCATCCTCTACTTCTGTTAAAAAGTTTAGAGACATAACTTTTATTCCACTTTTACTCATAACAGGTTGGAATATAACCTGATTCTCTTTTTCTCCTGGAATACCAGTAGCTCTTTCCTCCTGTAGACCAAAGAATCTTGGCATGGAAGGACCAGTAATATCCGCATCTAGCACTCCTACCTTATAACCTTTTTTAGTTAACTCTAAAGCAGTAAGACCTGTTACTGTAGATTTACCTACTCCCCCTTTACCGCTGATTACGCCAATGATATTTTTAATTTTCCCATGGCTTGGAACTAGTTTGGAACAAGAGTTTTGATTTTTACTACTACAGCTTTGTTTGCTGGCACAAGTGTCGCAATTTCCCATGAAGTCACGTCCTTTCTAAAACTTATTGGGTTTAGTGTCTGTAACATTAATTTCCCATTCTCCATTTTCATATTTATTATAAATATAATACTTAGTTTCACTCTTGTCTATCTTGTCATTTACCGTAATTATGGCTTTATACACTGTTGTCTTATATCCTTGCGTCTTTATAGTAACTAATACATCAAATTCCTCACTATTATTATCAACAAGCTCCGCAGTACTTATAGTCTTCGATAAATTCTCTTTAAATTCTTCTATTTCTGTGGACAATAAATACTTCGCTCCCTCTACATCTTGGGATAGATCTATACCAACCTTATTGCCATTTGCAGTTAACTTTTCCGTATAATTCCTTAAAAATTGTATTATTGAACCATAATAGGTCACCTTAAACTCTCTAGGTGCTCTATAATTCCATAGGTTTCTAATAATATCATGGTCTATTCTTTTTGAAACGATGTAAATGGCATCATCACTATATAAATTACCATAATCATTTTTGTCCAATCCAGTAATATAATTAAATTTATGTACCATACCATTTTCATGTATTTCAAATATATAGTCTGGTTGTAACTCAGACTTTTGATCAACCTTTTTAGCAGAAGAAAGTATATCATACAAATCCCCTATGGTACTCTTATCTGTTACAACAAATCTAAAGCCTAGATCTCTAGTGCTTTGAATAATAATTTTATCCGCTTTACCTTCCTTAATGTACTCAAAGTCATTGTTAATTAACCCCATTTTTAGTTTTAAGTCATTTATTTTTTGACAGCCAGTGGTTGAAAAAATCATAATTATCAACAATATAAATGCAGATATATTTTTATATACTCTTTTCATAAATTACGGTTGTATATGTACAACCCCTCTCCTTTCAATTAATCTGATAAAATAAAAGAGAAGCATAATGCTTCTCTACTCTCACATTAAAATTATAATACTTGAGGAATATTTAATCAACATTATTGAGTTTTTTCATAAGTATTAACAATAGCATCAAAGATGGCCGGCATATTTTCCTTATATTTGTCGCTAGGAACAAAGAAGGCCATTCTAAAGAAGTCTTTTCCACTATCTATAAAGTATTCAATAGCCTTCATATCCTTTCCTGAAGAAGTTTTTGCATTATAGGTTAGCAAATAGGCCTTATTATCCTTTATAGTAATAGGCTTATACTCATAATTGCTTATTTGATCTGATTTATAAGCACTAGATTTACCGCTATCTATAAAGCTCTTTAAGTCTTTTCCTTTTGAATTCCAAAGTTGAATAAAACCATGGACATTTCCATCGGTATAGATGAAATTATTATGATAAATTATATCTCCGCCACCTAAATCCTGCCGCGATGTTTCCCAGCTATCAGGAAGCTTATATGTTAAACCACTATCTTCAATAGTATATTGCTTTAAATTTGCAAAACCATTTTGAATTAGTACTGTGGTTTTCAATCTGTGGCTTAAGCTTATTTCTATTCCTACTAGCACTAGCATTAGGCCTAATACTATTATAGTTACTCCCAACCTCTTTCTATTTAATATAATTATACTCATATAAAACTTTCCCCTTCCCAGTACTATTGGTAAATTATATTAGAATGGGGAGAAAAATATAACCTAAGCTAGTGATCAATTTATCATTTTCTAACTGGGACTACTACCGCTGATGACTTAAAGTCATAGAACATTAGCCAATAACCTAATTGTTCCCCTCTAGTATCCCCTTCGTTTTCTGATACCCAAGTAACAAATCCAGTTTTTCCACCATAAGGTTGATCATAAATATTTCTTGTGCCAGGTATACCATAAACAATATATTTCATATTTCCATCTTTATCGTATTTGTAACCTAATAGATAGTGCTTATATTTACTTATATATTGGTAATAGCTCGTCATAGGATAATATATTATGGTATACTTATTATAGTCTTCCACAGCATTCATATCCTGCAAGCTTTCAACATTAACTCTATACCATTTACATCTCTTTATCTCTGTGCATATACCATCTACTTCTTCAAAGTCCTGAGCTAATTTTCTAAAGAAGTCTCCTACAGTACCTAAAGGATATTCTATCTCTTCATTAACTTTCTCTTCCAGAGCCCTTTGCTCATCCTTTATCTCTTCACTTCTATCTAAGTCACCTTTTATTTCAGTATTTTCTTCTACTTTAGAAGTATCAGTTTTTACATTTTCATTCTGACTTATTTTTTCTTTTAACTCTTCCCTTACTTTTTCTTCTATTTCCTTCTTAACTCTTTCTTCTATTTCTTGTCTTACTTTTTCTTCTATTTCCTTTTTAATTTTTTCCTCTATTTCTTGTCTTACTTTTTCTTCCTTAATTACTTCTTCTATATTTTGACTAGCACTTTCCTTAACTTCTTCCGTTGGCTCAAGGATTTCTTCAGCCTTTACTGCTTCACTTTCTTCCTTATTATCCTGCAATTGCTTTAATTCTTCAATTTTTCTTTCATACTCCTCAAAAACCTTGTTCTGTTCTAGAGATTTTTCTAATATATTATCTTCCTTATTAGATTCTTCAGATTTTCCCTCAATCTTTTCGGCCTTTTCTACCCTTTCTTCAGATATACTTTCCTTTCTATTTTCATTAATCAACTGGAAGCTTCTCCAATCTGATGGTGGATCCGCCGAAGCAAAACCGCTCATTACGGAAATAAGATTACTGCCATCCTGCTTGACTATTGCTGCTCCCGTTACTACATCTATAGGCAAATTTGTACCAGCAATGTTGCTTGTGTTATATTCATATGTTATCTCTGCTCTACCATGCTCATCTATGTTCATTTCCCCAAGATTGATAATCTTTTTAGTGTCCTTCTTGTTGCAGATTAGAACCATATAATAAGGCTCTAACTCCTTTTTTATATTCTGTACATAATAGGTTATTTTGCACTTATCACTTTTCGTCTCCAATTTAGTATAACCGGAAGGCAGCTTATCTGAAGATACTGAATAGCCGTTCTCGTCCTGCTGTAATATTATAAAATATCTACTATATCCTTTTTTATGAGCCACCGTATTATCCCTCCACAATATTATTCAATATAATATATGAGGAAGGGTGCTAAAAGTGAACATATATGTAAAATTTTATTCATAAGCTTTTATTTTATTTGATAGTTTGGCAAACTCTTCAATAGAAAGAGTTTCCCCTCTCCTTTTAGGATCAATGCTTGCTTCTTCAAAGGCTTTCATTAGCTTTTCTTTTCCTATGCTAATATTTTTCAAAGCATTAGAAAGAGTTTTTCTTCTCATATTAAAAGCATCTCTTATAATGCTAAAAAATAATTTTTCGTCCTGTACCTGTACCCTAGGAGTGTCTAGTTTTTCTAATTTAATAACAATAGAATCTACCTTAGGCTGAGGAATAAAAGAAGTTGGCGGTACCTTTCTAATAATTTCTGTACGACAGTAGTACTGCACTAATAAAGAAAGGGAACCATAATCCTTCCCTCCAGGAACTGCATTCATTCTCTCCGCCACTTCCTTTTGAATCATTATTGTTAAGGACTTAAAGGAATATCCTCCAGTAAGCAAGTTTATGATAATTGGAGTAGTCACATAATAAGGAAGGTTTGCTACTAGCTTTACACTTTCTTCTTCTCCTATGATTTCATTATAATTAACTTTCAGCGCATCTTCATTAACAAGCTGAAAATTATCAAAGTCCTTTAGCTCCTGCTGCAAAATTGGTATTAAGCTTTTATCTAATTCGATAGCACATACCGCCTTTGCCCTCTTTAGAAGTTCTCTAGTTAAGGTCCCTACTCCTGGACCTATTTCTATTACAAAATCCTCTTTACTTACTTGAGCTCCCTCTACTATATCTGTAACCACAGAATTATCTATTAAAAAATTCTGTCCTAAACTTTTTGTAAATTTAAAACCATATTTTCTTACAATTTCTTTAGTACTAAAATTATCCATACTATCTTTCTCCACTTTCTATATTATCTATTTTTTTAATAGCTTGAACAAACTCCTCTTTACTTATTCCAAAATTGTTTAATCGGGATAAAAAGGCTGTAGCATTACCATAACCTATACCCAATAACTTTCCTAGTTTAGCTCTTCTATTACTTGCCTCTTCATTACCGGTGAGCTTAAAGAAAAACATATCTTGCATATTAAATTCCTCTCTTTTTTCTTTAGTCTCACAGTGGGCCTTATTTAGAGCTTCAATTATGGCCTGAGGAGAGGCATTCTCTACACCTATATCTCCATCTTTGCTCCCTTCTTCACGAGATATGTATGCATGCTTTATTCCTTGAACTCTCTTAGATATAATTTTCCTTATTTTTTCACCAGCAAAATCCGGATCTGTAAGCACTATTACCCCTTGTCTTTCTTGTGCCTCTTTAATCTTATTAATAACTTTACTATTTATACCAAAACCACCTACTGCTATTACTTCTGCATCCACAGCTCTTTTAACGGCAGTTACATCATCTCTTCCTTCTACTACTATTACTTCCTTAATCATATTTTCCTCCAATTAGTATGGCAATACTTAAATTTCTATAAATATATTATATGCTTTTCTCAGAAAAAGTAAAATAGAAGCCTAATGGCTTCTATTTTAAGATATAAACATTCTTATACTTTACTCCCCACTGTAGAGCTTGGCTATGACTTGGAAAATAGACATCTATTTTATTTCCTTTAATAGCTCCACCGGTATCTTCAGCTATGGCAAATCCATAGTCTTCTACATATACCTTTGTACCTAGGGGAATAACCCTTGGGTCTACAGCTATAGTACTGTAGCCGTTAGCATTTCTTTTTGCTTGAGTTCCCATTGCAGTTCTGTTATAACCAGCACTAGAACTATACTTACCAGTACAGATATTGCATGGGCAATAGGCTGTAGCCTTAACTCTTATAACGCTTTTGTAAGTAATTTGAGTACCACCACGGTCAAGAGCTAATACTCCAAGAGTTCCTTGTAGTAGGATTTTTTTAACCGGTTCTTTAGTAACTACGTCACTAATAACCTCCCTGGAAACTTCTTTCCCATCCTCATAAACAACTCTTGTAGTAATTTCTCTTTCACCAGTTTGTCCTTCTTGAATAGTCTTTGTTACATTGCTTGCTAAATCTGGATCTTTTCTAACCTCTGTTGAATATTCAATATTTTGCGATTCCTTTAATAGTTGAGTAGTAACCCTAGTGATTTTTACTGTCATTCCATCGGCGATATCCTGAGTCCTTGGAGGATTAACCTTGTCGGACTCATTTACTGTAATTCCTTCAGCTACAAGCATTTCTTCAACGTTTTTTTCTGCAGTTTGTATCTGCAACGTTTTTCCATCGACTATTACATTGATATTAACAGCTCTAGTTATTATAACTTTATCTCCATCTTTTACTTTGCTGTCTAAACCGGGTGTAATTTTGTCCTTTGGTCCTACAGTTATTGCATTCCTCTTAAGAGTATTTCTTAAGCTTGATGAATAGGTTATGATTTTTTTCTCTTCCCCATCCACAATAACTGTAACTTCTTTTCTTAAGTTATAAATTATTGATAGACATCCAATTATCAATAGAATCAACAAAAATGTTGACTTGGGACCAAAGGAAATGAATTTCACTATTCTGTTTTTTATTTCTTTCATCATTTTCCTCCCTTTTTACAGAAGCAAAAGAAGACTCAAAAACTCTCGCTGCTTCTGTCTGTATTTGGACTGTCATAAAACACATTTGTGCATATAATATAAAATAATATATATGATTCCAATTTATTAACTTACAGTCTTTCATACAGCGGGAATATTCACCCGGTTAAAGTGAATACATTAAATTATACGCCCACATTCTAAAAAATATACACTTTTTATTATTTTTTCCATTTAAATGTTTCTTTTACATTTTAAACCAACATTATAAATTTATCAAGTCCTTTATATTTTGTCTAGTTTTTTCACAGACTTCTAAGGCTGATAATCCCTTTATTTTAGCTATTTCTTCTATTATGTAAGGAATATAATCTGATCTATTTCTTTTCCCTCTAAAAGGTGTAGGTGCCATATAAGGACAATCAGTTTCTACCAACAATCTATCCATCGGAACTTCTCTTACTACATCTACTATTTTCTTAGCATTTTTGAAAGTTACTACACCAGTTACACCAATATAATAACCTTCCTTTAAGCATTGTCTTGCAAATTCAACACTACCAGAAAAACAATGAACTACACCTTTTACTTTTGGATATTCCTTAATTATAGTTAAAGTATCTTCATGAGCTTCTCTATCATGAATAACTACTGGCAAATCAAGCTTCTCTGCTAAGGCCATCTGCTTTCGAAAAACTTCTTTTTGCACATCTTTTGGTGGATTTTCATCCCAATAATAATCTAAACCTATTTCTCCTATAGCCCTAACTTTATCGCTACTAATAGCCATGTTCTCAATTTCCTGCAAGGCGTTGAGGTCTAATTCATAAGCATTCTCAGGATGGATGCCTACTGCCGCATAAAAGAAATCATATTGATTTGCTAACTTAAAAGAAGTTCTGGCTCCTTCTAAACTTGATCCACAATTTAACACTCCAACTACACCAGCTTTGTGAATTTCCTCTATCACCTGTTCTCTATCATTATTAAATTGATCATCATCATAATGTGCATGAGAATCAAAAATTTTAAGTTCCATGACTATCACCCCGATTTTATTTATATTAAACTTTGAATCTTGCGCTTATGCTATAATACCTTTAATCACTTAAAAAAACAAGTAAATTTTTTACAGCTGCCCTTTATATAGCTTTTATAGCCCTTTTCATTGTTTTTTAATTATAACTAGAAAGAATAATTATCATATTTTTAGTTACACTATAACTGGGGAATATATCAACCCATGCATTTTCTTATTTCTAGGAGGTTTTTTAGATGGAAGGTACAGTTAAATGGTTTAACGCTCAAAAAGGATTTGGTTTTATCACCACCGATGATGGAAAGGATGTTTTCGTTCATTATTCCAGCATAGAAAGTGATGGCTTTAAATCCCTGGAGGAGGGCCAAAAGGTAACTTTTGATATCACTCAAGGTGAGAAGGGCGAACAGGCCACAAATGTGAAAAAGTTATAGGCTTATTTCTTGACACATTAAAGGAGGCAAAAAGTTACTTCTCGCCTCCTTTCTTTTGATAATCTTCTGGTTTTTCTGAGTACAAAACTCCATCCTTATACCAAACTTCTCCACTAACTCTTAGTGCTGATTTGCCCAATTCTGGTATCTGCTCTCCATCATGGCTATAAAAAAATACATCTGCACAGGGCCAATCTGCAATGATAAAGCAGTACCAGTTACCCTCTTCATGAGTCATTTCCATTCCAGGTCTAATAGGCCCTGTCACTTCGCCATTATAGTAATATATGTAGGCAGACTGCCAATTATCTGGCTTATAAAAGTGTACTGTCACTTTATCAGTAACAGGTACAAGCCTATAACCACTATACCTATTATTTTTAATAACTATAAAAACCAAGATAAAAATTATTAATAAACCTAATATCTTACCTTTAGAAATTCTCATTATTACACCTCAAAAGTTATAAGATTCTTATCTATAATCTACTAACTCTTCAAAAATCTTTCTTACATTTTAGCATTAAGCTTATAGATTTTCAAATTTATAACTGAAACATATTGTTAGAAAAAAATCCAAAATAATAATTTATTCCTTGATTTACTAAATTCAGTATGTTAAATTTTCCTTATAGGCAGCTAGAGAAAAGCTGCATTTTGGTTTAAGATTCAACAAGGAGTGAATTAGATGAAGAATACTACAATAAGCTTCCAAAAGGCTAAGGAAGCAGGCAAAAAAATAACTATGCTTACAGCTTACGATTACTCAATGGCTAAACTAATAGATGAATGTGAAATAAACGGTATTTTAGTAGGAGACTCCTTAGGCATGGTATGTCTTGGTTATGAAAATACTCTTAGTGTAACTATGGAAGATATGATACACCATACTAAGGCAGTGACTAGAGCTGCAAAGCAAGCTATGGTAATAAGCGATCTACCCTTTATGTCCTATCAAACTTCTGTATATGATGCCGTTTATAATGCGGGTAGATTAATAAAGGAAGGCGGCGCCCAAGCCGTTAAGCTTGAAGGTGGCGCTGAATTTGTAGAGCATATTAAGGCAATTGTAAAAGCTTCAATTCCTGTAATGGGTCACATAGGTCTTACTCCCCAATCTGTAAATGCCTTTGGTGGTTTTAAGGTACAGGGGAAAACAGAAGCTGCTGCAAAAAAACTTATAGAGGATGCCTTAGCTATTGAAGCTGCTGGTGCCTTTGCTATAACCTTGGAATGTGTACCAGCCAAATTAGCTCAGTTAATATCCTCCAAGCTAACTATTCCAACTATAGGAATTGGCGCTGGAAAGGGATGTGATGGGCAAATCTTAGTTTATCAAGACATGCTAGGTATGTTTAATAACTTCAAACCTAAGTTTGTAAAACAGTACAGTCAAGTAGGAGAGTTAATAAAAAGCTCCATCAAATCCTATAAAACAGAAGTTGAAGAAGGACTTTTCCCAGGTGAAGAACATCAATTTAGCATAGATGATTCTATAATAGAAAAACTCTACTAGGAGGTTAAATAATGATTTTTCATAGAATAGAAGAAGTTAAAGATCAAATTAATAGTTGGAAAAAGGCAGGCTTATCAATAGGATTTGTACCAACTATGGGATACTTGCACGAAGGTCATTGCTCCCTTATAAAAAGAGCTAGCATGGAAAATGACAAGGTAGTAGTAAGTATTTTTGTAAATCCTATTCAGTTTAATGTAAAGGATGACCTAGATACATATCCAAGAGATTTAGAAAGGGATGTAAAGAAGGTTTTAGAATCTGGCGGACACTTAATTTTTAATCCTAGCGTAGAAGAAATGTATCCTAGCAATTTTTCTACTTTTATAGAAGTGGAAGGTTTAACAGATGAACTATGCGGAAGAAGTAGACCTGGACATTTTAGAGGAGTATGCACAGTAGTTACTAAGCTTTTTAATATTGTAACACCAACCAGGGCTTATTTCGGCGAAAAAGACGCACAGCAGTTAGCAGTTATAAAAAGAATGGTAGAAGATTTAAATATGGATATTGAAATCATTGCTTGTCCTATAGTCCGCGAAGAGGATGGTCTTGCAAAAAGCTCTAGAAACGTTCATCTTAATCCACAAGAACGTGAAGCGGCTGTCATACTTAGTAAAAGTCTACTGGCGGCAAAGGACTTTATACTTGAAGGTAATAGAGACAGTGAAACCATAATTACATACATAAAAAGCATTTTGGAAAAAGAACCCTTATGTAAGATTGACTATGTAGAAATCGTAGATAGTGTTAACTTAAAGCCTGTTGAAAAAGTTAACAAGCCTGTGCTTATAGCTCTAGCGGCTTTTTTCGGAAAAACAAGACTAATAGATAATATAACGATAAATGTATAATTGGAGGAATTTACATGGTTTTAGACATGCTTAAATCAAAAATTCACAGAGCTACAGTGACTCAAGCAGATCTTAATTATGTAGGTAGTATTACTATAGATGGCCTTTTACTTAAAGCTTCAGGAATTTTAGAATATGAAAAGGTTGCTATTGTTAATATTAATAACGGTGAAAGATTTGAAACCTATGCCCTAGAAGGAGAAGCCGGTAGCGGTATAATATGCCTCAACGGTGCAGCAGCTAGATGTGCTCAAAAAGGAGACAAGATTATAATCATGGCTTACTGCCAAATGGAACCGATGGAAGCAAAAGAACACAAGCCTACAGTGGTCTTTGTAAATGAAGATAACTCTATAAAACAGGTAGCCCACTACGAAAAACACGGTGAACTAAGTGTATAATTAAGAAATATAAATCCCTCACTTTTACAAGTGAGGGATTTACTAATAAAGATTAGATAGCAAAGGTGATAAAATTCCCATTATTGCTCCTAGTAAAGCTCCTAACCAAGTAATAGCACTTAGCTCTTTTTTAGCTAAAGATAGTATTATTTCTTCCGTATATACAACGTCAAAGCTATTAATTCTTTCTTCTACTACATTTGATATATCCATAGCTGCAATGATTTTCTGTGCATCATTATTAAGAAATCTCTGGAATAAAGCTTCCCAAGCTTCTGTTATTGCATCAGTTATTTTATCCAGATCCTCTCCCATAATTGCTGCTGGTATAGTTTTCCCAACTTCATCTAAAGCCCAACCTGTTAATTTATCTACAAATAATAAAAAATTTTCTCCTGAAACATATTCCAAAAATCTATCTATAATAAACTCCGCAACCTTGCCGTCATATTCCTCATTAATATTAGTAAGCATTTGATCCAAGGAAGCATATTTTAAAAAGCCCTTTTCCAATTCCTCAAAAACATTATCTATTACAGTATCTGTAAGAACATTTTCTGCTAACATATCAACTAATGCTTTGGTTAAGGTAGCCCTATCTTCTTCAGATATCTTCTTTAACAGATCTCCTATCCTATCTTCTAAAAGCCTTTGTATACTATCATTTAATATCATAGCAACATTTTTTTGATTTTCATCTTCCTTAAAATAATCATCCATAGCAACGGTAAGTTTATTATAAACTGTATCTGTTTTTATAAAGGCCGCCACTAAAGGATTAAGGTTATTGCTTATCATAGATCCTATTGCAACTTTTAGCCTATTACTTACATTGGGTTCTTTTAAAATCTTGCTTATTCCCTGGCAAATTTCTTCTCTAGAGTTATATATGTAGGACTTAACTGAAGCTATAATTCCATTAGGCAATATATCCTGCAAAGATTTTTCCGACTGCTCTAATAATCCGATGTTCTTTTCAATATAAATGTGTAACTTAGCCTTAAAACCTTTAGAACATTTAAGCTCCTTTAACTTACTTATAGTAAATTCTTTCGTCTTTATTAAGTATTCACTACTAACTAAACTTTCTGGCGCTGCCATTAAGGACTTCTTAATAAATCTCCTAGTAATTTCTGTGAACTTATCTTTATTTTCCTCAGCCTTAATGAACTGTACTATGTTAGTTACTAATATACTTCTTACCTTTTCCTTAACTCTAGTATATCTTTGAGCTAAAAGTTTTTTTAATAATTCTTCTAAAGAATTAGCCTTACTTTGAAACTCCTTAACCTTTTCCCCAATCCAATCATTTATATGTTTTTTTACTCTATCATTATCTAGTGCTTCTATTAAGGTTTCCTTGGTCAATATATGTTCACCAATAGCCTTTCCCACACTGGCAGAAATTCGTGTCCTTTCTTTAGGTATAAGTCCAGGCGTAAAGGGCACTCTTTTTCCTGCAATCCTTATTTCCTTTCGTGGCCTAAATAACATCTTTATTGCTAGCCAATTTGTTACATAACCTATAATAGCTCCAACGGTAATCGATATGATATATTCCATCTTTCTTTCCCTTCACTTTCCCTAATTAATTTTATTATATTTTTACACATATACATTATCAATATTAAATCAAATTTACAATGGTGAATATTAGATTTATAGCACTTCTATTGTAATATATTAAAAAATACTGTATTATAAATAATAATTATTTTCAATTAGTTTAATAGATAGGAGTGGATTAATATAAGTATTCAAATATATATTAATTACTTGGTAGAACATCATTTATTTAGAGACTTTAATAGAGATGAATTAGTAGACTTTTTTTCCTCCACCGACTATTCTATAAAGCCTTACGGAAAAGAAGATATTATATTTGTAGAAGATGAAACTTGCACTAATCTAAGCATTGTATTAGAAGGTGAAGTAGAAATTCAAAAAATAGATTCCAATGGAAAGGTTCTTACAGTGGCTCATTTTAAAAAAGGTGATACCTTTGGCGAAAATCTGATCTTTGGTGATAAAAATACCTACCCTATGACAGTGATATCAAAAACCAAATCTACTGTATTGCATATTCCTAAAGATTCTGTAGCCTTATTATGTCAAAAAAGTTCTTCCTTTTTATATCAATATTTGAGAACTCTTTCTAATAGAGCAGTTAATTTAAGCTCAAAACTAAAGCAAGTAACTTTAAAAACTATTAGACAGCAAATTTGTGAATTTTTACACAATAAATATATAAGCAGTGGTGAAAGCACCATAAAATTGGGTATGTCAAAAAAAGAATGGGCTGATAAGCTAGGTGTACAAAGGCCTTCATTATCTAGGGAATTAATAAAAATGAAAGAAGAAGGAATTATAGATTATGATAAAGATACCATATCCATTTTAGATTTTTCCGCCTTAAAAAAGATGTGATTTTTCAAAAAATTTAGCAATCTTCCTTTTAATTTTCATTAAATTATGCTAAACTATCTGTAAGGATAGTTTTTTTTTTAACAATCTCACATTTTTTTAAACCATTATTAGTTATAAGGTCATGCAGTTAAGCATTTCATTGTTTCACCCCATTCCTAATGAAATAAGTGTAAACTTTTCTGCATGCTTTATCAAAAAAAGGATGTTCATTCGCATACTTCACCAGAACATCCTTTTCCTTTTAATCAACTAAACGTTTTTCTCCGCTTATCTCTTGTATAGGCTGAATATTTTGAGTTACCTCTAAACCCCCTAAAAATTCACCCTTTTCATCCCTTACTGCAAAGTATCTAATCAACACATACTTAGGCCCCATTTTAATCCAAAAATCCTCATGGTCCTTTTTACCACTGCGTAAATTTTCCACCACCTGTTCTACTACGTGAACACTAGCTGGCGGATGACAATTAGCTACGGTTCTTCCTATAACCGCCTTAGTTCTAGCAAAAATTCTTTCACTACTGTTAGAGAAATATTTAACAATCCCATTCTTATCTACAAAGGTTATATCAAAGGGTAAGGTATTAAGCATAGAACTTAATTCATTAACCTTTAAAATTCCTGTGTCAAACTTTATATATCCCTTATCATTTTCTTCTCCTATTTTATGTTCTTCTTTATTTTCTACATTTACTCTTAAAGGTTTCCACTTTCCTGCCGGTTCAGTTATGCAGTAACCAATTTCATCACTTTCCTCTTCTATGCCTAACCATTCATCTTCTGTAAGTGTATCCATACACATAGGAAATAAAATATGTTCTTCCTTATATATCATCTCTTCTATTCTATTAATCAAATTTTCTATCATCTCTATTATCTTACTTTTATCTTCTTTTTCTTCTGAAACCGCTTTTTTGCAATTTCTTATATCTTCTCTTATTTCATCATCTACTCCCCACATAACTTTAGGCGGAGCTATAATACCATACTTTTCTAGGTAAGGGAATACTAAATTTTCTTTTCTGCTATAGTGTTTATCTAAATCTCCTAGCAAGTTAATATTATCTAAAAGGTCATATTTAACCTCTTCATTATTTTTATATTTTTCAATTTTAGGACGCAACTGCTTATCTATTAGATCTTTAATTGCTTCATTTTCCCTCTTAAAGGTATGAACAGGATGTCCTGGCGATTGCTCTGGGTGATGAATTTCCTCTATAGAGCCTTTAAATACTGCCGCATGCACATCGCACAATCTTTGAATTTCCTCAACCTTCATCCCTTCTTTTATTAGCTGAGCCTCCATTTGAGAAATTTCTGAAGTGGATACCCCCTTAATAAGTTCTTGAAATCTCTCTCTCACTTCCTCCACTGATTTTCCATTATGAAGTTCCATAATAAGCTCTTTTAGCACTTTTTGTCTATACTCACGATTATTTATTAGTTCGCTCACTCCATCTCGTCCTTTCTAAATCAAATTTTATTAACATACTATTGCCAGTTCTTTTCTAATTCTTCCACCATAGATTCATATTTATTCTGTATTTTATTTTTCAAAGCTTCCTCCTCTACTTTTTCACAAGCTTCATTCACATAAGTTATAGCATCTTCCTTTAAGGATCTTCTTGCAAAGGTATAAATAACCTTATCTTCCTTATCAATATGCCTATTAAGTAGATCTGCATAGCCCACCCCATTGGCTATAATATCTACCTTAGAATCCTGATCCCCATTCTTCACTCTTTCCAAAGCCTCTTCAAGACTTTTTACATATAACCTGCCTAGGTCATGTTCCACCAACATTCCGGAAATTGGCGCCCCCACTAGGGTTTCCCCTATATCATCTCTCATCTTTTTAAAGAGGATTTCCTCCTCTTTTCCATGATGATGCTTATCTGTATAGTTTCTAATAAAATCTATAATTCTGTTAAAGTCCTCATAAGGAACTTCTTGACCTTTCAAAACAGCTATACACATCTTACGTATAACACTTAAAACTCTCTTAGTAACCTTATGCTCATGCATCATAAGCTCAATTGCATCTACCATTTGCACATCTCCCTTTCTTTCAATTTATTTGTCTACATCATAACATTTATTCTTTCACTATTCTGTAACATTTATTACCACGAAATAATTATTATTCAATTTAAATCTTTTTGTAATCCAAACTTAGAGGTGATATAAAAAAAGCTTTTGCATCGGCAAAAGCTTCACTGCTCTTTATCATATTAATTATTACTTCATAAATATTATATATTTTATTAGCAGTCTTCTAAAGTATAAAAAGCTCCCTAATTTCAGATTCGCTCAACTTTGATATTAAACTCATTTCACAAGCACTGCCTTCCACTACCTTATCAAAAATCTCCCTTTTCTTTTCTTGCAGGTTATATATTTTTTCTTCTATTGTGTCCTTGCTTATAAGTTTAATTACTTGTACAGTTTTTTCTTGACCAATTCTATGTGCTCTATCTGTTGCCTGTTGCTCTACTGCAGGATTCCACCATGGATCAAAATGAATAACTATATCGGCACCAGTGAGATTTAACCCTGTACCACCGGCCTTGAGGGAAATTAAAAAAATATCCTTGGAACCAGCATTAAAGTCATTAACTAAATCATTTCTTTCTTGAGCCGGTGTGCTACCATCAAGATAGTAAAAGGCAATTTCCTTATTTCTCAACCTATCTGCTATATTTTTTAGTACTAAGGTAAATTGAGAAAATATCAGCACTCTATGTTTCTGTTTCAGCATTTCTTCTAACAACTCTTCTAGAGCTTGCATCTTTCCGCTTTCCCCTTGATAATTCTCTATAAAAAGGGTAGGATCACAGCATATTTGCCTTAACCTGATAAGTAAAGCAATAATCTGAATTTTATTTTTACTTATACCTTCAAAAAGATGCTCCGTTTCTATTGTTTTTCTTGCGGAAAGCATATATGCATTATAAAGCTTCTTCTGTTCTTCCGTCATATCCACCACAAGCTTATGCTCAATCTTAGATGGTAGTTCCTCAATAACATCTTTCTTTAACCTTCTTAATATAAAAGGTTTGATTTGCTTATTTAAAGTAGCAAGAACTTCTTCATCTTCTTCTCTTACTATAGGAATTTCATATTTTTCAATGAATTTGTGATGATTAAATAAGTATCCTGGCATAATAAAATCAAAAATTGACCAAAGCTCTGTAAGGGAATTTTCTAGAGGAGTGCCAGTAAGCGCAAAATATCCTTCAGCATTGATAGATTTTACCGCATAACTATTCTGAGAAAAAGGATTTTTGATATGTTGAGCTTCATCCAATATACAGTATTTAAAAGTAATCTTCTTGTAATTTTCAATATCTCTTCTTATTAGTGGATAGGAGGTAATCACCATATCATAATCTTGTATATTAGCCATAAGTTCTTCTCTTTCCTGAGGACTGCCTGCTATTACAATGACCTTTAACTGAGGTGCAAACTTTTCCGTCTCCCTGTACCAATTGTAAATCAAGCTGGTAGGCGCCACAACCAATGATGGCCTTTCACCTTTTTCAGATGCAATAAAAGCTATAGTTTGAAGAGTTTTTCCTAGTCCCATCTCATCAGCTAAAATTCCTCCAAAACCATAATGAGCTAAAGTTTTTAACCATTTAAATCCTTCCTTTTGATAATTTCTCATTATTTTATCTAGATTATCTGGAAGAAAATAGTTTGATTTTTTTTCTTCTTCTATCTCCTTCATGAGTTTTTTAAAAGAAAAATCCTTTCTAAAACCTTTTAGATCATCCCTCAAAGCTTCCTCCAAATAAAAGGCATTATACCTAGGTATTAAGGCACTACCTTTGGAAAAAAGCTCCTTTTCATTTAAATTTAAATACTCCATTACAGAGGCAATTTTACTAAACTCTTGGTGTTGAAGATCTACAAAGCTGCCATCCTTCAATCTATAATATTTCTTTTTTTGCCTTATAGAATTTAATATATTACTAATCTCCTTAGGATCTATATCCTCCATATGAAAATCAAATTGAAGAAGACCTTGATCACTTACCCTAACTCCACTTTTAAGATGTCTATAGTTGTAGAACCTTATATTCCTAAAGGCTTCACTGTAGTAAACTTCACTGAAACTCTTAAGACTTTCAAGCCCTTCTTCTAAGAACCTAAGTTGATCTTTGTCTTTTTCCATTAGGAATTTTTCACTTTCTCTTATGAAACCATAGCTTTCTAAGGCTTCAATAGCTTTTGTTTCCTTATCAAGATCTCTAATTATTATTCCTCTACTTATATGCAAAACTTCCTCTTTTAATGGATTTATTTCTAAATCCCCATAGCAAAACTTTACTTCTGCTACAAAGATCTCTTTCTCCTTATCTAAATATATTTTTGTTACAAGCTCTTCCTCATAAAAGGCGTTCTTAACACTTTCATCTACATATAGAGACTCACTTATTTTCTTAAGACCGGGTATAATATATGAAGCTATTTTTTGTCCTTCTTCTAAATCAAAACATATTTTTCTGCTTCTTTCACTCATTATAAAATTATATAAGGGTACATATATTTTTAACTGATCATTGGTAGGAACATAAACATTATCTTTAAAAAAGAAAAACCTACCATTGGAACTTAAAGGCCTTGGCAATTCTTCCTCATGATGCAATACTATTTCATCGTTACTACCCTTAACCTCAAAATTTAGAGGCATGTTTCCATGTACTATTTTAACCTTTTTATGCTGCTTGCCCTGAATATTAACATTTATTTCTTTATCCTTTAAAACAGTAAAGAGTCGGTTTAATTGCCTATCTGTAAAATAAGCTCTTTTGCCCTTTATAAGCATATTAGATTTCCACTCATTAGCGTCCATCATATTACTTATTTCATTTATTTCTAAAAGAAGCTCCATGAATTTTTTATCTTCAGGCAAAAACCTCTGCCCCATTGGTTTGAATGTAAATCCTTTACCAAATTCCAAAGGTTGATTTCTCTCTATAGCTTGCAAAAACTGTTTCATGTTTCTGACAACATATAGCTTATCAATGCCTATTTTTAACTCCACAGAGGATGTAATATGCTCATATATATCATAGAAATAATTAATTTCTAATTTCAGTTTATCCTTATGTTCCGAAAACTTATAAGCATTGTATTTAATATCCTTCAACAACTTATCTATTTTACTTCTTTCTATACTAAATTGTGATTTTGAATAATATTCTTTTATAAACTTTAGCATAACTGCAACAATATGTTTGCAAAATCCCATCTTTCTATGATTGTCAGCAAAAAAAGGACAATTGCAGTCCACAGAAATAAAGCCAGTTTTTTCACTTATCAATATTTCAACATAGTATTCATCATAATAGGCAGCCTCTACCGCTGCCACTATCTCATATACATAAAAAGCTTCATTCTTATAGTAGTGTTGCTGCACTTCCATTTCTGTAACCTTTCCAGCCTTATAGAAGTCCTCTCCTCGCTGGTAAATTATATTATCTGTATGCTTCTTAATTAACTTTTCTGAGATGTTCATCTCCATCCCTCAATTCTTTGTATTGTTTGCAATAATCACTATATACTACATGTTAATAATTAATCCCCATATTCTTCAAATTATATAACATTAATAAAATTTAATATTTTATTTTTCATATATTATAAATCCCCATTATATTGTAACATAAAAAAACAAACCTGTATTCTAGCAGCTAATGATGAAATTAAAAATTGAAAAACTTGAATCTCTATGAAGAATTCTATTCATACTTTTTATACTTTTTTGCGGTTTGTAGGGAATTTTAAAGAAAAAACTAATGAAAAACTACTGGTTCTTGAAATTTTCCAAATTAAAACTTGCATTTTTTTATATTTTACAATAATATAGTAGTATATCATTCTATTAAAAAAGGGTAAGGAGTTTTGCGATGGAAAAGTCTATATTTAATAAACTAGTATTACAAGAAGATTTAAAAAGAATTCTTGAAAACAAGGAAGTAATCCTTGTAGAAAGTAGAGAAGATATTCTTGATCTAGCTATGGGAAGACGTGAACAAAATATTTTTGAAGTTTCGTATGAAACTCCTGGCAAAGGCAATGTATTAGAAGCTACCGTTGTAAGATGTAAAAATGGTATTTCTATAAATTATCCTGAACCTTACATGAGAAGAAGAGAACCAAACAGTATGGTTATTGCTGATTATAAACCTACAGATAAACCTACTTTTGTAGAAAGATTCGGTTATGATTTTAGTGAACTTAGAGCTGAAACCTTTAAATGGTTACAAGAACAAGATGAACTTATATTTCTACCCTTTATGGCAGGAGGCCATGAGTACGGTTATCCATCTGTATTAATAGCTCCAGCTAATGCAGGATTTTTCGTTGGCGCATTAGCGGATATTCAGGGCTTTATTCCAAGGAGTAAAATACCAAACAACTTTACACCAAGAGCTGTTTTATACTTAGCTCCACCATTTAGACATACTCACTTTGATGGAAAGCAAGTAGTTGTTCATAACAGACTTGATAATTATCATGAAGTGTTTTCATACAATTTATATCCAGGCCCTAGTGCAAAGAAAGGTGTTTACAGCATATTACTAGATATCGGTGAACAGGAAGGTTGGTCAACACTACATGCTTCTGCTGTTAAAATAACTACCCCTTACGAAAATACCTTTACTATCATGCATGAAGGTGCTAGCGGTGGTGGTAAGAGCGAAATGACAGAGCATTTCCATAGACAACCGGATGGAAGCCTGCTAGTGGGTACCAATTTAGTAACTAATGAAAAATTGTACATTGAATTAAAAGATGCTTGTGATTTGCAACCGGTAACTGATGATATGGCTTTAGCCCTACCATCCTTACAAAATGGCAGCAAATTAGTTATTAAAGATGCTGAAAATGGTTGGTTCTTAAGAATAGATCACATAGATGAATATGGTAAAGCTCCAGAAATTGAGAAATTAACTATATATCCACCAGAACCTTTAATATTCCTTAACATAGACGGAAAGCCTGAAGCTACCTGTCTTATTTGGGAACATACTCTAGATGCTCCTGGCAACCCTTGTCCAAATCCTAGAACTATATTGCCAAGAAAATTTATTCATGGTGTTGTGGATGAGCCTGTAGAGGTTGACATAAGAAGCTTTGGTGTTAGAACTCCACCAACTACAAAGGATAAGCCTAATTACGGTATAATAGGTATATTCCATATACTTCCTCCAGCTTTAGCTTGGTTATGGAGAATGGTAGCTCCTAGAGGACATGCAAACCCAAGCATTACAAGCAGCGATGGTATGAGCAGTGAAGGTGTAGGTTCCTATTGGCCTTTTGCTACAGGAAGAATGGTTGACCAAGCAAATATATTATTAAAGCAGATTTTATCAACACCTGATACTAAATATATATTAATACCTAACCAACATATAGGTGCTTACCGTGTTGGTTTTATGGGACAATGGATAGCAAGAGAATACTTATCTAGAAGAGGTAACTTCAACTTTATAAAGGAACCATTGGTATCTTCAAGATGTCCATTACTTGGTTACGCCTTGGAGTCCTTAAGAATTGATGGTCAAACTCTACCAAAGGATCTTCTACAAGTAGATCTTCAGCCAGAAGTGGGAACAGAAGGTTACGACGCCGGTGCAAAAATCTTAACTGATTTCTTCAAGACAGAATTAGAGAAATTCCTAGTACCTGATCTTGATCCATTAGGAAGACAGATTATTGAAACTTGCTTAAGGGACGGTTCATTACAAGAGTATGTTGATTTAATAAAATAAAAAATAGGTTTTGCTACTATATAATGCCCCAAAAAGTATAACTTTTTGGGGCTATTTATATATTAGGATTATAATTATATCCAATAGAAATTTCTTATAAATTAAAAGGGCTGCTACAAATAATGCAACGCCCCTATCTCTGTTATTATCTTACTTGACTTCCTGTTGGAAGATCACCATCAATAGTTGCAACAAATAGCTTACTGTCTTCATCGTCAGAAGCCGCTAGTATCATACCTTGTGAAAGTTCACCTCTTAATTTAACCGGCTTAAGATTTGCAACTAGAATTATGGATTTTCCTACTAGATCCTCAGGCTTATAATATTGAGCTATACCGGATACTACTTGTCTTACCTCTCCACCTAAATCTACTTTTAGTTTAAGTAACTTTTTAGCTCCCTTTATAGGTTCACATTCAAGAACTTTAGCTACTCTTAAATCTATTTTTTCAAAATCTTCTATAGTTATTTCTTCTTTAAGAGGTTGCATAGAAGGTTTATTTGCTGTAGCAGCTTCCTTTAAACTTGCTTCTTTTAATGCCTCTAGCTCTGCTAACTTCTTCTCTACATCTATTCTTGGGAAAATTACCTCTCCCTTCTTAACCTTAGTACCAGCTCTTGTACCATCAAAAGCAGATAAACTATTCCAAGTAGTTAGCTCAATGTTAAGCTGCTCATTGATCTTAGCACTGGTAGTTGGTAGGAAGGAGGATATTAATGTAGAAATAAATCTTAAGGATTCTACTAGGTTATAAAGCACTGTGCCTAGTCTTTCCTTTTTGCCTTCATCCTTAGCTAAGATCCATGGTGTAGTTTCATCAATATACTTATTAGCTCTTCCTATAAAGTCCCAAATCTTCTCTAGAGCTTCTGGAATCCTCAATTTATCAATAGCTTTATCCACTTCCTCTGGTGTTCTTAACGCCATTGTTATTAAATCATCGTCTATTTCTTCCTTAGCAGTTGGTGCTGGTATAACACCATCAAAATATTTATCTATCATAGCCACTGTTCTAGATACAAGGTTTCCTAAGTCATTAGCTAAATCAGAATTTATCTTTTTTATAAATATTTCAGTTGTAAAGTTTCCATCGGAACCAAAAGGTATTTCTCTTAGTAAATAATATCTTACTGCATCTACTCCAAAATTCTCTACTAAGACTACTGGGTCTATTACGTTACCCTTAGACTTAGACATCTTTCCTCCATCTACTAGGAGCCAACCATGTCCGAATACCTGCTTTGGTAGCTCTAAGCCTAAAGCCATCAACATAATTGGCCAATAAATTGTATGGAATCTTAGAATATCCTTACCTATCAAATGAACATCCGCAGGCCAATATTTTTCAAAGTCATTATATTCATCGTTACCATAGCCTAGAGCTGTTATATAGTTAGATAAAGCATCTATCCAAACATAAATTACATGACCAGGATCAAATTCTACTGGTATACCCCAATTAAAGGAAGTTCTTGACACACACAAATCCTGAAGTCCTGGTTTTAAGAAATTGTTAACAATCTCATTCTTTCTTGATTCTGGCTGAATAAAGTCTGGATTTTCTTCTATATGCTTAAGGAGTCTATCAGCATATTTGCTCATTTTAAAGAAGTAAGCTTCTTCCTTTGCCTTTTCTACTGGTCTTCCACAGTCAGGACACTTACCATCTTTAGCTTGTGTCTCAGTCCAGAAAGCTTCACAAGGTGTACAGTACCAGCCTTCATAAGCTCCCTTATAAATATCCCCTTGTTCATATAACTTTATAAATATATCTTTTACGGCCTTCTCATGATAGTGATCTGTAGTTCTTATAAATCTATCATAGCTTATATCCATTAACTTCCACAACTCTTTTATTCCTGCCACTATCTTATCTACATATTCCTTTGGTGTAACTCCCTTTTCCTCTGCAATTCTTTGAATCTTTTGTCCATGTTCATCAGTACCAGTAAGAAACATTACGTCATAACCTTTAAGCCTTTTAAATCTTGCTAGGGCATCGGCAGCTACTGTTGTATAAGTATTACCTATATGTAGATTAGCTGATGGATAGTAAATTGGCGTTGTAATGTAATATGTTTTTTTACTCATTTTAATTCCTCCTTCTCCTTGCTATTATATTTCTAATTCACTCTACAGGAAGCTTCGTAAATTAAAAAAGCCCTATGCAGATTAAAATCCACATAGAGGCGTAATATACGCGTTACCACTCTAATTCATATCTGCGTCGCCACAGATAACTCACTAAGTGACTCCACCTTGTGCAAGACCAGGCTTTTATCACCTTACAGTTAACGGCTGTTACCGTACTGCCCTACTTTTAAAAAAGTTTCAAGCAGTCAACTCCGGGGCCATGTTCATAAATTTTCCTGTCACAGGCTTTCACCTAACCCTGCTCTCTTTTAGACACTCCAATTTACTACTCTTCCCATCATAGTTTTTCATGTTTATAATAATATATTGTTTGTAAATTGTCAACTTTATATCCAGATGTCTTATAAGCTGAAACTTTAAAATTGTACTAAATTGGTGTAATATAATTATATTATAAAGAGAAAAGGAGTGATATAATGAAATATCCAATAGATCTCCATACCCATACTATAGCCAGTGGCCATGCTTATTCAACCATAATGGAAAATGCTCGATATGCTAGCGATATAGGAATGAAAATTCTTGGTACCGCAGATCATGGTCCAAATATGCCTAATGCTCCCTATATATGGTACTTCGGCAATTTTAGAGTACTTCCTAGAAAGCTTTTTGGCGTTACTATGCTCTATGGTTGCGAAGCAAATATTATAGACTATGATGGAAATCTAGATCTTCCATTGGATTATCAAGAGAAAATAGATTTTATGATTGCAAGCATTCATCATCCTGTAATGGAGCTCAACCAAAACCCTGAACTTAATACACAAGCTTTCTTAAAGGTAATGGATAACCCTAATGTTCACATATTAGGTCACATAGGTAATCCACTCTTTCCTATATATGAAGAAGAAGTGGTTAAAAAGGCCAAGGAGAAAAATATACTAATCGAGATAAATAACAGCTCTTTCTCTGGCTCTAGACCTGGCAGTAAGGATATCTGTAAAAAGGTAGCTCTTTTATGTAAGGAATATAAAACAATGATAATCCTAAATAGCGACGCTCACTTTTGCCATTCTATCGGTAATTTTGATGAGGCTATTAAGATGCTAAATGAAATAAATATGCCAGAGGAGCTAATTATCAATAACAGTGAAGAAAAATTATTGGATTTCCTAAGAAGTAAAGGAAAAGAAATATAGCTGCTTATTCTAAAACTTTTCCTTATGGTTCAATACTTTTTTATAACAAAGCAACATAAAAAGGCTGGTCAAGAAATCTTGACCAGCACCCTTATTTTATATAAGTATTCAAAAGCTTTTCTATATTAGAATTTATCTCATCCACATTTACATCAGCCTTTGTTTCATCTTTTATAGCATACTTTTCTTTTAGACTTAAAATTCTATACACACTTTCATCTATTCTTTCCTCTGTTATTTTACCTTCCGATACTGCCTTTTTCAAAGCTTCTATTACTTCAATTTGCTTATCTTTATCATGACAAACTAGCACTATATCAACACCAGCTAATACTGATTTTACCGCCGCTTCACCTATTCCATAATTATTTATAATAGCTCCCATAGTCATATCATCGGTGATAACTATCCCTTTAAAATTCATCTTTTCTCTTAATATATCAGTAATTATAGTTTTAGACATAGAAGATGGATTTTCCTTATCTATCTCTGGTAATAAAATATGGGCAATCATTACTACTTCTGCCCCATTATTAATAGCCTTTTGGAATGGTAGAAGCTCTAAACTTTCTAACCTAGATAAATCATGGCTTAGGGAAGGAAGTCCTTTATGAGAATCCTCTGCCGTATCTCCATGTCCAGGAAAATGCTTTACTACAGGTATGACCTTTCCTTGCTGCAATCCTTTCATCGTTTCAACTCCAAGACTGCTTACTATCTCTGCCTGTGAACTAAAAGACCTATCTCCGATAACAGGATTATTAGGGTTGCTATTAACATCTAATACCGGTGCAAAATTCATGTTAAAACCAAAGGTTCCTATCTTATTAGCCATAGCTTTTCCAATTTCATAAGAAAACTGCTTATTGTTTACGTCACCTATACTCTTATTGCTAGGAAATTGATCAAATTCTCTTGGCATTCTAGTAACTCTGCCCCCCTCTTCATCTATAGATAAAAAAAGAGGTATGGTATTTTTAGAATTTTCCACCTTAATTGAGTTTAAAAGTTTTAGTAATTGGGAACTACTTTCAACATTTTTAGAAAATAAGATAAAACCGCCTACCTTATATTTATCTATAAACTCTACCGTATTAGGATTAATTTCATATCCCTCAATACCAACTATAAGCATTTGACCAATTTTTTCTTCCAAGGTCATTGTTTTAATTTTCTCTTTAATTAACTCTACCGCTTTCACTTCTTCCTCCTTTTCCTTACTAAAATTCTCTTCTATTGTCATTTGCTTATCTTTACCTTCCCTATTTTCATTTTTAGTAATTATTCCGCATCCTAAAATAGTAGCCAGTGACAGAGTTATTACTAATAATACAATTATATTTTTTAACATAATTATGCTCCTTTACAAAAAAATAAAACTCTAATTATTAATATCATGTTTTGAGCTACCCTGCCTTATCCTTAGTATCTTTTCAACAGTATACCATATTCTTCCATAATATATCAGTTTTTCATATCCTTTCAGTAAGATAACTAAGAATTTAAAAGCAAAGAAAAAAGGGAGACCTTTCTCCCTTTTTAATAATTACTGTTATTATCCTTTGGCTTCTTACCAACTGCCGCAAGGTATATAACAAATTCCTCTTCTCCATCTAACTGTAATACTTTATTTATATATTGCTGATTGTAATTTCCTATAACACAGGTGCCACAATTTACTGATTCACCGGCTATATAAAGGTTCTGACAAATATGGCCCACATCAAAAGGAAGGTTTTTATGAGCAATTATATCATATTTATATTCGGATCTATAAGATATATAAGTCCATGCAAAAAATATGGCGGCCTTATCAGCAAAATGTGGAATATATGGTTTATCCGGTGTGGCTTGATCTATTACACTCTCAATATTGTCTAAGGGATATATTAAGTAAAGTGAATGTCTCAAGGGTAAATACTTGTATACACCCTTTTCTAAACCTTCAACCCTATTTATTAATAAGTATGTTTCAAAGGAGTATACCGTATCATTATTAGAATCATTTTTCAAAGTTCCAATATCATCCCCTATAATGCACTTAATCCCTTGAGTAGCCCATAGCATATAGGATAACTCATCTAAGGTAATGTATTCACCAGAGTAAACTCTAACACTCCTTCTATCATTAATACAATCATACAAATCATACTTAGTAATAACTTCTCTCCTCATCTGAGGCAAATCAATAACCTTTTCATCTTCAATGTAAGTTTTTGACATACTAGGCTGTGGCATTTTATTTTGTCTATCTGTTATTATTTGTCGCAAAACATTGTGATTAGCTTTCAAAAATGGCCTATGGGCACTAAATCTATTCACTTTAAACACCACACCTTTCTTTGAGGATTTATCATTCCCCTAAAACCTACAGGGTGCCACCGTTATTTGATATATATTCCTCTATTTCCTCTATAGTTTTGATAATTGAACTAGAAAGAACCTCACAACCATTTTCAGTAACTACTACATCGTCCTCAATTCTTATGCCGATGCTTTCTTCTTCTATATATAAACCCGGTTCTACTGTTAGCACCATTCCTGGCTTTAATACCACTTCTCTGCTACCAACATCATGGGTATCTAAGCCTAAATGATGACTAACATTATGATAATAGTACTTAGATAGCTCTTCATCAGTATGAGCTAAACCTAATTTACTTAGTTCCTCTAAAAATACCCTTCTCGTTACTAAATTTAATTCTTTAAAAGGAACCCCAGGAGCTATAGCCTTAATAGTTTCCTGCTGCGCTTTTAAAACTATATTATAAATCTGTTTTTGCCTATCTGTAAACTTTCCTGATACAGGAAAGGTTCTAGTGATATCAGCATTATAATAATTTACTGCTGCCCCTAAATCCATTAAAATCATTTCATTTTCGCCGATAAGGTCATTATTATCACTATAATGAAGCACTGTAGCATTCTTTCCAGAGGCTGCTATTGTTTTAAAGGCAAAATCCTTTACTCCATTAGTTTTCAATACAAAATCAAAATAAGCTTCCACTTCATATTCTCTCATGCCTACCTTGGCATTTCTCATAGCATTTAGTATACCTTCTCCAGTAATAGCTATGGCTTTTCTTATCTCATCAATCTCATCCTTTGATTTTATCATCCTCAATTCAGATAAGATAGGATATGCATTTTTGATAAATAAGTAAGGATACTTTTCCTTTAATTCATCAGCAAGCTTTTCTGCTACAGTTTTTTCCTCTTCATAGCTAGATCTTTCCAAGTCTAAATATATATCCTTTATATTCCCCGAAATAAGAGTTTTATGAATATATGAATGAAAGTCTTCTTTATATGATACCTTGTCAATACCAGACCTTTCCTTAGCTTCTTGCTCACTTATAGTCTTTCCAACCCACTTTTCCATTACTGGGTCAGCCTTATGAATAAATATTATAGTTTCTATATTTCCATTAATTTTACTTAATACTACTACAAGGTCTTTTTCATCAATTCCCGTGATGTAGAAGAAGTTTCTATTTACAGAAAAAGCATACATTTCATCTGCACTTTTCTTTGGCGGATTGCCAGAAAACAATATACAGATTGAATCATCAGATAATCTATCATAAAACTTCTTTCTATTTGCTATAAATAGTTCTTTATCCATTAAAAAATCCTCCAGTCGATTATGCTAACAACATTATACATTCAATTTTTTATTTATACAACATTCATTGCAAAAAGAACTCTTATGGAAAGAGTTCTTCGTAAAATACTTTATTTCTAGGACTTTTTCTTCTTTTCTTTTAACATTCCTATAGTTACTCCAAAGATAATTCCCAATACCCCTCCTGCAGAAAGTCCTAGCATAACGTTGTTGAATAGTGCTCCAATGAAAATACCAAGACCACTGCCAAAGCAAATACCTAAAGCAACATATTTGTTTTCATCCGAAACTGTGTTTATTGATTTTGCTTTATCTATGTTTTCTTCCATGTACCATATACCCCCTCAATTATTCTCTATGTCCCAAATAACCATTCATATATAAGACGTTAAAATACTTAAAAAAGTTTTGTTTTTACCTAATTTTTAATAAATTTTTTCGACAAGTTTTACAGTTCAATAGAATCAAACCACTTTTTCCCTACACTTAGTATTAGATAGTATAGAACTATATCAATTCCACCAAATACAAGGACTATAAGTGCAAAGGCATACCATAATCCTAAGGATAAAATTATTATCAAAATTGCTGTGGCTACAGCTAAGATCATACTACCAAACATCACTATCATAAAATTCATATTCTGTTTTACAGCCTTCTCTTCATTATCCCAATTTAACTTAGGGAACTTCAATTCTAATAGTATTCCTACAAAAGAAGTCAATAGTATACCTAAAATGCTAACTATTAGGCCAGTTATAATTAGTTTTGGAACAAAACCTATATAAGCAAAGGCAGCTAACAGAGTTATTAATACAGATATAGAACTTAATATAACAGCTGGTATTATTCTAGCTATGATTTGATCTTTAAAGCTTAAAGGTATATATTTACTTACAAATAGATTCTGTCCATCTCTAGAAATGGAGGTAGATGCTACACCACTGCTTCCAGAAAAAAGCACTGACATTGCAAATATAACCACTAAAGCAATTCCTAATATACTGTTGTTTTTCATTAGTTCCAAAATAGTATTTCCTTCTTCACTATTCAACGCCCCAGAACCTAACATACCTATAACTACAAAGATAGGCCATATCATACCGCTTATAACACAATTCAATAAATAGGATGGAGTTCTAAATAGTATTCTAAATTCTTTTAGCATAAAGGCCTTCATAGCAGAATTCTTTTGCAAATTCTTGTTCATCTGCTCTTTAGATAATTTTTTTCTTTTTGAATATACCTCTGAATTTCCAAGAGCTCCTTTGAAATATAATAATTCTCCTACTATCATAAATATCATTACTGCTGCTACACTAATAACAATGAATAGCAATAAATTTATTATTCCCTTTATAGCTGCATTATGAATTAATGCCAAAGAAGCTAATTCAGCTGTGGGAAACAATTTAGCTACCAAAGAAACTAAAGAATTATCTCCTTCAGTTAAAAGTTGTAGCATAGCCTGTTGATCAGTGGATGTATGATCCATATTCTGACTAAACATAGATGTTCCTATAGCAATAGCTATTCCTAATATACCAGCTAATATTCTAAGGGCATCCTTATGTTTACCCAGGTTAGTAAATCTCATTATCACCATATTTATTAATGAAGCTAGCACTAAGGGTACTATTGGTATAAGTATAAATAATACAAGGGCATATAAATAGAATAAAGGTCCTGCTCCACTTCTTACTCCGTAAACTCCAACTGCTGGTAACAATATTATAAGCTCTGTAATATACTCATAAACAAGTACCGTTATAAACTTTGCTCCTAGAATTTGAGAAGGCTTTAAAGGAAGCGGTAACAACAGTTCTACGTCTTTTGCAAAGTAAAACACTGCTAAAACATAAAATATACCAAATATAAATGTGGCTAAACTTACACCAGCTATGGCTAAGGTTAAAATAACACCTTGCTGATTTACTTGTGCAAGAGTGCCATACATTTCATCAAAAAGCATAGCTAAGGGTAAACTAAAAGAGCCTGCAAAAATCACAATTAAAAGTAAAATTAGAACTACTCTTGGAATTCCTTTTTTCTTCTTTTTGTCCCCTTGGGAAAGGGAAGTTTTCAATAATATCTTTGTTAATTTCCATAACTTACTCATGATCTGTCAACTCCAAAAACATTTTTTCTAGAGACTCATTACTCTTGAAATGTTCTCTCATTTCCTGTATTGTACCGCAGAAGGATATTTTTCCTTTATTAATAATAGCTACCCTATCACATACCTTTTCTGCTACCTCTAGCACATGGGTAGAAAAAAATACAGTCTTGCCATTGTCCGCTTGTTCTCTCATCATCTCCTTTAATATGTATGATGATTTTGGATCAAGGCCTGTTAAAGGTTCATCTAAAATCCAAGTATTAGGCTCATGTACTAGTGCTCCCATAATAACGATTTTTTGTCTCATACCATGAGAATAACTTTGGATTTGATCTCCTAAGGCATTAGTCATTTCAAAACGTTCTGCTAGATTTTCAATTTTTTCTTTTCTTTTATCTGTTGGAACATCGTAAATATCTGCTATGAAATTTAAGTATTCAATACCTTTCAATCTTAAAAACATGTCTGGACTATCTGGCACATAAGCAAATTCCTTCTTTGCCTCTAGAGGTTTCTCACTAATATCTATACCGTTTATTTTAATAGTTCCCTCATCCTTATTTATTATTCCAGTTATCATCTTGATTGTAGTAGTTTTACCAGCACCATTAGGTCCTAAAAAACCAAAGATCTCTCCATCATTAATGGTAATATTAATATTATCTACAGCCTTGTCTTTACCATTATAGCTTTTACTTACATTTTGCAGTTCAATCATAATATACCCCTCTCTCTACATTTAGTTTAAAGCGGTAAATCTAAATAGATACCCATATAATCAACCGCTAACTTTATTATACATATTTTTCATTTATTAATCAAGGTATTTTTATCTTTTTATAAGTTATTTTTTATCACTTTACGGATTGTAATTAAACTTTTTATATTTTTAATATTTATTTAAAATATAATTCTTGTTAATGTTATCGCCATAATAATAGCAGTAAGGTCTGCTAAAATAGCAGCCCAGAGGGTATGTCTTATCTTTTTTACTCCTATAGCTCCATAGTATACAGTTAAGGTATAGAAAATAGTTTCTGTTGTTCCCATTATTATAGAAGCTATTATTCCGATAAAGGTATCTGGTCCATATTGCTTCAATATATCTGTAAAAACCCCCATAGCTCCACTACCAGAAAGAGGCTTAATAAAGATCAAAGGTACAATTTCCTTAGGTAAGCCTATAACTTTAACTATTGGAGCCATGAAAGAAGTAAAAATATCCAAGGAGCCTGAAGCTCTAAAAACGCCTACAGCTACAAGCATTGCCAGTATGTAGGGAAATATTCTTACGCAAATAGAAATTCCATCTTTAGCTCCTTCTACAAAACATTCATAAACTTTCACACCTTTAACTATGCCATATAAGGTAACAGCACCAACTATTATAGGGATTATAGCTAAAATAATATAATTCATAGGAATACCTAAACCTCCTAAAAGAACTTTTCAAGTATCTTACAGCATATAATTCCAACTATACAAGCTATAGCTGTAGCCATTATAGCTGGAAGTATTATCACTCCTGGATTCTTTGATCCCGCTGCAGCCCTTAAAGAAATTACAGTAGCAGGCAACAATTGCATGCAAGCTGCGTTCATAACAAGGAACAAGGCCATATCGTCGCTAGCGGTATCCTTTTTTTGATTTAACCTTTGCATTTCCTCCATAGCCTTTATACCAAAGGGAGTGGCAGCGTTAGATAGTCCCATCATATTAGCAGTTAAATTCATAACTATGGCTCCTAGAGACCTTTTATCCTTCCCTGCCTCCTTGTAAATCCTCTTTAAAATTGGCTCCATCAACCGAGCTAATTTTAAAGTTAATCCGCTTTTTTCAGCTATTTTCATCACACCACACCATAGACATAAAAGACCTACCATGCCTATAATTAGCTCTACAGAATCATTAGCTGCCTTAATTATTGACTGTGATATTAATTCACCTTTACCGGTAAACAATCCAGTTAGGATTCCACAAATCAGTATTAAGAACCATATGTAATTAATCAATTTAAACCTCCTAAAAAACTTGATTCCTATGACATTTATATGATTTTTTTCTATGGTTACGAACCAAATCATTAATTTAAATTTCAAATATTACTTTATTATTGAAATTGGTATTATTAAGTGATACCATTTATATTAGCATCAATAAAAAATGGAGGATAAAATGATTTTAAGAGACATAATGAAATATATAGAAAGCGAATATGAAGTGATCAACAAAACTCCTTGCGAAGTATGCGGAGGAGAGTTTATTGCAGAAGGACTTCAAATTTCTCTTGTGGATGGAGATCCCTTTGATATTTGCGAATGTGTTTGCTCCAGCTGCGGTCATGAAAGGGAGTTTATGTTTTTCGCTCCTTTCATATATGATAAATCCTACAATTATAAACATAATCTAAACTAAAGGAGATAACTTACTATGACAGAAAACAACTTAGATTTGGTAAGACAAGATATCGATGAAGCACTAAAACTTATTGAGGATATGGAAGTAGCCTTAACTACAGAAGAATCCCCAAGAGAAATTATTAAAGAAAAGTTTAACTTTTTATCTAAAAAGGTTCAAGAGTTAGAGAACCTACTAAAATCTGAAGGAATTATTTAAGAATGGCAGCCTTATAAGTTACATCTCATAAGGCTGCCATTCCAATTGTAAACTAAATCCATATTCCTTAAGCCATTTAATTCTTTTTTTATAATCTGGCATATACTTTTCAACTTCTTGCCAATAAGCATTGGAATGATTTCTATGGATTATATGACAAAGTTCATGAACTACTACATAATCCAATACCTCTAAGGGAGCCATAATAAGCTTCCAATTATAATTGATATTGTTTTTACTTGAGCAACTACCCCAAAGAGTTTTTTGTCCTTTTATAAAGACCCTATTAACTGTTACACCAATAAGCTTACTGTAAAACTCCGTTCTCTCTTTTAAAAGACTTTTAGCCATTTTCTTATATAAGTCTATAATTATTTTCTTTGCAGCTTCTTTTCTAGGCTCTCCTTCTAAGTAATGAGGCAAAACAAGCCTAAATTCACCTTTATCAAAGCCTGCTCCTATCCTATTGCCTTTATCATATTCTACTACTAAAGGATAAGACTTACCTAAATAAAGCAATCTTTCTCCGGTCTTAAATTCTAGATAAACCCTACTTGAAAGGCGTTTTTCTATCACATCTAACCTTTCTGTAATCCACTTTTGCTTATCTTTTAAAAACTTATTAATATATTCATTACTGCAATTAATGGGCGCTTTAATTACAATTTCCTTTTTATCATTTATAGATAATTCTATAGTTTTTCTTTTGGATTTAATCACATTATATTGAATAATTCTATCTTCTAATCGAAAATTTTCCAAATACATTTCCTCCAATACCAAATTTTATTGTATAATTTAACTATCATTTATATGAAAAATACTTTGTAATATTAGTTTTTCTATATACGCCCTTCAATAACTTTTCTAGGAGGACAACAGGAAATGAAAAAGAAAAGAACCATTATAGTAATTGTTATATTAATATTATTAGCTTATATATCTGGTCAATTGAACATAAAAAAATCCGCAAAAAATAGTGAAAAAACTAGTGGATCTACTAAAGCCAAAGATAAATATACTACATCAAAAACTAAATATTCTAGCTTAAAATATCCAGCAAAAATAGAAAAAGATTTCCTAGATGCTAAATCTGACAACAATAAGGCATCAGAAACAACGATGATTAATATAGAGGCGCCTCATACTAAAAAATGGGGGAACACTCCAGGAAATATCCTAAATCATGGCTTCTTTGCTTTTCAAGATGGTTACTTATATTTTAATAGTCCAAATTTAATAGAAAACAGTCTTCTAAAATCATCATATCCTATATATCGTACTAAAGAAGATGGTATAACTGCACTTACTAGTTTAAAAGCCATTGATGCTCCTGTTTACATTAACCTAGTTAGTGAATGGATTTATTTTTGCACTACTCCCAATGGAGAATTGTACAGAATGAAGATTAACGGTACAGAATTAGAGGTTATATCTACTACACCAACTAGCAATTTAATTATTTATGATAATGTACTTTATTATATTCAAAACAACAATATATATAAAAGTAGCATCAACAATTTACAGGAAAAGCAGTTAATAGTTGAGAAAGCCAATTATTTCACCCTTTCTGAAGATGGAAAAAATATATTCTATTGCTCTTTTGATAATAATTCTTATAAAGCCTTATCAAATAGCTATGGCAATAGCATATATTCTATTGAAACTAATGGTAAAAACAAAAAGCAAATATTTACTAGTAGTAATGATACTAATATAGAATCAATTTTTGTTTATAAAAACTATCTATACTTTACTCCAGTGGTATGGGATAAAACTACTATGAGCGTAAAATCTCATATATACATTGATAAACTAGACTATACTAGTTCTAACCCTACAGTAGAAGAGTACATTTCCCTATTTGAATATGATTTTAATATAAACCTATACGAAAACTATCTATATTACACTAAAACAAACTTTAATGTACCTAGCATTACTGTTTTTAGACGAAATCTAGATGATAATTCAGAAGAGAAATTAACTGTAGACAATGTTTATTTTTTAAGTTCTGGTATATTTTGCTTCGATGATAAAGTATATCTTACAGCTTCATCTGATTTCCCTAATTCGTCCAAATACTGTAATAGTTTATACTGTTTAGATTTTCAGAAGAAAAGTATACTACAAAATAAAGGACTTAAAATGAGTTTATCAGAAACTTATGAAGAATAAGGGATATAGTGTTAATCAATCTTTAACACTATATCCCTTATTTTACAAAACTACAGCACTTAAATTTACTTTGTAGATTCTCTTTCTATAAGCTCATAAGGTAAAATATAATTTTTCTCTTCTAATTCCTTATTATTTATAATCTTTATAAGCATTCTCATACCTACTGATCCCATGTCATACATAGGAACTGCTACTGTTGATAGCTTTGGATAGAATATAGAAGAAGAATATATGTTATCAAAACCAATTACATCTACATCTTCTGGCACTCTTATATTCTTTTCTCTTAAAGCATTTATTGCTCCCATAGCAATTTCATCAGAAGCACAGAAAAGAGCATCAAATTTACCCTTCTCAAGAATCTTATTTACTCCTTCATAACCTTCACGGGCCTTTAATTCACCGAAATAAACTAAATTTTCATCTACTTCTAAACCCATTTCCTTTAAAGCATCCTCGTAACCAAAATATCTAACTGCTGCCGCATTAACTTCGTCCTTATGTACACCAATATAGGCAATCTTCTTATTGCCCTTAGCTAGCAGACTCATAGTTGCATCATAAGCAGCCTCTCTGTTATCGATGGATACACTAGGGAAAGTCTTATCCTTATCAGAAGTAACTACTAATACGGTTTTCAAATCTAGTTCTTTTATAAGATCAAGGATTTCCAGTTCCAGCGAACTACTCATGTATAGAACCCCATCCACCATTTTTTCCTTAAGCACTCTTAAGTATTCCTTTTCCTTTTCTAAATCCGAATCAGAGTTGCAAAGTATTATATTATAATCATATATATTAGCTACGTCCTCTGTTCCTCTTACTACCTCAGGATAAAACTGGCTGGATATGTCTGGTATCAATATACCAATGGTTCTAGTTCTTTGAGTTTTTAAACTTCTTGCCACAATATTAGGTCTATATCCTAACTTTTCTATAGCATCCTTTACTTTCTTTTTAGTATCTTCATTTACTACATCAACATCGTTTAATACTCTGGAAACTGTTGCTATGGAAACCCCTGCTTCTCTTGCAACATCTTTAATTGAAACTGCCATCTTACCACTCCCTATTGGTACAATATTTCCCCAACCCTTCTATTCTGAAGCTTAATGGGACAGTATACTTATATTATACTTATAAATTGAAAGCTTTACAAGAATGTTTTACATTTTTATGAAAATTCAATGAAACTAATATTTATTATTATTTACTTCCCTTAGCATAGGCTTCTGCCACTGCTTGAAAACCTAAATCATTCAAAGCTTTGATTATTATATTTTTCAACTTACTACTTTCTATTTTATCAAGGCCTAACTTTTTAATTTCACTCATTATCATACGTGATATATTGTCTGAATCAGATTCATTAATAGATTTATTCACATCATCCGAAGCTCTCTCAATAGATAACATAATCTTCTTTATTTCAAATTCTTGAAGCCTACCGTCTCTTTTTATAACCTTCATACATATACCTCCCTCTTGATTTAGATAAATTCTTATATTCATTTTACAGGATTATAGCTTTTTTTAAAAGGCATTTCTATATTATCTAATCAATAATCTAAAAAATACTTTTATAGTTAATTAAAAAGGACCAAGCCTTACGGATTGGTCCATCGTATAAAATGAAAATTACTTTTCATACATTAAATAATTTATAGATAAGTAGTAACAAATTTTATAGAATATAAATCGCATATCAATATGTCATCACTATCTGCTTCCTGTATCACCACATAATCTATTCCTACATTTATCAATCTACCTCTTCTATCTGTAAGCATACTTTCCCCTATTAAAAATTCTATTCTTACTGTTCTGCCAATTTGACTTACTAGATAACCTTGTGTCCATTGATAATCTTCTACTGTTGGTTGTAATAAACCTAATCCAGGGGCAACCGGTTGTGGAACCTGCTGAGTTGCTGGAGCTGCTACGCCTACTGGTGGTTGGCCTATCCCTGCAGTTACCATTGGTTCTTGTACACCTGGGCTTGTAGTAACTGTAAAGCTAGGTGTTACAGGTTGTGTTGTTCCCCAAAATATAGGTGCTGGAGATCCTGCTGCATAGCTTAAATTTCCTGGAGAAAATGCTCCTGCTGTGGTTCCAGGCATAAACTCTCTCATGTCCTCCATAGATAAATTTTCTTCGCTCATATAATCCTCCTGAAAATTGCTTATACCAGAAAATAATATGTTACAATGTCCTTACTAAATTATTATATGTTATAGCCCCCAGATGGTTACAGGTTAAAAATGAGTTTTAAATATATTACTACTTTTTCTTAATATACAAGATTCAACTTTAACTACAAATATCTAGTCTTTCAGCGCAGTAATTATCACATATACTATCAACCCAAGCAAAACAACTATAGATACAAACCGTAGAGATTTACCTAAGAATAACAAGAGAAGCCACCCTACGAAACAGCAAAGAATCCACACCGTTAAATTGCCTAAGCATCCAAGCTTATCAAGCTTGCTTCCAAGCTTAAGTATAAGGAAGATTATTGTACCTATTAATGCTGAAAGAATAAATACTAGAAGACCCCATAAAATCACTTTTTTCAACACTACCTTTATATTGTTACTATAAATTATTATGTAAAAAAATTCTTCAATACAACTAATAAATAATTAATTTTTATAAAAAAATAAACTGCGGAGAATCTACAGATTCCCGCAGTTTATTCTTATTTTACAACTTCAACAGCCATACTTAACTTTTCACCGTTTATATTACATTCAGTATAAGTTCTTTCTGCATTAAAGATGATGTCTACTGTTAAAGTTTCTTTCTTTATTGTTTCTTGGAACTTCTTAACAATAGCTTCTAACATTTCGTTACCTGCTACATAGAGATTAATTCTATCAGCAACTTGGAAGCCGCTTTCCTTTCTCATGTTCTGGATCTTACTGATGATTTCACGAAGATGTCCTTCTTCTCTTAGTTCCTCAGTAACATGAGTATCTAATACTACACCAATAGTTCCTTCACCGGCAAAGGCAAAGCCTTCTAAGCCCTTCATTGTAACTAGAAGATTTTCTTTGTTTAGCTCTATCTCTGTACCATCAACATTGATAACTACGCTGTTTCCACTTTGTACTGTTTGAGCAAGCTCCATTTGATTTCTAGCTGCAATTTCTTTTCTGATGCCTGGTATTAATTTACCGTAAGCTTTACCTAGTACAGGTAGATTTGGCTTAATTTCAAAGTTAACATACTTTGAAAGATCTGCACCAAATTTTACGTTCTTAATATTTAATTCGTCTTTGATTATATCTCCATAGTACTCTGGAAGAGCATCAGTACTTACTAGCATCTCAGACAATGGCTGTCTGTTCTTTATATTAGCAGCATTTCTTGCGCTTCTTCCTAATTTAACTATGCTGTATGCTAAATCCATAGCAGCTTCTAAATCCTTATCTACAGCTTCAGCATCATATTCTGGCCATAGGCAAAGATGTATGCTTTCAGGAGCATTAGGATTCAAATTAACTACTAGGTTCTGATAGATTTCCTCTGTCATGAAAGGTATGAATGGAGCAGCAACCTGACACAAGGTCACAAGAACCTTATATAAAGTTACATATGCACCGATCTTATCATCTGTTAATTCTTCACTCCAGAATCTTGCTCTATTTCTTCTTACATACCAGTTAGATAGTTCATCAGTAAAGGCTTCTATAGCTAAAGCTGCTTGAGTTATCTTGTATCCATTTAAGTCCTCATCTACAGTCTTAATTAAAGTATTAAGCTTAGACATTATCCATTTATCCATAACATTGCCGGACTTGAAGTCAGCATACTTAGTTGGATCAAAATTATCTAAGTTAGCATAAAGCACATAGAAGGAATAAACATTCCATAAAGTACTTAAGAACTTTCTCTGAGCTTCTGCTACATCATCCTCTGAGAATCTTGTAGGAAGCCATGGTGCGCTTGCAGTGAAGAAATGCCATCTAGTAGCGTCTGCCCCCTGATGATCCATAACTTCAAATGGGTCTACTACGTTACCCTTATGCTTTGACATCTTTAGACCATGCTTATCTAATACGTGGCCTAGAACTACACAGTTTTCAAATGGATTTGTATCGAATATTGCCGTGGAAATAGCCATCAAGGTGTAGAACCAACCTCTTGTTTGGTCCACAGCTTCTGAAATAAACTGTGCAGGGAAATTAGCTTCAAAAAGCTCCTTGTTTTCAAAAGGATAATGGAACTGTGCAAAAGGCATAGATCCGGAGTCGAACCAGCAGTCAATAACTTCAACGGTTCTTTTCATTTCTCCACCGCACTTTTCACATTTTAACTTCACAGCATCTATATATGGCTTATGAAGCTCTATATCATCAGGTGTATTTATCCCCTTTTGCTTTAATTCTTCTATGCTCCCGATACATTCTCTGTGTCCACAGCTACATTCCCAAATTGGTAGTGGAGTTCCCCAGTATCTATCTCTAGAAATACCCCAGTCAATAACATTTTCAAGGAACTTACCAAATCTACCGGTTCTTATATTGTCAGGATACCAATTAACCTTGTTGTTGTTTTCTAAAAGCTTATCTCTTAAAGCTGTCATCTTAACAAACCAGCTATCTCTTGGATAGTAAAGCAATGGAGTATCACATCTCCAGCAATGTGGATAGGAGTGAGTAAACTTCTCTGACTTATAAAGCATATTATGCTCAGCCATGTATTCTAAGATCTTTGGATCAGCCTTCTTAACAAAGAGTCCTGCCCAAGGCTCAACACAATCTACAAACTTTCCTTCTCCATCTACAAGGTTTATTAGAGGTAAACCGTTTTTCTTACCTACTATATTATCGTCTTCACCATAAGCTGGTGCTATATGAACAACACCAGTACCGTCTGTCAAAGTAACAAAGTCACCATGAATTACATAGAAGGCCTTTTCTTCTGGTGTGTAGAATTTGAATAACTGCTCATACTCTAAGCCAAGAAGTTCTTCACCTTTAAATTCTCTTACTATTTCGTATTCATGATTTAAAACAGATAAAAGCTCCTTAGCTAAGATGAAGTATTCATCATGTACCTTTACTTCTGCATAATCATACTTTCTGTTTACAGCAAGTGCAACGTTGGAAGGTAGAGTCCATGGAGTTGTTGTCCAAGCTAGTATATACTTGTTTTCTTCTCCTTTTATTTTAAACTTAACGAAGGCTGTAGCCTCTTTAACATCCTTATAACCTTGAGCTACTTCATGGGAAGAAAGTCCAGTTCCGCATCTAGGACAATATGGTACTATCTTATGTCCCTTGTATAATAGACCCTTATCCCACATTTGCTTTAAGGCCCACCAAACTGATTCAATATAGTCATTATGGTAAGTTACATAAGGCTCATCCATGTCTACCCAATAACCTACTTGGTCAGACATCTTCTTCCACATATTAGCGTAAGTAAATACACTTTCTTTACACTGCTTTATGAAGGATTCTACTCCGTACTCTTCAATTTGAGCCTTACCAGAGATGCCTAGCTTCTTTTCAATTTCAAGCTCTACAGGAAGTCCATGTGTGTCCCAACCTGCTTTTCTTAAAACCTTGTAACCCTTCATTACCTTATATCTAGGAATAATGTCTTTTATAACTCTTGTTATAATATGACCAACATGGGGCTTACCATTAGCAGTAGGAGGTCCATCATAGAAAGTAAAATATTCGCCGTCTTTATTCATGTCAAAGTTCTTCTGAATTATCTTCTTTTCTTCCCAAAGCTTTAATATATCTTTTTCCATTTGAACAAAGCTCTTTGAGGAATCAATTTTCTTATACATCTTCTTTCCCCTTCCTTATTTATTCACTAAATAAAAAAACTCCGCCCTACAGGACGAAGTTATATTCGTAATACCACCTCTAAAGTACAAAATTCAAGTACTATTCATACCCTGCGAAAAGCAAGCTATGATTCATACTCTATCCTGTAACGTAGGCCAACGGATTCACTTACAACTATGATTAACATAGCTTCAGCTATCAGCTCCGCGGTGATTTTCCTTAACTGCTCTCTATGGCTTTTCACCAACCGCCACTCTCTGTAAGATTGCTAACATTAAGTACTTTTCCGCTTCACAGCATTTTTACTAACTTAGATTATATTACAGTAAGGAGCTCTTGTCAAATATTATCTATATATAAGACATGTGATTTCAAAATCTAATTATATTATATCCCATAAAATAAAAATTATTTATTAAAACTGGAAATGTATAATTTTTTAAATTTATTAATTTAACCATACTTTTTTAAGATAAATTAATACAAATGAATTTATTAGTTAGTAGCAAAATTATTTTCAAATCATATTATGTACTATAATCCAAAGACAAGCTTGTACTTCACCTTATAAACACATCGGTGAAGAGTACAAGATGCTAAAGGATAATAAAAAGTTAAACTAATTAGAGAGGTGGATAAGAAAATGAGCAGAAAGTGTTGTAAAGAGATGGAATACAAACCAATGTTTTTGCCACAGGCTTATGATAAAAATTGTATCTGCGATTTTCCAACTCTTATCATATTAATCCTTATAGTTCTTCAATTCTCTAAGCAGGGCAAGAAGTTTGGCTATGACAGAGATGAAGACTATGATGATTGCGACAAGAAGTACAGCAAGGATAACGATGTTATAGGCAATGGTGTATTATTCATCATAGCATTATTCTTCCTATCCTGCGCTGGCTGTGGAAGAGGCAGATTCTAATACACAAAAGAAAGAGGGCCTTGGCCCTCTTTAATATTTTATATCGCTTCTCTACCTGTAATAACCTTCACTGGACACTTAGATGCACAGGTACCACAGTTTGTACACTTAGTATAATCCACTAAAGCTAGGTTGTCATTTACACTTATAGCTTGAACAGGACAATTCCTTTCGCACATTCTGCAACCAATACATCCCTTTGAGCAATTTTCTCTAACAGTCTTTCCCATGTCCTTTGAATTACATGCAACTCTATATCTATTATCTTTTGGTACAGATTCAATTAATTTTTGAGGACAGCTTCTTACGCAGGCTCCGCAGTTAACACACTTCTCTTCGTCTACTACTGCTATTCCATTTACTAGAGAGATAGCTCCAAACTTACATACCTTAACACAATCTCCACAACCTAAGCAACCATAGGAGCATCCTTGTCTATTCTCTAAAGCAGCAGCTTCCTTACAGGAAGTAACCCCTTGTAGATCCGCCTTTACTTTTCTTGAGTCGCAATCACCACTGCACTTTACAAAGGCAACCTTTTTAGCTACCTTCTTATCTGTAGCCTCTACCTTAACTTCAGCACCCATAATCTCTGCTATTTTAGCAGCACAGGCAGCACCGCCTACTACACAGGCTGTTAAAGGTGCACCTTCTTCTACTACAGCTGTAGCATAAGCTTCACAGCCTGCATAACCGCAACCACCACAGTTAGCTCCTGGTAAAACCTCTCTTACTTTAGGTATTCTTTCATCTACTTGAACCTTAAACTTATCAGAAGCAAAACCTAACAAGGTACCTAATACCAGTCCTAAAATTCCTAAGCTTAAAACAGCGTATAATATATTAATATAATCCACCATTCTCCCCCCTATTCTATCTTATAAGTCCCTGGAACCCCAAGAAGGCAATAGACATGAGGCCAGCAGTAAATAAAGTTATAGGGAGTCCCCTTAGTGTTTCTGGTATATTTTCATTGTTATCTATGTTCTGTCTAATAAAGGACATTAGTACAATAGCCAACATATATCCTAGAGCTGAAGCTATTGCATTTACAATAGATTCTATAAAGGAATAAGATTCCTGAATATTTAACATAGTCATACCTAATACAGCACAGTTTGTTGTTATAAGTGGTAAATAAATACCTAAGGCTTTATATAAACCTGGTGAATATTTCTTAATAACCATTTCAACAAATTGAACTAAAGCTGCTATTACTAATATAAAGGCAATAGTATTTAAATACTCTAAATCTAAAGGTTTTAATATAAATTTATGAACGGCAAAAGCTCCAATAGAAGCTATAATCATAACGAAGGTAACAGCAAGTCCCATTCCTACTGCTGCATCTTTCTTTTTTGAAACTCCTAAAAAGGAGCATATGCCTAAAAACTTAGAAAGCACGTAGTTATTAACCAGCATTCCACTGACAAAGATTATAAATAATTTCATACTGCTTTACCTCCTTTACTGATTGCTTCCATGGCAGGAAGAAGCCATGCTGCAGCCTTCACAATTATGTTCTAAAGTCTTTGCTTTAGTTCCATTCTTCTTTGCTCTCTTGATGTTAACATAATTAATTATTGCCATTAAAATTCCTAGAGTAAAGAAGGCTCCTGGAGGCAATATCATAATGGAAGCAGGCTTGTAAGCTACTGGCATAATTCTCATTCCAAAGAATGTTCCTGCTCCAATGATCTCTCTGATAGTACCAACCACAACTAGAGAAGTTGTAAATCCTAAACCCATACCTATACCATCAAATATAGAAGGAAGTACTGGGTTTTTACCAGCATAAGCTTCAGCTCTTCCCAATATAATACAGTTAACAACTATCAAAGGTATATATATTCCAAGAGCACTATATAGTGCTGGTAAATATGCTTCCATAAGCATTTCAATAATTGTTACAAAAGAAGCAATAATTACTATATAGCCTGGTATTCTTATCTTATCTGGTATAAACTTTCTTACAGCGGAAATCATAGCATTTGAAAACATTAAAACCACTAATGTAGCCAAACCCATACCTACACCATTTTTCGCCGAAGTAGTAACCGCAAGAGTTGGACACATTGCTAAAACCTGAACGAAGGTTGGATTTTCAGTAATCAATCCATTTTTTATTCTTTCAACTAACTTATTCATCTCATCCACTCCTTTTATGCTTATTATTCACTGACACTAGCTTCGGAGGTTGTATCTGCATCTCCTTCAGATTCTCCTGTGGCACTAGAGGATGTATCTGATTCTGAACCTTCTCCTGTAGCGCTAGAAGTTGAATCTGCATCGCTTAAATTAAATTCTACGCCCTTTATAGTTTGCATATAGAAGGCAATGGCCGTATTTACTCCTTTTCCTACCGCAGTAGAGGAAACAGTAGCTCCAGTAATAGCATCTACTTCGTTATCCTTAGATGCACCTTTTTTTGTCATAGTAATACCTTTATCTATAGTTTTATTTTGAAAACCAGCCATAAAGTTTGCTTCTGATATTCTAGCTCCTAAGCCTGCGGTTTCACTTTGAGAAGTTATCTTTATTCCAGATAGCTTGTCATCTTTTGAAATAGCAACAAACATCTCTATATCTCCATGGAAACCGCCTGTTACTACCTTGAACACATATCCTACTAATCCATTATCTCCGCTAACTTCAAAGGCTTTATCCACATAAGCCTTTGCTTCCTTATCAACATTATCAGTGCTAATTTCCTTCTTATTAACAGCACCAGGCAAAAGTTCTACTAGATCGCTAGATGATATATCTCTATTCTCAGCAATTATATCTTTAGTTAAACCATTGACTACACCTAAGGATAGGGCGGCAATTATACAAATTATTAGCAAGTTTCTACCTAATTTCAAATATTCTTTCATTAGTTTGCCCCCTCCTTTACCTTATTCTTAACTGTAAAGTAATCAATTACAGGAGTAAATAAGTTTAGAATTAAAACTGCATAGTAAGGTCCTTCTGCATTGTAACCTATAACCATAATAATTATGGATATTATTCCAAAGGCTAAACCATAAATTGCTTGTCCTAAAATACTTTTTGGTGTGGTATAAGGTTCTGTAATCATGAACACTGCTGCAAAGAATAAAGATCCTACTAACACTTGAGACTGTACATCTTTACCTAAAAGCATGGTCATACAAACTGCAGAAAGTATTCCTACCACTGGAGTAACTATAGAGATTTTTTTTCTTATAACAAGATATATGCCACCTAATACTATAGCGGCTATTGATACTTCTCCTAAATTTCCTTTAACCTTTCCCAATATTAAGGATAATATTTCTGAATCCATAACCGGTGCAGTTCTAACTGCTTTAAATCCTGAAGGCTTTGACATAAGAGAGGCCCAGGAAGCTATTATTAAAGCCTTTGCAGCAGCGGCAGGATTCATAAAGTTATTACCTAAACCTCCAAAGAAAAGCTTTACTACCACTGTAGCAAAGATTGCTGCTACCGCTACTGCCCAAACAGGTATATAGGCCGGAAGAATAAGAGCAACAATCAAACCTGTAACTACAGCACTAAGATCTTTAATTGTCTGTTTCTTTTTAACAATGAGATTGAATACTACTTCAGCAGCTACGCTAAATATAATACCAGTGGCTATAAGTGCTAAAGTTGAAAATCCATAAAAATAAACAGCTGCTGCCACCACTGGCAATAGTGCGATTATTACATCTAACATTTTTTCACCTCTCTGATAAATTATTGTCGAACTAAAATGTTTTTTGCTTAACAACTAAAATTATATAGTCATTAACTAACTTTACTCATACATTATAGCTGAATCTAAAGGCAAATGGTATGGCAAGGAATGGTAATGTATACCTTTTCTTTATCTTTCTTTTGCCATCTTGTTATTTTTTTAACCAAATTCGAATCAGATGTTTGCAACATTTATCAACATTTTTCAACATCCATTTTTTCTTCACTTCCATTAATATTGTTATATAAGTAACAGACTTTTAACAGATTGTTAACATTTTCATTTAAAGACCACTTATATTTTTTGATAAATTTAATTAAACTT
>NZ_FMJL01000049.1 GCF_900095445.1 Clostridium sp. N3C
TTATCTTACTCATAGAAATAATCACCCAATTTAATACTCCTATAGGTAATTTATCGAACTTATCCACAATTTCTTAAATATATAATTTCCTATAGAGTCAAAAAATCGACTAAGGTCGATTTTTTAATTTTCATTAATTCCTTAGCATTATACTCAAGAAATTATAATGAATTTATGTTAGAATAAACATTATAAAATTTATAAAAAATACTTATAGATAAATCATATAAAGTGAGGTAGTAAGATTGATAAAGATAGGGGACTATAACAAATTAAAAATTGTTAGAAAGACAGACTTCGGATATTTTTTAGATGCTGGCCAGCAAAGAAGTTCAAAGGACATATTATTACCTATAAATAGTGCCACAAGTTCAGAACTAAATATAGGCGATGAAGTTGAGGTATTTATCTATCGTGATTCTAAGGATAGACCTATTGCTACTATGAAAAGACCTTTGGCCAAAGTTGGAGACTTGGCTTACTTAAAGGTAGTATCTAGCACTAAAATAGGAAGCTTTGTAGACTTCGGTTTAGAAAGGGATATACTTGTTCCTTTTAAAGAAAGACTGTATCCTCTAAAGGAGGGTAAGTCCTATTTGTTTTACATATACTTAGACAAAACTGAAAGACTTGCAGCTACCACTGATATAGAAAGGTATTTAGATACCGCTGAAGATTATAAGTTACAGGATCATGTTACTGGGACAGTTTACGGTTTTCAAACAAACAACAGCGCTCTTGTGGCAATAGATAATTTATATAAAGGTGTCATACTAAATAAAGACTATGATACGGAGTTACACCATGGAGAGGTTCTAGATTTAACTGTTATTAAAATTTATGAGGACGGTAAATTGGGACTAACACCAAGAAAAGCTCCTAAGGAAAGACGTTTAGAAATGCAGGATATTTTGATAGATTATTTAAATGCCCATGATGGCTTTATGCCCTTTAATGATAAAAGCTCTCCAGAAGATATACAAAGAGTTTTCCACACCAGCAAAAATAATTTCAAAAGAGCTCTAGGTGGACTTATGAAGAAGGGACTTGTTGTTCAAGATAAAAATGGTACAAGATTAAAGTAATTATCACCACCAAAAAAGTTACTATAATTACAAAAAGGTTTTTCGCAGAAACTAACGAAAAACCTTTTTAATTAATTACTGAATTTCTATTAAAAAATTATTCTTATAAACAAGCTAAGAACTATAGTTAATATTAAAGATACATTTATAGTTACAAAATTCTTAACCCCTACAACAAAAGTATCCTTTTTGGTTTGAATCTTATTAAATAAATTAATATTTTTTTGTACTGGAATTAGTGTTAATAAAACTAACAAACAAGTCCATGACTCAACCTTTAAAAGAACTAGTAGCAATATAGAAGCAAAAGCTATATAGTAAAGAGTACTAAAAACTTTTAAAGCTTTTTCCTTGCCTATGTATATTGGTAAGGTGTATCTTTTATTTTCTAGGTCATCCTCTATATCACATATATTGTTAGCCAACATTATATTAGCGATACCACTAATCGCCGGTATGGAAAGTACAAAAATATATAGCACTTCTACCAAGTTCACATCTATGTTAATAAAAGTGGAACTAAATGCCACATTAATTATATTTTGATCAAATATATGAATATATATAGATATAAAAGTTATGATAAATCCCATAAAGAATCCTGAAAAAAACTCACCAAAGGGAGTTCTAGATATAGGTATTGGGCCAAAGGAATATAAAATTCCTACTGCAAAAGATATAGCTCCTAATATTAGTACAACTACGTTAGTATTTAAAAACAAGAGCACTCCAAAAGTTACTGCTATGGCTAAAAGGATAAATATAACAGCAATAACCTGAGATTCCTTTAGCTTATCCCTAACTATAGCGTTATGGGTTTCATAACCATATCCCTTTGTTTTTACTGCCTTTTTATAATCCATATAGTTATTAACTGCTGTTGTAGCCATATCTACAGTAATTAGGGAAATAAACATTAAGATAAAATTTAAAAAGTTAAATTTACCGAATCTATACAAACTGTATACCGTTCCTAGTATAAAGGGAATCATACTAGCCACCTTTGTTTGAATTTCCACTAACTTCAAAAAGCTTCTTATCTTCATATTGTTACCTCCTATTTTAGTAGTCATTATTTCAATATACCATATCAGAGCAATTTAACCCAAATATTTTTTACCTTCTATATTGACTTAAATTTTTACAGAATATAAAATAAAACAAAACAATGAGAGGTGAATAATGATGAAAAAAGGTTTAAAGTTATTTTTAATCATCCTAGCTGTTCTAGTTCTAATATCAATGCCTATCATAAGTTCATATAACAGTTTGGTTACATTAGAACAAAAAGTGAAGTCCGCAGAATCTACAATAGATACCCAACTCCAAAGACGTTCCGACTTAATTCCAAATTTAGTAGAGACAGTAAAGGGATATGCATCTCAAGAAAAAGAAATCTTTACTGATATATCAAATGCTAGAAGCAAGCTAGCTGGCTCTCAAACTCTTGAAGAAAGAGCTAATGCAGATACAGAGCTATCCTCTGCCTTATCAAGACTTTTAGTAATAGTAGAAAATTATCCTGAATTAAAATCTAACCAAAATTTTAAAGATTTATCCGTAGCCTTAGAAAGCACTGAAAATAGAATTAGTATAGCAAGACAAAATTACAATGAAGCGGTAGATGCTTACAATATTAAAGTAAAGCGCTTTCCTGGTTCCATAGTGGCAGGAATTTTCAATTTTGAAGAAAAACCTTATTATAGAGCTTCAGAAGGTGCGGAAAAAGTACCTGAAGTCAACTTTTCTAAGTGAGTAGCATGAAAAAAGCTATTAAAACTACAGCAAAATTCCTATTTACTATCATATTGGTTTTGTGTTTGAATCCCACTATGGCAAATGCAAAACCGAAAATACCTAATCCTACAAACTTAAAATATGTTAATGACTACGCCAATATTTTAATCCAAGATAGCAAGGAATTTATAGTCTCTCTAGGTAAAGAAATTGAAAATAAAACTGGAGTCCAAGCTGCAGTGGTGGTAATTAATTCTCTAGAAGGATATGATATTGAGTCCTATGCCTATGAATTATTCAGACAATGGGGTATTGGTGATAAAGACAAAGATAACGGCTTGCTAATCCTCATAGCTATCCAAGATAGAAAATGGAAGGTAGAAGTAGGTATAGGCTTAGAAGGGGCAATTACCGACATCTCCTCTGCCAGAGTTATGGAGGAATATGCCGTTCCCTATTTTAAAGAAAACAATTATGATGAAGGACTTAAAAGAGCCTATTCCGTTTATGCAAACAGCATAGCTGAGGAATATGGTGTGTCCTTAGAAGAAAATTTTGAAAAAATAAATATAGATAACTCTTACCAAGAAACAAATATGAATGATACTTCCAGTGATAAATCCGGTTCATTTTTCGTATTTATCATTTTTGTATTTCTTATAGATGCTATTTTTAACAAGAGACGACTTTTGAAATTTATCTTAAGAGTTCTTTCCTTTGGATCTTCAAGAAGAGGCCCTAGAGGTAGGGGACCTAGAGGTAGAGGCCCTGGCGGCGGCCACTGGGGAGGCAGTGATGACTTTGGAAGTTTTGGCGGATTTGGAGGCTTTGGCGGCTTTGGAGGAAACGATAGCGGATTTAGTAGCGGCGATAGCGGATTCGGTGGTTTTGGCGGCGGAGAATCCGGAGGCGGCGGTTCCTCTGGAAGCTGGTAACAAATTAACTCATCACTGATATTTCTAATATTTAAGCTTGTTCTAGCAAAGCTAAGAACAAGCTTTTCAATTATTTTTTGACCCTTGCTGCTCTCTTTCAATCTCTTGGATATAACAGTTAATTTTTCCTTTCCATCTTTTATATTGCTTAGGTTCTGTTTCCTGCAAAGCTTTCATAAATTGATCAAGTACTCCTAACTTATATAAACCCTTACATAGGTGTCTTGGAAAATCTCTTTTTTTAGAATAGCACTTTTTAGGATCTATAACCATTAATGTGCCTGATGGCTGAACCATAATATCCTTACAACGGACATCTTCCTTTGCAAATTTCAGCTTTCTAAATTCATTCAATAATTTAAGTATTTTTATAGCTAATTCTCTATCAAAACCATAAGTTTTAATATATTTATTAAGAGGTATTCCCTCTACATAATCTCTTATCATATAATTGCCACACATTCCATAAACTCTAGGAAAGTACTGGTTTTTATGAATTCTTTTTAAGATTAAGTATTCTTTACGACATTTCTCTTCCTCAAAGCATACTTTAATAACCTTTCCTTCTGGAAGTTTATATACTATCCCATTATGACCTTTTCCTAGAAATTCACAATCTAACAAATTGGCATTAAAGTCCTCAATATACCGCTTGTACAAGCCCTTGCTCATTTTATCCCCCTTTGGTAAATTAATGTTATGTATAGCTATGCAAATTTAAACTTACTTTAACTACTGAACTTATATTATCATATGATGTACATGACCTTTTGGTACTATATAAAAATTTACATTCACCATAATATGTTGTAATATATCCATAGAATAAAAGATCCTAAGGTGGAAGGAAGGAAGACTGCAATTGATAAAAAAGTTATTTGCAAAACTACTTACAATAACAAAGAAAAATCCTATAGAAACGATTTTTGTAACCTTACTAACAATTATTCTGTTACATTCCCTCATATTTGGCAAGGTTTTAGGAAAGTCTGATAATGGAGATTTTGGACGTTTTTATTTTTATGGTGGCTTATTGGATCAAGGAAAAACTTATGAAGAAATATATGATGGGTATTTTCATAAAATTTATAATCTTAGACATCCAGGTTTACTGCTACCTTTTGGTCCTAATTGGGTATCTGGCACCCTTTTATTAAAAATAGCTGTTATATTAAACCTAATAGTAAAATTAGTTACTGGAAGGGTCTTTATAGATCTTTTATCCTTCGATATAAGGTTTCTAGGTATACTATATAGTGCTATCTTTATCTTTTCCTTTTATCTAATTTTAAAAAGCTTTAAAAAATGGCCTTTAGTACAAATTCTATGCGGTATATTTACACTACTATTTTTTACCGATGTAAACTACATAGCCTATTTTAACTCATTTTTTGGCGAAGCAAGCACAATTGCATTCTTATTTTTAACTATTGCCAGCCTGCTTAATTTAGCAAATAAGAAAGCACCGGAAAAGAAAGACTTTTACTTCTTTTTTATAGCTTCCGGCGCCTTTTTAACATCAAAATCTCAACAAATACCATTAGCTATCTTCATGGTAATTATTTATTTTGCCCTATACAAATTTTATAAAAACCATAAAAAACTCATACTTAAAAGCTCAATAGCTGTAGTAGTCTTATGCATAGCTAGTCTAATATCTATAAATGACTATACTAACAAGAATAATATATATCAAGCAGTGTTTACTGGAGTTCTCTATGACTCTGAAGACCCTGTTAAGGATTTAGAGGAACTAGGTATAGATACAAAATTTGCTCCCTTAGCAGGCACAAATTTTTATACTAAGGACTTACCTTTTAATCCTATGGGTGAAGAAATGTTACAAGATTTTTATCCCTATGCTTCTAGAGGGAAAATTCTACTATTTTATGCAAAGCATTTAGATAGGTTTTGGCAACAGTTTGTGGTATCAGCAGAGAAGGCCTATGAATTTTACAACTTAAGCAAAAGCAATTTTGAAAAGGGCGCATACCCTAATAATAAGCTATTAAATACTTTTAGAACCTATCTCGCTCATAATTATAAGGACCTTCATAGAAATATATATATTTTTCTTGGATTCTCCATTGTATTCTTTGCAGCACTGGCCTTTTATTTTATTCGCTACAAGGATGAAAAAATACGGCTACTGGCCTTGCTTGCCCTATTGCTTTTAGCCTCTGGGGCTTCCCAATTAATACTGCCTATACTAGGCTCTGGAAGAGCAGATTTCGGAAAACATTTATTTATGATTAACTTATCCTATGATATTATGCTGTGTGCAGTAATAATGTACATAGGTTGGATTATTACTAAATTACTAAAACGCTGAAAATTGAAGTGAAATAAGCAATTGCTAATGGAATTTTATAATTTCCTATAGGAAAAGCCACTGAGAATTTTCTATAATCTCAGTGGCTTTTTAGTCCTTGTAGCTATTTTCTGTGATATTTATAATATGCAATCACTTCCACTAATTCTCCAGTGCTTTCATCTTCATAGCTTAGTATTATGCCATCTAGGCTCATTAATTCAGAACCCATTAGACCATTTAAACTGTGTTCAAATATCACCTTATCATCACAGATAATCTTATATATATCATTCTCTATCTTAATATATCCATATTTACCAATAATACTTTCTCCATAGTTAAGAGCATCTCTTGTAGTAACATATCGAACTTCCAGTCCATCAGTCCGTCGCAATCTTTCTTCATTTTCTTTTAATTCCTTCTGGCGCTTACGATTAAAAAATAACATCTTCTCACCTTTTATCCAACAAAATTTAGCTTTTATATTCATTATTATATACCATATAACCAATTAACTCCAGCTATTATTTATAATCTCTTCACAATCCTCAAAATAAGTATAAAAATTAATTTATTGAAGAAGATTATAAACATAATAATTATTATACACTAAAGAATCTTGTGAAAGGTAGTGACAGTATGGAATGTTCATTGTTTGTAATAACAAAAGAAGAAATTGATGAAGCCACTATTAAGGATTATGAAAAGGATGAAATTTTTGTAAAACCATTTATAGATGAAAATATTGAAATAGAAATGACCGGTCACTTTTATTATCAAATCAGTACCGAATCTTCCTCTAATTCTACTGTAAATCTCTATACCAAAATAGAAGAGCTACATGATCTTTTAAATTCAATTTATGAATTAGGTAGCTTTAAATTTATCATTTTAGATAATGAAAAAAACATTCACGAACTTTTAAATCAAGAAGATGGTAATATTGAAAAGGCCTTTGCTAGTCTGCCACAAGAAAAAATTAGTATGAAAGACCTGTTAGAAAAATATCCCCATATGATAGATTCAAACAGAATGTATATTATAGATTAATAAAAAGGAGGAGAGAATTAATATGGCAAAAGAAAAAATTACTAAAGTGAGAAAAAACGATGAAGGGGATATCACAGAGGTTATGACAGATAACGGAAACATTTATTCAATTAATGAAGCTATAAGCATGGCTAAAAACAATGCTTTAGAAGGAGTAAATGTTGGAAAGACTAGAAACGGTAGAGAATATCTAAGAAGCAATCCCAATGATATAGAAGACGATAATTTAGATAATTTGCCAACCTTCTAGGCTTTTCATAATAAGAATAATCTACTAAACAAAGAAACTTGTTCATAGCTAAAAGCTAAGAACAAGTTTCTTTTCTTACTTTATACCAGAATTTCGATTATCTTTTTGTGCATTGCTATATTCTTCACTTCTATGCTCTTCTGATGCATTCTCTCCTAGAGTGTCATTATAAAATTCTACCTGATTGTTATTGTTTATTTCTTTATTAGCATTTTGCTTACTATGTTTACTCTTCATTAATATGCTCCTTTCATTATTGTCTTTGTCTTTAGTATTTGCATTTATTTATAATTTAATAATTCAAATAAATGGTATATAACTGAATTTCATAAACTACTTCATAAAGTCTGGTTTAGATATAACAAACAAATGAGGGTCCTGTAAATAATCTTGAACTATTCTTAAAGCTTCACCGAATCTTTGGTAATGAACAACTTCTCTTTCTCTTAAAAACTTTAATGGTTCAATAACATCAGGATCATCTGCCATATTAATGAGCCATTCATAAGTAGCTCTTGCCTTTTGCTCTGCTGCTAAATCCTCTGTAAGGTCTACTACTGGATTTCCCTTTACAGCTATATATTCTGCAGTAAAAGGATTACCAGCCGCACTTTGTGGATATACTCCTCTATCATGATCTACATAATAGGCATCTAAGCCATCTCTTTTAAGCTCTTCTAGGCTCGCACCTTTCACCAATTGACTAACCATAGCGCCAATTATCTCTAAATGAGCCAATTCCTCTGTACCTATATCATTTAGTGTAGCTATAGCTTGAGGTGTTACCATGGAAAATCTTTGACTTAAATATCTTAAAGATGCGGCTAATTCTCCATCTGGTCCACCATATTGTGTGATAATAAGTTTAGCCATCCTTGGATTAGGATTTTTTATTTTAACTGGAAACTGCAACTTTTTCTCATAAGTCCACATTAATTATTTACCCTCCCTGCTTAGTCTTGGATTAGCTTCATATTCCCATGGCCAAGGTTCCTTTATCCACTGCCAAGGATAAGCACTAGTTGAACCTTGTGCTATTGGTCCATAAAGTCTCTCATAACTTTCCCTTAACATCTTAGATTGCATTGCAAAGGAATTGTGTTTTGCAAGAGCGTCCTTGTCCATAGGATGAGTATTTAAATATAAGTTAAGCTCAATAACCATAAAATCTATTGCCATAATTTGCTCTAATAGTTCCAACTTCTTTTTATCCTCACTCATATCATTACCCTCCTACCTGTTCTTCTCTGAGGATTTATATTTTTTCTCCTTGTTATCATAAGGACTAAAAAGTTCTGGAAATATAGTTCCTCTTTTCAAAGCTTCTATTGGAGAAAATATACTGCACATTTTCTGAAAGGGTACATAAGCCCTGGCTAATTTCACATCTTTTATTGTGGTTTCCTGTGGAATGCAATTTCCCATATGATAGCTATTGTTTTTAATCATATCATCAGCCATTGTCAATTTTTCCTCCTTATAGGTTCTTCACACAATTCTATCATATTCCCTATTTAGCTATTTGCTACACAAAATATAAATTTATTATCAATTTAAAAAACAGGACTTTCTTAACCTTTTCCATATAGATGATATAACTTTGATTATGTTAAAACTCAATAAAAAAATAGGACTTTTTCACAGAACTTACTGTGAAACAGCCCTTTCTTGTACTTATAATTTAATATTTTTCAAAATGAATTTTATTGTAAGGAAGCATTTCTTCTTCATAAGGCTTCTTTTCTTCACCTGGATAGCCTATTGCTATCATACATTGTACAGCATATTTATCAGGAATATTTAGCCTTTCCTTAATATATGTTTCTGCGCTTACCTTTTCATCCTTCATTCTTTCTCTAACCTGTATCCAACAGGAGCCAAGTCCCATAGAATGAGCGCTTAATTGTGCAATTATGGCAGCAATACTACAATCCTCTATCCATACATCGCAAGCTTCCTTATCAGCTAGTACTACTATACCTAAAGGAGCTTCTGCCAAAAAGCTGCTGCTGCCCTTCCTGCAAAGAGATAGATCCTTTAAAGTCTCTTTATCTGTTACCACAACAAACTCCCAAGGCCTTCTAGATCTAGAGGATGGTGCTAAAAGCACTGATTTTATAATTCCATCCACCTTTTCCTTTTCTACTGGCCTATCTTGAAATTTTCTAATGCTTCTTCTGGTTTTTAAAAACTCTAACATAAGTATCCCCCTCACTATTAATTCCCTTATTCCTTCTACACTATAAATATCCTTAACATTAATTTTATCATTTTCAAAGCTTCTTTTGAAGAAGCATCCCTAGAGCCTAGAATATATTTTAGATTAATTGAAATAATATATTTATCAGTTTTCATTTAAGGAGGTTAAAAGATGGCTGAATATAATAGACATATTGAAAGAATTGCTAATGTACGAAAAAATGAAAATGGAGATATAGTTGCAGTTAGAACAGATAAGGGCAATGTATATTCTATTGATGAAGCTATAAATAAGGTTAAAGCCAATGAAATAAGTGGAGTTACTGTGGAAAAAGACAGCAGTGGTAAAGAACGTTTAGCAAGCAATCCTACTGGGCTTCATTACAGTTTCTTAGATGATGTACCTGAATTTTAAATATTTACTCTCCCACCAGGCTAAACATCCAATTTTAAGATTAGAATTTATATACTGATGGGAGATTTGCCTTATCTTTTATTTTGCTTAACTTTTAGGTCTCATAAAGAAACTAAAAGCATCCTTAGTAAATCCATTGGCCTCATCAACGACAGCAATATTTCTAATATGATATACTTGATTATTATAATCCTTTGCTTGATTATCACAAATATAGGCATAGTCAAAGCTACCTTCCTCTACCCACCCCATAAATATGTAGGTATGGGAAGAAATCCCCTTTTTATTACCTAAACTATCCGTTGTAAAGCATAGATCTCCTGGCTCAAGTTCCTTATAATTATTAATCTTCTTCCAGCCTTTATCTTTAAGTATATTTATTAATTGCTCAGTATTACAGGTACTTTCATCTATAGATATACCATTTCTTCTTAATACTTCCGATACAAAATAAACACAGGTGTTAGCAGAATCTCCACCGTTTAATTTTACCGCCTTATTATATACTTTTCTTTGATTATTTTCATCCTTTAAATAGTTATATACTTTTTTTATAGAATAAGTTCCCTCTGGTTTTGCATAGGGTAAAAGTGTTTTTACCAATAATAATAGTCCTGCTAAGGTTAATATTAGAATTAATTTTCGTGTAGGTCTCACATTATCCCCTCTCTTTTTCTTTAAGTTGTAGATATTTATGAACATCTTTAACTTTATTTTAGTAGCAAGTTATTACAAAATACTTTATATAAATCTTAAATTTTTCTTAAATCTTTCACTATAGTCTAATATTACAAACCTCATTTTATCAATGAAATTATTATGATATATCATAAGATTAAGTTCGATGTTTTTATAATTTTCATATATAATATTATTAGTAGGTTTTTTTACTTTAAAATGCTAAATCATATATTACAATGCGAGGAATAATTATGAGTTTTATAGTATTTGACTTGGAATTTAACCAAGCCTTTAATAGCAAATCAACAGAGGTAAATGAGAAATCCTTAAAATGTCCCTTTGAGATTATTCAGATTGGGGCAATAAAACTAAATGATAAGCTTGAAACTGTTGCTACTTTAGATAGGTTAGTTAAGCCTTACATTTTCCATGAACTTCACCCCTTTATTAAGGAAATGACAGGAATAACACAAAATAACCTTAGCAGTGCTAAAGAATTTAAAGAGGTCTTTCAGGAATTTGTTGAATTAGCAGATGGTAAAGATACTATCCTTTGTATGTGGGGCGGTGCAGATATAAGGGAATTATTTAGAAATGCCAAATTTCATAATTTAAATACAAGTTTAATACCAAGAAAATATATTAATCTTCAATACTATGTATCTAAATTCTTAGGCTGCGAAAAGGGTACAAATATGGGTTTAAAAAACACAGTAGAATTGCTAGGTATACCCCATAATGATCAATTCCATAATGCTTATAATGATGCTTGCTTTACTGCGGAAATTTTCAAAAGAATATATAGCGATAAAATTAAATACAGAATATATCATCCTAATGATCCTAATAGTACAGACAGATCACGAAAAGCAAAGATGGTTCTAGATAGTGAAGCTTTAATCAAGCAATTCGAAAAAATGTTTGATAGAAAGATGTCTGCTGAGGAAATTGCAATTATTAAATTGGCTTATATGATGGGAAAAACTAACCAATTTCAAGTAAAAGACACTTACCGTTCTAAATAAGAATGGTAATAACTAATTTGTATACAGCTTTTAAATTGTTTATTTTTTGACAATTGTTTACTTTTATGAGAAAATATTATATGATATAAGTAAGTAAACATTTTCAAAACAATAGCTATTAGTATAGGAGGCCTTTATATGTTAGTAGAATACGACCCCTGTATACTAGAGATGATTGAAAATGGAACTTACTTTAATGTAGATACAACAGAAAATGCGGATTACTATATTTATGAAAACACAGGAGCGGTTTCCATAGAAGGAGCCTTCGAACTACCTGAACCTACTACATTCATACTAGATTACTGCAATACAATAAAATCTTAAATATATAAAAATCACTTTCTCCTAAGAGATTTCTCCTAAGAGAAAGTGATTTTTTTACTTGTTCTTCTTCTTCCAAGTATCCTTCATGGCTACTATTCTATTAATTACAAGCTTATCCTTAGTAGTATATTTATTATCTACTGTGAAATATCCATTTCTTATGAATTGGAACTTGTCCTCAGGCTTTGCACCTTCTATAAACGGTTCTATATAGCAATTTTCTAGTATTTCTATGGAATTTGGATTTAAATTTTCCTTCCAATCTTCTGCATTTGGATTTTGCTCTTCTTCTGGTAGCATTAGTCTATCATATAATCTTACTTCAGCCTTTATTGCATGTTCTATAGATACCCAATGAATAGTTCCCTTTACCTTACGTCCATCAGGAGAATTTCCTCCCCTACTTTCAGGATCATAAGTGCAGTGTAGCTCTACTATATTACCATTCTCGTCCTTTATAGCTTCCTGACATCTTACAAAATAAGCATTTCTTAATCTAACTTCATTGCCTGGGAATAATCTAAAGTATCCCTTTGGAGGATTCTCCATATAGTCATCCTGTTCAATATATATTTCCCTTGAGAAAGGTACCTTTCTTGAACCTAATTCAGGATTTTCAGGATTATTAGGAGCGTCAAACCATTCTACCTGTCCCTCAGGATAATTAGTTATTACAACCTTTAAAGGTCTTAATACCCCCATTATGCAAGGAACCTTAGCTTTTAGATCCTCTCTTATGCTATGCTCTAACATAGCCACGTCTACAGTACTTTCATTTCTGGATATACCTATTTCACCTAAGAAGTGCTTTATAGCCTCAGGAGTATAGCCTCTTCTTCTTAGAGCTCTCAAGGTAGGAAGTCTAGGATCATCCCAACCATCTACATAACCATTTAACACTAGGTCTCTTAAGTACCTTTTACTCATAACTACGCCAGTTAGGTTCATTCTTCCGAATTCCCTCTGCTTTGGTGGATTAGGTATTTCGCATGCATTCAATACCCATTCATAAAGAGGTCTGTGGTCTATAAACTCTGCAGAGCAAAGAGAATGAGTAATTCCTTCCTTAGCATCCTGTAAAGGATGAGCAAAGTCATACATTGGATAAATGCACCACTTATCTCCTGTTTTATAGTGCTTTGTATACTGAATTCTGTATATTACTGGGTCTCTCATATTCATATTTGGTGAAGCCATATCGATCTTGGCCCTTAACACCTTAGACCCTGCCGGGAATTCACCCTTTCTCATTCTCTCAAAGAGATCCAAATTTTCCTCTACAGAACGACTTCTGTAAGGACTTTCCTTTCCTGGTTCTGTAAGGGTTCCTCTATACTCTCTAATTTCTTCCGGACTTAAATCATCCACATATGCTAATCCCTTTTTTATTAAATTTACAGCATGATTATATATATCTTCAAAATAGTCGGAACCATAGAATAACCTGTCTTCAAAGTCAAAGCCCATCCATTTCATATCTTCTATAATGGATTGTACATATTCATGATCTTCTTTAGCAGGATTTGTATCATCAAGTCTAAGATTAAATAAACCACCATACTTTTGTGCTGCTGAGTAGCTTATATTAATTGCATAAGCGCTTCCTATATGAAGATATCCATTAGGTTCTGGGGGGAAACGGGTGTGCACTCTATCATAAACACCTTCCTCTAAATCCTTCTCAATAATTTTGTAAATAAAATTTGATCTTATCTCTTCATTTTCTGTGTTTTCAACATTTTCTATATCCTGTTTATTCTCAGCCATTTTAAATCCTCCTTCTCTTCTTGATTACTACAAATAAAAAAACTCTCGCACAAAAGGACTATTGCCTTAAGGACGAGAGCTAGAACTCGTGGTACCACCTTAATTTGCTTATACGTCTCCATATAAGCCTCATTAAGTAAATAATTACTTTAGCTATTATCGGTAGCCGCCGTCGCTTTTCCCTAGTTACTAGGCTTATAGCGAAACTCAGAGACCTGGTTCAATAAGTCTTCTTTACTCCTTCCCAGCTTCCGGAGCTCTCTTTGAAAGAAATACTTATCTACTCTTCTCATCATAGTCACAAATTTATGTGGGTATCTAATTTTTAACTTGACTTTATTTTCTATTAAATAATTTAAATTTTGATATCTAAATCTTATATCAAGAAAGCTTTGATGTCAATAGTTATCACTGTGTTTCTGTAGAATTTCTATGTACCGACTTATTTCTTGGTCTATTATTTTGAGGCGGTCCAATATACTCAAATACTCCTGGTCTTGTCTCTCTTAAATTTATATCTGCCAACATCTTTTTTGTAAATTGTCCTCTAGTAGTCATACATATCCCTCCTTAATATCTACTATTTTTATATACTTTGTTTCATAACATAGTTTAAACATTAACAAGTTAGCTTATACTAAAATAATTTTATTTTCAGCGGTCTACAGCACATATAGGAATAATTTAATTTTAACAGGAAATAATTATATTAATATAAGTATTTATATATTTTTTAATTGGAGGTGATATTATGCCAAGCTATACTGGGAATCAGGATCTAAATAATAAAAGGGATAAGCTGTCCTCTGGTCCTGTTACCACCGGTAATTTTGGCATTTCTACATCGTCTAACTTAACCGCTGACACAGGTAGTGACTATAATGATCCTAATGAGTTTTTCCCTCATAACAATATAAATTCCAATAATAAAAAAGCAGAATTAGCTTATAACTTTTTTAAAAATAGCCGTTAAGGACGTAGACCTGGGACTTACTCAGGTCCTTTGATAAAACTTTATTTTCCAGTAACTTGTTGTATTAACTAATAAAAACTTTTACTCAGATTATTAACAAACTATTTTATTGCTTTGCAAAATAGCTTATAATGAAATATATAAACTAATAGTTACAAGAACTGTATTAATAAGTATATTAATCAGTTTTAATATTATCTGAGGTGAAATAAATGAGTTCGTCGATAGATTTAATAACTAAAATAATAGAAAATCTTTGGTCGCAGGTCTTAGAAGGTAATACCAAAACCACCTTCTTAAACCTTACCTCTACAGACATAATTAATGATATAGTTAGCAAATTAATAAAAAAGCATTCTTCGAAAGCTAAATCCTATTCCTTTAACATACTAGATAATGAAGCACTTCCTCCTTTTTTCCCTTATCTTGAATTAATTAAGCATTATATCAGCGAAAATTCTCCAATAGATATAGATAACTTTTTACAAGAATCTGCTGTTTACTATTTCCAAAGAGAAGTTTTTAGTAAATATTTAAAAGGACTACCTACCAGTAGATATGAGGAAGTCCTCTTTGAGGAATTAGATTATGAAATCTATGAATTTAATCATTCTATATATAAAATTATGACTAAAATATCAAGCAACAGACCATTAATTGTAGTAATTAATAATTTCCAGTTTGCTAAGGAATCCACCTTAAATTTAACTAAATTTATTATAGATAAAGCCTTCAATGCAAAGATCTTATTTATATTCACTCTAAATAAAAATTTTCATTATTTATCAGAAGAAAAAAATCAACAGTGGTATGATTTCCTGAATTATATTGACTCAAAGCAATTGTTGTTAGATTTTTCTCTTGAATATGTTCCTATTATGCAATCTACAATTACAACTTATAAACCAAATACCATAGAAGAACTAGAGAAACTAATCAATACTAGCAGGGATTGCTTCTACTTTTTGAACCTAAAGGAATGTAAAGAATATATTTTAGAAGCATATAATTATAAAATTCAGCAAAATATTATTTTATCTGAGGAAGATTACACATATATGCTTAGGCTTCTCGGGGATGTATATACTTTTTTAGATGATTATGATAACGCTCTCATATTCTATAATATTTTACTAAGTCATGGTCAAAGCAAAAATAATTTGAAGCTAATTTCTGATGTATTACGCAAAATGGGCTTTATATACCTTAAAAAAGATGATGTTGATACTGCAGAAAGATTAGGGAATCAAAGCCTCAAAATCGCTAATTCTATAAATGATAAACTTCAAAGCTTTTATGCTTACCTATTGCTCTTTCTTACAGAAGATAAAGGAAGAAGCCGTAGTTTAGCACAATGGCGTGAAACCTATCAAGTATTGATTCAGCTATCCAAAGATTTAAAAATGATTAACACCTTAGCCTATTACTGTACCAATCCTTATGGTTTATACACCCAATATACCCATGAAAACGAAATCCTTCATAACTACGGAATCAAATTAGCTAAGCAATATAGAAATACCTATAGACTTGCTACTGCCTATCAAACAAAAGCCTTAGTAAACTCTATACAAGGCAAATATAACGAAGTACTAGATTATTATATAAAAAGCAAAAATCTTAAAGAAAAATTAGATAATAAGCTAGAACTTGCACACAGCTATAATGGATTAGGCTTTTACCATTATCTTAGAGGAGAGTATTTACTTGCCCAGGAAAACTATGAAAAGGCACTCCAATGTCTAAAAATTGTCCGCAATCAACATGAGATTGCCATGACCTTTTATAACATTGCTGTAAATTATTATTTTGCCTTTAGAAACGACCTAGCTCTGATTTATTTAAATAAGTTGCTGAGTCTTATGAGCATATTAAAGTTAAAAGGGTTAAAATATCATTCAAACTATGGTATATATTCTCTAATGGGGGTAGTACACGCCTCTTCCGGTGATATTTCCAAAGCTTACGAATATTTATCTAGAATTAAGTTTCAAAATCTAAAACCTCAACCTCAAAAAAATGAAGAATATTTCTTATTTGAATTACTACAAGCCCTAATATATAAGTCTGAAAAAAGATACGATAAAGCTGATAAGCAATTTCAACAGGCTTTAGTTTACCTTAATAAAAAGAATGATGTTATTATTTATATGGCTCCTAGATTTTACTACGAATATGGTCTCCTTTATAAAGAAATGAACAACTATCAAGGAGCACTTGAATTATTTAATGAAGGTATTAAAATTTGTGAAGAACTTCACTATACTTTCTATAAAGATATATTACTTAATCAAATATATGGAGAGGATCACACTGTACCAAAATTAAATTTTAGCGATAAAACCTTTGATTTTGATTGGACAATGGAAGCTGCTCAACTAGAAATGAATCTAACTAAACTGCATAAAAGAATTACAGAAATAAACTTTTTAAATAACCTTCAAAGTATCATAACCAAGGCTTCAGTAAAGCAGAAGTTAATAGACAGTGTAATGGAACTAATCAACTCTTACTTTTACGTGGAAATTAGCGGAATATACTTATCAGAAGATGCTACTCTTAACTGTTTTAACATAAACAAAAAAATAACAGATTTTAATATAGAGTGCTTATTGAATGCACTAATTAAAAATAACTCAGATAAAGCTCTTATTAATATTAACAGCGATGACAAATATAAAGATTTTTCTCCCTATCTTTCTTATATAGCTTATATCCCACTTATAAGTAATAGCACTTTAATTGGCTGTATGTTTCTAGCTAATAAAAAGGAGGAAATACCTATTTCCTATAACGAGCTTCAAATCTTATCTATAGCTTGTAAACAATTAACTATTGCTTTAGAAAAGATAAAGAAAGAAACAGAAATACTTATTAAAAATGAGGAACTTCATAAGGCAAATGAAGAATTGTTAAAGGCAGCAACAACAGACTCTCTAACTAAAGTAAATAACAGACAAGCCTTGTATAAGAGACTAAAGGAAGAAAAGGATAAATCTCATTCTAATAAATGTGAAAGTTCTAGTTTAGTAATTTTATTTATAGATTTAGATAACCTAAAATACTATAATGATAATTTTGGTCACCTAATAGGAGACTTAATTTTAATTAATTTTGCAGAAATCTTACGGGCTAATTCTAGCAAGGAAGATTTTATTGCCCGCTACGGCGGTGATGAATTTGTTATGATATGTCCCGGTAAAACCCAAGATGAGGCAGCTACACTATCTGCAAAAATACAAGATGCTATAACAAATAAGAATGGATTTAAAGAAGAAATAGAAAAGATCTTAAATAGTAAGATTGATATACCCGCTAATAAAAAAATATCCTGTTCCATAGGTATCTGCGAATATAATCCAAATTCATCCATTACTGTGGATAACCTTATTAAATTGGCAGATAACGCTATGTACAAAGCTAAGCATTCCGGTAAAAATCAATTTGCTATATGGTCTAAATAAAAATTAATAAACTTCTCTTTTATAATATATATTTAATTTTTGAGCAAACTAAATATATAATTCTTATTACTTTGCAAAGGAGATAGGGCCATGACAAAAAGTAAAGAAAGTGTAGAAAGAAAAATTGCTAACAATAAGAATAATCAAGAGGCTATAGCTAAAAATCTTGAAATGAGATTTAAGAAAAGTACTCATACAAAAGAAAGCGCTATACTTTCTGGACTAGGCAGCAAATTAGAAAGCGAAGAAGAGAGGTAAAAACATTAAATATAATATATAGGACAATTGTTATTAATTTCTACTAATATGAAGTGACCTCAAAAATTAGACCTTATGAGCAAGGCAGTTTGCCTTGCTATTTTCATGTATTTTTTCTTTGATTCTTTGTTCATTGTAATTTTACATTGAACAAGTTCCTTGTAAATTTAATAAGGCTCCAAATCTTTGAGAAGCTGTTATAAAGCAAATGAAAGCCAAAAGTTCAGATATTTCATTATCCTTAAATTCCTTTTTTAGTATATTAAAATATTCATCTTCTATAAATTGATTTTTTGAAATAAGATCCGCTATTTTTATAGCAATTAAAGTTTTGATATCTGTTACTTCATTAGATGGCTTTCCTTTAGCAATACAATATTCACATCCATTGTTAAAGGCAAGAGTACGCCTTACCTCCTCTTTTAATTCAAATGAAAATGTATTGCTATTAAAGAAGCATTCCTCTAAAGAAGCGTTCACTTAGGGATTGAAGAAAAACTTGAATGAACAGCTTCAAGCGGGGCAAAAAGAGACCAGTCACAATCAGGCATGAATGCTTGAAGTGACTGGTTTTTTATTAAAGATATTTTTTTGAATTAGTGATTGATATTAATCTATATCAACCCTAAATACTTCTCAAAGAATAACATTAGTTTTTCGATAATTCCTTGCTTTTTCGCGGCTCTGCCTCCGCCAAAGCGGGATACAGGTGGCATGATTTTATCAATGGCTGTACCGGTTGTTTTAAGCATTCCGTCTCGGAAAGCATTGTCGATGAAACGGCGGGTTTCTTCAGGCTTTAATCTTTCTTCTTCTATAATTGCTGTAATATCCGCTTCCTTACGCTCATGGAGGAATTTACGCCAATCCTCATCCACTTTGGTCGATACATTGACTTGCTCAATAAAACGCTCGATAAGTTCTTTCTTACTTCGAAGTTCAATACTCGAATTGATAGCCTTATCAATGGTCGTAAGAATGGTTTTATCCTTGCAGTTGGATTGTTGATATTTGGCTACAAGCATAAGGATGTAGTCAATATTTACCTCTATCTGTTTGACCAGTTCAATCTCGAAAACTATGTCATCATTGATAGTTTCTTTGTCACCATCAGCACCTTTTCTGTATTCCTGATACAGGTCAATATAAATGCTCTGATAGTCCTGAAAATCCCTTTCAGATAAAATCTCATTTCCTTCAAAGTCATCGAAGGAAGTAAGAATATTTCTGAGCCTGAGTATTGCTCCATATAACCTGATAAATTCTTTTTCAGCTTCTTCTCCGAGAATAGGTTGTCCAAGGGGATACTGTGTTGTAAGGGTTGCAATCAGTTCAGCATAGCCCGGCTTGTGTTCACCTTTTTCATCATATCCCTTATAATATTCATCGAATGTTTTTAGCAGTACAATACCGCCTGCATCCTTATTGCCGAATAGTGCAATAGCTTTGTCTGTTTCTTCTTTCAAATCTCTAAAGCAAACGATATTACCATAGGTCTTAACGCTGTTTAGGATGCGGTTAGTTCTTGAAAAAGCCTGAATCAGTCCATGCTGTCTCAGATTTTTGTCTACCCATAGCGTATTCAGGGTTGTTGCATCAAAGCCTGTAAGAAACATATTAACAACAATCAATATATCGATCTCCCGATTCTTTACACGAAGAGAGAGGTCTTTATAATAATTCTGGAACTTATCCGAGGAAGTATCGTAATTCGTGTTAAATGTGGAATTGTAATCTCGGATAGCCGCCTCAAGAAAATCTCTGGAGCTCTGGTCAAGGTTTTCCATATTAAAATCCTCTTCAGGAAGCAATCCATCTGGCTCTTCTTCATTTGCACTAAAACTGAAAATAGTTGCAATGGTAAGGTTACGGTTCTTTTCCGCTATCTGCTTCTTAAACTCATTATAGTATTTGATTGCCATTGGGATGGATGCAGCAGCAAATATGGAGTTGAAACCGGCAACTCGCCTTGTTTCACGCTTTTCTATCATCTTTTTAGGGTTGTGCTTATCTGCTTCTTCCCATTTCGCAGAGAATGTGTAGTAACTATTGCGCTTCGTCTTCTGATCAAAGTGTTCAAGAACGTATGAAACAATTTCTCTGATACGCCTTGGATCTGCTAAGGCTTTTTCCCTATCTATGCTATAGACTTTTTTATCATTAATGTAATCAGGCATCTTGATGGTGTTAATAAAATCTATTCTAAAAGGCAGAACATTCCCATCATTGATGGCATCTACAATGGTATAAGTATGCAGTTTTTCTCCAAAAGCCTGCTCGGTTGTACGAAGCAGTGGGTTACCTCCTGAACTGGCATTAGCAGCAAAAATCGGAGTTCCCGTAAAGCCGAAGATATGGTAGTTCTTAAAACTCTTCGTGATAGCTTGATGCATTTCACCAAATTGGGAACGGTGGCACTCATCAAAAATCAGTACCACATGTTTCTTATAAATATCATGCTGTTTGTTTTTTCGAATAAATATATCCAGCTTCTGAATAGTGGTTACAATGATTTTGTATTCATGAGGATTTCCTTTTTCGTCCCTGTCTTCCAATTGTCTTTGAAGAACTCTTGTGGACGTATTACCGTTAGCTGCTCCCTTTTCAAAACGGTCATATTCCTTCATCGTCTGATAGTCCAGATCTTTACGGTCAACAACAAACAGCACCTTGTCTATGTAAGGCAAGGCAGAAGCTAATTGGGCTGTCTTAAAACTGGTCAAAGTCTTACCAGAGCCTGTTGTATGCCAAATATATCCTCCAGCTGCAGTTGTGCCCATCTTCTTGTAGTTGGTTGATACTACAATACGTGATAAGATACGTTCCGCAGCAGCTATTTGATAAGGACGCATTACAAGGAGCAGATCCTCAGATGTGAAAATACAATATTTTGTTAGAATATTTAAGAGGGTATGCTTGGCAAAAAATGTTTTAGTAAAGTCCACAAGGTCAGGAATGATTTTGTTGTTTGCATCTGCCCAAAAACTGGTAAACTCAAAGCTGTTGCTTGTTTTCTTACTTCTTCGACGTTCACTGCTGCTTTGCTCCTTGATATGAGCATTTCTTGTGGTGTTGCTATAATACTTTGTATGGGTGCCATTGGAGATTACAAATACCTGCACATACTCAAATAAACCAGAAGCCGCCCAAAAACTGTCACGCTGGTATCTTTTTATCTGGTTGAAGGCTTCTCGGATAGCAACACCGCGCCTCTTTAACTCCACATGAACCAGCGGAAGTCCGTTTACAAGTATGGTCACATCATATCGGGTTTCGTGCTTTCCACCAGCTTCTTCGTATTGATTAATAACCTGCAAGCGATTGTTATGGATATTCTTTTTATCCAAAAGGTATATGTTCTTTGTTGTTCCATCTTCACGTTTTAGAATCTGGATATGGTCATCTTGAATCTTTCTGGTTTTTTCAACAATACCCTCATTTGTATTGGCAATACACTCTGTGAAAAATCTATCCCATTCACTGTCAGTAAAAGTGAAGTCATTAAGCAGTTCAAGTTGCTTTCGAAGATTTTCTATCAATGCAGCTTCATTGTGCACTGAAATATATTCATATCCTTGGGAAGTCAGTTGCTTAATAAACTCCCGCTCAAGTTCTGCCTCGCTCTGATACTTTTCAGGTCGGACATTGTATTCAGCTGCATATTCAGCAACAACCGTTGCTTCGTCAGTACTGGCAACGATGTTGTATATACTCATGCCGTCACCTCCTTGAAAGATAACAGTTTATCTCTGTAATATTCATATTGCTTTTGCCGTGCTTCGATTTCAGCAGGAATACCGCTGGTTAGGTCGTTACACAGAGCGTCAAAGCGATCGAGGATAGCTACGATGCGCTCTTGTTCTTCTAAGGGTGGAACAGGGATTGGATATTTCATAATTGCAGTTTTATCTCCACGAGGCATTTTTGCACCTTTCGCATTTTGCATATTATATACAAAAAAGTTATCTGATGAAAGAACGAAATATAAATACTTTGGTAAAACAGCTTTTCTATCATTTATGCGTATAACAAGAACATCTCCATTTGTTCCACCTGCGTCCGTTGCTAACCATATTTTTTTTAGATATGGGCGAATATTACCTATGAGTATGTCTCCAATATCATATTTTATTAAACGGCCTTCTAATGGCACGTAGTTTGATGTTGTCTTTCCCATCTTATCAGGTAGAAGGTTGTCCACACCAACATATGTCTCCGCATTTACTTCCCTAGCTTCTATACGACTTATTGCATATCTAGCGATTTCACCTAAAGTCTTCCACTCTACCTCATCTCCAAATGTCAATAGCAAATCCCTATAATACTCATACTGTTTTCTTCTTGCTGTAAGCTCTGCTGTAAGCTCTGCTGTAAGCTCTGCTGTAAGCTCTGTGAAATTGTCCAAAATACGGACAATTTCCTGCTGAACAGGCAGAGGGGGAAGGGGAATTTTAATTTGCTTGAGTTTTTCTGAACTAAGATTTGGCTGAGCACCTCCGCCCGAAATCTGATATATTAACTGCGTCTTTGAAGTCAAAATATGATATAAGAATCTATTCAAAATAATTTTTTCATTAGGTACAAATTTACCAACTCGTTGATTTAAGTAATAAATACTATCTGTATCATTAACACCTATTTTTCCTGTAGTAGCTCCAGACATCGCTACAACAATATCACCTTTGTTGACAATGTATTTACTCAAATCCTCAGTATAGTCATCCAAATTGAAATAAACCAGATTACTTGTATCTATTTTTTTATCTTGAATATTTGAAATTCTTAAAATTGGCTTTCCGTAGCCTTGAAATTTACTACTTTTAAACGCAAATCCATTTATAAAATCACATACATCACCAATTAATTTATATTCCACCCCATCCGGGCAAAGTTCAGTAATTAACTCATCCAATCTACTCATTTGCCCACCTCAATTTCCGCAATAATCTTATCTATTTCTTCCCGCAAAATCTGCTCTCTCGCCACAATCTTTTCTATCTCAGCATTGAGGGCAACAATATCAATCTTTTCTCTGGTATCCTCCTGTTCAACATAGGTAGAAACAGACAGGTTATAATCTTGTTCAGCTATTTCACTGTTTGGCACAAGCCTAGCAAAATGCTCTATATCTTTTCTATCTTTGAATGCGTTAAGAATGGTCTCAATATTTTCTTGTGTAAGCTTGTTGTTATTTGTAACCTTGACAAATTCCTTTGATGCATCGATAAATAAGGTGCTATTTTCTGATTTCGACTTCTTCAGCACCATAATACAGGTAGCAATGCTGGTACCATAGAACAAGTTATCTGGTAACTGAATGATACAGTCGATATAGTTATTGTCAATGAGGTACTGCCTGATTTTCTTTTCAGCACCACCGCGGTACATGACACCAGGGAAACAAACGATAGCCGCTGTTCCGTTTGTTGCAAGCCAAGAAAGACTATGCATGATAAAAGCAAGGTCTGCCTTGGATTTAGGAGCCAATACTCCCGCTGGAGAAAAACGGGGATCGTTAATCAAAATAGGATCATTATCGCCCTTCCATTTAATAGAGTAAGGTGGATTTGATACAATGGCTTCAAAAGGCTCATCATCCCAATGTTGCGGATCTGTTAGCGTGTCACCAAGGGCAATATCAAATTTGTCATAATCAATATCGTGCAGGAACATATTAATTCTGCACAGGTTGTAGGTTGTAATGTTGATTTCTTGACCGAAGAAACCTTGACGTACATTTTCTTTTCCTAAGATTTTTGCAAACTTTAGCAGTAGAGAACCAGAACCGCAAGCGGGGTCATATACCTTGTTGACTTCAGTTTTTCCTACTAATGTTAAGTGGGTAAGGAGTTCGGAAACCTCCTGTGGCGTATAGTATTCACCACCACTTTTTCCTGCATTGGATGCATACATACCCATTAAGAATTCATAGGCATCACCGAATGCATCTATGGTATTGTCTTTGTAATCTCCCAGCTTCATTTCTCCAACAGAATTCATTAGCTTAACCAGCTTTTCATTACGCTTTACTACAGTGTTTCCTAGCTTATTGCTGTTAACATCAATATCGTCAAACAAGCCTTTGAAATTGTCTTCACTCTCTGTTCCTTGGGCAGATGCTTCTATATTACTGAAAATCTGCTCTAGTGTTTCATTTAAGTTTTCATCGTCCTTTGCACGAGCTCGAACATTTTCAAAAAGCTCGCTGGGTAAGATAAAGAAGCCTTTTGTCTTAACTAAATCCTCTCGTGCCTGTTCTGCTTCTTCGTCGGATAGCTTGGCATAATCAAATTCCGTATTGCCAGCTTCCCATTCTCCGGCGTTAATATAGGCAGTAATATTTTCAGATATGTAGCGGTAAAACAGCATACCTAGAACATATTGCTTAAAGTCCCATCCATCTACACTGCCTCTTAAATCATTTGCCATATTCCATATCGTGCGGTGTAATTCCGCCCGTTCCTGTTCTTTTCTGTTATTCTCCATAACTCTACTCCCTTTCTTCAACCATATTAGGCACTAATTCCATGATATCTTTAACATCAACGCCAAGCGCCGTACAAACCTTTACAAGAACGTCCATACTGACATATTCGTTTCTAGAAAGCTTTGAAATTGACGATGGACTTATTCCCGCAGCAGCTTGTAAATCTTTCTTCTTCATATCGCGGTCTATCAACAATTTCCAAAGCTTTTTATAGCTAACGGTCATCTTGGTCACCTCTTTATATATGTTTTTTCCATTATAGCACATTTTCTTCAAAAATAACATGATAATTCTGTGTTTGTGAATTAATTTTACAATGTTAACAAAAATAATGACCGTTGCGTATGCCTTTATTTTGATTTTTATTTAAATAAATACTTTTAGACAAAAAAGTCTGTAAGTCTATTTGTAAAACCAAAGTCAAAGTTATAACATTCAGCCTTCTTAAATTTAATACCACTTTCGCTCAAATTTGAGCTAAAGCACAATCATTACAGCCGTCTTTTCTGGCAAATAGACAGGCTGTTTTTTATTTTAGGGGTTCGAATCAATAAAATTCTTCGCTTATGAATGAGGAAGAAAAATATTTTTAGAAAATCCTCAACTAATGTGTTCTACCAAGGCTATAAGGTGAGAGGAAAAATAATCCCCCAATAAAAGCATAGTTTTTCTCTCACTGCTCCTTGACAACTGAATATCCCGAAATGCAAGAGATACTTCAAGCAGAATATGCCATGACGATAATTCCGAGCGTATTCCTTGAAAGATAACGAGGTTGTGTCAAACAAGGCAAACCCTCTGGAACCGTAGTATTTCGGCTCATTTATAACAGGCAAGGAGGTGAAGTAACTGAAAACACAATATGATAACTTGCCACAGGTGCTTAAAGATAAGCCACAGTTTTGCTGTTGGAAATATGAAGAGCGAAGTGGTAGAAAAACCAAAGTTCCCTATAATCCAGTAACAGGAAAAAGGGCAAAATCAAATCAACGTGATACATTTAAAGATTTTAGTTCGGCGGTAGCTGCTATAAGTAAATATGACGGTATCGGATTTTTGGTGGGTAATGACATATGTGTTATCGACTTAGATGATTGCTTCGACAGCAGTGGTAAGCTTAAACCTATTGCCCAAAGTGTTGTAGAGGCTTTTAGTGGTTGCTATATGGAACACAGTCCATCTGAAAAAGGGCTTCATATTTTCTTTAAGGCCACAGGCTTTAACTTTGACAAAACAAAATATTATATCAACAACAGAAAGCTGGGAGTTGAGGTCTATGTGGCTGGAGCAACAAACCGCTTTGTTACCGTAACGGGCAATGTATATGCAGATGGTGATATAGCGGAGAAATCGAATGAACTACAGATGATACTAGACAAGTATATGCTGCGTCCTACCCCTGTGAAGCAACTTCAGGATACAGAAAGAGAATCCTATCTGTCTGACAAGTCTGTTGTCGAGAAGGCATTAAAATCGGCAAACGGAGAAAGATTCAAAGCATTATGGCAGGGAGATACATCTGGTTATGCTTCTGCCAGTGAAGCTGATTTGGCACTTTGCGGTATGCTGGCATTTTGGTGTGGCAGAGATATTGGACAGATGGACAGACTTTTCCGGCAGAGCGGCCTAATGCGAGATAAATGGAATAGACCACAGTCCGGCAGTACTTATGGAATGATAACCATAGAAAAAGCTATCGCAAATGCTACTGAAATATATAAACCAGGTGGTATACGTTCATCAGCTGCAGAAGATTTTGGTGAATGTTCCCTTACTGGCTTTAAGCCTGAGAGTAACGAACGCTACCCTTGGACGGATATTGGGGCAAGCAGGCTGTTTGCTGATTATTAGAAATCTTTTGCCCGCTATGTTCCTGAAAGGAAGATGTGGTTTTGCTACGAGAATGGTATTTGGATTCCTGATGTCGGTAATCTCAAAGTGATGGAAATGTGTAAATCATTGGCCAACCAACT
>NZ_FMJL01000037.1 GCF_900095445.1 Clostridium sp. N3C
GTTAAAACTCTATATTTACCTACTGATATTAAACTCCCTCTCATTTTGAACTTACTTTTGTCCACTTCCGTCGCAATAAATTGGTATACTAATCCAACAAATAATAAAAATATAGTGAAAAATACTGTAAACTCTAGAACTTTCTGAGGTGTTTTTTTTCGTCTATGAACATATCTATGAAAACTATTAGTTGAAAAACCAAGTTTCAAATTTATATCCCCCCAAACTAAGAATCATCACATATAAGATAATAGCATAGATAATTACCTTATAAAACTATTAATAATAATTTTTGTATTTATAACTTACGCAATTAAATTATCTATTTTGCCAACAATAAAATTAAATCTGTAAATTACAAAGAAAGACTTCTAGAAATGAGGTGTTTTCATGAGAGTAAGACTGGGTTATGTTGCTATCGCATTAAACCTTCCAAAAACTACTAGCTCCAGTAATGTTACCTATACTTTATTCAAGAAACTTCCAACGGAAGAAAAGCAATTAGAAAAATTAAAAACCACAACCTTAAACAACTTAAATAATCTATATAAGATTCTTAATTATAATGCAGAGCAAAAAATACACTTTTATAGAATCACCTCTACTCTAGTACCTTTAGCTACTCATCCTGAAGTAGATAATTGGAATTATAGATTAATATTTAAGAAAGATTTTGAAAGGTTAGGCAATTTCATAAAGGAAAACAATTTAAGAGTAGATACCCATCCTAATGAATTTAATGTAATAAATAGCTCAAAAGCCACTGTTGTATATAATTCTATAAATAATCTTAAATTTCATGTGAATCTCTTTGAGGATATGAACTACCCTCTTGGAAAAATGGTACTCCATGTAGGAAGTGGGGAAGGTGGTAAAGATATAGCCTTAAATAGATTTATTAGCAATTTTGAGAACGTTCCATCTGAAATAAGCAGTAGACTTATACTAGAAAATGATGATAAAACATTTACCGCTGCAGAAACTTTAGATTTATGTAAAAGATTAAACCTGCCAATGGTCCTTGATGTGCATCATCACAATTGCAATAATAATGGAGAAGTTTTAGAAGATCTGTTAGAAGAAATACTAGCTACTTGGGATAAAGAACAGCTACCACCAAAATTTCATTTTTCCAGTCCTAAAGAAGGTCCTCTAGATCGAAAACATTCTGATTTTATAGTGGCTGAAGACTTTATAACCTTTATAGAGATTTGTAAAGTTTATGATAGAGATATTGATATTATGCTGGAAGCAAAGCAAAAAGACTTAGCCTTATTTAAACTTATGGAGGACTTAAAAAGATTAAGGAAAAATTGGAACTATATAGACAACTCCACCTTTGAGATACTTTAATAACAGTTAAGGGCAATCTTGAAACAGATGTCAGATAACATATATCTGACATCTGCTATCTGTCCCCTTACTATCTTTCACCTAGTTTGAGATTTGGTGCAGCATTTAAATCTAAAGGTGAGCGTACACCTCTCATATATTCAAAATATGCTGCGCTGGCTATCATAGCTGCGTTGTCGGTACAGAGTATTGGAGCTGGAAATAGCACTTGTATATTATGATCAGCACCTGCTTTTATTAAACTATTTCTCAAAGCAGTATTGGATGCTACTCCTCCTGCTATGGCAATCTTGTTAACTTTCTTCATTTTGCAGGTTTTTATCACATTATCTGTAAGCACATCCACTACAGCTTTTTGGAAAGAAGCTGCTACATCTGCCTTATTAATTTCTTGTCCTGTCATTTCCATTTTGTTTAAATAGTTGAGAACAGCAGACTTTAGCCCACTGAAGGAAAAGTCTAGGGTTTCCTCATGAAAATTAGATCTTGGAAATCTAATAGCATTTTCGTTACCTTCTTTTGCCAGCTTATCTATAGCAGGCCCTCCCGGATATCCTAAACCTAAAGCTCTTGCCACTTTATCGTAAGCTTCTCCTGCAGCATCATCTCTAGTTTTAGCTATAACCTCAAAATCTCCATAATCCTTCATGTGTACTATAAAAGTATGTCCACCGGATACTACAAGACATACAAAGGGTGGTTCTAGATCCTTATGCTCAATAAAGTTTGCACTTATATGGCCTTCTATGTGGTTAACCCCTACTAAAGGCTTTTTTAATGAATAAGCCAATCCCTTTGCATACTGAAGTCCAACTAAAAGTGCCCCAACTAGTCCTGGCCCATAGGTAACAGCCACTGCATCAATATCCTTAGACTCTAGATTAGCCTGCTCTAAGGCCTCTTCAACTATGGCATTGATTACCTCTACATGCTTTCTTGATGCTACTTCTGGTACAACACCGCCAAATTTTTTATGTATATCAATTTGTGAAGCTATAACGTTGGATAAGAGTTCTCTTCCATTTACTACTACTGCCGCCGCAGTCTCATCACAACTACTTTCTATAGCTAGAATCTTTACATCCTTTGACATAATTACTACCTCTTTTTCTGACAATATAATATAACTATTTGTAGACTTATAAATTTAATTATAGCAAAAGAAAAATTATATACAACCGGTATTATTTTATCCCTTAAAACCATGATATACTATAATTATCTACTATAGAAAAGGGAGATAGGTTATGGAAAATTATGCAAAAGTCGTCGTTAAAGGATCACCTATTTCAAAATCCAACTTTAAACTATTTAATACTCATGGTCGTGCCATACTTCCCAATAATTCAGGAAAATATTATGATCGATATGCACACTATGAGGAAGAAATTGCCTATAACGCTAGGTTGCAAAATCCAGGGGTTGTGTTAACAGAAGCATTAATTGCAGTGTTAAAAGTCTACTATAAAAGCTCTAAACGTCATCCTGATACTAATAATATAACCAAAAGTATTTTTGATGGCATCGAAAAAAGCGGACTTATAATAAACGATGCACAAATTAGGCGCCTTATTATAGAGGAATATTATGATGGTAAAAATCCTAGATTTGAGTTAGAATTATTTGGAGAGAGCAACTATTGTATGAAATATGAAATATATAGAAGAGAAGTGCCTGAAAAGCCTATTGAATATCAGCCACCTTCTAATAAGAAAAGTAATGTAATCAAAAAAAATTCTACTGAAGAATCAAAAAACAGCCTAACTAAATGTGGTATTTGCGGAAAATATGTGTCAGCAGAATCCACTGTCACTGCCAATGGCGGTAAGATTAAAATATGTAATAGTTGTCTTAAAAAATTATTTTAAAGCTTTACTTTAAGGGGGACTATTTATGCTAATAAAAGACATATTTAATCAAAAGAAACCAGTAATATCCTTCGAAATTTTTCCACCAAAAAAAGATAGTAATATCGATGTAATTTATAACACTTTAGAAGCGCTAAAGGACCTAAGACCAGACTTTATAAGCGTAACTTATGGCGCTGGTGGTAGTACTAGAGATAAAACAGTGGAAATAGCTTCTATTGTAAAAAATAAATATAATATAGAAGCTTTAGCTCACCTTACTTGTATTGGATTAGATAATGCTGGTCTTAATAAGATTATTGGGGAATTAGTAGAAAATAATGTTAAAAATGTGATGGCTCTTAGAGGTGATTTGCCGGAAGGCATGGATAAAAGAGTTCTTGAAGAAAGTTCTTTTTCCCACGCTTCTGACATTATTACTGTTATAAAAAAAATAGGAGACTTCTGTACTGGAGGTGCATGTTATCCAGAAGTTCATCCTGAATGTGACACTTTAGATAGAGATATAGAAAATTTAAAATTTAAGGTAGATTGTGGAGCTGACTTTTTAGTTACTCAATTATTCTTTGATAATGAAAAATTCTATAACTTTATTGATAAGGCTAGAAAGGCCGGTATCAATATTCCTATAAGTGCTGGAATTATGCCTGTTACTAATAAAAAGCAAATTGAAAGGATGGTATCCTTAAGTAACGCTACATTGCCCGTTAAATTTACAAGAATCATGGACAAGTATGAACATAATCCAGAGGCCTTAAAGGAAGCAGGAATAGCCTATGCCACAGATCAAATTATAGATTTATTATCTTGGGGAATTGATGGTATACATCTATATACTATGAATAGGCCAGAAACTTGCCGAAAGATTATAAGCAATATTACTACCATAAGAGATACTTTGGAAGGTAAATAAAAAAGTAGGTTGTAGCATTATATTTCTTATTTTCTTATGCTACAACCTATTTTTATACAAATATTTTTATTCTTTTTCTAGAGTAACAGTTATACTATTTGCATCTTGACACCTTTCCAGTAAAGCAACGGGAATTGATATTTTCTCTAAGTCTCCGTAATTCATAATTTGCTTAGATATGCACATTTCCTTTATGCCGTCTACATAAACACATACTTTATGATGTTCATATACCGCATCTACTCTAAAAGCTAGATCTACAGAATTGTCTACGTTACCTTTGCTAATATAGGAAGGCACTATGTATCTTATTGCTGGCCCCTTTAATATTTGAATTTTATCCTTTCCGTCTTTAAAGCCTTTCACATAATCTACTGCTTTTTTGCCTGCTCTTTCACTTTCCTTAATTATATCATCCACACTGTCATGATAATGGACAGCATTACCACAAGCAAAGATACCTTCAATGTTAGTGCGCATATTTTCATCTACTTCCGCCCCACCGGTATCAGGGCATATCTTGACTCCACATTTCTTGAACAACTCATTTTCTGGTGTTAAATTAACAGCTAAAATGATAGTATTGCAGCCTATAAATTCCTCACCCTGATCTAAGAAATTACCTTCAGCATCTAAGGGTACTATGGTCACCCCTTCAACTCTATCATTGCCATGTACATATTTTATATTGTGTTCCAATTTTAAAGGTATATGAAAGTCACTAATACACTGAATTACATTTTTTCTACTACCTTTACAGTAACTTAAGGGCTCTATAAGTGCATGAACCTTAGCTCCTTCCAAAATAAACCTTCTAGCCATAATAAGACCTATATCAGTAGATCCATAGATAACTATATCTTTTCCTGGCATATATCCATCTAAATTAATAAATTTTTGTGCAGATCCCGCTGTAAAGATACCAGCAGGCTGTGCTTCAGACAAATTGACAGCAGTCCTAGGTACTTCCCTACAACCAAGAGCCATAATTATAGCCTTTGCTTGTAATTTTATAATTCCCTCTTCTCCATTAACAGCCATTATTTCTTTTTTATCATTAACCTCTAATACCGTTGTTTTTAATTTATACTCTATACCATAATCATTTACAGCAGATATAAACCTTTCAGCATACTCCGGTCCTGTTAAGTCTTCTTTGAATCTTTCAAGACCATATCCATTATGTACACTTTGCCTTAGGGCTCCTCCTAAAGATTCTTCTCTTTCCAGTATTATTATATTATCTATACCTTCCTCAGCTACGGCAACAGCAGCAGCTAATCCTGCAGGTCCTCCTCCAATTATTACAACATCGTACATAAAAATTAAAACCCCTTTAATAATTATTTCTACTATATATTATATATTTTTTAAACTAAATAGAAAATAGCCCTTAATAATTATCCTTATTAGCTTCCCTTATTATTTTCATAGCTACTTTTTCCCGTATACTATCATATAAGTCAAAGGTTCTAAGAGCTTCTTCAACCTCACTATAAACCAACCAGTAACCACTTTTAATAAGAGGTGTCTTGTATCCACTAACAAAAGCCTTTACATCCTTTAAAGGAATACCCAATAATACTCCTATCTCATGGGGACAATTATCCTTATATTTGCCTTTTATATCATTCAACAACCCTTCTATTTCATAGTGCTTATATCCATAATCCTTAAAAAAATCCCTTATCTCTTCTCTTTCTAGGAGTTCCTTTAACACAGTTATATTATAAATTAATATTATAATTGAATTTGTACTTTCTCTTAAAGTTATCCATCTAATATCACTATTTTCTTGAAAGCTATCAAAATATTTTTGCCAAAGAAATTTTAAGTTTCTTCCACCACTGCCTAAAGATATAATAGAGGCAGGTTTTTTTCCCTCAATAACCGGTGCTATATAATAACTTATTACAGCCTTTAAATATTCCTCATCCTTTAATTTCTCTAATGCCTTAAAATACTGAAAAATAATTTCCTTCTTCATATTTATTTCTATTATAGAAAAAGACATCCCCTAGGAATGTCTTTTTTATCATAGTTTATAATCATTGTCTCTTTCTTCATAAGAATGAGGAATGCTCATATTGGAATTATTTAATGCTGTAAAAGTTCCTATATAATAATCATAGTTGAAAAAATTATTGCTATATATGGACTTATTCTTATATTTCTTATCAACATATTCTACCATATGGTTAGTTGATATTTCTTCATACTTTGCCATTACATCACCTCAGTATATTTATTTACGTTTATTATCTCTCAAATAAGGTATTATATACTTTGGTCATTGATTTATAATGGCAAAACAAAAGGCAACTGATAACTCAGTTGCTGTAAAATAAAGGGGATATTATGAAAAAAAACTTAACTAACTCACTGCTTATTATCATAATATCAGACAAATATTAAATTGCTATATATCAAAAATAAACTTTTTGTTAATTATACTTGTTTTTTATGGAAAATAATTCTTATTTATATTTTATTGCCATAATCGCTGATTATTTTAATTTGTCTTCATAAGATTTTACCATTCTTCTTACCATTTCTCCCCCAACGGCTCCGCATTCTCTTGCACTTAAGTGTCCATTATATTCTGAAAAAGGAATTCCCATCTCCTTAGCTACTTCAGTTCTGAATTTATAAAGTCCCTGCTTAGATTCTGGCACTAATTTTCTTGTTCCTTTTGATGCCATCCTATACCTCTCCCTTCTTTTATATTTTGTAGAGTTCTGAGGAAAGAATTAAATTTAAATATCTTTATTATAAGTATTTGTCATTTTTAAATAATTAACCTGTATTATTGCTACCTTTCTTGTAATAATTATACTCAAGCTATATATTTTCACTTTTATTAAGTATTATCTTTATCTTCTCTATTCTTTTTTCTTTTACCTCCAAGATTTCAAATATGGTGTCTTTATACTCTACCCTTGTTTCTTCACCGTCTTTAGGAATATTTCCTATAAGTCCTATAACAAAACCGCCTATTGTATCGGAATGCTCTGACTCAAAATTGGTATGCAAATAATCATTAAGGTCACTTAAAGTTATTAAACCATCGGTAATATAAGTGTTATTATCTATTCTAACAATATCCGGCTCCCCTTCATCATACTCATCTAAAATCTTCCCCATTACTTCCTCAATTAAATCTTCTATAGTTACAATACCTTCAAAACCACCATATTCATTTATAAGTACTGCCATATGATTTTTAGATCTTTGTAGTTCTTTAAAAAGTTCATCTATACTTTTAGTGGCAGGTACAAAATATGGAGTCCTTAAAATTTTACGTATATCCACATTTTTAAAATCACATTTACTAGCAGCTATCAAAAAATCCTTCATGTATAATATACCAATAATATTATCTATTTCTTCCTCATAAACTGGAACTCTTGAATAATTCTCCTTTGTAAGCTCATCTATAATTTCATCAATGTGAGAATTTATATCGATAGCAAAAACCTCTGTTCTAGGAGTCATAACCTCTTCTGCTACTTTGTTATCAAACTCAAATATACTTTCTATCATTTCCTTTTCCGTTTCATTTATTACTCCATGCTCCTGACCTACCTCTATTAAAGACCGTATTTCCTCCATAGAAACCTTTTCATCTAACCGTTCAGTTTTAATGCCTGATATTCTTACTAATAAATTAGTGGAACTGGAAAGTAGTCTTATAAAAGGCTTTGTAACCTTAGATACTGCTATAAGTGGCCTAACAGAAAACATGGCTATTTTCTCCGCCATCTGGAGTGCTATTCTTTTAGGATAAAGTTCACCAAAAACCAAGGTAAAATAAGAAAGTATTATAGTTATTATAAACAATGCAATTTGACTAGCATATGGAAGGCCTATTCTTTCTAAGTAAACCGCAAACTTTCCTGATAGGCCAGTAGCTGCAGAAGCACTGGCAAAAAAACCTGCTAAAGTTATACCTACTTGGATAGTAGCTAAAAACTTACTAGGCTCTTCTGTCAACTTTTCCAGCAAGGCTGCCTTTTTATTTCCCTCTTCGGACAATAGCCTAATCTTATTCTTATTCAAGGATACTATAGCCATTTCTGCTGATGCAAAAAAAGCATTTAATGCTGTTAGAATTACTATTAGCAAAATTTGCCTTATTGTACTTCCGCCTGTATTCATCCATTATTACCTCCATGAAGCCTAATATTATTATTATCTTTCTTAGTCGGTAATATATACTTAGAAGCATATTACTAATTCACATCATCCTATACTTTTAAGGACGTATGGACTAGCTCTAATAATAATTCTGAGGAGTGTAAATTTTCTATTTAAAAAAGAAAGAAGGTACTTGCAGCTTACAAATACCTTCCTCCACCAATTCTTCTACTTTGCTTTTTCTAGAGCCCTTTGAACCGCTACCTTCCAGTTTCCTGTGCTAACGGTTGCTGTAGCTATAGTGTCTACATCATAACTTTGAGCCTCTATCATTTCCTTAGCCATGTCTTCTCTAAATTGTTTTAAATTTGGTCTTACCTTACCTTCTACCTCTGCTCCTGTCCACTCATCATAGTTAACCTCTTTTCCATCTTTGGTAAGTCTCTTTAATACAATATCTGTAATTTTTCCATCTTTAATAGTTACAGTGGCGGATTCTTGTCCGTAATCCCATGGGTCTGCAGTTGCCTCATAGGTACCATCTTTTAAATTATCTGTCACATCCTTATTTGTATCGCCACTTTCAGTGATATCTTTTTCCTTGTCTGTAGTGTCTGTAACCTTATCACTATTTTCCGTAGTAGTTCCCTGCTGATTATCTTTTTTCTCGGTACTATCGTTACCGCAACCAAACAAACTTAAAGACAATACAAGGGATAATGCAACACAAATTTTTTTCATCATAACCCTTCCCTTCCTCATTAATTGATAACTCTTCGCTCATAGTTATTTTTCCGTGTTATCAATTCTTTATGCATACATATAAAACAGCTACTCATTTGATATTCACGTAATTCTAAGTAATTTGTGCATTGAAGCTCTATAGATGAATAGGATTTCTGCTATTTATATTATCTAATTTTTAGAATTTTATACATATATTATTTAAGCTTATATATACTAGCATAACATCACATAATTGTCTATAACCTGTTAAATATCAATTTTTATTAGCCTGTAGTTTATAAAAAATTCCGCCAGTTTTCACTACATTGACGGAATTTATATTTAACACTTACTTTTACTTACACTGAAATTCAGTTATTTTATCTAAAATCTAAAAGTGCTCTCAAATAAAATCTATTATCTACTTTTTCAAAGACAGCCCAAGTACCGGTATTAAAATCTCTTTCAGCTTCTGAAAGCGCAAACTCATCATCACCTAATATATAAATTAATGGTATTGAGTCTGTCTTATTATCTGTTACTCTTTGAATTTCTCCACAAAGCTCCCATACTTCACTGGTTGAAGGACCCAATACAGCTCCATTAACTGTATCTTTAAAATTAAAATTCTTCTCCTTAATTCTTAAATGCTGAATTTCTTCACTACTATTTTTTATGCTAGTAGGAAAAAGTTTAGTCATATCTATAGCTTCTTCATCATTTATTGGTAATTGAAGGTTCTCTGGAATTTCCTCAGCAGAATAAATATTTCTAATATCATTACCTCTTGCACTATTCCCAGATACAAAATTTCTTATTACTATTAAACCTGATGGACTTACCATTTGTTTAAAGGATTCTATGTCTTTACTATTAAGAATACTAATAAATTTCTTAGCTACATCTATCTCATTAACAATAGTAGAATTATCTTTATCGGAATTCTTGTTATCATCATCTGTAACAGTTTCATTCTTACTCTCCTCCTTCACTATGGAGGAATTATTATTAGAAAGTATAGAATGAATAGATTTTAGAAATTCTCCTTTCTCTAGTGCATAAGAAATTCCAACTACAAGACAAAATAATAAAACTATAACTTCATATTTAATTAAACTCCAATGTTTCACTGAAGTATTCTTAAATTCTTGCATTATTTGCTTTTCCCTATCATCTACAAGCCCATGTTTAATGTGGTTATTCTCATTATCACTTTCATATAATTTATTAAACATTATGTATGCTCTCCCTTCAATTAATTTTCAATAGTTTCCCAGCTCTACTTAGCTGATACTTTATGGTAGACCATTCAACCTTCAAGATTTTACTTAAATCTAGAATAGAAAGTTATCATAATAATTTAATTTTATACCTTACTAACAGAAATTTCATCACTGCTTTTACTAATAATACAAGCAAAATAAGGTAAAAGAACTGTATACCATTATAGAATTATTTTATTTTTTTAGTAACATTTACATAAGTTTTATATCATAATAAGACAGCAAATAATTTGTTATAAGCTAATTAAATTTATTTATCCATAAGTTTTGATATTAATACTCTCTTCTTTCTATATAAAATAAAAAGACACTATTTTTAGTGTCCTAGTTTAACTCACTTTCTACTTTAAATTATCATATTAAAATCTTGATTACTTTTTAATTAACTTTAAAATAATACTTTTTTACTATTTCATCACGAAATATATATCGCCAAAATTTGCTATTAATTAAATTTCTCCATATAACTTTTGAATTCATAAGAAAGATTTTTTCTATAGGTTGACTACCTTTACTTTCAGATTTATCATCTATCAGTATATTTTCTGAGCCTATTTTTTCTCTCAAAATTTTTTTATATATAACTAAGTTTGGTTTATTTTTATTAGTATAATAATCGTTTTTCCAAACTTTATACAAATTTTTAAAACTTATGCATTGATTAACTGATCCTGTTATTCTACTAATAGCAAACATACCTGAAATTCTTTTATGTGCGAAAGCTTGTACAACTATAGCTATAATACTAAAAATTAAATGAGGAATTATTAAAAGTTTTGAGATCACAACTATTGCCACTATTATAAATTTTATAAAATTATTAAAGATTTACTTCATAACATCCCTCCATTAATTTAAATTGCAAAAAAAAATATAATGTGCTTCAAAACACATCAATTAGTAGGTAAATTTAATATATATTATTACTAAAAAAATTACTCCTTTATTACATATTTTCATTCTATCACCAATAAATTTACACTTCAACAAATATGAGATTGTCATAAATTAGCAAAATAAAAAGCCAGCAGAAGCTGACTTTTAAATACAACTATGCGATAGCATAAAACCGTAGTTTTACTGGAATGCCATTGCGAATTACTATGCAATGGGTTAACCTTTTCGAGTGCTTTTATCTCCATGGTCGAAACCTTTGAGAGCCTCGAACTTAGGACGCTAAATCGCCCCAGCCTTTTACTTTCTATCGCTAAAGTAAAAAACTATCATTAATTATTTCGGAATGTAATTTAGTTATTCTATGAAATCTTATAAATTCTAATTTCTATATAATTCCTCTAAAACACATAACATATGTGTCCTCAATAGCAATAATACTTTATATTCCTTATAGTTGTATCATAACATACCCTTATAAAAAGAAAAAACACTTCAATACCAAAATTTACATTCCATATAGTTGTATCATAACCAAATTCAAAATAAGATAAATCAAGACTTTATGCCTCATTCAAATCTTATTTTTGCATTGAAGTTCTAGTGAGGTTTTTCCATTTTCTAGACAACAACCTCTTAGCTATTGAAAATACAGCATTTATCAATATACTTAGATTCATTTAGTTTACTGCAATTTCTTCAACATGATTTTTATAGTATTCACTTTCTTCTTTTGTGGTAATATATTTTGTACTCATGGCAATATTTCTACTAGCATTATAATCTGCATTTAATGTACGTCCGCAATCCTTATTCTTACAAGTAAATAGCTCTTGCTTTTCTCTTTGTCCTTCCTCGTAGTGCCCACATATACTACAAATTTGGGAGGTACGATAAGGATCTACATAACGTACTTTAATACCTTCACGCTCTGCTTTATACTCAACCATTTGTTGCAATTGATAGTACGGCCACTTATCTAACAAAGTTCCTTTAACAGCTTCTTTCATAGATAATAGTTCCATGTTTATTTGTCCAGCCTTATTATCTAATGCAGATTTTATAATCTGACTTGAAAGATAATGATTATAAGTTCTATTGTAATTACTCTGCAACTCTTTAAATTGATTTAAAGCAGAAAGTTTTTTCTTTCTTCCCCTTCCACCTTTTGTAGAATTTAGCTGACGGTGTAATTGCTCACGTCTCTTTTTAAACTGAAGATTAACCCTCATAAAATCATCAAATGAACCAATTGCACGTTTTATATAATATGTATCATTTAGACTAACATAAACTGGAATTTTAACACCAATATCTACACCTACAACTCTATTAGGAATAAACTCATTTTTTTATTTATCGGAATATCAACAGAAAGATTTAAAATTAAAGTTTTATCCACAATTTCAATTGAACTTTCACATACTTTATATCTTTTATCTATAACATTAGCAAGAAATGTTCTAAGCTCTAAATCATTTTTATTAAATCTATGCCCTAGAAGAACTTTAAATGTAATCTTATTAACCCATTTAATCTTTATATCATCACCGTCATAATAAAAACTTAAATCTCGTCCGCGGGTTAACAGCGGAAATGTTCTTTTGTAATTTCTTATAGATCTTTCACCTCTTGCTAACCCATTTTTTATATCTGATTTAAAATCTTTTTTTACTCTATTTGTCACTATTGATTTAGTGTCTATTCCCTTGCCAAAATTTATGTTTTCGAATATAGGATTACTATTAGTTAGTCCTTTTACCGCTTCTTTATAAGCTGATTTATCTATATTGTCAGTGAAATAAGCAATTCCGAGATAGCTTATTGCCTTATTTAAAGCCAAATACTGACTATATTGAGCATCACGAATAAACTGATATTTGCTATTTCTTATTTCTTTATCTCCCTCATCAATAACTATTTAAATTTTTCTAACAGTAATCATATATCTATCACCTCATTAGGCATACTTTACCATATAGGTTTAGCTAATTCAACATATTCATTTTAATATAGTTTTTTACAAATAATCAGTATGTAAAGGACATAAGTAAAAAAGATTTAGCAATAAAGCCAATCTTTTTTCATTCAAAATCTATTCAAAAAACAAAAAAGCCAATAGAATATAAATTCTACTGACTTTCCACTGGCAGGGGCAGCAGGAATCGAACCCGCAACCAACGGTTTTGGAGACCGCTACTCTACCAATTGAGCTATACCCCTTCGTGACAAGGATTATTATATAACATATATAAAAAAAAGGCAACTACTTTTTAAAATTTTATTTATAAAATATTATATTTATTTAACAAAAAAGAAATCCCCCTTAAATATGGGGATAAAATTAAGTTTATAAATTTAGTTAGTTATTTCTTTTAAGCTCTTAAAGGCATTATAATTACATTGCCATAAGTCTAAACAGTTTCTATCGGTGCAGTATGTAGACAATTTAACTTTCTGTACCTTTGAATTATTTACTATGTTTTCTACATAGGACAGCTGTTCATCTTTACAGTATAAGAATATATATTTTGATTTATTAGCTTCTTGGTGAAGCTGTTCTTCCATTTCCAAAATTTTATCTTCTGAAGATAGCTTTATAGGATTAATATTAAAATAGTTAAAGAAATAGTCTAATTCTTCTGTGTTAGTTAAAAAAGTATAATCCTTATACTCTTTTATTATAGATGTAAGTTCTTCATTTACTTCATCTAGCTTTTTTATAGCTTCCTCAAAATTTTCTTCATATACTTGTCTTCTTGCCGGATCCTTTTCTTGAATTCCATTTTTTATGTTTGATAATAATATTTTATAATTATTGGAGTCTAGCCAATAATATGGATTGCTTTTTATAATCTCTTCTCCATAAATAATTGGGTATTCTAGTTCTAAAGTCTTTATACCTCTAGAGCAATTAATAACTGAAACATTACCTTTTTCTAGATTTTTCTCAAACCCATTAACCCATGGTTCAAAGCCGGCACCAAAGTATATAAATAGATCTTTATTAGCTATATTTTTCAAAGCATCCTCAGTAAATTCATATTTCCATTGACTCTCTTCTTCTGCCATCATGTAATCTACTATATGATCATCTTTTACAATATCCTTAACCATATTATATAACAGTTTATTAGTTGTAATTATTCTCAAAGTTACTTCCGTTTTAATATCTTTCCCTTCGATGTTAATAGTAGGCGTTACCCTTTGTTCATTATCACTACAGGCTGTTAGAAATAACATAAATAGTAATCCTAAACTTATTACCCTTTTCAATTTTAGCACCTCTCATATACACTAATTATTATTACATTATAGACTAAAATCCATAAAACTGCAAAATTCTTTACTGTCAAATCCTTTTCTTTTTCACAATTTTGATATAGAATAGCATTATGTTATATAAGATTAATCAGAGGTGAACTCTTAAATGGAATTTATAATAAAAAACCTTGAGGAAACTATGGCTTTAGGTAAAGCTTTAGGACAGCGTTGCAATGCCGGTGACATTATCTGTCTAACAGGAGATTTAGGAGCCGGTAAGACTCATTTCACCAAAGGTGTAGCCCTGGGCCTAGGGGTAAAAGAAGAAATAACCAGCCCAACCTTTAACATTGTGAATGAGTATGAAAGTGGAAGATTGAAACTTAATCACTTTGATGTTTACCGCGTTAATGATCCGGATGAAATAGAAGCCATTGGTTTTGATGAATACATTTTTGGCTCTGGAGTAAGCATCATAGAATGGGCAAATTACATAGATGTTCTCATTCCTGAAGAAGCTTTATGGATTACTATAAATAAGCTTCCTGAAAAAGGAGAAAGCTTCAGAAAAGTTGTAATAAATTATAGCCAAAATAGATATGATTATGTAAAGGAGATAAGCCTATGAGAGTACTTTCTATAGATACTGCAACGGAAGCTGCTAGCTGTGCCATACTCGAGGATAACAAGCTATTAGGAGAAATCAACTTTAACTTTGGCAGGCAGCATTCTGTAATTTTAATGCCAATGATTGATAAGCTTCTTTCTTCCCTACATATGGATATAGACTCCATTGATGGTTTTGTATCCTCTAAAGGTCCTGGTTCCTTTACTGGTTTAAGGATTGGAATGGCCACAATAAAAGGTTTAAGTTTTGGAGCTAAAAAACCTTTTATTTCTGTTTCAAGCCTAGATGCCTTAGCCTATAATCTAGCCTACAGTAAGGGATTAATTTGCCCTATTTTAGATGCTTTAAGAAACAATGTATACACAGCCTTATATACCTTTGAGGGTGAAGAGCTTAGAAGGATATCAGATTATATGGTAATTTCTATTGATGAGCTTATTAATAAAGTAAAGAATGAAGAATCCATTTATTTTATTGGTGATGGTACTGCTAAATTCAAGGAAGTTTTAAAAAGCAATATTCCTAATTCTTACTTTGCTCCTGCTCATCTTAACTTTGCCAGAGCTTCATCACTAGGTGAACTTGGATTAAAGCTACTAAAATCAGGTATTGAAGAGGATCTAAACACCAGTACTCCAATTTATCTTAGAAAGTCTCAGGCTGAAAGAGAATATGACAAAAAAATGGGGTTGAGTAATGAGTAGTATAGAGATTGTTCCCATTGAAGACAAATATATTGAAGGTATTTTAAATGTAAGTATACTAAGCTTTCCAATTACATGGAGTAAAGACTCCTTTGAAAAAGAGCTTACAAACAAATATGCCCGCTATATGGTGGCGGTGAAAGATGATTTAGTTGTAGGTTTCGCCGGCATGTGGATTATCTTAGACGAAGCCCACATTACCAACATAGCTGTGCATCCAGAATACAGGGGCTTTGGCATAGGAACTATGTTAATGGAGTCCTTGATAAGTATTTGTAAACTAGAAAATGTCATAGGTATAACCTTAGAGGTAAGAGTGTCAAACCAAAGAGCAATAAATCTCTATAAAAAATTTGGCTTTGTGGAAGAAGGTATTCGCAAGGCATATTATGAGGATAATAAGGAAGATGCTTTAATAATGTGGAAAAGAAATTTTTAAAGGTTCAGAGCCAAGCTCTGAACCTTTAAAATTAAACCGCTTTTTTTGAAAGCTTTGCATCGTTGCTTTCAAGCTTTCTATTATCATTATTTATAATAACTGAAATTCTCTTATAGATAACTAAAGTAATAACAGATATTCCTGCTCCCTTTATTAAATTTATAGGTATAACACCTTCCATAATATATATCATTAACTCCTTTTTTGGCATATTAGGCATAAATAAAGGTATAAGAATATATGCATTAGCCAATGCCCCTACAATGCCTAAAACCAAGGTTCCAATAATCAATGAAATTACAGCATTCAACTTTGTCTTCTTAAATTTATATATCATGCCCGCTGTTCCAACAAAAGTTGATCCAATAATAAAGTTAGCTAACTCCCCTACCCCTCCGGTAGTGGTAGATTTCACTAAAATCTTTAAAATATTTTTCAGCGCCTCTATTATAACTCCTGTCAGTGGCCCAAAGGCAAAAGAACCAATTAAAGCCGGTAAATCACTAGCATCTATTTTCAACCAAGGAAAAGCCGGAAATATAGGAAATTCAAAGTACATTAAAATAACAGAAATAGATGCCATTAAAGCAACTTTAATTAGGTAACTAGTTTTTGATGTTATATTATTCATTTTTTAATTCCTCCCTTTAAACTACTTCAGGAGATAGGTTGGATGGATTAATGCCTTTATCTAAGCTTGGCGCCTTCTACTTAGATAAAATAAAAACCCTGACCAAAAATAGTCAGGGCAAGATAATCCATCTAACACATATCTTCTTCCATCCAGACTATACTGTCGGCTTCGGAATTTCACCGAATCAACCATTACGGCTCGCGGGCTTTACCGCCGGTCGGGATTTACACCCTGCCCTGAAGATACTATTATTTAATTACATATTTATTATAAAACATTGTCATAATATTTTCAATGTATTTTTATTCTTTTTTCATAGATAAAGAAATTCTCTTTCTTTTTTCATCTACTTGAAGCACTCTAACCTCCACAATATCTCCAACTTTAACTATATCAAGAGGATGACGTACAAATTTGTCTGACATTTGACTTTTGTGTACAAGACCATCTTGATGTACACCAATATCCACAAAGGCCCCGAAGTCAGATACATTTCTTACAGTACCAGTAAGAACCATACCTGGCTTTAGCTGATTAATATCCAGTATTCCTGTCTTGAATATTGGCTTTGGCAGCTCTTCTCTTGGGTCTCTTCCTGGTTTCTTAAGCTCTTTTATTATATCTTGAAGAGTTAATACTCCTACACCTATAGCATTGGCAAGGTCTTGCAATCCCTTTTCCTTCACCCTCTGATCTATGTCAGGTAGTCCCTTTTTTAAGTCATCCATATCATAGCCCAGCATTTTTATTAGTTGTCTTGCCGCCTCATAGGACTCAGGATGTACTGCTGTATTATCCAATGGCTCTGAACTTTCAGGAACTCTTAAAAAGCCGGCACACTGCTCATAGGCCTTTTGTCCTAATCTCTTAACCTTAAGCAATTCTTTTCTGCTTGTAAACTTACCATTTTCCTCTCTATAAGTTACTATATTTTGAGCTATAGCAGCATTTATTCCAGAAATATAGGATAGTAACGAAGGCGTTGCTAAATTCAAATCTACTCCAACTGTATTAACACAATCTTCTACTACACCCTTTAAGGATTCATCTAATCTCTTAGGAGTAACATCATGCTGATATTGTCCTACCCCTATAGACTTAGGATCAATTTTTACTAGTTCTGCTAGAGGGTCCTGTAATCTTCTTCCTATAGATATAGCTCCTCTTACTGTAACGTCCAGGTCAGGATATTCTTTTGCAGCTAGCTCAGAGGCAGAATATACAGAAGCCCCTGCTTCTGAAACTACAACATAATAAAGATCCTTTCCCTTTTCCTCTTTAACCTCTTTTATTAGTCTAGCAAGAACCTCTTCAGATTCTCTACTTGCAGTTCCATTACCTAAGGATATAACATCTACATTGTATTTGTATACTAGTGATTTTAATGTTTTTATGGCTCCTTCCACATCATTTTGTGGAGCAGTAGGATATACAGCTACATTGTCAAGAAACTTACCTGTATCATCTAGTACTGCAACCTTACATCCTGTTCTAAAACCTGGATCGTAGCCCATTACAACCTTTCCCTTAACAGGTGGCTGCATCAAAAGAGCCTTTAGGTTAGCCTTGAAAATTTCAATGGCTCCATCCTCTCCCTTTTCAGTGAGTTCTGCTCTAATTTCTCTTTCTATTGAAGGATATATAAGTCTCTTTAAAGAATCCTTAATACTCTCTTCTATATAAGGATCTGTAATGCCATTGCCCTTCAAGCATTTTCCTTTTAAATAATCCACTAGCTTACTTTCATCTATGGTTATTTTAACACTCAAGATTTTTTCCTTTTCTCCACGGTTTATAGCTAATATTCTATGAGGTGGTATACTTTTTACCGCTTCATGATAATCATAATACATCTCATAAGGAGTTGGTTCTTCAGAGGATCCTGTAGTTTCTATTATTCCTTCTCTATAAACCTTACTTCTAATCCATTTTCTAAATTCAGCTTCGTCGGAGATCATTTCGCTTATAATATCCATAGCTCCCTGCAAAGCCTCTTCCGCTGTTGCTACAGCCTTTTCTTCGCTAATGAATTCTGCAGCATAGGCCTTAATATCTCCTGTAAATTCACCGGAATAAATAGCTTCTGCTAAAGGCTTTAAGCCCTTCTCTTGAGCTATTATAGCCCTAGTTCTCTTCTTAGGCTTGTAAGGTCTATATATGTCCTCTACCTCAGTTATAGTTTCTGCCTTCTCTACATTTTGCTTGATTTCTTCTGTAAGCTTTCCCTGTTCTTCTATTAGTCTAATTACATCCTGTTTCCTTGCTTCTAAGTTTCGTAAATATGTAAGTCTTTCAGAGAACTTTCTTAGCAGCTCATCATCTAAGCCACCGGTCCTTTCCTTTCTATACCTTGCTATAAAGGGTACAGTATTACCTTCATCTAGTAGTTCTATAACACTTTCAACCTGCTTCAGACTAATATTCAATTCCTTAGAAAGTCTTTGTTCAATATTACTCATTTTTCCCTCCAAAATATGTGCTTATAAATACTCTAGGTATTACTACCTTTAACATTATAAAGTATAATCTTTGCATTTTTCAACTTTATTACTTGTTAATATACTAAGTGAAACCTTTTCTTCATAAGTATATATTATGAATACTTTTAGCGAGGTCGTAAATGGAAAAAACATTTATTAAAGTAATAATGGCAATCTTGATTGTTTTCCTAGCCATGTCTCTAAAAACTAGTATAGGTGTTGAAAACTTTAACCTTAATAGGATAAAAGAAGTTACTGCTAATTTAAGTTCTTCCTCTTATAAGGGTCGACTTACAGGAACCTTAGAAAATAAAAAGGTTGCAGAGTACATTAAAACTTCTTTAGAAAAGATTGGGATACACCCCTTTCAAGGAAACTACTATCAAAATTTCAAGGTCAACTATCCTAAATCCTTATCTAACGAACCTTATTTGCAGGTAATAGACAAAGAAGGTTCTGTAATACATAAATTCACCTATGGTGTGGATTATAAAGAAGATATGATAAACTTTAATGAAAATAAAATAAATTGTCAGAGTTCAAATTCTAGAATAATCGGCGATAATATTATTCAAGTTTTTCAAGGGGAAGGTTATAGTCTTTTTTATGTACCGGAGGATAATAATTTGAATTTCAGAAGCTCCTTTTTAGATGACAATTTTACAAACCTATGTATTTTTCTTTCTAAGGAAGCTATGGCCTCCATTAAAAATTATTTATCAAAGGATCTATCTATAGAATGCTATATTCCCTTTGAAGAAGAAATAACTACCGTTCAAAATGTTATAGGTATCATTGAAGGACGTGATAAAAACTTAACCCCCATAGTGTTATCCGCTCATTTTGATCATCTAGGAACAGACTCTGCAGGTACTGTATATGGAGGTGCCTTAGATAACGCCAGTGGTACAGCCTTTCTTTTAGAATTATCTAGATATATAAAATCCTTAGGAAGACCTCAGCGTTCTATTATTTTTGCTTTCTTTAACGCAGAAGAGTTTGGTTGTCTCGGTTCAAAAGCCTTTGTGGAAGAATATAAAGATATGCTTAAGGGAGCAAAAGTCTTTAATTTTGATATGATAGGCAGTGATAATAACATTCCTTTATGTATCATGGGCGGTGAAAATGATAATAAAAATACCAGTCTAGTAAAATCAGTGGCTGCAACTTGTAGCAACAACCAAATCAACTTTGATTATTTATTCAAGGATTCCAGCGATCATGAGTACTTTAGAAAAAATGGAATTGATGCTATTACCTTCTGTGATAATGATGTTAGTAAAATTCACACTCCAGAAGATAAAGCAGAATATATTAGCTTAAGCGCTATTGAGCGATGTTTTAGTGTGATTTCTTTACAGATAATTGCCTATGGCTATAATAATAGTATTTTTATCCTATATAACAAGGAAATATTGCTTTCTTCCATGGCACTGCTTGGATTCCTTCTCTCCTTTTATGTTATAAAATACAATAAAATCGAAATTATAGTTAAATCCAATAAACAGAAAAATTAACTTTCCTTCCTTTTATACCTATGTTGAACTAAAAAAGACAATGGATACATCAAAATATCCATTGTCAATTATTTTTATCCTCTAATGTACCATTGCTGCTCTGTATTAAATATTCATTTATAAACAAATCTATATCGCCATCCATAACAGAGCTTACATTTCCATTTTCAGCACCAGTTCTATGATCCTTTACCATAGTATAAGGTTGGAATACATAGGAGCGAATTTGACTGCCCCAGCCTATGTCCTTTAAGTCTCCAGACAAATCTTCGATTTTTTCTTTATGAGCCCTTACCATAAGTTCCGTTAATTTTGCCTTCAACATAGCCATAGCCTTTTCCCTATTAGCATGCTGACTTCTTTCATTCTGGCATTGTACCACAATACCTGTAGGTAGATGGGTAATTCTTATAGCCGATTCTGTTTTGTTTACATACTGACCTCCAGCACCACCAGCCCTATAGGTATCTATTTTTAAGTCATCTGATTTTATGTCTATATCCTGATTTTCTGTCAGTTCTGGCAACACTTCTACAGAAGCAAAGGAGGTTTGTCTTTTACCATTAGCATTGAAAGGTGATATTCTTACTAATCGATGTATACCTTTCTCGGCCTTTAAATATCCATAGGCATATTCTCCCTTAACACTTAAAGTAACCCCTTTAATACCAGCTTCATCTCCCGGTAAATAATCGAGGGTTTCCAAGGAATAACCCTTCTTTTCTGCCCAACGGGTATACATTCGTAGCAACATTTCTGTCCAATCTTGGGCATCAGTACCTCCTGCACCAGCATGCAAGGTAAGTATAGCATTGTTTTTATCATACTCACCGGATAAAAGGGTCTCTATTCTAAACCTATCTATTTCCTCCTGTAACCTCTTTAACTCTGTTTCCGCTTCACTTATGGAGTCTTCATCTTCGGACTCCTTTATCATATCTAATAATACTTCTAGATCTTCAACAGCTGTAAAGACATTATTGAATCTTTCAAGTTTATCCTTAAGATTTTTACTTTCCATAGTTATTGCCTGGGTCTTTGAGGCATCATCCCAAAAGCCAGGCTCTTGCATATAATGGTCTAATTCTAAAATCCTCTTCTCCAAACCTACAAGGTCAAAGAGAAGCCCTCATTTCCTCTAAAATTTCCTTCATATGTGCTACTTTGTCTAACGCTTCATCTAGCTTAAGCCACATATATCTCACTCCTTATTATGCCATTCTTCCACAGCAATTTTTATACTTCTTGCCACTACCACAAGGACAAGGATCGTTTCTTCCTACCTTTTTCTCTTTTTTTACTGGCTCCTTCTTTAAGGAATCATCATGGTTAGTTCCAGTTTCCTTAGCTACCTGCTCTCTTTCAGGAGCCTTTTCCATCTTTACACGGAATAGGTGTCTTATAGTATCAGTCTTGATATTATAAATCATTTCATTAAACATTTCGCTTCCTTCAATCTGATATGCCTGCACCGGGTCTTGTTGCTTATAAGCTCTTAAGCCCATTCCTTGCTTTAAATGATCCATATTATCAATGTGATCCATCCACTTAGTATCAACTACTCTAAGAAGGATTACTCTTTCTATTTCTCTTAAGGCTTCAGAACCAAATTCCTCTTCCTTCTTAGCATAAATTTCCTTAGCAATAGATAACACTTTTTCCTTTATCTCATCATTAGACATTTTTTCTAATTCATCAACTTTTAACATGCCATGAGGAATACATAAATCCTCTAAATAATGAATTAATTTCTCTAAGTCACTCTTAATTTCTTCTTCCAAACCAGTAAGGTGTGAATCTACAGCACTGTAAAGAACATCTTTCATCATTTCCTCTATCTGTTCTTTAATATCTTTTCCCTCAAGCACATCTGCTCTTTGCTTATAAATTACTTCTCTTTGCTGGTTCATAACATCGTCATAGCCAAGTAAAGTCTTTCTTATATCAAAGTTATTTCCTTCTACCTTCTTTTGAGCACGTTCTATGGCACTAGTTACCATCTTACTTTCAATGGCATCTGTATCTGTGAAGCCCGCCTTCTCAATCATTGGCTGTAATCTTTCTGAACCAAAGATTCTCATTAGGTCATCCTCTAAGGAAATGTAGAACCTTGAAGATCCTGGGTCTCCCTGACGACCAGCACGACCTCTTAACTGGTTATCGATACGTCTAGATTCATGTCTTTCTGTACCGATAATTTTTAGTCCACCTAATTCTTTAACCCCTTCTCCTAGCTTAATATCTGTACCACGACCGGCCATATTGGTAGCTATAGTTACCATACCCTTTTCACCGGCATGGGATATAATTTCAGCTTCCTTTTCATGATACTTAGCGTTTAATACTTGATGCGGAATGCCTCTTCTCTTTAATAAAGCAGATAAGGCTTCTGACTTTTCTATGCTTACAGTACCAACTAACACTGGCTGACCCTTTTTATGAGTTTCTATTATTTCTTCTACTATAGCATTAAATTTAGCCTTTTCAGTCTTATATACTACATCTGGATAATCTATTCTTGCTACAGGTCTATGAGTTGGTATTACAATTACATCTAAACCATAAATTTCTCTAAATTCATTTTCTTCTGTAAGAGCTGTACCGGTCATACCGGATAACTTTTTATACATACGGAAATAATTCTGGAAGGTAATTGTAGCTAAAGTCTTTGATTCTCTTTGAACCTTAACCCCTTCTTTAGCTTCAATAGCTTGGTGTAATCCATCACTATATCTTCTTCCTTCCATAAGTCTTCCAGTAAATTCATCGACGATTACTACTTCTCCGTCCTTTACCATGTAATCCTTATCTCTCTTCATTATATAATTAGCCTTAAGAGCCTGGGTTACATGGTGCTGCAATTCCATTTGACTAGGATCTGCGTAGTTATCTATTCTAAAGAATTTTTCTGCAGCAGCTACACCTTCGTCTGTTAAAATTACAGAATTGGACTTTTCATCTACAGTAAAGTCTACATCTGCCTTTAGAGTCTTTACAAAGAAATCAGCTACCTTATAGAAATCTGTAGATTTTTCTCCTTCTCCAGAAATTATTAAAGGTGTTCTTGCTTCGTCTATAAGGATGGAGTCAACTTCGTCTACTATAGCAAAGTTTAATTCTCTTTGAACTCTTTGCTCCTTGTATACTACCATGTTGTCTCTTAAATAATCAAATCCAAATTCATTGTTTGTTCCATAGGTTATATCACAGCCATATGCCTGTTGTCTCTCTTGCTGGGTTAGATTATGTACAATAACCCCAACAGTTAATCCAAGGAATTCATAAACTTGAGCCATCCAGTCTCTATCTCTTTTTGCTAAGTAATCATTTACTGTAACTATATGCACACCCTTACCGGTAAGAGCATTTAAATAAGCTGGTAATGTAGCTACCAAAGTTTTACCTTCACCAGTTTTCATTTCTGCAATTCTTCCTTGATGAAGTACAATACCTCCAATTAACTGTTCCCTAAAATGTTTTAATCCTATAGTTCTACTAGAAGCTTCTCTAACTACAGCAAAGGCTTCTGGTAAAATATCGTTTAAAGTTTCCCCATTATTAAGTCTCTTTTTAAATTCTTCTGTTTTAGCTCTTAGCTCATCATCAGTAAGCTTTTGCATTGACTCATCAAGGGAATCTATTTTATCTACTATAGGAATTATTCTTTTAACTTCCCTCTCACTATAAGTCCCAAAAATTTTATCTAATATACCCATGCTTTCATCCTCGCAATTCTAATACATTTTTTCATTTTTATTAATTTTCATTACTCTTTATTATAACATTTTATTAATTATTCTTTCAACTTCAAATAAATAAAACTCCCTAAAAAGGGAGTTTTATTTATTTAAAATTCTGGTTCAATGAGACCGAAATTACCATCTTTTCTTCTATATACTACGTTTACATCTCCACTATCAGCATTTTCATATACGAAGAAGTTGTGACCTAACATTTCCATCTGTAATACAGCTTCTTCTGAGGACATTGGCTTCATAGCAAATCTCTTTGTCTTTACTATTTTAGGTTCCTCAGCTTCCTTTTCACTACCGGTTAGATCCGGTATGTACTGAAACTTTAATGCATCTCCTGCTTGTCTTCTAGCAAGTCTTGTTTTTACCTTTCTTATTTGTCTCTCTAATTTATCAACAACTAAATCTATAGAAGCATACATATCTTCATTTTCTTCTTCAGCTCGTAATATAACTCCATTAAAAGGAATTGTTACCTCAATAATCTGCCTATTTTTTTGAACATTTAAAGTAGCTTGCACTTCTACATTGGGATTAAAGTACTTCTCCAACTTTGATAATTTCTTTTCTACGGTAGCCTTAAGAGCTTGAGTTAATTCCATATTTTTTGCACTTACTATAATATTCATATTTCCAGCTCCTCTCTCTTACCCTAAGGTAATTTTAGCAATCTTTTCTTCTTGTTAATATTATTTTAATATGAAATGAGGACAAACTCAACAGTAAAATTTTGAATTTACAGAATATTTGATTAATTTACGTCATTTTTCCTGTCTATATCTAATGCTTTTTCATTATTCTCCAATCAAACAATTATAGTTTCTTCTTTTAATATTATTACCGATATAATTATATAAATGTACAGTATAATACCGGGAATTTCTGAGTTAATTTGATAAAAAAAAAATAAAAACTCAAAACTTTCATAGTTTGAGTTTTTATTTTATAAAAGTTAGTTGACCTGATCTTTGCCCCCACACCCGCCTGCTGGAGCTTTCGCTACCCGGAACTTACCTCTCACTACTAACCCTCTCGTCATAAGACGGCAGGACTAACATCTAAGCCGCACCATGATCATTAAACATTTGTTTAACTTACGTGGGTCGTTTCGCCTGCGACTGGCATCGACTTTCAATCACAAACCTAACTTTTATATGTATATTATACCGCACTTTTCGCCACAGTCAAGACTATAACTTCATTGCAACCTTTTTCCAGCAAAGCTTTTCCGCAATAAAAGGCTGTGGCACCGGTGGTTATGACATCATCTATTAATAAAATTTTTTTACCCTTTATTTTATTTACATTAGTTGCTGTAAAACTACTTTTTAAATTAAGCCAACGTCCCTCTCCATCAAGGCCTATTTGATCCTTTGTAATATGTTGCTTAGATAAACATCTGATAAAGGTTTTATCCAAAGCTTGACAAAGTTGCTTACATAAAAATTCACTCTGATTATATCCCCGTTTTTTTAACATAAGGGAATCAGAGGGCACGAAAGTAACATATTCAGCATCTATTCCTTTCGTTAATACAAGTTTTTTCATAAGACCTACTAATACTCTTCCACAGTTAAAATCACTTTTATATTTTAATCCTATTATCATTTCCTTTACTAAAGCGTTGTAATAACTACAGGAATAATATTTTATTTTTATATTTTCCTTTTGTATGTGCCCTTCTATTACTGAAAAGTTAATCTTTTTTTCACAACTATCACAAATCAATTCTTCCGTTGGATTGTTACAAAGTATGCAACCTTCACTATTGCCATATAGTACATCCAAAAGACATTCAAAGTAATATTTTATACTCTTACCAATCCCATGTCCCATATAAGCTTATTGAATCTCCTTATTATTTCCTTGCAATTTTCCATATCCCTAGATATGTCATTTGACAAAAACAACACTTCTCCAAAATTATTATCTTCAACATTAGAAGCTTTACTGCATACATAAACCAGCTTTTTATATTCAAAAACCTTATTTTCAGCAAAATATATTATGAAATCAGTTTTACTTAACTTCATATTTATTATATCCATATTATGAGTAACAATTATTCCTTTTTGCTTTTCAATAAAATAATTCAACTGATTGTTATTATTTTCAAAATGTAATACATTAGTACCTAATCCATCTTTAATGCTTAATAAATAGTTATGAACTCTTTCAGATATATCTTTTCCTGGTGTTAATATTATCACATTCCTATTAGACTTAATGGACCATTGCAAATATTCATATATAACTATAGGAATTTCTTTGTTTAAGTCCAATCTAGTAGTAATTACTCTTGGCTCTATCATCGGACTTCCTTTATATCTACCGGGAATCTGAATAGATTTTGCATTTTGAAAGATATTTTCTATAGATATACATATAATCCTGCTATTCTTATAGAACACTGACAATAAATCTAATATTTCAAATTTATTATATTTAGGAAATCCTCCTATATCGTCGTAGATTACTAAATCATAATTATCTTTTACTAATCTACAAATCTCATTTGTAAGTAGTACAAGAGACTTACCTTCTTTAACTCTACTACTACCTTCCATACTATAACAATAATCATCAAAACCTCTTTGTTTTAATAAGTTCACCCTATGTCTTATACTTTCCTCATCATTAGCTATATATAATACTTTTTTTCCTTCAGATGTATATTTAATGATAATATCTTCAAAAACATCGTATTTGCTATATGGTACTGCCACTATATTTAATACCTTTTCCTCACTTCTACTCCAATTACGAATAGCCTTAATTATTCTTTCCTTTTCCTTCAAATCAGTGTCTACTGGCAACATCGCCATACACGCTCTCTCCTTTTTTTACAATACTTTAGTAAGCTAATTTTTATTCTTTGACAGGATTAATTACTCTTGGCTACTATCTATAATATTCTCTATTCTCCATTTTAGGGATGAATATCTTTCAAAACTTCTATTATTATTTATCATAAAGTGTAATGCCTTTACAGAGCCTACTAACACTACCATTTGCTTAGCTCTAGTAATAGCAGTATATAATAAATTTTTATTCATAAGCATAGGCGGTCCCATGAAGGATGGTAAAATAACTACAGGAAACTCACTTCCTTGACTTTTATGCACCGTTATAGCGTAGGCTAAATCTAATTCATCCAAATATATAAAATCGTATAATACACTTCTTTCTTCATCAAATACAACCTTTAACACTTGATTATCTTCATCGATTTCCTCTATAAAGCCCACATCTCCATTAAATACACCAAGACCTTCATCTTCTCCCTGACCAGCAATTCTAATCCACTTTAGAGAATAATTATTCTTGGTTTGCATAACCTTATCTCCAACTCTAAAAATTGTATCTCTAAATTTTTTCTCCACTTTATTTTTAGAAGGAGGATTTAAGATATTTTGAAGTTCATTATTTAAGTTGCTAACTCCTAATACACCCTTTCTCATAGGCGATAAAATTTGGATATGCTTCAACTTATCCCATGACTTATTAAATTTAGGTAGTCTAGTATTTATAAGATTAATTATAGTATTTAATATCATATTAGGATCTTCTTCATTTATAAAATAGAAATCCTTATTTTTTTCATTTAAAAAAGGCATCTCTCCCTTATTGATTCTATGAGCATTTACTATTATCATACTCTCCTTAGATTGCCTAAAAATATCCTTCAGCCTTACTACTCTTACGCATTTACTTTCGATAAGATCCCTAAGCACATTACCGGGACCTACTGAAGGCAACTGATCCACATCTCCAACTATGATAATTCTCGTACCTATAGAAACCGCTTTTAAAAGACTATTCATAAGCATAATATCAACCATAGAAGCTTCGTCTATTATTAATACATCGCACTGCAAGGGACTTTCCTCATCCTTATTAAAAAACATATTCTCCTCGCCCTCATATCCTAGCTCTAATAAACGATGTAATGTCTTAGCTTCTCTTCCAGTAGCCTCCGTCATCCTTTTAGCCGCTCTGCCCGTTGGAGCTCCCATAAGCACCTTCATCCCTGCCGCTTCAAATATTTCTAAAATACAATTTATAATAGTGGTTTTTCCAGTACCAGGTCCACCGGTAATTATTTCCACTCCACTATCTGCAATTCCAGCTATAGCCTCTCTTTGAGAAGGTGCAAAGCTTATATTATGTTTTTTCTCAAAGTTCTCAATTTCCTTCTCTACATCAACATCCAATTTGGAATATTGACTAAAAGCAAGAGTCAAGATTTTTTTAGTAACCCCGAGTTCACAATAATAATACGGAAGCGTAAAAACGCACTCCTGTCCTTGGATATTCTCTATCTTTATCTGACCATCTAAAGCTGCTTCTATTATATTTTTCTCAATATCTTCACTACTTACGCAAAGTATATCTACTCCATTTTTTATTAATTTATCTATAGGCATATAGGTATTTCCCATAGCACAAAATTCATTTATTAAATACTTTATACCACTTTGAATCCTATAAGGAGAATTCTTTTCTACTCCTAAGCTCAAGGCTATTTTATCTGCAGTTTTAAAACCTATGCCAGAAACCTCTTCCGTTAATATATACGGATTATCTTTAACTACTGCTATAGCATTTGCTCCAAATCTCTTATAAATTTTCATGCATTGATTTGGCGTAACACCATAAGCTTGCAAAAATACCATTATATTTTTTACTTCTCTTTGCTTAAAATAGGATTCATAAATTATTTCTATTTTCTTATCTCCAATGCCCTCAATCTCTTTTAATCTCTCTATATCATTCTCTATTATTTCAAAGGTTTTTTCCCCGAATTTTTCAACAATCTTTTTTGCAGTAACCGGTCCAATTCCAGTTATCACCCCAGAAGCCAAATACCTTTCTATACCAGCTATAGATTCAGGTATAACTTCTTCACAACTCTCAACTTTAAATTGCTTACCAAATTGAGGATGTATAACCCACTGTCCTTGAACCTTTAAATTCTGTCCCTCTGTAATATACGGTATAATACCCACTATTGTTATCTTTTCATTACTACTATTTATTTTAGCTACTGCATATCCATTATCCTTATTATGAAAGACAACTTCTTCCACAACTCCATGTAATTCCGACATAAAATCTCTCCTAAATTATATCCTCACTATTAGCATACCTTATGTATATCTTCAATTTCAACTAATAATTTATATCACATCAAAGTCAATCCAATTGCTATCTATAATTATTACCAAAGATACATAAAAAAAATGCAGGAAGTAAAATTCACTGCATTTTTTTATAATTAAATATACTTCTTAATTTCTTCTACCTTATTAAGTCTTTCCCAAGGCAAATCTAAATCTAATCTACCGAAATGTCCATAAGCTGCTGTCTGCTTATAAATAGGTCTCCTTAAATCTAATTCCTTTATTATAGCCCCTGGTCTTAAATCAAATACTTTTTCAATTAATTCAACTATCTTATCATCGGAAATCTTTCCTGTTCCGAAAGTATCCACTTCTATAGATACAGGTTTTGCAACCCCAATAGCATAAGCTAATTCTATTTCAATTTTATCAGCTACTCCAGCTGCTACAAGATTTTTTGCTACCCATCTAGCAGCATAAGCTGCTGAACGGTCAACCTTTGTTGGATCTTTACCGGAGAAAGCACCACCGCCGTGTCTTCCATATCCTCCATATGTATCTACTATGATCTTTCTACCAGTTAAACCTGAATCTCCTTGTGGTCCACCGATTACGAATCTACCAGTAGGATTTATATAATACTTAGTATTCTCATCAAGGAAATGTTCTGGAACTACAGCCTTAATTACATGTTCCTTTAAATCCTTTGCTATCTGCTCTTGATCAACTTCAGGACTATGCTGAGTTGATATAACTATAGCGTCAATTCTTATTGGCTTATTATCTTCATATTCAACAGTTACTTGTGTCTTTCCATCCGGTCTCAAATAAGGTAAAGTACCATTTTTTCTTACTTCTGATAATCTTCTAGATAATCTATGAGCCATAGCTATAGGTAAAGGCATGTATTCAGGAGTTTCATTAGTAGCAAAACCAAACATCATTCCTTGGTCTCCTGCTCCTACTGCTTCTTCCCTATCCATATCACCTTTTTTTGCTTCAAGAGCTTCATTTACTCCCATTGCAATATCTGGAGATTGCTCATCTATTGAAGTTAAGATAGCACAAGTATCGCAGTCAAAGCCGTACTTTGCTCGTACATAGCCAATATCCTCTATGGTCTTTCTAACAACCTTAGGAATATCTGTATAGCAATTAGTAGTTATTTCTCCCATAACCAATACCATTCCTGTGGTTACAGCAGTTTCACAAGCTACTCTAGCATATGGATCCTGTTCAAGAATAGCATCTAAAATAGCATCTGAAATTTGATCGCATATTTTATCTGGATGTCCTTCAGTAACAGACTCAGAGGTAAACAATCTTCTCATAATTTTATGGCCAAATAAAAGATGTATGATTCATCCTTTATAAAAGCCCCCTCACTCCTTTCAAATATAAAATAAAACCTCTTCGATAAGAAGAGGTTTGAAAGCCTTCTCTTATCTTGCAAAACTTTGCAGGAATTGGCACCTTAGTGTTAAGTTCCACTGGTTGCCGGGTTTCATCGGGCCCTTTCCCTCCACCTCTCTTGATAAGAGTAATATTTTATTAAGTTCCGTATAAACAATGACTATTGTAACATCTATGATTTTGTATGTCAATATATTTCATCATCTCCAATTTAATGAGAGAAAACCTATCATATTCTTCGCAAAATAAAGAAGGATACTTAAGCAAGTATCCTTCTTTTGGTGGAGGAAGATGGATTCGAACCATCGAAGTCAGTGACAACAGATTTACAGTCTGCCCCCTTTGGCCGCTCGGGAATTCCTCCTTAATTGGAGCTGGCAATAGGAATCGAACCTACAACCTGCTGATTACAAGTCAGCTGCTCTGCCAATTGAGCTATGCCAGCA
>NZ_FMJL01000016.1 GCF_900095445.1 Clostridium sp. N3C
AAACAGTTTCGTAAATTATAACATAATTTATCAGGTAAAGAAATACAGAACATAATCTTTATTAATAAGGGTCCACTTTTATGGGTTTTTATTCCTGTAATACCCCATAATTTTTTGTAGAAAACTTAATCAATCAGTATAATATAGTTAAGAATAAATAAAAAGGTGTGAAATAATGAAGGATGAAATAAAGGAGGAGGATTTATACCCTCCAGTGAAAGAATATTTCCAAGCTTTAGGCTACAAGGTTAATGGAGAGGTAAGAGGCTGTGATATTACAGCGCTAAAGGAAGAAGAACTTATTATTATAGAGTTAAAGAAAAACCTCACAGTAAATCTATTAACTCAGGCAGTTATTAGACAGCGTACTGCGGATCTTGTTTATATAGCTATACCAAAGCCTAAAAGATTTAAGATTAATGCTAAGTGGAAGGATACATTACATTTATTAAGGCGATTGGAACTAGGTTTAATTTTAGTGCATATAAAAGATGGATTAAGTACTGTAGAAGTGGTCCAGGAGCCTGTACCTTTTGATAGAAATAAGAGCATACAGCTAAATAAGAAGAAAAGAAAACTCTTAATAAAGGAGATAGAAGGAAGAAATATAGATTTAAATAAAGGAGGAAGCAGGGGTAAAAAATTGGTGACTGCTTATAGAGAAGCTGCTATATTAATAGCTTCCTGTTTAGACCTATATGGACCTTTATCTACAAAGGAGCTTAGGTCCCTTGGCAGTGATAATAAAAAGACAACTTCTATTTTAAATCAAAATTATTATGGTTGGTTTGAAAGGCTAGAAAAGGGGGTATATAAGCTTACTGAAGAAGGTAAGAAGGATTTGTAGCAATATCCCGAATTAGTAAAATACTATAAGGATAAAATAAAAAATAAAGTTATGGAAGCTGACAAGATAGCTAACCGTTAAATTTCATCTCAAAATAATAAATGTATAATTAACTTAAAATTTGAAACAATATAAATATAAATAACAAAGTAACCGCCTGCTATAATAATGTGAGGTGATAACAAATGAAGAAGTGGAAAACTATAATACTATTAACCCTATCTGTGCATATTATGCCCTTATTAGGATTGAATATGCTTGAAAATGGAATGGACATAAAAGATACCTTTAGAATATATGTGACAAAACCATTGAAATTATAAAAATCGAGCTTTTAATTTGCTCGATTTTCTAAAATTAAAATTCTATAATTGATACCTTTTTTTCTGTTGCATTTAATTCAATAGTAGCTCCTATTGGTAAGGTGAACATTGGATGGGTATGGCAGCAATCGAAGTCTGCGATAAAAGGTAGTTTTTTATCTCCTAATACTTCTAACAATACTTCATAGGGCTTTCTACCAGTATTTAAATCATCAAACAACTCATGTTTTCCTAGAATTATTCCAGAAACCTTATCAAAGACTCCGTTTAATTTTAAAAGCGAAAAACTTCTTTCTATAGTGGCAATATTTTTTAAAGAATCTTCAATAAAAAGTATGTCTCCCTCTTTTATTTCCGGCATATACTTGCTGCCCCATATTCCCGCCATTGTATTTAAGTTTCCTCCTATAATTCTGCCTCTAGCAACACCATCATAAACGGTTATCCAAGAATTTTCATGTTTTTCCTTACTTCTATCCTGTGTCTCCCAGTTAATATATTCATCTGTCCAATATTTAGGCATATCAAGGACATGGGGAGTTTTTGTATCATCCATAGTAATTTCCTTAAAATATTTGTATGTATAGTCCACAAAGGGCGGCAGTTCTCCAAAAGATGCAACTAATGCAGGTCCATAATAGGTACTTATTCCAGTTTGTGCATATATAGCTAATAAAATTGCAGTAACATCAGAGTAACCTATGATTATTTTAGGATCTTTTTTGAAGGACTCATAATCTATATAGGGAAGTATAGAATTTGAATTCATACCACCAATGGTAGACATAATACATCTAACCTTTGGATTTCTAATTAACTCATTTAATTCTTCTGCCCTTTCTTGAATGTTTCCAGATCTATAAAAATCATGTTTTCCTGTAAGGTTACCTTCTATAATTTTAAAACCCTTATCCTGAAGGTATTTTTTTGCTCTTTCAAACCTTTTAGGGCAGGAGCAGGTTATAGGAGATGATGGTGAAAAAATACCAATATTGTCTCCAATCTTTAATTTTGGCACATAGCTCATAGCAAAATCTCCTTTAGCTTAAGATCTTTTTCGCATAAAACTAACTTATTTTGACATTTATTCTTCTTTAGCTTAGGAGAATTATAACACAATATAAAAAAAATGTCTCTTATTCTATAAAAGTAATAAAATAAATGTAGACAAGCAATATACCCTATGTTATAATGTGGTTAAGTTAAAAGTAAATAGAAATGTAAGCTGTAGCAGAGCAGGTATTACGCGTTAAGTGTTAGAGGATGGGAGTATAGCCTCTAAACGAAAAACCTAAATTTAGGTTTGCGATGTAATATTTCATCCACTGTTACGTTAAAAGGTCTTTCTTTCTTTTTAATGTAACAAGATAAAAGGAAGGAAAGACCTTTTATCTTGTTACTAAGTAAACTTAACATAGGAAAGGTCCATAAAACATGTTTTGCCACAGCAGAGTTTCTAGTTCTTATAACTTGGTCTTTTTATCAAAAATCAAAATTGAACTAAGATATTAAGGGGGTTTTTTTATGGACAAAAACAAACAAAAAGATTACATTAGAAAGGTTGTATTTACTGGAGTTATCATAGCTATGGCTCTAGCAGTAAGAACCTTTAGCCAGATGGTATACATAGGTGGGGTACCAGCTATGAGAATTGGTATATCTGGTATATTTTCTAAAATTCCAGCTTTGCTTTTTGGACCATTGTTTGGGGGAATAACTGGTGCCATAGTTGATGTTATAGGATTTCTTATGAAGCCTACAGGTGCCTACTTACCTTGGTACACTCTCACCGCTATTATGTCTGGTGTACTAATAGCTATACTATGGAAGAACATAAAGCGGTTTAATGCGGAAAGCTTTCAAAAGATATTTATAATCATATTTATCCTCATAGGAGTTATTGGACTAGTTAATCATATATGCTTTTTATTCTACCAAGACTCCAATTGGGCTCAGTTTATTGGTTCCTTGAAAAATAAATATTTTGCTATATATGGCCTTGAAATTTTGTCAGTGGTAGGGATATTACTCTTCTTTATTGATTGGGCCATAAGAAAAAAGTTCAAAGTAGAATTTGTACATAAATATTCTCTAAAGCTACTAATTGCAGTAGGTATACCTGGTCTTATAGAGACTACTATTAATACCTTTATAATACTTGCTACTTGGGTAGGAGTTAATAAGCCAGGCTTTATAGTGTTCTGGATACCTAGATTTATTGAGCAGATAGGTCAGACCATACTACAGGCCTACACTATTCCATTTATCCTGTATGCTTATGAGAAATTTGCTGTAAAGAAAGATTAATAGTAAATGCCGGTTTGTAGCCTTTCCATGCAAACCGGCAATTTTTATATCTTTTGGACTTGGAATTTGTCTGCTGCCTTTTCCTCGCTTTTTTAGCTTTTAAAGGTAGGATAGCACTTTTTCAAATATATTGCTTTGATTTAAAAAATGTTGATAAATAAGCGAAAGAATAGGACAAGCAATAGGGAGCATTTTTTATGTAAAAAAAGACTGTTGCATAACTAGCAAACTAGTTATTGTGCAACAGCTCTCATTCTAACATGTATTTGTGGTAGATAATATTATATGGCTACGAACTGATTGCTTTCCTTATTATAAGTATATCCTACGGTCTTTAATTTATCTTCAATAACAGAAGGGTTTACATCCCAATCATCACATAGGCTATCTAAGGAAGAATAAAAATCTCTAAGCTTCATATTAACCATACTTAGAAGCATATAAGGATCCATTGCTAAAATTCTTTCTAAATCCATTCTATAAATACTCCTTTCAACTATTTTGAGGGAAGGTTAATTTTTTGGTTAGTCTATCTGAACCTATAACTGTATTACTAAAGATGCTGGAGGCATTTTCAATGTAGTCCTCTGGGTTAGATAGAGAAGGACTAAAGTGAGTGAGCCATAGTTCTTTTACATTTGCATCCCTAGCTATAGTAGCAGCTTCGCTAAAGAGCATATGCTTATTTTTTATAGCCTTATCAATTTCATTATCCTCAGCATACATACCTTCTGCAATAAGCAGGTCGCTATCCTTTACAAACTCTATCAGACCATCAAAGGGTCTTGTATCGGTAAAGTAGCTTAGCTTTAAACCTTGACGACTTTCACCTAAAACCATATCTGGATGGTAGGTTATCCCGTCCTGTTCCACAGTTTCGCCCTTTTGAAGCTTACTCCATAGGGTTACAGGAATATTGTTTGCTCTAGCCTTGTTAGGATCAAATTTTCTTGCTCTTGCTACGTATATACTGTAACCAACACAGCTTACAGTATGATCTAGAGCTAGGCTATGTATAGATAAATCATCTATACTTAAATTTATTCCGCCCTCTAAATTAGCTTCTATAAAGTTTATATCATAAGGAAGCTGAGGACACAAAACCCTAAGACCATTAAGAATCTTAAGAAAGCCCGGTGGTCCAATTATAGTTAAAGGCTCTTCTCGCTCTGAATTTGCTATGGTTAGCAGTAAACCAGGTAAACCTACCACATGATCTGCATGGGCATGAGTAAAACAAATCACATCTATGGTTTTAAAGCCCCAGCCTAGAATTTTCATAGACACCTGGGTACCTTCGCCACAATCTATTAATATTTTTCTTCCATTATAGGATAGGAGTAGGGATGTAAGTCCCCGCTGAGGAACGGGTAAACTGCCTCCACAACCTAATAAGCAAAGATCTAACATGTATATCAGTCCTTTTGTTTATTAACACTTGTAAATATTCTGAGAGTAGGAGGAATAATATTTTCATTCCGTTATATTATATCTAAAGTTAACCATAATTAAAATTAACTTTAAGCCAATATCTTATATTTTACAGTATATATTCTATCAAAATATATAAGGTTTAAGTCACTAATCCTCTACATATTCAAAAAGATCTCCAGGCTGACATTTTAAAACCTTACATATGGCATTCATTGTTTCAAATCTTATACCCTTCATTTTTCCGTTTTTTAAATTAGATAAGTTCACATTGGTCATATTAACCTTCTCTGATAACTGGTTTAAGGATATTTTTCTGTCAGCCATTATTCTGTCCAATCTGACTACTATAGCCATATTATGACCTCCTATGCAATCTGTTCAATTTCTTCTTGAAGGTAATTACCATATTTAAATACTTCCGATATAATGCCTAATAATACTGCCATCATAAATGCGAAAAAGTCCATTTGAGAGAATACTATAGTTGTATTGCCGAAAGTTACAGCTTTTATAACATCTTCAACCAATGCTGGTACGCATGATAAAAGTAGTGTTAAAAGTGACATTATTCTTAAAGTTCTTATATTATTTTTGCAGAAAGGCTTAAATATATTTTTTAATATAAGATAAGCAAAATAGAAGATTACAGCCATAAAAGGTCTTCTAATAAGAACAGCTATGCCAGCTGCTATATGGCATATTTTAACGTTAATATTTCCATTTGAATCTACATATGCCAGGTATTCATTATAATCCACAGGACCTTGATTTTCACCATCCATAAATAAGCAGTAATTTCCTTTATCTTTTCCATCATTAAGTATTTTAACCTCAAAGGCCTGAGAATTCTTGTTAGAAAGCTTTATAATATCTACTAATGAGGCCACAGAACTAGCTAACATTATTAATACTATTATTAATGTAATAATACCATCAGTTTTAACACCTTTCTTTAATTTATTAATTCTTTCTTCCATCTCAATTGTCCTTCCTCTATACTGATAATTTCAAAGTTATATTAGCATGAAGAATTTACCTATGTCAATATAAATTTAAAGTAATACTTTAAATATTTATAGTTAAGATTATAATTTTTAAAATATAGATTTAAGATTCAAAAGTCATTAGACTTTTATTAAAAACTATTGGACATGAAAGTCAGCGGGAGAAATGTAAATCGTTTTGCAATGTTCAATAATGAGGGAGTTAACATTTTTCTGATGAATGTATATAAGGAATAGATTGGAGACCTAGTAGGATATCAATTTAAGAAGATTCTTTTAGAAATTCATCAGGTGATTATTATTTAAGAAGAACATTGAATACATTGAAAGATTAATGTTAAAATCCTTCCCTGTGCTCAATGTCCTCCCAGAACTCATTACATTTATTAAAAGTTATTTAAAATCTTTTGCGAAGAATAGATTGACTTATTTCCGTTGAAAACGTAAGCTATGGATGAAACTACAAAGAAATGGGGTAGGTAATCAAATCCAAATATTTCTCCACCAATAAAAATAGGAGCAAGAATTGTATTGGTACCACTACCAAATAGAGCAACATAGCCAAGAGCTGCTACAAATTCAATTGGCAAGCCGAAAATTGGTGCTATAATAGCGCCCAGACTTGCACCTATAGAAAATAGGGGTGTTACCTCACCGCCCTGAAAACCAACGCTGAGGGTTAAAATTGTAAGTATAAATTTAAGTATCCAGTCATATCCATAGACCTTACCATTAGAAAAAGCCGCTGTTATCAAATTTGATCCTAAACCAGAATATCTACCTTTATGTAAAAGCAGAAATAAAACACTTAATATACAACCCATAATAAAAATCCTTAAAATAGGATTACTAATACTTTTACTGAAGAACTTTTTAGAAAAATTCAAAGCATAAGCAAATAGACCTCCAATAATACCAAAAAGAATACCTAAAAGGACAATTTTTAGAATTAAATATACATTTAGTTCTAATGAGCAATTTAAATTTACAACAGACTTTTCAAGACCTAAGGCCAGTGATGTATAGTTGGCTACAAAAGCTGCTATTATACAAGGAAACAAAGCAGAATATTCAACTACACCAGCAGTAAGAAGCTCCATGGCGAAGAAGATGGCAGCTAGAGGGGTATGGAACAGTCCAGCAAAGCCTGCAGCCATACCAGTTATAAGTAGGATTTTAGATTTATTATCCTTAAGACCTAATTTTCTTCCTACAGCGTGTCCAACAGTCCCTCCTATCTGAACAGCTACACCTTCACGGCCAGCACTACCCCCAAATAGATGGGTTATCCATGTACTAACCATAGCTAAAGGCACTAATCTCTTTGGTATAGTTTCTTTCTCATCAAATCCAGCTGAAAAAATTAGGGACATTCCTTTTATGCTATTTTTGCCTATTTTAGAATAAGTAAAGGCTATAAGTATACCAGCTACTGGAAGAAAGGGGGTCAATAGAAAGACATGATTACTTCTTATATTGGTTACTTCTAATAAAACTTTACCAAAAACAGTTTCAATTGTGCCAACTATAAGTCCTATAATGATAGCAATAAGGCCTAATAAAAATACATCCTTATAATTGATTAAGATCTTTTTCAAGGTTAACATTTTTGTTACTCCCTTCTTTTTCAAAAATAAAAAGCTAATAACCCTGTAAGAAAACAGAAGTCATTAGCGTTAAATGCGGTTTAGGTATAAACCAAGGGAGAACTTCATTCCCCTTGATGATTGTAGCAAATAATGAAATTCAATTCAACGATGGATATGCTTGAATACTTGTCCTATGAACTTATATTATATGATTAATGCAATCTTTTATGGACATTTCTTATTATTGATACAGATTATTTACTTCATTGTTATCAGATATTATACTTATGAAAATTAGAAATCATCTTATATTCTATTATTCTATGGTATCAAGATCATTATTAATAAACATTAAGTTTATTCGTATTAAAGTATCAAAATGTAGCATAAGTACTAAAAGAAGTGCCACGTTACTCATATTCTTTATAAATCCTCTCATTTCAACCTTTTTAAGAAAAGTGTCCATATTCAGTGCTTATGCATAAGAATTAATAGATGCTTACTACAATATTAGCCTTCTTCGCCAAAGCTTTCTTATAGAAATTAAGCAAGTTAGTATATTCCTGAATCAATTCATCACATAAGCTATCTTTTTCATTATCATCCCATATAGCAGGATAAATTTCTGACTCTCTTAATTTTGAAGTGTCAAAGTTACTTCTTAATTCAATAACATCTACCTTCTCTAATGCCTTAACAATATGGTTCAAATCTTCTGTTTCAATGTAAGTAATAAAGTCTGCATCCTCATCATTAAACAAGGTTACTCCAACAATTGCTTCGCTGAGTCTGTGCCCTTCAATAGGTTGACAAGCTGACTTGCCTGTCAGTATGAAGTGTAATCCATCCCATAGTTTGTCTATGTCGTAAACCTCATTTTCCTCACATAATTTCTCAAGGCTTTCAATTAAGTCATCATTTTCTAAGCCTATTAGACTGTCTAATGTTGATTTGTCTACCATCATATATTGACCTAACATACCAATTGTATAAGTACCTCCTATATTATTGATTTTCTTTATATGTTATAACATCTAAAACAAGCCAGAGATTAATATAAAATAATCTCTGGCCTGTGCTTGATGTCTTTGGTATTTAATTTGTTTTTCTATAAAAACATCCCTAAGCTTTTTTACAGTTTCTATATCTATCTCTTCACCCCTAGAGGTCTTTGCTTTTACATCTATTACACTAGTTTTGTCATTAATAGTAAGCATCTAAGATAGCCCAAGGAATCCATAAAAAGGGTTCCTTATCTTCAGTCTCTTCATTTTTACTCAAAATAGTACTTATATCAGGGAAGAAATCACATATGAAACTGCTAGCAGATAAAATTCCATATAGTCACCAACATTCTTTAAGATATTTCCATCCAATACCTCTGAACTATCTCGCCATCCTGACAAACCTCATTTTCTAATATTCCACCATTACTCTTAATAGTGCCAGCAGAAGCAAGATTAGTCTTATCGCAGGTAATAAGCACTTTATTTAGTCCTAGCTTTTTTGCTATGGGTAAGGCAATAGAAAGCATCTTGCCTCCATAGCCCTTGTCACTAGAAAGTTCAGCTCAATTTTTCATTAATTCTGTATACTCTAAGTTGTTTCTTCTTATAGCTCTTTTATTTTAGATACTATTTTGCTATATATCTTCTTCATGTGTGACTCATTAGACCAAGCGTTTATCTCATCCAAGGGAATCCACATGACGCCGCTATTTTCATCAGGCTTTATTGTAAGCTGATCATTTTCGTCAGCCTCAATTAAATATGCCGCTGATATGTGTAGATGGGGTGCAACGTACTTTCCTTTTTTAACATGGCCTAATACGGGGATAAGATCTAGTGAAAAAATATCCTCCAGTATTGGGCGAAGATTGATGACCCCGGTTTCTTCTCTTGCTTCTTTTAGTGCAACTTTTAGAAGATCTTCTTCGCCATCGGCGTGGCCGCCGGTCCAAGCCCAGGAGTTATAGATGTTATGATGTATCATCAAGGTCTTATGTCTATTTTTATTAATAATAAAGGCGGAGCTTGTCATATGCACCAATTCATTAGACCTTGTTAACATATCGCTGAAGATGTAGCTATATTTTAAGGTAAGCTCCTTATCTTTTGCTTCCTGTTCGTTATAAGGGGTGTATCTTTTTATTGCTTCAAGCCAGTTCATTAGCATCATTCCCTTCTGTGAAATAAGTTTAACCTATAGGACTGCAACTATTATAATATTAATTGATAGGTAACAATATCTAAAAATCTGCCGAACTTGTATCCTACCTCTTTCACACATCCACAATAGGTAAAGCCAAATTTTTCGTGAAACTTACAGCTCACTTCATTATCAGCAGTTATTACTGATATAACAGTATGAAGTTTTTTATTTTCCCTAGCAAGCTTAAGAATGGCTTTCATTAGCTCTGATCCTATTCCTCTACCTTGGTAGTCCTTGTGAATATAGATGGAAAGCTCCACGCTGCTATCATAGGCCTTCTTGGGACGGTAGGGGGACAAAGAGGCATAACCTACTACTCGTCCCTCTGTTTCGTAGACAATAATAGGATGATTTTCTCCATGGTCATTAAACCACTGAGTTCTATCCTCTAAGGTTTTAGGTTCTAAATCAAAGGTAGCGATGCCATTTAGTATTTCCTCATTATAAATTTCTAATATAAAAGGAAGATCTTCCTTTACTGCAAATCTTATCATAGGTCATTCCTCCAAAATCTTTTTTAAAATAGGTCGTTTTTATTTATAGCATATGTTGATACATTCGGTATAACTTCCTAAATACAACGTTCCTTTTTAAGTTCATTTCAGTTTTTATATAATTGCCACTATCATCAAAATTATAGAAATGACAGGGCACACGTACCAGCATATCCTCTGCATAAAGGTATAAAAATCTGAAGGCTCAGGTTTTTCCACAGTCCACATATATCTAAGTGTAAAGAAGAATAAGGGGAATTTTATATCTATAAGGATAATAGTAAGAATAATGAGGGCAATTAATAAAATATAAAAATTTCCCTTACGGCTATCCACAGTAGAGGTTGCAAAATCCGTAGTAGTGCTTATGGATACTTTATAATTTGCTATAAATGGATTTTGACCTTCTACTACAGGATTTAAATAACCTTCAAAAACAGGATTTTTATTCTCGTCTAAAAGTATTTGACTATCCTTATCATAGTAACCTCCGGTAAAAACAAGGTTGCCAGCTTCGTCCTTTATGTTTTCGATAGTAAGAAGGGAGTCATTATTGTCTATGCTATCATTTTTAAAGTTGATAGTATATTCTTTTTTTATATTGTTAGGAAGCTCATAAATTACCTCTACACTTTTAGGAGAAGATGAAAGCTCCTTTACAGTAATTTTAATATCTCCATATTTATTTGAACCAATATATTGGATTTGAGAATGAGAAGTTTCTTTTTTTAGAAAGGTATCTTCAAAGTAAGCGCCAGTAGTGAAAAAAATCTTTAAATAAAAAGCTAACAAGGCTAGTACAATCACAGATAATAGAATTTTTATGGGTATACTTTTGGAAATAACATTTTTCATAATCATTTTCCTCCGATTATAATTGGGCTGCCACATAAGTTTTGAAATTTGCATACCTTGTGACAGCTCAAAGATAATGTTCTTGTTTTTTCTATAAATTACTATAATTATATATTAAACATAAGCTTGTCACAATGGATAAAAAAGCTTGAGAATAAAAATTACCTTCCCATAATTAAATATTTGCTTGCTATGAATATAAGCTAAATTTTATGTAAAGAATTGAGGTTTACCCATAGAATTTTTATTAAATAAAACGTATCATTATAGTATAGAATTTTGTTAGTGAAGGCTAATTTGTTCAAAGGAAAGGGGGGCAGCCTAGATAGGCTGTTGATAGTTATGAGAATAATGCACACATCTGATTGGCATCTTGGGAAAAACTTAGAGGGGACAAAGAACAGTAGGCTAGATGAACAGGAGAAGTTTCTAGCTGAGTTTGTAGATATAGTAGAGAAAAGCAATATAGATATGGTAATAATAGCCGGTGATATATACGATAACAGTAATCCGCCAGCAATGGCAGAGAAGCTTTTTTATGAGACTTTAAAGAAGTTATCTAACGGTGGAAACAGGGCAGTGTTAGTTATTGCCGGTAATCATGATAATCCTGAAAGGCTTATTGCTGCTGCACCCTTAGCTTCTGAGCAAGGGGTTATGATGCTTGGAACCCCTAAGTCTGTAGTAGAACCGGGTAGATACGGAAACTTTGAGGTAGTTGCTTCTGGAGAAGGATGGCTGGAGGTTCATTTAAAAGGTGAAAAGGTAGTAATCATTGCCTTGCCCTATCCTAGTGAGAAGCGCTTAAATGAAGTATTTATTGAAAAGGATTCAGATGAAGAGAGAAAGAATAGCTATTCAGAAAGAATAGGTCAGCTTTTTGAAAGTTTAAGCTCTAATTACAGAGAAGATACAATAAACATTGCCGTTTCCCATATTTACGTTATGGGTAGCGATAGAAGTGACTCAGAAAGACAGATTGAGTTAGGAGGATCTTTAGCAGTAGAGCCTTCAGCCCTTCCTAAGAAGGCTCAATATATAGCTTTAGGCCATCTTCATAGACCTCAAAGAATTAGAGGTACTAACCTAAAGGCGTATTATGCTGGATCTCCTATTCAGTATAGTAAGAGTGAAGTAGGCTACAGTAAGTCTGTGAATGTTGTAGAGCTAAAGGCAGGCTCTGAAGCTGTAGTGGAGGAAGTATATCTTAGCAATTATAAACCAATTGAAATATGGAAGTGTAAAAGTATTGATGAGGCTCTTGAAAGATGCAAGGAAAATAGTGAGCGAGATATATGGGTTTACTTAGAGATAGAGACCGATGAATATATTTCACAGGAATATATCAAGCTTATGAATGAGTATAGAAAGGACATTGTGGAGATCGTTCCTAAAATCCGTGGATTAGATCAGGAGGAAGAAGAATTCCAGAGTATAAGTGATAAGAGCATAACAGAGCTCTTTAGAGACTTTTACATTTCTCAGCGTGGAGTGGAGCCAAGGGAAGAGCTTATGGAAGTTTTTGCTGAGCTCGCCTATGAGGGAGAAGATCTTGGTGAGGAAGAGGATGAAAGGCTGGTGGAAGAATAATGAAGCCAATAAAACTTATTATAAAGGGTTTAAATAGCTTTATAGAAGAACAGATTGTAGATTTTAAAAGGCTTACGGATAAAGGACTTTTTGGTATATTTGGACCTACCGGTAGCGGAAAGTCCACCATACTAGATGCGATGACCATAGCCCTTTATGGAAATATAGCTAGAGAAGCTAAGGAATTTATAAATACCAATTGCGACTCTCTATCTGTAAGTTATGAATTTGAAATCTTACATTCTGGACAAAGAAAGACCTATTGTGCAGAAAGAGTAATCACTAGGGATAAAATTGGAAATTATAAATCTAAGCATGTAATTTTAAAAGAATACAAAGGCGGTAAATGGTTGCCTGTAGCAGAAAAAGCTAGAGAGGTTAATGAAAGCATAGAAAATATATTAGGATTAACGGCGGAAGATTTTACCCGTTCTGTAGTACTGCCCCAAGGAAAGTTTAATGAATTTTTGAAACTGACCGGTAAGGACAGGCGAAATATGCTAGAGAGGCTCTTTGGTCTAGAGCGTTTTGGCCGACAATTGGGTAATAGAATAAAGGATAAAAGAAAGACTATTAACGACAGGCTCAATCTAGTTATTGGAAGGGCTAGAACCTATGAAGATCAAGGTATAAGTGAAGATAAGTATAAGGAGCTTAAGCAGTATTTTAACCTTTTAGCTAATAGGGCAGAAGAAATTAAAAGAGAAAAGGATAATTTAGACAGGCAGTATGAGTTAAATAAGAATTTGTGGGAATTGCAACAGGAGCTTATAGAGTACGAAAATAAATATCAGCAACTAATAAGGCTGGAACCGGAAATAGAGGCTAGAAGAATGAAGCTAAAAGCCTCTCAAAATGCTTGGAAGGTTAAACCTTTCTTAGAGGCGGTGAAGGACACAGAAGAGAAGATTAGAGCCTGTAAGCTAGAAATAGAAAATCTTAATAAAAAGTTACAGCTTAGCAGTGAACAGCTTTTGAAAAAGGAGTCAGAGTATAAGATTATATTAGAGCAAAGGGAAAAGGAGCTACCTAGGCTGATTCAAAAGGAAACTAATCTTGTGGCAGCCTTAGAAAGGGTTAATAGGTTAAAGGATATTCAGGCTGAGAGACAAGTTTTATTAAAGCAATATAAGGAAAGAAAAGCCCTTCTTGATCAAGTTATCAAAAACTCAGAAACTGTTACTAATAAGCTTGCTAAAATACAAGATGAAAAGGTAGCGGTGGAAAAGAGGCTAGAAGAGATAGTAGTGGATCCCTCCTATCGTGATGACATAAATAGATTAGCGGTTTTTAAAGAAGAAGCTATAAAATTAAAGTCTTCTATTCAAGATTTAAAAGATAGGCAGGCAAAGAGAAATGAACTTATAGTTAAGCTTGAAAAGGACCTAAAGGAAGTTAAGCTTTTAAAAGAAAAGAAGTTTGGAGAAATTGCAATAACAGAAGAAAAGTTAACTAAAATTACAAAGCTACCACCGCCAAATAATAATGTCTTATTTGAAAAAAAAGATTCTATATTTAAATTAGAAAAGCTAATTGGAGAGCTAAAGACTTTTAATGAAAATAAGGAGCAAATGATAGCGGAGTTAGAGGAAATTGATAAGAAGATTCAGGTATTAAATAATAATCAGCAGCAACTTACTGGTGAGCTTAAAGAGCTCCTTGAAAAGCTGCAGTTAGTAGAAAGGGAAATCGAGGAATCTCAAAAAAGCCATATTGCCTATAAGTTGGCAGAGGAATTAAAAGAAGGGGAAGCCTGTCCGGTATGTGGTTCCATTCATCATCCTTCTCCTGCACTTCAATACAGTGATGAGCTATCAGAGAAGATACAACTAAAGGAAGAACTAATTAAGAAGGAAAAGGATCTGGAGGATAATATAAGGAAGATTGAAGTAGACAAGGAGCTGCTGCAGAAAAACCGTGAGTATATAGCTGCTTATCTAGAACCATTAGAAGCTCAATATAAGGGTTTAGAGTTAGAGAAGGTAATTGAGGAAAAGGCCAAGTTAGAAAAAGAATTTATTAGCTTAACGGAAACTATAGAACGATGGAATAAGGAAAAAGAAGATCTGGAGAAAAATTTATCCTTAGAAAAGGAAAGTAAGGTTAATATAGAGCAAAGAGAGCTTGTGCTTATAGAAAAGCTAAAGGCAGAAAAGGCTGCTTATGATGAAACAAATATAGATATAGAAAATAATGAAAATAAGCTAAAACCAGTGATGGAGGAAGTTGAAAACTTAAAAAGACTCCATAACATTGAAGATGTGGCCCTTGCACAAAAACAGCTAAAGGAAAAGGAAAAAGAGGGTCGAGAGCTACAGCAGAGGCTTAAGTTTATAAATGAGGAAATAGATAAGCTTAACAAGCAAAAGGAGGAGCTTGTAAAAAGCAAATCCACTTTAGAAGTAGAAATAGTTAAAATTACAGAAAGTGGCAAAGAAAAAAAGGCTGTAATAGACAGGGAAACAGAATATATTAAGCAACTGTCTGAAGGCAAAGAGGTTACCAGCTATCTAGAAGAAGTACGCCTTGAAAAGACAAGGTTAATAGAGTATGAAGGTAAACTAAAGGATGCTCTTGAAAAGACCAAAGAAGAAAATAGAAGCCTTAATGATAGTGTTATTAAAGCAACCACTACAAATAATTCGCTAATGCAACAATTGGCCCAGCAGAAGGAAAGATTATCACAGCAACTTAAGCTCAATGAATTTAATAGTAGTGAGGAAGTTGAAAAAAGCATTCTTCCTGAAGAAGTTATGAAGGGTGAAGAAATGCAAATAACAGCCTTTGATAATAATAAAAACAACTTAAAGGCTAATATAGACAGAATAAGTGAAAAAATTGGTAATTCAAGAATTGAAGAGCAGCAGTGGCAGCAGCTTATTGATAAAAGGGAAGAGGTAAATAAGGCCTTTGAAAATAATATTAAGGAAAGAGCAGAAATAGCTCATAGAATAAAGGAAATGGAAGTTAATCTAGCAGAATACAATGAACTGTTAAAGCAGAAAAGGGAATTAGATCATATTAGCAGCAATGTGGAAGATATAGCTAAGCTAATAGAAGGCAATAAGTTTGTAGAATTTGTTGCACTTAACCAGCTGAAATATATATGTATTGAAGCTTCAAAAAGATTGAAAGATATTACTTCCGGTAGATATGCACTAGAAATAGACAGCGCAGGAAACTTTGTAATGAGAGATGACTTTAATGGAGGAAGTCGAAGAGCTACTGGAACTCTTTCAGGGGGAGAAACCTTCTTAACTTCTCTATGTCTAGCCTTAGCCTTATCCTCACAAATACAGCTAAAGGGAAGTGCCCCCTTAGAATTCTTCTTCCTAGATGAAGGCTTTGGAACCTTGGACAATGATCTTTTAGATACAGTTATGGACTCCCTTGAAAGATTGTATTCTGATAGACTATCTGTAGGAATAATAAGCCATGTAGAGGAGATAAAAAACAGGGTGCCAATAAGGCTTATGGTAGAACCAGCACAACATGGTATAAAGGGTAGCGAGGTAAAAATTGAATTAAACTAAAATAAAAATATTACAAAAAATAGCAATATTTGGAAGGAATTCTTCAACATATGTAGAATATATAGAGCTGTTGGTAAAAATAGGATATAATATCTATATATTATGGTGAGGTATTCCAATGGAAATAATGAAGAACTACAAGAATATTTTTAATTTAGTTAGTGACAGTGTATATATAAGAAAGAAGGATACAATTATCTTTTCTAATAGTGCTGCTTCGAAAATACTTTCAGGCAGTAGCAATAATAATTTACAGGGAGTAAATATCAACAAACTCATAAGGCCTATGGGAGAATATGTACAGACCTATGAGAAATTTCTAGAAAAAATTGAAGAGGGGGAAGAGGTAAAGTCTGTTTACCTAAAAGTTATTAGATCTTATGATGGAAAAGTGCTAGATATAGAGCTTTCCGGAAAGAAGATAATCTATTACGATGAAGAGGCCTATCTTCAAATAATTAAAAATGTATCAGAAAAGCTTCAGGCTCAGAGATACATGGAAGAATATAAAAGGAGCCAAAAGCTTCTTAAAGAAGTAAAGAATACGGAAAGAGCTCAAAGGGACTTTTTCACAAACCTATCCCATGAGCTCAGAACTCCCTTAAATGTAATTATGGGGATAGTGCAATTACAGGAACAAGCCTGTAAAGCAGAGGATCTTAGTATCCTAAAAGATAGCTATAAAAAATATAATGAAGTAATAAGACAAAACTGCTACAGGCTCCTTAAGATGATTAATAATGTATTAGATATAACAAAAATAGAAGCAGGTTATTTAAAATTAAATCTAGAGAATAGGGACATTGTAAGCACTGTGGAAAACATTACCATGTCTGTAGTTGACTATGCAAAGCTTAGAGGAATTAATATAATCTTTGACACGGACACAGAGGAAAAAATCATGGCCTTTGATGCAGACTACATGGAGCGAATAATCCTCAATCTGTTGTCCAATGCTATAAAATTTACCCCTGCAGGTAAGAATATATATGTAACTATTAAGGATTTAATAGATACCATAATAATATCTGTGAGGGATGAAGGAGAAGGCATTCCACAAGACAAACAGGAAGTTATATTCAATAGATTTATTCAAGCCAGCAGCGATGATAAAAAAAGAAGAAATGGCACTGGTATAGGCCTATCCTTAGTTAAGTCCTTAGTAGAACTACATCAAGGTGCGGTAAAACTAAGTAGTAAAGAAGGAAAGGGCAGTGAATTTATAATATACCTGCCCTATACTCTAGTAGAAGAAAAAATGGAAGAGGTCAGTGCTGAAAATCTACAAGACAATAAAGAGCAGATATCCATAGAATTTTCCGACATATACGATTTAGATAGCTAACGCAAGAACAATTGAGAAGCAGCAACTATGGAAAAGAATATGCCATAATTATGTCTCATTTACCATTCGAAATTATTTGCAATTTTAAAAATCTTGTGCTATATTATTAGTGTCATTTATGCGGTGGTAGCTCAGTTGGATAGAGTAGCTGGCTACGAACCAGTTGGTCGGGGGTTCGAATCCTCTCCGCCGCACCAAGAAAACCTTGCAAATGTTGAGTTTGCAAGGTTTTTATTTTTTTGATTTTCATATTTTGCACCATAGATGTGTATAAATCATTCAAATGCTAAACTCCAAAATAAAAGTGAGAATATGAGTATAAAATTAAGTTACATATTAGATATATAGGATATTTAGGAAAGGTGGCATCTATATGAATATGAGAGAGTATTTATTTAATATGCCAGCAGAATCTATTATTTCTGTTGTGGCTAAAAAAGAAAATAGTAATGATCATGAAACCATTTTTGTTATTAAGGAAGGAAAGTATAATCTTAAAAGAATAGGTAAAGCTCCAAAGGTAAACATTAGGGGAGGAATTGTACAAGGAGAGGATGCCGCAGCTCTTGTTGTAATGTTTAACTTTAATGATCTAGAGTTTAAGTACGATTCCTGGTTTAATTATTATACAATGTACGGAAGGAAAGCAGTAACTAAATTGGCTGAACAAGAAAGTATTTTATTTGAGTGTATAGATATATCCGGAAAAACCGTTAATCAGTTTAGAATTTCAAATACAATATCTTCATTAGCTCAGAACTACATAGATATATGTAATAATTATAATCCTTGGGAAGCTCATTCATTTTATGCTCTTAAAATGATAATGTTTGATGAATGTAACTACTCAGAAGATGCTCTGTGGGATGAATTATCGGAGCAAAAATCTATATAATATTGATGATCAGAAAGCATTTTATATTATTGGTAATGAGATAATCTACAAAGTATTTGAAATTTAGAAATAAAATGTTATATAATGTACAAAATAATAATGGCCGGGTAAATATATAATGATGAGAGCCAACTAGCTATTGTTATGCCTAATAGACATAATCTGTACAAGCTTCCTAAAAAGGCATTTTTCCCTTTTCTTTCAGATGAAGTAAAGGGAAGAAGAAAACAATTGTATGATAAAAGGTAGGTGAAATAATGAAATTTAAATTATATAGTGATGTGCATGAGTTCTACAAAGATACCTATGATGTACTAATGCATCACGAGGAGCAGAATGTGATTCTACTTGGCAATATTATAATGGCACAGCAAGGAAAAGATAAGTCGGAATGGAAAGATCCTGCCAATTGGCTTATGGCAACAGTTTCTGATGATAAGGACATAAGGCTTACTGCGTTAATGACACCTGCTTATAATATTACCCTTTATGCAACAGATAATATAATTGATTCGAGAGCTATAAATTGTCTCATAGATGGCCTAAAAGATTATAATATCCCTGGTGTGACCACAGAAAAAAATTTGGCAGAGTATTTTGCCAAGGAATATTCTGCTGGAAAAGGATTAACCATAAAAACGGTCATGGAACAGCGGATATATGAGCTTAAGGCAGTAAATCCAGAGGTTAAAGAATTTGGCAAACTTCGTTTATTAGAGGAAAGAGATATGAGCTTTTTCCCTTATTGGTTTGAGGGCTTTCATGCAGAAGTCAATTATGGAAATACAGAAATAACTGTTCCACAAGATCAAGAAGCATACCGCCAAAGACTTGCAACAAAACGATACTATGTTTTAGAAGTGGATGGAATACCTGTATCTATGGCAGGTTATTCAAAGATAACGGGAAAAGCTATTGTTGTATCTTATGTATATACTCCTCCATATTTTAGAGCAAAGGGTTACGCCAGCTCCTGTGTGGCACAGATAAGCCAGAGAGCATTGAATAATGGATTTAAGAAGTGTGTATTATATACGGATTTGAAAAATCCCACATCTAATAGTATTTATCAGAAAATAGGATATAGGGGGATTTGTGATTCTGTTGAGTTGAGGTTTGAATAGTAGATTATAATTATTATATGGTTGTCTTAGCAGGAATATAATGAATTAAAGGCTTATCCTCCATTTGAGGCTTACTTTGATAAGTATTTTTCAAAGGAAAAGTTATTACAGTATGATGTAAGTAAATTAGATGAACTTACAAAAGCGATTCCAAAGGTTATCCCTTTAATTGAGAATATATCAAATGCCATAACTTATGGGAATGGACCAGAATTAACAGAGCAAGATATTCCTGATTTCTCTTCTGTAGATTCAATGGATAATTTAGCAGCTAAATTGAAAATAGATCAACCCGATCCTAATATGACCAATATTACAAAGTATAACTTTATGGATATTTTTTCTGATAAGACTATTAAGGATCCTAGAGATGTAATGAAATCAATATCAATGGATGAGATTGAAAATCCTGTGGAGTTTATAAGTAGAAATCTTTCCCAAACTAATTATTGTATTAGAGCCAAAGATATGAATGATATTTGTAATAAATATGTTCAACAAGTATCAGAGCTTAAAAGCAATATAGAAAGTATTAAAAAGGAAAAATGGAAGTTAAGATATAAAAAATGGTTATATATTGGTTTGACTCTTATTTTATTGATAGTAATAAGTAAATATGAATTATTATCATATGATGTTTCCATGCTTTTATTTGGTTTATCCTTTATCTTATTAGTGCTGTACTTCTTTATTGGTTAGGGGGATTTAGAAAAGTGCCAGGAAAAGTTCTTGAAGCTTATATAGCAGAATTAGAAAATCAATTTAATAAAGAGAATGAAAAAATAGAAAAGAGAAAAAAGAAATTCAAAAAAAGGTTTAAGATTTTTTCCATCATCTTTATTTTACTTTTTGCTGTGATATTTCTTGTGGATTTAATAAAAAAAGATAATTTATATAATGAATTAAAAAATGCAGAAATTACGGATGCAGAGGCTATGGCTAAAATTGCAAACTCCCCTGAAGCTATCATGCATCTAGACTTATATGATAAGTTTGAAGCAGCATATTTAGGCAATAAGTCTATGAACTCAATGAATTATGGTTTGATAGCAGAAAATCAGTATGGTTATACTAGCATAAATGAGAACAATGAGGTTATATTACATAAGAATGGTAAGGATACCGTTATTTCTAAAGAGCCAATTTCGCAAATAAATCTTGCCAAAGATCTTGTAATTTTCAGAGGTGCGGATAAGAAGCTATATGCTTGTAAAGATGATGGATCTGATAAAAAGGTTATAATTGATGACAAAGTGGGTACTGTTCTTTTAGTTGGTGATGATCTTTATTATGTAAATTACTCAAAGTCCAACAATCTTTATAAACACAATCTTAAATCAGCCAAGTCAGAAGTAATTATAGAAGAAGGGGTTAAGAACTTTACAATAGCAGCAAACACGGTTTTATACATAAATTATGATAATAAGCTCAGCGCACGAACCATTGGTAGTACCACCTATTCTTGGAGTGATAATAATGTAGAGAAATTCTATTTTAACGGTGAAGTTTACGTTCAAAATAATGATAAGATTGTAAAGTTCAACCTTAACAATCATTTTCCTGAAACCATTGCAATAGGTATAAGTGAACTTCTTGGTGTAGATAAAGAAAATGTTTATTATAGGATAAAAAACAATGTATATTCCCACAATTTAACTACCGCTGAAAGGAAGGAATTATCTTTCAATTATAACTATTACAAAGGTGTATATAGTGTGAATAATGATATTATTGCACTGGGTGGTGAAAGCAGTGAAAATTAGCAAATGGCATCAGGAACTAGATCAGTTTATAGATATAAAAAGCACCTTTATAATGGAAGGTAATATCTATGACATGCAGGTATATCCTAGTAGATTAGAAAACAATGAAATACGTTGGGATTTGATGTTTCTTGATAATTATATTTTTCGCTATCTAAAAGATGCAGGTTATAAAAACATAGTTTTTTATAATCATATCGACGGCTTTTACAATGAATTTGATAGGGAACATTTAAATAGATTTTGTCAATTTACTAACTTGGGCAAGCTAGGCAATAATGAAAAATCATTAAAAGTTGATATGTGTAGGGCAGCAGATCTTATAAGGGAAGCAAATCAAAACAGGGAAAACTTGAATGCTATTGTCCTTGTAATGGCTTCACGATATGTTCTTTCAGCTGATAATATTAGTGAGAATGAAAGGGATTTCTATACTAAGATTATGATGGCTGGCTTGAAGAAAACTCAAATATCTACAGAAGATGGCTTTAAAAATAACCTAATATTTATTATATGTGAAAAATCAAATGACATTCCTGTTTGGCTCTATTTAGATAATCCTATGGCTAAGACTATGAGAATTAATGAACCCAACAAAGAAATCCGTGAATTGTTTATTAATACACAAATTAAGTTTTTTACAGGGGATAAGGAATATTCTGAAGAAGATTTAAAAAAGTATAAGGAGGATTTTGTAGAACTTACAGATGGCTTTAAAAATCTTGAATTAAATGCACTAAAATTCCTTTGTAAAAAGCAGAATATTCCTATTGAAAACATTAAAGATGCTATTCATTTATATAAGTATGGTATAAAGGACAATCCTTGGGTAGAACTTCCTCTTGAAATGCTTGACAACGCAGAACAAGTAATAAGAAAAAGGGTTAAGGGTCAGGATAGGGCTGTATCACAAGTATTGGATATTATCAAGCGTGCAGTAACCAATATGGCTGGGCTACAACATTCTAGTGCAAGCAGGCCAAAGGGTGTATTGTTCTTTGCTGGACCAACAGGAACAGGTAAAACTGAATTAGCAAAAACCTTTGCGGAAATGATATTTGGTGATGAGAATAATTGCATAAGGTTTGATATGTCAGAATATCAGCAGCCTCATTCAGATCAAAAGCTATTAGGGGCCCCTCCTGGATATGTAGGATATGAAGCTGGCGGTCAGCTTACCAATGCAATAAAGGAAAAACCTTTTTCAATTCTATTATTTGATGAAATTGAAAAAGCCCATCCTTCTATTTTTGATAAGTTCCTGCAGATACTTGATGATGGTAGAATGACTGATGGCAAAGGTGAAACAGTTTATTTTTCTGAATGTATTATTATCTTTACAAGTAACTTAGGAATTTATGATCTTGATGAATATGGCAATAGGATTTTAAATGTGGACCCTTCCATGGATTATAGCACAATATCAAATAAAATTATTAGATCTATTGAAAACTACTTTAAGTTACAGTTAGGAAGACCTGAGATTCTAAATAGAATCGGTGAAAACATCGTTGTATTTGATTTTATAAGAGAAGAAGTGGCAACACAAATTCTAGATTCTCAGCTTAATAAAATTATAAACAACGTAAAGAAGCAAAAGGATGTAACAATTACTGTTTCTAATGAAGCTAAGGATTATCTTGTAAAGGTTGCTTTTGGTAACCTTGAAAATGGCGGGAGAGGCATAGGAAACATTGTTGAAAAGAACTTTATTAATCCTTTAGCAAGGTACATATTTGACAATAAAATTCAAAATGGTTCTAGGGTAAATGTAAAAAAGATTGTAGAAGAGAACTCCATAATAAAATTGGAGTGTGATACATAATGGAGTTTGAAATATGCATAGCTACAGACCTTGGGGGTTTAAGAAAAAATAATGAAGACGGTTTCTATGTAAATGATATAGGTATTTATAACACTACAGAGTATTTTCTCTATAAGAAGATTAAGGTACCGATTTTTGCTTTTGTTGCTGATGGTGTTGGTGGCACTAGAGCTGGAGAAGAGGCCACTGGTGTATGTGTTAAAACGGCCTTATCTTCTACTATACCTTATGATGATTGTGAAATAATAGGATTTATTGATAAGGTAAATCAAAGGGTATGTGAGTTAAGGATGACAATAGATACTGCTTGCACTTTAGCTGGTATCCTTATAGGAGAAGATAGTATATATTCCTTTAACGTAGGAGATAGCAAAGTTTTTTCCCTTTCCAGAGGTTTTTTAAATCAGTTAAGTATAGATGATACATTATCAGGTCTATTAGGAGAGATAACAAATGATAAAGAACCCTTAATACAATACATAGGAAAAGAAGGGCTATTACCTCATATCAAAAAAGTTGATAAATTATCTACTTTCTTAATATGCACTGATGGCCTTACGGATATGCTCTCTTTAGATGATATTGAATTGTTTTTTGAGAAAGAAAGTGATCTTAAAGAACTTACTGCTAAGTTGGTTGAGCAAGCTAAGGAAAAGGGAGGACAAGATAACATTACTCTAATAATTATAAGACCTGTAAAGGAGGGAATGGGTAATGACTGAAGCAAAAAAAACAGAACTTATGGAAGAAGAAACTAGAGCTACTTCATTAATGCCTGAAGCTAATGGTTCTAGTATTACTTCTGTAATGGACAATAATGTTTCTTCTGCGCGTCTTACTGAAATCATGGATAAGGATTCTAATAATAGAGTTACTTCAATAATGCAACCTCATACTGCTATTGATTTTAGTCGTAGAACTAGCATTGATGGTTTTAAAATTAAAAAAGTTATTGCAGAAAATACCGGTGAAGCTACCTTGATTTTGACTGAGGATGAAGAAGGAGTTAATCAGGTCATAAAGTTATACCACAGTGGAGCAAGAATTGACGGAAAAATTGAAAAGGTATTGGAAAATATTAATTCACCTTATGTTATGCCACACAGAAAAGGCGGCATATATGATGGAAGAATGTATGAAATTCTTCCTTATTATGAAAAGGGTGATTTAACAAAAAATATTCCTATGAGCATTGACTTCATAGAAAAGATAGTGGTAAAAAGTCTTAATGAAGGTTTAAAAGTACTTCATGATAATGGTATTATACATAGGGATATTAAGCCAAGTAACTTATTTTTAAGCGATGATGAGTCAAGGGTTATTTTAGGAGACTTTGGTATAAGTTCCTTGTTGGATAACAATATTTCTGTAAGAGCAACTTCAATATCAAGAACTTTGGGTTATTCTGCACCAGAGGCTTCCAATGGTTTTGTATCAAGGCAATCAGACTATTATTCTTTCGGTATTACATTACTTCATCTTGTAATTGGACAGGATCCCTTTTTGGGGATGACTGACATGCAGATACTTTACCAGACCATCAATAAGCCTTTGGAGATCCCTGCTACTGTACCTCCAAGAATGCAGCAATTAATAAGAGGACTTACAGTAAAAGATAGAAATAATCGATGGGGGTATGATGAGGTTGTTCGCTGGTTGAATGAGGAAGATGTCGAAATTAAGGAAAGAAAGACTCATAAGGGAATAAAGCCATATACTTTCAATTATAACAAGTACTATGGACTGGATGAAATCAGTATGGCCTTTGCTAATGATTGGGAAAATGCTACTAAACATTTGTATAGAGGTTTGGTCGAAAAGAATATCATTCAATATGGTGAGGAATACGTAAACAAAATTGCTGATGTTAAAGAGTTTGAAGACAAAGATGTAGCTGTATTTTCTATGATATATATACTTAATCCTCATGCTCCCTTATGCTTTAAAGGTAAGGTATATCCTGATTTACAAGCTTTGGGCGCGGCAATGAAAGAAAAAATCCCTGAAATAGATCCTGATATTTGGAAGTTAATTTCAAAAGGTTGCTTGTTACAATTTATTGAAAGTAACAATTTTAATGATGATTTAAAAGCTGAAATTAAGTTTATAACTGAACAGATACAGAAAAATAAAAGTGAGTACTATTTTGCTCTCATGTACATCTTATATCCAGAGATAGGCTTTGACTATAATAAGAAGAAGTATGTAAACTTAGAAGACTTCATTGATGATTTAGAAATGAATGACTTTAATTACATAGCAAGAATATGTCAAGATTTAATTTCTAATCCAATGTTTATTATGTGGATTTATTCATTAGGATATGCTAAACAGGTTGAAAGTTGGATGAAAATATATGAAAAGGCGGTTTGGGAATAATGAGTGGTCCTAAATATTCAGAGTTTCAACTTCAAAGACAAAGATTGCTTATAATACAAAAACAATTAGAAGCAGAACTAGAGCATCAAAGATGTGTTTAAATAACTTCCTCCATCAAAGATTGCATTAAAAAAAGTGATGATGTTATTTCAAAAATAGATTTCAGTAAATTAGAGAGTTATATCTCAATGGCGCACAGTGCGGTAAAAACTAAAACTTTGATAAATCAATTGAATGAATTAATTTCAGATCTAAGATCAACAATAGACAAGAGCTATGAAATCAAAGGTGATAGTGAAATCTTAGCAGACATTTTGAATGCTTATGAAAATAGATTTATTAGAATCAAAAACTTATCTACACAAATCAATCATCTAATGAGAGAGCTGAATGTTCAATACAATCAGCAATTGCAGGATAGCCGTGAAATAGAGTTTATAAACACAGAATGGGAAGGTCCTGTAAGCATTAGTAATATTTCTGATAGTGTTATGGAAACTTATACTTCCATTATTGAGCAGCTTATGGACTGTGATGAATTTGAACAGGAAAAAGCTAAGTATGATGCTATTATGAATAACCACTCCTTAGATGATAATTATAAGATTCGTCAGATGAAAATAAACTTTGAATCTTACTTAGTTGAAAAGCAATCTAGATATAACAATGAGGAAATGCTAAGATTGCGCAATGAATATATTGTATTGAGCAATGAAATATATGGCCAATGTGAAGAAGTGCCAGAGAACATAGAAATATTAAAGAAAAAAATAAGAGAAATGTTAGAAGTAGTTCAAAGCAAAAAAGTAGGAGAATATGTTGCAGAATGCATTGATAAAGTAATGCAAGAATTAGGTTATGCTGTAATTGAGAATGAAGTTCTTAATAAGCGAAAAATTATAAAGCAGCACTTTGATTACTCTAATAACTCGGCTATAACTGTTGCATCCTCTGAAAGTGGAGCTATGATGCTTGAAGTGGTAGGTAAGAAAAATGAGAATGGTTCAAATGGATCTACTGCTGCTGTAAAAACTGATATGGAGAGATTTTGCCCAGATTATAATAAAGTTAAGGAAGGCTTGCAACAGTACGGCATCATAATAAGGGATAAGAAGCTCTTGCCACCTGAGGAGAAGTATGTTAGATTTGCAGACTTTAAAAAGTCTTCGGATAGAAGAATAGAAGTAAGAAATAGAAAGAAGAGAATGTTTGATGAGTGAAGTTAGGGTTTGTGAAAATTGCAATCATATTAATAATATAAATAACTTAGAGTGCGAAAAATGCGGTTTTGATCTTTCCTTTGTCATACCTGTTGAGGAAAGCGAACTACAAAAGGAAAAAGTAGAGGGAAGTAACATAGAGCTTACAACAGCACATGTTACCTCTCAATCTAATCTTTTAAATCTGGTATCTGCAGATAAGCAACTTGTGATTCCTATTGGAACCTTTATTAATGGAAAACGGATGCCTAAATTAACAAAGACACCTATACATTGTTCTGATAAAATAACCTTTGCTGATTTAACCTTTGAGGTGGAATATGCAGATTGATAGAATTTTATATCCAGTAAAAACATTAGGTCCTGGAGAGCGCATAGGCCTTTGGCTAATTGGTTGTCCACATCACTGTAAAAAATGCTCTAATCCTGAACTGTGGGAAAGGGATGAAAGCAAAGATATAAGCATTGCGGATCTTGTACTTTACATAGGAGAAAATAATATTAAAGCAGATGGTATAACTATAACCGGTGGAGAACCTTTTTATCAAGTAGAAGAATTATATATTTTATTGCAGGAACTGCGCAAATTAAGGTTTGAAGATATTTTAGTTTATACTGGCTACGACTTTAATACTATTGAAAAGAATTATTCCAAAGCTCTACCTTATATTGATGTTTTGATAGATGGTGTTTATATTGATGAATTAAATGATAATCTTGGTATTAGAGGATCTTCAAATCAGAAAATACATATTTTAAACGAAAAATTATATGATAAATATAAGTCACTTGAAAGTGCAAAAAGGTGTCGTCAAAACTTTGTTTATGGCAATAAAATCATAAGTGTAGGTATACCTAATAGATTTTTTTAATAATTTTTATTGTTTGAATTAAATTAATTATTTGCTTTCCCTGCTTATAGTGCTTACCCCTGTACTGCTTCCCTTTTCAACCTTTAATTTACTCTTAAGCATGGTAGAAATTAAAATATTCCTATCACTATCCAAGTCGCTAATCAGATCTTTTACATCTTCAACTGAATTATAGCTCCAGGTATTTATGGTTAATAGTATTATTTAAGTAAAAGAGTTTTTATTTTGAAATTTGTTGAATTTTATGATAATATAGCAACATTAAAATGGAAATAACAGGGAAGAGTTCTTTGAATTTGGATGTATGAAAAACTTAAGGATAGAAAATGAAATAAGCTTTTTTCATGATAAGTGCTCTGGTATAGAAGTATCTGAAATCTAAGAAAACTGAATGATAATGGAAAAGGGCTTATAAGGTTAGGGGGATTATATGATAGAGATAAGAAATCTACTAAAAATCTATAAAGATGTTCCAGTATTAGATGTAAAAGAATTAAAAATAGAGGATAAAACTATAAACTGCTTTGTAGGAAGTAATGGGGCAGGGAAGTCTACCCTTATACATATTATATGTGGGTTTATCTATCAAACGAAAGGGGAAGTATTCATTGATGGATTTTCTAATAAAAGTTCCTATATGCGGAAAAACAGCCATATTGTATTAGAAAGCGGAAAGGGCTTTTATGAATACTTAACTGCCTTGGAAAACATACATTAAATGCTGGGGATCAACAAAATAAAATATAAAACTAAGGAAGAGGAACTGAAACGTTATATTGATGAATTTAAGTTTTCTGAACACATAAATAAAAAGGTAAGTGAGTTATCACAGGGAAATAGGAAGAAACTTTCCATAATACTTGCTATGATATTGAGACCTAAGTATCTTGCTTTGGACGAGCCTACCAATGGACTGGATGATTATTCAAAGCAGGTGCTTATTAATAAGCTTTGTGAGTTGAGAGAAGAGGGTAGTACCATTCTAATAACCACCCATGATTCAGATTTGATAAATCATGAGCTTTCTCATGTTTACCAAATGGATAAGGTGCAAATTCTTAGCATAAGGAAAGGGAATGAAAATGCTTCATAATTATTACATAGAATTACGAAGAAGTATCTCTGAATTTAAAAACTATAAAGTTAATATCCTTTTTGCTAATTTGGGATATGTTTTATTATTCATGGGACTGATTGATTTCTTTGATAATGAGAATAAAAGCTTGTTTTTCTTACTTTTCACATGGTATTGGTCTCTTCATGGTTTAGATAATACTGCCTATATAATTGGAGGATGAGATTGCAGATAGGACCTTATGCAACATTTTGTCAAGTAGGGTTAGTATCTTTTCAATACTTGCTATGACAAACCTTATTCAGATCCTTATGGATTTTATGAAGGGTGCCATCATATTTATAGTAATTGCCTTAGTATCTAATATGGCACCTCAGGTTTCTTTCATTCAATTTCTAAAGATATTCATTTTTATCTTTATTACAACTATTATTATGTATATTATTGGAGGAGTAATTGGAAGCTTTGCTTTAGTTTATAAGAGGATTAGTTCCCTTTCTAATGTTTTATACTATGTGGTATTATTTTTTTCTGGTATTTTTTATGGAGTAAAGGCGATTTCTGTTTTATTTCCTTTTTCAACGCTGAATAAGATAATTATATCCATATTAAGCGGCAACCATATTCCAATGGATTCTGTTGCCATATTGGGTTTGCAATTTGTTATATACTTAAACCTGATGTTTGTTACATTTAAAATAAACCTTAGAAGATTATATCAGGAGGGAAAAATTTTTCATGTGTGATGGCCTTCTATCTTTAGTGAAAGTTGATTTAATAAAAAAGGTACAAGAGAATAAAAAGTATGCCTTGGATTATTTCCTAAGCTATGCCACAGACGTATTTTTTCTCTTGGGATTAATTTTTGCACAGTATAGTACAAATCATAATAAATTTACTTCCGATAAGTATCTAATCTTTAGAATATTTATGTGGTTCATTCTAACGGGAGTTATCGGACAAATTATTAGTGAAATAGAGCGGGAAATTCGTATGGACTATTTGATAAATATCATACATCAGAAATGTCACTTTACTGCTATTTTTCTTTCAAGGGTGATTTCGACTACTATAGAAATATTTATTGTCGTACTGATACCAGTATTATTAATACTCCTTCTTGCAGGGATAAATATTAGCTTATTTTCATTTCAAGCCCTATTGTATTTTATTTTAATTTTCTTTATAACAGTTTTTTTGTCTTACTTATTTCTCCTAGTAGTTCTTAGAGTGGAAAGGATTATGGCTGCTCATGGCCTCTTTTCAAACTATTTATTGTTTTTTAGCGGATTGGTTTTCATGGATGCTAGTAATAAGTTTGCATTTGGCCAAAGACTAAACTACTTTTTATTCAATGATATTAATTTGCAATATGTAAGCATTTTGGGCATATTTATTATACTTCTTAGCTTGGGAACAGTTTTTCTGCAAAAAAGAGTTTCAGTAAGGGTTCATATGCTATAAAAAATTAATTATCTATATTGTCTAATTCTTACCCTAATAAGATAGCATGATTTCAGTAGTTAGGAGTTGAATAAAAAGGATGAGTAATGAAATTGAGAGAATAAATTCATATGACGATGATAGATTTGATAAAGATATCCTAAGGCAACATGGTGCCTTTATTGTGGATGGAAAGTATAAGTGCAGTTTTAGAATAATAAATAAAGATTCGGCTATTGTATACGCTGATAAAGAGGTTGATTTAGATGAACTAATAGACGAGTTTAGGTTTTATTCTGAACATATTGTAAATTTTTACAATCAAAATATGGGATTGATAAAATCCTTTCCACCTAAAGAGACTTTCTATATAAATATTAAGGATATTCAACCTTCACAGTTTTTTGTTGATGCGGAAAAGGTTAAAGCAATTGAAAGCTTCATAAACAGTGAAGAGGATATCTGTATCCCTTTGGCTAAAATTAATGATCGTTTTGTATCTGAAGATGGCCATACTAGACTTTATTGTGCAGTTGCAAATGGATATTCTAGGGTAAGAGGTTTCTTAACAGAAGCATCAGACTATGCAGAGGAGTTTGCTGAAGAGGCTAGGAAAAGGAAGGTTTATTCACCTTATGATCTTCAATTATTATCTCATGAAGAATATAAGGAAAAATGGCATAAGTTCTGTGAAGATTTCTTTAGAGATAAAGAATGATATATAAATGAAAAGGCACCGTAAAAGGTGTCTTTTTTACATGAAGATTTTATAGTTAAAGTTCTTATTTTTAGATAAAAGTTCACCTCCTTTGTGTATTTAATATTGAAGGAGGTTTAGATAATATGGATAAAGCAGTATTTATTAATTCTATTAAAGAAGGAGCCCTACAGGGTTATAAGAACTATAATGTTCTTCCAAGTCTTACTATTGCACAGGCCATCCTGGAAAGCGGTTGGGGAACTAGTCAGCTTGCTATTAAAGCCAAAAATCTCTTTGGAATAAAGGCTTTTTCTGATTGGAAGGGCAAAAGGATTACTATTCAGACTACTGAATGGTACAAGGGCAAAAAGCAGGTAGTTAGTGCGGATTTTAGGGCGTATGATAGCTATTATGACAGCATAATGGATCATAATAAGCTACTAGCCACTAGCCGTTATGAGCCTGTGAGAAAGTGTAAGGAATATAAGGAGGCTTGTGAATCGGTATATAAATGTGGTTATGCCACAGACCCTGAGTATGCTCAGAAGCTCATAAGCATCATTGAACAGAATAAACTTTATCAGTATGACAATGTAAGTCTCAATGAGGCTGCAGCTGATAATGACAGCGAAAAGATAAGGAAGTTCCAAGGTTTATGCAATTCTCTAGGTATTAGAGACTATGAAGGTAAAGAGCTAGTGGAGGATAATATATTGGGACCAAGAACTAAGATTTGTATAAAGAAGATGCCCCTCCTAAAGAGAGGAAGTAAGGGAGCTGCCGTTAGCTTTGTTCAACAGTTAGTAGGGGCGGTGCCAGTGGATGGAGACTTTGGACCTATTACTGAAGGCTGTGTTAAGGATTATCAAAGAAGAAAAGGGTTAAAGGTAGATGGTATTGTTGGTGTTAAGACTTGGACTAGTTTAGTGACCACATAATGTTGTAACAATTCGGTAGCTTTATCAATATAGTAATATTGAATTTTTAATCTTTGAAAGGAGTCTACTTAATGTTCTACAACGCCTACAACAATGGATACAATAACTTAATATGGGATAATTATTGGAGAAGCTACCGAATTAATAGCGAGACTGCGGTTCAAATTGCTTTGCAGAGAGTTCCCGGTCAAGTTATTAAAATTGAGTTGGATTTTGAAAATGGTATATTAGTTTATGAAATTGATATACGTACCCAATCAGGTGTGTATGAAGTTCATGTGGATGCTGTTTCAGGGCAGGTATTAAAAGTTGAGAGAGAAAATAATTTTGATTAATTGGCGTATAAATTCATATCGTTAAAATCTAATATGAAGTAAAAGATGCCCACTGCAGAGCTTTATTTTTGCAGTGGGCATTAAACTTTGGTATTTTCTCATATGCTATAAAATCACATTATTTAAAAAGGATGTTATTTCAGTATATCAGCTATTTTAGAAACAATATAAATTCCACATCCAATATTAACTAGTGTCAATGTGAACCAAAATATCATTATATTTTTCATAGTATGCTGTTTACTAGTCATTACCTTATGAAAAAGACAAACTTTATTATATTTTTTATAACATATATTATAATTCACCACTGTTTAATAATACTTATGGATAGAGTATATCCTTTCTCTGAATGCTTAGAGCTTTATAAGTATTTACCTTGTACATTTCCAATTATTATGCAATTGATATTGACTTATATTGTATATAGAGAACATAAGGAAAATAAAATCATTAAGTGGATTTTAATAACAGGTCTAATTTATACATTAATTAGTGGAACATTAGCCCTATATGATAGTTACTATAAATCTAGCAAAACTATGTTTAATGACTTATCCCTTTTATTTGTATCTCAAATGGCTTATCAACTTTTACTTGCCCTAATATTGTTTATTTGCCTGATAACTAATAAAGTAAATTCAAAAGTTGCAATAGAAGCTATATTAATGCCTTTGATTTCAATAGCATTGCTTCTATTATGTTCATTCTTAATAAAATTTAATTTTGTTCTTTGTTTTTTAATACCTTTAATTATTTTATATACAAATGGATTAAATCCTATTTTAATATATATACTTAGTTATACTGCAAAGGGAGAGTTGTTTATAAAAAAAGAAGAGGCTAAGATAAGATGAAAATATCATTAAGTAAAAAATTTATAAGCTTCCATTACTTCTTGGCTTACGGAAGTCTAATAAAAGTATTTAAACACTTTTTTACTGTACTTTTATTTCTATCATGCTTTTGAGTTACTCAGTTTTAATTAATCATTAAAATCCATATTTAAAGCATAGAAATCATATAATAAAAATAAAGAATTCGTAAGGTGGGAAGACAGTGTCACAGGATGAGTTTTATACTTTTAGCGAATATATGAAAAGGGATAAGGACTTACTCTCTCCTTCAGCGGAAGATTATGTAGAAATGATTTATAGGCTTTCTAATAAAACTGGCTTTACTAGAGTTAATGATCTTGCTAATGCATTGCATGTTCAGCCACCATCGGTAAGCAAGATGATACATAAGCTAGCAGAATTAAAACTAATAAAGTATGAACGATATGGGGTAATAATGCTTGAAGAGGAAGGAATCAAAATAGGTAAGGCCTTGCTTGAGAGGCATAACCTTGTGGAGGAGTTTTTAACCTTACTAAATGTTAAAGAAGGTTTGTTAGAAGAAACAGAAAAAATTGAGCATACTATAAATGAAGAAATTCTGATGGGCTTAAGGGATTTAGTTGGCTTTTTTAAAGAGAATCCCGATTTGCTAAGGCGTTTTAATAAATATAGGAAAAATAGGCAAGGTAAATAAAAAATACGGGACATCCAGACAGGTTGTCCCATATTTTATATATAGATTCTATTTAGGTTGAATTTAAATTATATAAATAACAACAAGCTTATAGCCATAACCACCATACCAGACACTAAGCCGTATATTGATAAGTGATGCTCTCCATATTCCCTGGCAGAAGGAAGAAGTTCGTCTAGTGATATAAACACCATGATTCCTGCAACAGCGGCAAAGATAATACCAAACATAAGATCATTGATAAAAGGCATTAATATTAAATAACCTATTAGTGCTCCTGCAGGTTCAGAAAGGCCTGATAGAAAAGAGTAAAGAAAGGCTTTCTTTCTATCCCCTGTAGCATAGTAAACAGGCACAGACACCGCGATTCCTTCCGGTATGTTATGGATAGCTATAGCTACAGCTATTGGTATAGCGATTGATGTTTCATGCAAGGCGGAAATAAAGGTTGCTAGGCCTTCAGGAAAGTTATGAATACCAACGGCTAAGGCGGTGAAGAGGCCCATTCTTAAAAGTTTAACATCTGAAGATGCATTTTTACTATTTATATCTTCAACCTTATATAACTCATGAGGATTTTCAGCAGTTGGTACAAACTTATCGATAAGAGCTATAAGTAGCATTCCGCCAAAAAAGGCTATTACAGCAACCCAAGAGCCAGTTTTTTCACCTAATTCAGTGGTAAGACACTCCTTTGCTTTAAAGAATATTTCAACCATTGATACATAGATCATTACCCCTGCTGAGAATCCAAGGCTTATGGAAAGAAATTTAGTATTGGTCTTTTTTGCAAAGAAAGCAATGGCGCTTCCTATACCGGTACAGAGTCCGGCTAAAAGTGTTACACTAAAAGCAAATAAGATATTATTCATTTTACTCCTCCAAAAATATTACTAAATAATTTATATATGTTGCATTGAAAATAGCTGGTGATTGCTATGTAAAAGCAGTTGTAAAGGACAGATAATTTTGAAGGAGTTATAAGCTTAAGATATTTAATCCATAAAGGCCCTTGCAAAAACTGTTAAAGGCACACATAATATAATGCCTATACTTCCGGCAAGAGAACGTAAAATTTCCATAGATATATCTTCTAAATTAATGATATAGCTTAAATTTACATTATAGCCAACGAAAATCATTAAGCTAACTAAGGCACTTCCAACATAGGCTAAAACTAAAGTGTTAGACATTGTACCAATTACATCCCTGCCAATATTCATTCCAGCTCTAATTAAATCATTTCTTGATATTGAAGGAGTGCTTTCTTTAAGCTCGTTCATTGCTGTAGCAATGGACATGCTCATATCTATGTTTGCCCCCAAGGCGCCAATAACAATACTTGAAAACAACAGAGCTTGAAAATTAAAATTATAACCTTGAGTAACTTGCATTAATCCAATGGCATCTTCTGAGTTTATAGATACCTGTAAGGATTTGCTCATTATTAGCGTAACTATTCCTGCTATGGATACTCCACCTAAGGTTCCTATAAGAGAAGAAAAGGTCTTTTTACTAAAGCCTTGCTGAATAATAAGAGAAAAGAAGGCAATTATTAAACTACAAATGATTGTTACAGTTATAGGATTATCTCCTCTTATTAATCTAGGAATAAGCAAGATGGATATTACTGCTATAGTAAAGGCTACGGAAAGGACAGCGTGTACACCTTTAAATCCACCTACAATTAAAACTAATAATATAAAGAATAAGACTAAGTGTAATATCTTTTTTTCTCTTACATATTGATAAGTTGTAATATCTAAGCTTCCATCTTCATATTCATTAATTAGTAATACAATCTTATCATTTTTCTTTAAAGTAAGTAGATTGTCCGATAGCATTAAAGTATTATTAATATTAAATTCTTTTCCGTTAAATTTGCCCTCTTCCACAAGAACCTTGATTTTTTGAGTATCAGTGGAATCTGATTCTAGTGTTTCTAATACTACAGCTCTATATAGATCTTTATTATTGTAATCATCATTTTTGATACCAAATGGTGATAAAGTAAGGATTAGAAATAGAGACAGTATTGAGAATATTATTCGTAAGATAGAAAGTTTATTCATTTAATCACACCCTAAAAGTTTAAAAAGTTATATATTCCATTTTATACCAATAAATTAAGCTGTCAATATTTTTAAAGGAAAAAGCGAGTTCCGAAGAATTCGCTTTTTATAAGATAAAGTTTTAACAGTGATGCTTATTGGCATCTATGCACAAAGAACATTTTTCCTTATGGTCTGCCTTGCTATGAAAGCAGCTGCTACATGGTGAGCTTTCTAATTGAATGGTTGAATGGCTTATATTAAATTTTTCTTTTAAAAGATGCTGTATTTGATGTATAAGGTCTTCTCTTTGGAATGGATCTTTTAATGTTGTGGATATATGAGCAGTCATGACAATTACCTCTTGAGATAGGCTCCAAAGATGAAGATCCTTAACATCAATAACATTTTCAAGCCCTTTAAGGGTAGATTTTAAATCTTCTAGGGATATATCTTTAGGGCTTGCTTCCAAGAAAATTTTGATGCAGTCTATAGTCATTTTTACAGCACTTCTTAGTATTATTAGTGATAAAATAAGGCTAAGTATGGTATCTATGATTGATATTTTGGAGAAATAAATCACCACTGCACCTACTAATACAGATATATCTGCCACAGCATCTCCAGCAAAATGAAGAAGGGCGCTTTTTACATTTATATTATTTGCATTGCTTTTTAAGTTAAGAAGAATTAATGTGTTAACAATAATTCCTAGCAGTGAAAAGATAATCATTAGTGAGGATTCTACAGCCACAGGGTTAAGGAATCTTAAATAGGCTTTATATAATATGAAAATAGATATACATATTAGAAGAATATTGTTAATTAAGGCTGTTAATATACTGTGCCTGTAATGTCCATAGGTGTATTTAGCATTTGCTGGTTTAGAGGACAATTTTAGTCCAATCCAACTGATTATAAGTGCAAAAAAGTCGGTGATTAGATGTAAAGAATCACTTAATAAAGCAAGACTATTGGCAAAGATACCTCCAAATAGCTTAAAAATGAATAGAATAGCTACTAAACCAATTGAATACAGTATCTTTTTCTTGCTTTCCTTTAAATAAATATGAGGGGAAGTATTTGAATCCATCAATTACACTCCTAACAAAATTGTTTAATAATTTTTATTCTAAAAGGTTAACTAAAAAAGAATGTTAGCCTTAGCTAATAATATCCTATGGGGAAGGCCATAAATGGTTCCATTGAAATAATATTTTTTAACTAAGGCTAACTCTAATATAATTTATTAAAATTCTGTTGGAGTGTTGCAAGATAAGCTCTCTAGATAACTTCTTCAGCCTTAATGTGCTGCATAATTATATTATAAATTTCAGTCCAATCAGAGACACGTTCTATATTTTCTAATGCTTCAAGTCCTTCGTTATATTTATAAGCCATACACAAAACTCTAGTACTACTTGATATTGATTTGCAGTTATCAGGCTCATCTTCTACCATAATATCTATATGATTTTCTAAGCAGACAGTAGCTTTTTCACTAGACATAATGAGCTTATCAAAGGGGATTTGGTGGCTTTTTAACCAGTTTACGGTGATTTCTCTATACTTTTCTTTCCTTGCGGTAATTAAATAGATTTTCACGCCTTTACTTTTAAGCTCAGAAATAGTTTCTCTAGCACCGGGTAGAGGCACTGTCTCTTCTAAGGCCAGCTTATAATACCTTGTCCAAAATTCATGAGACATATATTGGGACCATCCGTAGAATCGTTCAAGGTAGTAGTCACTCATATCAAATTCTTTATAAATGCCCTTATCTTCACTAAAAACACTGGCATATTTGTATATTAAACTACTAAAGTCGTTAATACATCCATCGATATCCAATCCTAATCTAAACACTCAAATCACCAAACTTTCTACATAAAATAATTAATAAAATTATATAACCATGAGGAGCTCATCGTTAACAAGCTAAGAAAAGCAAAAACGAGAGAAAAACCAATTAAGTATTATAAGGTTTTTCTCTCATTATAACATAGATAATAATTACTTATAACTTCATGGCATTAGTAAAAATATCATCTAAGGAAACTAAGGTGCCTAGGGAGCTAAAGGCTTCCATATTATCATTAACATTGTTTATAAAAACCGGTATATCATTGTATTTACACTGGCTATGGATATTTTTTAAATCCTGACTTACTTCCTCGATTGTGGTATTATTTAAGTCATAATAGCGAGTGGCAAGAGCAGCTTTGTAAGCAATGTAATGCATGACTAAAGTCCTTGTAGTTTTAGAAATAGATATATATTTTTTATTCTCTAGGCTTAAGAGAAAGCATTGAAAAGTAAATTGTATTTTACTGATGCCGTTATCTGTAAAAAAGCCCGTTAATATTTTTTTCTCTACCGCAAGATCTATGCAGTCATCTGGTAAGATAATAGTTATATTTTTCATCTTTAATTTTTTTATTTGACTTGTTATGTCCATAAGATAGGAGCATTTATCTTCATCAAATAAATGGTGATAGGGTGGAACATATGGGGCGAAGGTTTCAAGATAGATTTCTGTATTTATATTAGAACCTTCCTTTCTTACAATAAAACTAGAATTGCCTACCACTATATAAAATTGAGCAGGTTTAAACATATATATGTAGCCACCTTCCATAAGAAAATATATCAATATATTTATTCTAGACATCTAACAAGGTTAATATTCTAGTAGCTTCTAGATTCAAAATTGAGGATCAGCAGATTAGGTTGTTTGACATAATGTAATAAATGAAGTTTGCATAAAAGGAGCTGTTACAAAACTAGACAATTTAGTTTAGTAACAGCTATTTCTTTACATAAATCTATTTTTCGCAAATTATTTCTTTCATAACATAAGGTATCTCTTCAATTATATCCCTTGCATTAACACAATATCTATCCTTGGAAAGTCTATCACCAGCATATCCATGAATATAGGCTCCGCAGGCTGCTGCCTCTAAAGGTGAAAGTCCTTGGGCTACAAAAGAAGCGATAATACCTGTGAGACAATCTCCCATGCCTCCTGATGCCATGGCGCTATTGCCAGTTGGATTTATATAAAGCTTATGGCCATCAGTAATAACTGTTTCATAGCCTTTTAAAAGCACAATTATATTATGTTCTTGGGCAAATTTCTTCGCTATATCCAGTCTAGAAGAATTAATTTCTGCTACAGTTAGCCCAGTAAGCCTTGACATTTCACCGGGATGGGGAGTTATTATAATAGGGTTTTTAGACTTCTTTAAAAGATTTAGATTTTTGGAAAGGACATTAAGTCCATCGGCATCAATAATTATTGGACACTTCGATTCTTCAATAACAAGCTTTAACAGTTCTAGGGTTCCTTCATTGTTTCCAAGGCCTGGACCTATAGCTATGGCGTCGCTGTTATTTATAAGCTCTAAAAGCCTTTCTGTATTTTCATAGTTACAGGTCATAGCCTCTGAAAGTTTGGAGCTTAGAATTTCTTGAATATCTCTGCTGCAGCATAAGGTAACAAGTCCGCTTCCGCTTTTTACTGTTGCTTCCGTTGCTATATATGCAGCTCCTGAAAAACCTTCCGAGCCAGCTATAATGACAACTCTTCCATAATCGCCTTTATGCCCATACTTAGATCTTGGTTTAAGGTTTTTATTAATATGTGACTTTTCTAGAATAAATTCATTATTGTGAAACTCATTGAGGGTACTTTGAGGAATACCTATAGACTCTACCATTATATCTCCAGTGAATTCACTGCTTTTGTAATTTAAAAATCCTCTCTTATAGAATTCAAAACAAATGGTTTTATCAGCTTTAACACAGCATCCTAAGATTTTTCCGCTATCTCCGTTCATTCCGGAAGGGATATCAATAGAAACAGTATAGTTGCTATATTCATTTATGGCTTCAATGGCCTTTTTAAATATTCCTTCAACATCTCTATTTAGACCTGTTCCAAAAATTCCGTCTACAGTTACCTCTGCTTCTAACAAAGAAGTCTTTAATTTATCTAGATTCTCATCTTTGCTTACCTCATTAATTTCTACACCCATATTCTTTAATATATTGTAATTAGCTTTGCAACATTCACTCATATTGCCGCTACCATTTAGCACTATAAAAACTTCTACCTTTTTTCCTAAAACATAAAGATGTCTAGCTGCAGCTAGGCCATCTCCTCCATTATTACCAGCACCGCATATAATTACATAGCTTGAATATTCATCAATATTAAGATGTTTAACCACCTTCAGGGCGGCATTTTCCATAAGCACCATTAAAGGTATACCTAGCCTTTCCACACAGGCTCTATCAACATCACTAGAGTTTTTTGAAGTGCCGATTCTCATAATAACCCTCCACTTACTTATAAAGTCTTACTTATATAAATTATAGCACAATGATAATATTTAAATATGTGAATGAAATATAGAGTTAATAAAATTCATGTAAAAAGAAAGAGTAAAACTACTGGATCAGTGGCTTTACTCTTTCTTTATATTGCTATATACTTAAACACTCTCTGGAATTTGAATTTTGATTAAATCTGAAAACTCTACATGAACCTTATCAACTTCAGGAATAGTAAAGGGAATATTTATTGTATCCTTAGCCGGTGATTCTTCTAAATTAGCTGGCAAAGTAACAGTAAAGGTGCTACCTTTACCATATTCGCTTTCCGCGGTAATTGTACCTTTATGTATTTCTACAAGTGATTTTACAAGATAAAGCCCCATTCCGCTACCTTCATGACAACGGCTAAGAGATTTATCCGCCTGTGTAAATTTATCAAAGATAGTTTTAAGAGTTTCTTTATTCATTCCAATTCCGGTGTCTTTTACAATAATAGACACAGAATCTCCATTATCTATTAGTTGTACGGAAATGGTTGATAATGGATTTGAAAATTTAACAGCATTGGAAAGTAAATTTAATAATATTCTTTCAACCTTGTCCTTATCAAAGCACATATATTTTTCCTCAGTATTGGTGTCAAAATAAAAATCAATGTCGTTATTTTTCATATAATCTACCGTAGATAGTGCGGTATCTTCTATCACTGATACTATGTCTTGTCTTTTAAAAATTGGATTCATATGTCCGGAGTCAAATTTTGATATATCTATGACATTGTTTATTAATCGAAGTAATCTATAGCAATTTTGCTTCATTGCTTGTAAATATTTTGGAAACTCTATATCCTTAGAGTATATTTGATTATTATCGGTATAAAGTTTTAATAATTGTAAAGAACTTAGAATTATATTAAGAGGGGTTCTAAGCTCATGAGAAATATTAACAAATAAGTCGTTTTTCATCTTATCATAATTTGACATTTGCTGTAATAGTTTTTTCTTCTCTTCTAATATTTCTTCCTTTAATTGCACTTTTTCTTTGTATATTTTTAATTGATTTTCGGTTTCTATAAAATAGAAAATTAGAGCAAATGATAGGATAGACATAACTAATAATGCTGCCCACTGTATAGTAAATTTAAAAATATTAGTATTAGTTATGTACCATCTACCTAGTTCTATAATAGCAGCTACAAGAAGGATAATAAGACCAATATCAAAGATTTTTTCTAATTTATTGCCTTTAAGTATGGAATATAAAGTTAAGTATATAACTATAATAATATTAATAAATAAAATGAAATGAAAGTACCTTAAAGTGCTACATATTTGAAATAAGTGTAGGAAACTTCCCAAAATACTTACTGCAGCAAATAAAAATAAAGTAAAGGATATTATATTTAAAAGATATTTAAATTTTTTATTAAGTATGTTTTTTAAAAAGAAGCATAAGAAAATAGGTATAGTGTACAAGGTAATATGAGATTCAAAGCTCCAAAATACCGGTGCGTTTAAAAAATACTGCATTATTAAAGTTTGGGAAATTAACCAAAAACCCATATCTATAGAGCATAGCCCTAGATATAAAAAGGATTTTGTTTTTTCTTTTACTTTTACTTTCTTTAAGATGCATGCGAATATATAAATTAATATAGAACAGGTTCCTAAAAACACAAAAATTCCACATATTATTGCAGTGATAATATCTCTCTTGAAAAGTTTTTCCGGGAAACTATCTTTAGGTCCAATTTCAAAGTTTGCAATAACTCCATTATTAAAGTTATTATAGCCATACATTCTTAAGTAAATAGTTTTTCCTGAATAATCTTCAGGAAGGTCAATAATTTTCCAAAGGGCGCCATTAGCATAGTTATGCTCTAGTGAGCTAAATTCTTCGGATTCATATAGTAGTTTTCCATCTAAATAAATTTGAAAAGCTACGTTATATGTCATAATAAAGATAGCGTCATCCTTTGAAGTTGTATTAGGTAGTGTAGTTCTTAGCCAAAGATAATCTTCCTTTATCTTTCCTAGTTGATTTTTCATTAGGCTGCAAGGTAACCATTCATTTTGAGTGTTTTCTCCTTTTACCATAATCGGATTTCCAAGGTTATCTGTTGGTGAGTCACCAATACTCATTTCCCAGTTGAAATCATTCATTGAATAAACGGAATTTGAAGCTTTATTGGCATATACATTGAAGCCATCTAATAAAATAATTAGCATTAGAAAGATAAGTAAGAATTTTTTCACATTAAAAGCCTCCTTGGAAAATGTTATATGCACACAGTAATTATATCAAAAAATGACCTCAGTTGGCAAATATTAAAAGAAATTAAAAAATATGTTGAAAGAAAGCTTTTTATGCTAAGCAACAGAGCAAAAAATAAACAAAAAAGGCACCAAAAGGTGCCTTTAATTAAAATCTAAAGTCTCTTCTACCTTCCATTATTTCTGAAAGATATTTTTGAGCTCTTTCCCTAACCTTCTCGTTAGGGATTTTTTTCATTTCTTCAGCTATTAGAGCTTCACCCTTTATCTTAGTTTCTGGTGAGGCATAATCCTCTAAGTATTCCTTAAGAGTCATCAAGGCGTTAGGTTGACAGCAGTTTGCAATTTGTCCTGATTTAACAAGTTTCATAAAACGGTCTCCTGTTCTGCCTTCGCGGTAACAAGCGGTGCAGAAACTTGGGATATGATTCATCTCAATTAACCATCTTACTACTTCGTCTAGGGTACGGTTATCACTAATTTCAAATTGAGCGGAATTTTCATCTTCCTCTTCAGGTTCTACATATCCACCTACGCTGGTTCTAGAACCTCCGCTAATCTGAGACACCCCTAATTGAAGAACACGTTCTCTAGTTTTCTTGGATTCACGAGTTGATACTATCATGCCTGTATAGGGTACGGCTATTCTAATAATTGCTACAATCTTAGCAAAAATATCATCGGATATAGCATTTGAAAATTCATCAGGGTTTATATCATCTGCAGGTCGGATACGGGGAACGCTTATAGTATGAGGTCCAACTCCCATGGTAGCTTCTAAATGCTCTGCGTGCATTAATAGACCTACAAGATCATACTTGTACAAATTAAGTCCAAATAAAACTCCAAGACCTACATCATCGATACCAGCTTCCATGGCTCTGTCCATAGCTTCAGTATGGTAGGCATAGTCATGCTTTGGCCCTGTAGGATGTAGTTCTTCATAAGCTTTTTTGTTATAGGTTTCCTGGAACAGTATGTAGGTTCCAATACCAGCATCCTTTAGTTTCTTATAGTTTTCTACTGTAGTAGCGGCTATATTTACATTTACACGACGGATTGCTCCATTTTTATGTTTTACGCTATATATTGTATCAATGCTTTCAAGAATATATTCTATAGGGTTATTGACAGGATCTTCTCCAGCTTCTATAGCTAAACGCTTATGTCCCATATCCTGTAGGGCAATAACTTCCTTTCTAATCTCTTCTTGAGTTAGTTTTTTTCTTGCTATATGTTTGTTCTTATAATGGTATGGGCAATAAACACAGCCGTTAACACAGTAATTTGATAAATATAGAGGAGCAAACATAACAATACGATTACCATAGAATTTTTCTTTAATCTCTTTTGCGAGTTTAAACATTTTTTCATTTTCATCTTCTAGGTCACATTCCAATAGTACTGCTGCTTCTCTATGGTTTAACCCCTTACATTCTTTGGCTTTTTCTATAATACTGTCTATTAGTTTACGATTTCTTTTGTTTTGCTCTGCATAAGCAAGAGTGTCTAGTATCTCCTCATCATCTATGAATTCTGTTGCGATTTTCGATTTGACATTATACATAAAATATACTCCCCCTTTATGATTAACGGCACTAATACTATTATAATTCTTTGATTTTATTATAGTCCTCTTTTTAATATCCTTCAAGTAAAGCTAAACCAATATAGCCTTTATACTTCAAAGCTTCAATTAGATGTAAAGGTGAAATTAAAGGCTTTTTCGCAAATACATTGCGAAAAAGCCTTTATTAAGCAAGCTACTTCATTATCTGACAAATCTTATTTGTAAAGTCTACTGGGTCGTTAATAGGCAAACCTTCAATTAATAATGCCTGATTGTATAGCAGTTCTGTGTAAAGGTTAAGCTTATCTTTGTCATTTTCATAAGCATTTTTTAGGGCATTGAATACCTCATGATTAACGTTTATTTCAAGCACTTTTTCTGCCTTTATGTCTGGATTGCCAGGCATGGAGCTTAAGACCTTCTCCATTTCTATAGTGAATTCACCTTCATTAGATAGACATACAGGATGAGTCTTTAATCTCTTTGAAGCTCTAACAGCTTTTACCTTGTCACCTAGGGCATTTTTCATGTAATCAAAGAGATCCTTGTTTTCCTCCTGCTTCTTATCATCTTCTTTAGTTTCCTCGTTTTCTATGCCAAGGTCACCACTGGATACGGACTTAAATTCCTTGTCCTTGTAGCTCATCAACATTCTTATAGCAAATTCATCTATGTCTTCTGTAAAGTATAAGATTTCATAACCCTTATCTGCCACTAATTCAGTTTGAGGCATTTTTTCAATTCTTTCTATGGAATCGCCAGAAGCATAATAAATGTATTTTTGATCTTCAGGCATTCTAGAAACATATTCCTCTAAAGTGACTAATTTCTTTTCCTTTGAAGAGTAGAACATTAATAAATCCTGAAGCACATCTTTATCTGCACCAAAGTTATTGTATACTCCAAACTTTAACTGTCTGCCAAAGGATTCATAGAATTTCACATAGTTGTCCCTATTATTTTTTAGCATACTTTCTAGTTCGCTTTTAATTTTAGATTTTATGTTCTTAGCTATAAGCTTAAGTTGTCTGTCATGTTGCAAGATTTCTCTAGATATGTTAAGGGATAAGTCGTCTGAATCTACTATTCCTTTTACAAAGCTAAAGTAATCCGGTAATAGTTCTGGGCACTTGTTCATAATAAGTACGCCACTGGAGTAAAGTTCTAAACCCTTTTCATAATCCTTTGTATAGAAATCATAAGGAGTTTTTTCTGGGATAAACAATATTGCATTATAGCTTACCATACCGTCAACGCTAATATGGACGTAGCTTAAAGGTTTATCAAAGCCGTAGTGCTTTTCTGCATAGAAGTTTTCGTAATCTTCCTTAGTAAGCTCATTTTTATTCTTTTTCCATATTGGCACCATGCTATTAATGGTTTTTTCTACGGTATACTCTTCATATTCTTTATCGCTACCTTCCTTAAGTCTGCTTTCTGTTACATCCATTTTAATTGGATATCTAATAAAGTCGGAGTACTTCTTTATTATTGATCTTAATCTATATTCCTGAAGGTATTCATCATAGTTTTCTTCTTCTGTATTATCCTTGATTTCAAGTATAATATCTGTACCTACTGTGTCTTTCTCGCAAGGTTTTATGGTATAACCGTCTACTCCATCAGATTCCCATTTGTAAGCTTCGTCGCTGCCAAAGGCTTTACTTATAACAGTAACCTTCTTAGCAACCATAAAGGCTGAATAGAAACCTACACCAAACTGTCCGATTATGTCATGACCGTCCTTTATTTCATTTTCTTTCTTAAAGGCAAAAGAACCACTTTTAGCTATAACTCCAAGGTTTTCATCTAATTCTTCCTTTGTCATACCAATACCGGTATCGGAAATTTTAAGAATTCTCTTTTCCTTGTCAGCGCTTACCTTTATGTAGTAATTCTCTTTATTAAAGGTTATGGAGTCATCTGTTAATGCCTTGTAGTAAAGCTTATCGATAGCATCACTGGCATTAGAAATAAGTTCTCTTAAGAAAATTTCCTTATGGGTATAGATTGAGTTAATCATAAGATCTAGCAATCTTTTGGATTCTGCTTTAAATTGTTTTTTTGGCATATATAATTCTCCTTTCATTTTGAAATTAAAATGTAAAGTGTAATGAAAGAAAAAGCGGAAAATATTTATGTAAAATATATTAGAACTTTCCCTTATACCTACATAGAATTTTATTAGCACTCTTAATTGATGAGTGCTAATCCAAATATAAAATAACGCTCTTTTCATTATTTGTCAATGGCTTTTGTAAAATAACGCAAAAAACTCGGGATATAAATCTCGAGCTATTATAAGGCTTATCTTCCGTCTACTGCTAAGGCAGTAAGAGTTGCGTTAGGAATAGTAAGCCCTGGAACCACATCTATTACAGAATTTGTTGAAATCTCAACAGTGTAGGTGTAGCAGCCTGCGCATGGGTTGCAGTCGCAGAATTGGAAGCTGAAGGCTTCAGATTCTAAAACAGCTGCTAGAGTTGAGAAAGTGTAAGTTCCTCCAACCTGTTGAGCTTCTTCGCCATCACGAGATCTCTTTATAATGAAGTTTAAAGTAACAGATACACCTACAGGAAGAGAAACTATACCAGTGAAGGTTAATAATACTGTAGGCTTATACATTCTTGTAGTGTCAATGTTAACACTAACTACAGGGATTGGATCAGAGAAAGTTGTATTAATTACAGGGAAAGGACCTGCTCCACCAGTAGCGCACTTTAATATAGCTTCTCCTGGTACTGGATGATAGCAATATCTTTCAATGTTTTCAGAATTCATACGTGTTCCTCCTTTTTTAAAATTTATTGTATTTCTTTATCATCTTTAGTGCTCTTGGTTATTATCTTTAAGTAATCCTAATATAGAATATGACGCTTGGACATAATTGTTACTTATAGAGTAATAAGTTTAAGTTTTTCATCTGGATAAAATTTAGCTGTAGGTTTTTCCTCAAAGTCTTCCAAGACATAATTCCTTCTACTGGAATTAAAAGCGCTATAAGGAAGAGGATAATAACCGTAATTTGGAACCAGGAGTGGTACATTGATTTCCGATTTAACTATTAGATGAAAGTCTAAGGTTATATCTAAAATTTCATCTCCTCTATTATCTATAGAGAGTTTACCATCTAAGGCTTGAGCTAAGAGTTCAAGTTTTATAGAATTTTTATTTTCAACATAACCAAATCTTCTTTGGGCAGGGCTATCCGGTATATAGAACTTAGGAATAGTTTCAGTTCGATTAATTTCATAGAACTCACTACGTTTATTTCCCTTAACATCTAGATAATCAGCATAAAAGGATATGACGAAATTAATAATCACCCTGTAATATCCTGCTTTTAGCTTTAGAGGTGTTTTTTCAAGGGAAGTGAGCTTTACATCAAAGTCCCTGCAATATAAATAGCGTTTAGGGCGAATAAGGGGAGTGCTGCGAAGTTCCCAGTCAGTGCTATCAGTATCAAAGCCTTCTGCGTATACTAAGGTTCTTTTTATCAAATATTGATCAAAAATTCTAGGAACATCAATACAGTAGATTTTTTCTGTCTGTGAATTAGTTTTCTTCATAGTTATAAGATTTGTCCTAGGTACATTTTTATTTAATTTAAGGGCCATGGTGAACCTCCTTTTAATTGCTTAAGTTATTATCCACCTATAAAAGGAGATAATGAAATGATAATTTTTGTTAGATATCAATATAATATGCTGGTATTTCAAAGTTGTGGTAACATAATACAGAAAAAATTCATATTTATGTATATTAGTAAAAGCTTTATTGAAGCCGGAATTAGGTCAAGCTTTTAAAAGTCTAAATGTACAGGAGGTACGTGATGAATAGTAAAAATTCCTGGATATATGTAGATTCTTTTGATAAAAAGTGGCGATTTTTTATAACAGACAGTAGTGACTTGGCCTATTCAATTGATGATAAAGATGGCATCTCCTCGGATAATAAAATAATAGATAAAGATGTGCTTAGTTTTACAATACATGTAAATGGTAACCAGCTGCATATAATCTATTTTAATAAAGATAGGGAACTTAAGTATTGCAAGTATAAAGAGGGGGCTTTCTATGGTACAACCATATATCAGTTTGAAGGTAAGCAGCTGTTAATACAAGAACTTAAGGCTTTAGTATGTGAAGATCTACTGCATATTTTATATATTAAAAGCTCTGAGGATTGCAATGATAGGGGGGTACTGAGTCATTGCATATGGGACGGTGACAAGGTTGACATACAGGAGCTAAAGCCCATTAATCTTGTAAGCAATATAGAGGATCACTATGCCGTAGAGCGATTAAAGGGAAAGGAGCTCTATTTATACTTTCTTACTGTTGAGAATGAGTTGGTAAAGGTCATTACTGGTAGATATAATGGTTATCGATGGGGACGGTTCGTTAGACTTTATACAATTACGGGAGATGTTCTTTTCTTTGATGCAAAGAGTCTTTATGGTGTAATTAATATATTAAATGTAACTAAGGAAGATGGAAAATATTCTGTTGATGTGGTGGAAGTTAGTAATAGAGCAGAACTATTAAGCAGCACTAAGCTTTTTGAAAGCAAGAGTTTTAAAGATAGTACTGTATTTATGAAGGCTGAAAATAAACTATATGCCTGTTGGAAAGGAAAGAAAGGTATATATGTGTCAGAAAGGGATGAAATCTTTTGGTACAATCCAACAGAGTATAAAATTAAAGAGAAGAGTGAAATCCATACCTACAATTTTGCTATTAGTAGTGAAAATCCTAATTATTTAGAGGGAAACAAAATTTTAGTTTTAGAAGGATCTGAAAGTTTTAAGCTTTTTTATCCGCCTATGATTCAAGTTACAGAAGATCAGCAATTTTCTACAGAAGACAATTTAGTAGAACTACTTTCCCAACTGGAGAAGTCAAAGGAATCCATTGAGAAGTTAGAAAAGAAGATGGAATTAACGGAGTTTCAGCTACAGCAATTAAAAGAAGAATCAAAAAAGCATATAAATGAAGGGGATAAAGAGCTTATTGAACAGGAAAGTATAGATGACACAAAAGAATTAGTAGTACCTAAATATAAAAATGTGCCCTTAATAACTAAAAGAGTAATCTCCAGCCATCAAGGAGAGGGATATATTCCTGAAGTTCGCATCGATGTGCCAAGACATATACGAATAGGGGCAAAGGTAGAAAAAGTTCTTCTAAAAAGACCACGAATTAGAAGAAGTACTATAAAAATTATGGAAGTACCAGATAAGAAAGAATATTATAAGGTTAGCTTTAGGTATAAATTACCTTATATATTTGAATTAGAAAGTAAAAAAGGCAATCTGTATAGATTTATGGGAGAGATTGAGGACAGACATGAGGCAACGGTATATATTCCAATAGAAGCAGAGAAGCAGGGCTATAGATTTGAGCTTGATATATCCTTAATAGAAGCTATAAATCCAGTATTAATCAGTAAAGGCTTTAAGTTTTATGTAAACTTACTAATTACAACAAAGGTTATTGTAGAAGAAGAAATCATAGTACCCCATTACTCAAAAGATTATCCTAAAAATCTGGTGAATCCTGATAAATCTTAGGTTTAAAGTGGCTTATAGCCACTTTTTTATTCAGGTAACAAAAATATTACAAATAATTAATTTTTGAATGTTCTATTTTGCTGTATAATATATTAGGTATAATTAATGAAGATTTACATATAGATAGCTCTATTATATATTGAAGTGTTTATGTACTTGAGGGAGTGTAAAGGTGAATATTCAAATATTTGGTACAAAAAAGTGTTTTGATACGAAAAAAGCTGAAAGATACTTTAAAGAAAGAAATATAAAATATCAATTTATAGATTTATCCATGAAAGGCCTTAGCAAGGGAGAACTTCAAAGCGTGTCAGCGGCAGTAGGCTTAAATAATTTAATTAATACTAAGTCAAAGGAGTATAAGACTTTAAATATTGAAAATATAAGAAACATCAGTGTTAAGGAAGAAATACTGTTAAAAAATCCAAAGCTCTATAGAACTCCTATAGTTAGAAATGGCAAGCAGGCTACCGTAGGCTATGAGCCAGATATATGGAAGGAATGGCAATAGTATAAAAATTATTATCAAGTAAGCACAGTAATGCCAAACTAAAATAGTATATATTAAAGGGAACTTTATTGTATCATCTTACTACTAAGATGGAAATTAGAAAACCCTTAGAGATTTTAGAATCCTCTATACGGAGGTGGAATACTTATGCTGAGTTATGCATTGTTAATAGCATTACTGTACTCTGGTGATAATAAAAATTTAAAAACCTTACTTGCTATTGCTACAGCCCTAGCAATGCTTAAAAGTGATTCTCCAAAAAAAGTTAGAAGGCCAAGAAATAAAAGGGCAAGAAGAATATTAGCAGAAAGAGCTCTTGCTAAAAAGGAAAGAAAAGAAGAGCTTCTTGATAAGGTTCAGATTTTATTACCTATTATTATAAAAGCATTAGAAAAGCTATATGCAAATTCAAGCAATAAAACTAATGCACAAAGTTATGGTAAAAACACTAGAAAGATTGTAAATAATACTATCTCCAAAAGTGAAGAGAAAGATGCCAGGGATGAAAGAAAAAATAAAGAGTATAAGGAAGCTTATGCTACTAAGGAAGTTAGTAGCTTGAATGATAATCATATAGGAAATATTAATATAATTGAAGAGGAAGAAGAGCAATTTAAAGAGCCAGAAATAGTATATAATACAGAAGATATATGGAAGAAGGATAGAAAAAGGAATATTGCAGAAGAGATAAAGGAAGCTTTTCATGGTACTGATGTAAATTTAACACTGAAAAATGGAGAAAGGCTAAAAGGAGAAGTAGTGGGAGAATATAATGGCTTTTTGATATTAGAAAGTTGTGGTATATTAAAATACGTGGATGGAAAAGATATTGAAAGTTTTTCTTAAAGTTATAATTCTTATATAATTGCTTAAGATAAATCTCCTAACTTATTGTTAGGAGACTAATACCAATTTGGGGGGAATTAAAAAATGAAAAGAAAGAAGGTAATGTTGTCTATAGTTTTAGTTATAGGCATACCTTTAGGTGGTTTACTTTGCGGAAAAAGTGTACAAGCAGCTCAATTAAAAACTTCTATAAATAATGCTTTTAGCACAGGTGATTATGAAAAAGCTTTGGTTATTTATAATAATGCTGCTGGAGACTTATTAATAAGCGACGTTTTTAAATTAAAAGGAAAAACTCATTCTATGATAAGTAATGAAGTAGATAAGATTAAAAAAGATTATTTAGACTATAAGATAAGTTACGAGGAAGCAAAAGAAAAGTTAGATTTTCTAATGGGATTTAATATTTTAGAAGCTAAATTTATAGATTCTGCACTTAAGAATCTAGAGGTTATTGAAAATAATAGACAAGCTTTAGGCAATGCTGAGAATTTATTAAATAAGAAAGAATTTAATCAGGCTTTGAAAAGTTTAAAAAATATCACTGAAGAGGATGAAAATACCCATGAAAAAGTAGAGTCATTAAAAGAAAAGATTTTAAAAGCCTATAGAAATGAAATATATCTAAAAGTAGATGAAGCTATACAAGCAAATAAGCTATCTGAGGCGGAAGCTTTATTAGATGAACATAAGAATATACTGAAAGATATTTCTTCAAAGGATGAAGAGATGGTTAAGGATTATTCAAGTGATACTAAATTTCTTTTGTTAGTAGATATAGAAACTCAAAGAACAAAAATTTTCCTAGGAGAGAAGGGAAATTGGAGGTTAGTAAAAGACTACATATGTTCTAGTGGAGCTCAAGGAAAAGACACTCCAAAAGGTACATATACTATAGCTAGCAGAGGTGAATGGTTCTTTAGTCAAAAGTATCAACAAGGTGCCAAGTATTGGGTGCAATTCCAAGGAGACTACTTATTTCACTCCCTGCCCATGGATCAGGAAAAAAATATAGTGGATTACACATTAGGTAAACCAGCTTCTCACGGCTGTGTCAGATTAAAAGTAGAGGAAGCAAAGTGGTTGTATGATAACATTCCTTCTGGTACGAAGTTAATAGTACAATAAACAAGCCAAGCCGCCCATGGGCGGCTTGTTTTTCTAAATAAACTTAACACCTATTTTTTCACCAAAGTTTACCTTAGTTTCATAGCCCAGTTTTGATTGTTCTAGAATATCATTGTCTATTTTTACCTTATCCTTTTCTAGAAAGATTATAACAGTGGAACCACCAAATTTAAAGTAGCCCTTTTCTTCTCCTTTAAGAATTCTCCGTCCAGGTGTATAGGATTGAATGATGGAACCTACACAGGTAGCACCTACCTCTACGTATAATACTTGGCCAAAGTTATCAGATTTAAAGAGGCTCCATTCTCTTTTGTTTTGGCAGAAGAGCTTTTCCTTTTTATTTAAGGCCATAGGATTAACGGAATAATAGCTTCCTTTAATCTTATTAGTTTCTCCACATACACCACTATCTATAAAGTGAAATCTGTGATAGTCCGTAGGGCATAGTCTTAAGATCATGCAAATACCTTTATCAAAGGTTTCATATAAATGGGAAGAACCTAGTAACTCCTTGAAGCTATATGTAAGCCCCTTAACCTGCACTAGCTTATCTAAATCTATGTTTTCAAATACCATAAGCCTTCCGTCACCAGCAGATATGAGAGAATTTTGGTTCATATCTACAGGTCTTCCTTCTGCAGTAACCTTTCTTACAAAGAAATCATTAAAGCTATTAAAATTAGGGCTCTGTTTTTCACAAACAGACATATCTATTTCAAATTCCTTAATGAATTTTGGAACCTTCCTAGCACTTAGTTTGCTATCGCAGTATTTGCCATAGAGCTTGGAGAAGAACTTCTTTTTCACAACCATTTCTAAAATAGTCATACCTACCGGTGAGGAATAAAGCCAATTTAGATATCTGTCTCCAGCTACCTTTTCAGTTTCATATTTTCCTGTTTTTCTATTGTAGTATTGGATCATATCATTTCTCCTTAATCATTAATAAAGATTAGTGTAAATATTATAATATATTGATGGAAATTGTTCCAAGACTATTAAATTCTTTTAGAATATAATAAAAAATGTTCTTTTTTTATTACATTTGATCATTGAGATGATAGGTAATACATGATAAAATTACCATATAATAGGATTAGGTCTCTAATTATTATAGAAGATAGTATAATAATATAATTGCATCCAGCCCTTTGCAATATTGTAGAAGGCTATATTTCAGGAGGATTCATAGATATTTTACTAGCAATGGTTTAAATTCTAATACAATTGAAAAACTGGATAATAACCCAGATCTATTAGTGGCTACTGGGAATAAAGTGAAATCTATTTATAGTTTATATGATAGTCAAAATAAAGTAATAGCCATAAATGCTCCAGTGCTTATGGAGCTAACTCCCACATATTTATAAATTCAAAACTTAAAACCAGAGGATATATTAAATGACATTGACCATAACTATGCAGTGCTAAATAGTCATTATATTAATGATTACTTAAATCTGGAGGACATACATGGCGATAAGATTAAGCTTGCCGGGAAAAATAGTAAGCCTCAACTTCTAGTTCCTGAAGCATATAAGAGTAAGGAGAAGCAAATAAAAGAAGTTTATATTGAGATTGGAGCAGGGTAAGCTAGTACAATAGGACAAGAGCAATTATGAATAAAATGGCACATATTCTTGCACAGCTTACAGCCTTCATTTATAATTATAGGTGTTTGGTCGGATATTTATGGTGTAATTTGAATGATACCAGGAAACAAACTTTCAAGAATTTTATATAAGAAAGAGGGGCTAGGAATGGAAAAGATTAAAATGAATGTGCCATTGGTAGAAATGGACGGAGACGAAATGACCAGAATTATGTGGAAGATGATTAAGGATGTGCTCTTGGAACCATATGTTGAGTTAAAGACAGAATATTACGATTTGGGGCTAGAAAAAAGAGATGAAACTAACGATCAAATTACTATTGATGCAGCAAATGCTATTAAGAAGTACGGTGTAGGTGTAAAATGTGCTACTATAACACCTAATGCTGCTAGAGTTAAGGAATATAATCTTAAGCAAATGTGGAAAAGCCCTAATGGTACCATTAGAGCTATCTTAGACGGTACTGTATTTAGAACTCCTATAATAGTTAAAAATATAAAACCTTTTGTAAAGACTTGGACAAAACCTATAACAGTAGCAAGACATGCATACGGTGATGTATATAAAAATACAGAATTTAAGGTTGAAGGACCAGGAACAGTGGAATTAGTATACACTGCTGCAGATGGTACTGTTACAAAGCAGCTTGTACATGAATTTAAGGGTCCTGGAGTAGTTATGGGAATGCATAACTTAGATAAGTCCATAGAAAGCTTTGCAAGAGCTTGCTTTAACTACGCTTTAGATATGAAGCAGGATTTATGGTTTGCTTCAAAGGACACAATTTCAAAGATTTATGACCATAGATTCAAGGATATTTTCCAGGAAATATACGATAATGAGTATAAGGAAAAGTTTGAAGCAGCAGGTATAGAATACTTCTACACTCTTATAGATGATGCAGTAGCTAGAGTGGTTAAATCTGAAGGTGGCTTTATTTGGGCTTGCAAAAACTACGATGGTGACGTTATGTCTGACATGGTAGCAACAGCCTTTGGAAGCCTTGCAATGATGACTTCTGTACTTGTATCACCAGAGGGCTACTATGAGTATGAAGCAGCTCATGGAACTGTACAAAGACATTATTATAAACATCTTAAGGGAGAAAAGACTTCTACAAATTCTATGGCAACTATATTTGCTTGGACAGGTGCTCTAAGAAAGAGAGGAGAACTTGATGGCATAAAAGAATTAATAGACTTTGCAGACAAGTTAGAAGCAGCTTCTATAAAGACTATAGAAGAAGGGGTTATGACAGGAGATTTGGCACCTCTTTCTGAGGCTCCAAATAAGACAGTTGTTAATACAGAAGAATTCCTATATGAGATTAAAAAGAGATTAGAAGCAAGTTTATAAATGTAAAAATAAAGAGGCTCAGAGCTAAAGATGTTCTGAGCCTTCATTAATCCTTTTACATTTTTCCTGAACGGAAGATACTTATTAAAATCCATAAGGATATACAACCGGACACTATAAAACCAATGAGGCCAATAGTTGATACGCCGTAAATTTTTCCACCTACATTGGAATCTATAATTAGGGCAGAAGCAATTATCATAGAAGAAGCCACTAAAGTAGCTGCTAAACGGTTAATCATCCTATTTAAAGAGCTAAAAGGCTTTTCCAGATTTCTGTGTTCAAATTGAATTTTAGCTCTTCCTCGGATTATGCTGTCAGAAAGCTCGATAAGCTTAGAGGGTAATTTTGATGAATCTTTAGAAAAGCGAAAGGCCTTTAAAGCAAAATCCTCTAGGCTAAAATCTTTAAACCAGTTTTTCTTGGTACTAGCTTTCACATAGGGTATAGCTACATCTAAAATATTTATATCTGGAGCTATTTTTGCAACTACACCTTCCACAATAACTAAGGTTTTTACTAATAAGGTCAGCTCCTTTGGCATTCTTATATTGTTTCTAGAGGATACATCCATCACATCCTCTAGTATTAGAGAAACCTTTATACTGCTTAATGATGTAGAAAGATAATTTGCCATTAAGTATTCTATATCGTCATAGAGCTGATTCCTGTCCACATAGCCTGTTCGAATTCCAATAGACATTAATACGGATATAAGTTTGTTTATGTCTTCAAAAACTATAGAAATCACCATTTCGTTAAGAGCATTTCTCAAGCTGTTTGGTAGCTCTCCCATAATGCCAAAATCGATAAAGCAGATTTTATTATCCTTAATTAGTATGTTTCCAGGATGGGGATCTCCATGGAAAAAGCCATCCTCAAAAATTTGTTTGAAGAAGGATAAGGCAAGTTTTTTTCCTAATTGCTCTAGAGCAATTTTTTTAGTATGTAAGGTCTTTGTATCGGAAATTTTTATGCCATCTATTCTTTCCATGGTTATTACGTGTTTTGAACAAAATTCCTTTACAACATAAGGTACATACATAAAGTCTACATCTTTATTTAATTTGTAGAACTTTTCTATGTTATTAGCTTCGTTTTCAAAATTTAATTCCTTTTCTGTAGAGGTAAAAAGTTCATCTAAAGCCTCCTGTGGATCTAGTAAAAATTCTTTAAAGTGGTTCTTAGTAAGGTTAAGAAGTCTACTTAATATAGAAAGATCCAATTTCATCTTTTCGTATATATGGGGCCTTTGAACTTTTACAATCACTTCTCTACCGTCTTTTAACACAGCCTTATGAACCTGTGATATAGAAGCTGAGGCTAAAGGTTCTTCATCAAAATGTAGGAAGCAGTCCTTTATATCTTTTGAAAAGTCCTCAAGAAACACTTGATTTATTGCTTCAAAGCTTTCACAAGGTACCCTGTCTTGCAATTTAGAGAATTCTTCTATGTACTCTGCAGGTAGTATATCGGGACGGGTACTTAAAATCTGCCCAATTTTAATAAAAGTTGGTCCAAGATCCTCAAAGGCCTTTCGTAGGTTGGAAGGGTTACTTTTTGTCTTCTTTCTAATTTTTGAATCTACCAAGTAGTCAAAGCCATAAGAAGCCATTATTTTAACTATCTCTTGAAATCTTTGGACAGAATTTTTATATACCATTAAAATCACCTACAAATTATACTATAATACCACCGGAATCCCTTCTTAATTCTTCACTAGAAGGATTTGCTTTTTTGTTTCTTATAAAGGTTTCAGCAATTTGAGGGAATAATATGTAAGACAATACATCCTCACTGCTATTAGTAAGGTCCTTTAGTTCCTCTTTTGTTTTATAAAATATTGGTTCTAAGGTATCTGCAAATCTAGTAGTTATTGGCTTTTCCCCTTCTAGGGCCTTAGACATTAATTCTGCATTTATTTCACCGGGAGCCTTACCATACTCGCCCCTGCAGTAAGCCTTAACTTCTTTTAGAATCATTTTGTATCTTTCACCAGTTAACACATTTACCGTTGCCTGTGTACCAACCATCTGACTCATAGGAGTTACAAGAGGAGGAAAACCTAAATCTTCTCTAACCCTTGGCACCTCTTCTAAAACCGACTCTAATTTATCAATAGAGTTTTGAGCCTTAAGCTGAGAAATCATATTAGAAAGCATACCGCCAGGAATCTGATATACAAGCCCTTCTGGTTGAGGGGTAAGTACTTTAGGGTCTAGCTCTCCACTTTGTAAAAAGTGTTCCTTAACAGGCTTGAAGAAGTCGTTGATTTCCTTTAATAGACTACTATTTAAACCGCTGCTAAAACCAGAAGCTTCTAAGGCGTAATGCATAGATTCCGTAGCTGGTTGAGCTGTACCGCTAGAGAAAACGGATATAGAACAATCTATTCCATCTACTCCTGCTTCCGCTGCTTTCAAATAGGCCATTTCTGCCAAGCCGTTGGTAGAATGAGAATGAAGGTATACAGGAAGCTTTACTTCAGACTTTATAGCTTTTACAAGGTTATAGGCAGTTTGTGGCATAATTAAGCCTGCCATGTCCTTTATGCATATAGAATCTGCTCCCATGTTTTCTAGCTCTTTTGCAAGGCTTAAGTAATTTTCTAGATTGTGAATTGGGCTTACGGTATAAACTATGGTTCCTTGAGCATGAGCTCCTTGTTTTTTGGTTTCATTCATAGCTACTTCTATATTTCTATAATCATTTAAGGCATCGAAGATTCTTATTATATCAATGCCGTTATATACAGACAGTTTTATAAATTCTCTTACGACATCATCAGGATAGTGCCTGTAACCAAGTAGGTTCTGTCCTCTTAAGAGCATTTGAAGAGGGGTCTTTTTAACAATTCTTTTTATATTTCTTAATCTATCCCAAGGATCTTCATTTAAATATCTTATACAGGAGTCAAAGGTGGCTCCGCCCCAACATTCTAAGGAATGATATCCAGCATCATCTAGACTTCTAAGTATTGGTGCAAATTGCTCAAAGGACATTCTTGTAGCAATCAGAGACTGATTTGCATCTCTTAATACTGTTTCTGTTATATGAATGCTTTTCATTAGCTCACCTCAATTTCAGTATAGTATAATAATATTCTAGCATAAAGGGGGTTGAAAGTGGGTAAAAATATTAATAAATCCTATAAATAACTAATATGTTCCCGTTGACTTTCAAAAATTTTTATACTAAAATATTAAAATGTAACGTGTGCTCGTAGCTCAGTGGATAGAGCAGTGGTTTCCTAAACCACGTGCCGGGGGTTCGACTCCCTTCGGGCACACCATAAAACCCAGCAAGCGGTGTCTTGCTGGGTTTTTTACTGAGTTTTTATACTGTTTAGAAATAAAATCATACTATATTCATCAGCATAAGTTCCATAACTATATTTTAAGGCATGCTTTTTTGTACCACAAATTTCAAAGCCAAAACTTTTATACATTGAAATGGCACGATCATTTTCAGTAACAACTTCAAGTTCAAGTTGTTCAACGCCATTTTTTTTGCACCAAGTAACACATTCCTGCAGCATTATCTTACCAATGCCTTTGCTCCAATAATCCTTAAGTACTGCAATACCCATTCCTGCTCTATGAAGATATCTTTTATTGTTTAGAATTAATCCAACTGAACAATTTCCTACTATTTTACCATTTAGTTCTGCAACTAAAAAACAGCTATTCTGATCATTCATATGATTTTCAATAAATTCTCTTTCTTGTTCCACTGTAAAATTAAACTCATCAGATTCACGTGCTAAGAATTTTGCTTCCCATCAATAGCTTTCATTAGATTTATGAAAGCTTGTGCATCTTCCAACTCTGGAGTTCTTATAATAAGTTGTTGACCATCTTTTAGTAAGTACTCTTTTCTGTAATGTTTATTAGAATCCTCATTTTTTTTGTTGATTACCCATAGTAATTTCCCCCTTAATAGAATAACACATATATCCAATATATATATAATATATAACATATATGGTTTATTTGCCGATATTCTGCTTGTTATTTGGTTTATTTTGCTTTTTCACATAGTACTTTCTCAAGTAAAAGAATCTTAGAAAAGTTACATAAAAGTGGCTTTGAAATCAGGATGATTCTGGGAAAAGAAAAACCACCAGTTTAACTAGTGGCTTTTTATTTTACATATGAGAAAGATTTTAAAAGAACTTCATCCAACGTTTTTCCTCATGGCTTCTCATAGCCATTTCTATAACTTTTATTGTACTTAAAACCTGTGTAGGTTTAACAATTAAATCTTCTTTACCAAGGATCGCTTTATATACATTTTCGTAGAAACATCTATAGTCACCTGGCTCGCTTTCTACTTTACCTATAATGTGGTTGCCATTAATATCTGAATTAATAAAGCCCCATAGATCTTCTGTTTCTCTGCCCCAATTAGGAGAATTTGATGGGGTATTGCCATTTTTTAAGTTTTCCTCTTGTACGTCCATTCCGTACTTGATAAAGGAACCTTTAGTTCCAATAACTATAAAGTGAGGAAGTGGTTGCCTTACAAGCATACCAGACTTTAAGGTGACCTTTTTATCTTGATATCTTAATATTACTTCAAAGTTGTCTACAGCTTCTCCACCTCTTCTTTGAATAAGCAAATTACCAAAGATTTCTATGGGATTACCAAAGAGGCTTATAGCTTGGTCTATTAGATGAGAACCAAGGTCATAAAGTATGCCAGAGCCAGGTATATTCTTCTCACGCCAGTTATTTTTAAAGTAATTTCTAAATCTATCAAAGTGAGCTTCGTATTCTACTACATCTCCAAGAAGTCCACCATCTATTATCTTTTTTACTGTTCTGAAGTCGCTATCCCATCTTCGATTTTGGAAGGCGGTTATAAGCTTTCCTTTTGCTAAAGCTAAGGTTATTAGTTCTTCTGCTTCATAAGTAGTAACGGTAAAGGGTTTTTCTACAACTACATGTTTACCACTTTCCAAAGCTTTTTTAGCCAATTTGTAATGAAGTTCATTAGGGGCAGCTATTACTACTAAGTCAATATTTTCATCATTAAATAAGTTCTCTACATCATCTACTATTATAGTTTGTGGATATTTTTCCCTTATTATATCTATGTTTTCAGCTTTTCGCTCAAATATTTTTCTAAGCTTTAAACCTGGTACAGAATTAATAATTGGGGCATGAAAAACTCGTCCTGCTAATCCAAAACCTATGAGACCTACACGAACTATTGTATCCATTAAGTATCACCGCTTTCTTTCAACTTTAATATTCCAGAATATTATATCATATTGGATGAATATGAAGCAGTTTTTTTACTGGTATTAATTAATGTTATTTGGCTTGAATTCTATAGCTGTCAGCTTATTTTTACTACTAAAAATTCCTCACATTGCCAAAAATAAAGCTGGTGACTACCATAGTAGTATGGTAAAATGTATTTGAATATATATATAATCCATAGGCATATTTATTTTGTAGCTAACTTAATATTAAGGGTTAAATATTTATAATAGATTCATATAATTAGCATAATAAGGATAGGTGGATATTGGTGGGAGGAAAAAGGTATAAAAAGTCCCCTAAAATAACTAATTTAAAGAAGTTTTTTGTTAATATTTCTTTGTTTCTAGCTGCTCAAGTACTAGTTGGAATAGTTTTTAGTATACCCATGGTTTATTATGGTCCTTTTATTACTATTAGAGAAGAACTGGTAAATACTGCAATGACAACTCTAAATCATCAATATATCGTTAAGTGGTTTTTAAGTGATGAGGTAATAGAGAAAATAATGAAGAAATCCAAGATAAATTATGAGAACAAGGAAAGTGATGTAGAGTCTATTGCTGTTTTTGATGAAGATGTTCAAAAGGATGAAAGTCAAGTTCAACTCATTAATATTAGTAATGAAAAGGTTAAGGGGTATATTCTTTTAGTAAAAAATCCTTCCATGGTAAGGTTAGCTACTACCAATAAGATAGGAGTTAGAGGTATGAAGCTCCTAGATATGGTTAAAGAGAATAATGCTATAGGAGGTATTAATGCCGGTGGCTTTGGAGATGAAGGCGGCGTAGGTACCGGTGGGATTCCTATGGGGTTACTAATGAAGAATGGAGAAGTTTTATACGGAAATGAAAATGAAAAGTATTCCATAATAGCCTTTAATGAAGATTCGGTGTTGGTGCTTGGAAGCTACACTATTCAAGAGGCTAAGGAATTGAGAATAAGGGATGCAGTAAGCTTTGGCCCATACTTAATAGTTAATGGAGAGCCTTTGATAAAGGGTGATAGCAATGGTGGTTGGGGATTAGCTCCCAGAACTGCTATAGGACAAAGAATGGATGGTACCGTAATAATGCTTGTTATAGATGGCAGGCAAATTAGTAGTATAGGAGCCACTCTCAGAGATGTTCAAGATATAATGCTAGAGTATGGAGCATATAATGCTGCTAATCTTGATGGAGGTTCTTCCACTACCATGGTTTATGAAAACAGGATTGTAAATTCTCCTAGCAGTAAATATGGTCCTAGGGATTTACCTTCAGCCTTTATTATTTCAAAATAGAAAGGATGGCCTATGGTGGATTTTATGGAAGCAGCATTAGAGCAGGCAAGACTAGCTTTTGAAAAAGATGAAGTGCCTGTAGGTGCTGTTATTGTTAAGGATGGGCAGATAATTTCTGCTGCTCACAATTTAAAGGAAACTCTAAAGGATGTTACTGCTCATGCAGAGATATTAGCAATAAGAAAGGCAGAAACTCTTCTAGATAATTGGAGATTAACTGGTTGTAGTATGTATGTTACTCTTGAACCTTGTGCTATGTGTGCTTCAGCTATAGCACAAAGCAGAATAAGTAATTTATATATAGGCTCACCAGATATAGATAGAGGAGCTTGTGGATCTGTGATTAATATTATTGAAGAAGAACGCATAAATAATTATGTAAAGGTATTTTGGACATATAATGAAGCTTGTAGTAAAATAATAACTAATTTTTTTAGAAATAGGAGATGAAGTATGAGTAAGGAAATTAATAAATCTCTTAAAACCTTCGATTATGAAGCTTTTATAGGAGGACAAAACTTCAATTGTTATGATCATTTTGGTTGTCATTTAGTAACTGAAGATGAAGTGCAAGGGGCAAGATTTACCCTTTGGGCACCAGCAGCAAAAGAGGTTAGAGTAGTAGGTAGTTTTAATTATTGGGATGGAGAAAATAGCCTTATGGAAAAGGACGACAATGGAGTTTGGAGCCTTTTTGTAGAAGGAGTAAGAGAGGGTGACTACTATATGTATGACATCCTCGGATTCGAAGGCGAGAGAGTTTTAAAAGCAGATCCTTATGGATTTTACAGTCAGCTTCGTCCTGGAAAGGCATCTGTTGTAATTAACTTAGATAAGTTCCATTGGACAGATGATAAATGGTTAAAGGAAAGAGCAAAAAAGAATTTGTATAAAAGTCCAATAAATATCTATGAAGTTCATGCAGGATCTTGGAAGCTTCAAGCTGAGGGTAAGTTTTATAATTTTAGAGAATTAGCTGACCATTTAGTAAGGTATGTAAAAGATATGGGATATACTCATATTGAGCTAATGCCTATAACAGAACATCCTTTAGATGAATCTTGGGGATATCAGACTATAGGTTACTATGCTCTAACAAGTCGTTATGGAACTCCAGAAGACTTTATGTACTTTGTAAACACCTGCCATGAAAAGGGCATAGGAGTTATAATGGATTGGGTACCAGGTCATTACTGTAAAGATAAACATGGACTATATAAGTTCGATGGAACCTATTTATACGAAAGTTTAGATGCAGTAAAGAGAGAAAATTATGACTGGGGAACCGCCAACTTTGATTTTGGTAAGGGGCATGTACATAGTTTCTTGATTTCTAATGTATTATTTTGGCTAAAAAAATATCACATAGATGGTATTAGAATTGACGCCGTTGCTAATATGATGTACTTAAATTATGGAATGAAGCAGGGAATGAACATAAAAAATGCCTATGGCGGACATGAGAATCTAGATGCTATAGAATTCCTTAGAAAACTTAATGAAGTAGTATTTAGTGAGATTGAAAATCCTCTTATGATGGCAGAGGATTCCTCTATTAGAGCTATGGTTACTGCACCTACTTATTTAGGTGGCATAGGTTTTAATTATAAGTGGAATATGGGTTGGATGAACAGTGTGTTAAATTACGTAAAAAAGGATCCAATCTACAGAAAGTGGCATCATGATAATATAACCTATACCATGACTTATACCTATACAGAGAATTTCCTTCTTCCTCTTTCTCACGATGAAGTAGTTCATGGTAAAGGCTCCATCATAAACAAAATGAGTGGAGATTACTGGCAGAAGTTTGCTGGTTCCAGATTGCTGTTTGGCTACATGATGGGTCACCCTGGTAAAAAGCTCTTATTTATGGGTGGAGAGTTTGGACAATTCTCTGAATGGAATTGTAAGAAGGAATTGGATTGGATGTTATTACAGTACCCAGCTCATCATCAGCTACATCACTATTGTAGAGATCTAAATCACCTATATATGAAGGAGAAGGCTTTATGGGAGCTTGACCATGATCCAAAGGGCTTCACTTGGTTGGATTATGAAAATGCTGATCAGAGTATAATTGCCTTTATGAGAAAGGACGAGGATGGCGACTATATAATTCTATTATGCAACTTTACTCCTGTGGTATATTATGATTATAAAATCGGTGTGCCAGAGTTAACGGAGTATAAGGAGATCTTTAATAGTGATGATTATAAATACGGTGGTTCTGGCCAGGTTGTGGAAGATGTACTACAAGCCTTTGATGAAGAGTGGAAGGGACAGCCTTATCATATAAAAACTAAGGTGCCTCCATTGGCCTTTGTAGCTATAAAAGCTGTAGCCAAAGATAAAGAATAAATTAGTAATTAAAAACAGATGAAATTTGATTATTATTTTCATGTAACATATAAGTAAAGCTTGTTCTTATGAAAAATAAGAACAAGCTTTATTCAATTTCTATAGCTTTTAAGAATAAATGACCATTATAATGACCTGTTTTATTAAGAGCCCTTTTTAATAGTACTTGCTGTAATCCTTATTAAATTTTACATATTGAATTTAAGGACTAACTCTAGTATAATTTTTAAAAGAAACTATAAGGAGAGATGTCCGAGTGGTCGAAGGTGGCGGTCTCGAAAACCGCTGTACGGGGATAACCCGTACCGAGGGTTCAAATCCCTCTCTCTCCGCCAACAATGAAAAAAGCCGAGTATTGTTACTCGGTTTTTTTCATTGTTATAGGAAAGTAAATACTTTATATTCTGCGGAAGTTTTCTAAGCTCTAATAGCTAATTTTAAAGTATGTTGCTTTGTTTCAAAATAGAGTTGATATATAATTTTAATATTGGATTAAAACCATCACCCTTTATTTTACTTGTAGATTTATTCATAGCTTTCCTAGTTTGAATAATTGTAATAAAGATTAATAATAAGAGGTTAAAAAAGATATCTATAAGTAGTAACATGACTAAGCATATAAATTTATCTAGCAGGCTATGGGTAAAGGTAATATTAGTTTTTCAGATGTTTTTGGCCCTAAAATTATTTTCTAAAAACCTTTGATACCTTGAGCTATGTTTTCGGTACCATTAATACAGCTAAAAAAATTATAGATATTGAAAATGTGGTGGTTATATGTTCAGTTATAATAGTTCAACAGATGCATTAAGTCAAACTAATAATTTAAATAGCTTTTTCCCATTTAAGTCAGAAGAGACGAGAAATTATATAAATTCTGTTTTGCAAGAGAAGGACATAAAAACTACTCTTTTAGAAGCTCAAATTTTATGATGATACCTCTAATAATAGTGAGCACCTATCTTATAAATAAATATAAACCCGGTGAATTAATAGTAGGAGAACGTTAATGTCACTAATTAACTTGATAGATGTGGAAAAGTACCTTCAGGAGGTTGGCCTAATTGACACTGCTAAGAAATACCCTAATGAGCTGTCAGGATGTCAGCGGCAAAGAATAGCAATTGCTAGAGCTTTGGCCCAGGAAACGGATGTTATTCTTGCGGACGAGCCTACAGGGAATCTAGACCAAGGCCCAGGGGTAGAAATTATGAAGCTTTTAAAGGATGTCAACAGTAAGGGCAAGACCCTTATAGTTGTAACTCACGATAAAAATATAGTGACTTATTGTAACAGAAGAATTGCTCTTAAGGATGGAGAGGTTGTATCTGATAATTTAATCAAATATAAACTTGTAATACATAGTTGAAAGGCTGCTGTACAACTAAGGAAATTTCCAGTTGTGCAACAGCCTTTTTAAAATAATTATAAGATTTCTAATATCTCAACGGTATAATGATCCTCTGGAGCATTAACTTCAACTATGTCTCCAGCCTTCTTTCCGGATAGAGCCTTACCTAAATCTGATTCTATGCTTATACACATATTTTCAGGATCTAAATCCAGTGTAGTAACCAAGGTTATTATTTCTTCCTCATCATCCTCTATGAATTTAACTCTAGCCTTGCTACCGATGCCCATTACTGATTTATCAATCTGTTCATCATCTATAACTTTGGCAGTAGAAATCATGTTCATTAAGTATTGAATTCTGTTATCATTTTCTCTATAATTAGCGCAAGCTTCTTTATACTCTGCATTTTCTGACCTATCACCATGGGCAGCGGCTTCCATTTTTTCTTTTGCTATTTCAGCTCTTTTTACCGTAAGTCTATATTCCAGTTCTTCCTGTAATTTTTTTAAATTTTCTCGAGTTAGGGTATTGTGCATAATAAAATCCTCCCATGAAATGTAGTATATTAATATTATATTAATTTATATCAGAAAATAAAAGATACTGGGGGATTTTTATAAAGCTTATATAAGTTCGTTGACAGGCCATAGATGCTTATATATAATAATGACAAGTTGTCATAAAGGGAGGGGGAAGTCCATTGCCAACGGAAACCTTCTTGAACCTTCCTATTGAGAAAAAGAATAAGCTTATTATGGCCATAAAAAGAGAATTTGCCAGGGTGCCCTATGACAAGGTATCAATTAATAAGATTGTTCAAGATGCAGATATTTCAAGAGGTAGCTTTTACATGTATTTTAATGATAAAGAGGATATGCTAAAGTTTATTTTATCTAATTATTATCATGAGCTTATAGCTACCATAAAGAAGAGTTCAAAGGAAAATAAAGGAGACTTATTTGATGTATTTAGGGACATTTTTAGATTCACAGCGGACTTTGGGATGGAAGAAGATAATATAGCCTTTTGCATAAATATTTTTACCAGTGATAAGGTTCATAACTGTATTATTGCTGCACTGATTAGCAAAGATATGAAAGATAAGCCTTTTAACTGGATTAGTCCCTATATTGATACAAGCAATTTAAATATTAATTGTGATGAGGATCTATATAATATTATAGAAATTCTAATTGCTGTTACTCAAAAGGCTGTGATAGAAGTATTCTTGCATATTGATAATAAGGATAAGGTTCTAGAAAATTATGAAAAGAAAATAAAGATTTTAAAAGGTGGAATGGTAAAGAGATAGAAATTCAACCCAAGGGGTTGAATTTTTTTAATGCAAAGAAATTTAGTATATTTTGTGTCACATATTTACATTAAGCTGCGTCTAATAAGTGAAAGGAGAGATGAGGATGTTTTTTATAATGCCGTCAGCGGAAAATAAAATACCGGATATTGAAATACTGATAGAAGAATATTCAAAGAGCCTTATAAGAATTTGCTATATGATTTTAAAGGATGAGCAGCTGGCGGAAGAAGCAGCTTTTGATACTTTGTATAAGGCCTATAAAAATTATAAGAACTTTCGTAGGGATTGTAGTGAAAAGACTTGGATTACAAGTATAGCAATAAACACATGCAAGACTTATATGAGAAAGTCCGCTTATAAGGAGATTGCCTCTGGCAATTACATATCCTTAGCCTATGCTTCAGAGGAAGAGATGGCTGAACCTTTTCGCAGTGACGATTCTATAGCGCTTCTTAATGCCATATATGCTCTTCCTATCAAATATAAGCAGGTTATACTTTTAAGATATTACCAAGAAATGACGGTGTCAGAAATAGCAAAGGCTTTAAAGGAAAAGGAGAACACTATATCTGTAAGAATTAAGAGGGCTAAAGAAATGTTAAAGGAATTATTAAAGGAGGAATTTTAAATGGCTGGTCTTAAAGATTTTAAAAAGATTGTTGATACTAATTTGTCTAAGCTTGACATGTCTGAAGAAAGTAAGGACAAGTTAAAAAAATCAGTTCACATTAAAAGAAGAAAGTTTTTTAAGCCTTTGAGCTTTGTAGGGATTCCAACTTTGGCTACATTGGTTGCTTTTATAGTGCTTGTTAACGGATTAACTATTACAGATAAGATCAATCCTGTCTTAGCTAAGGATTTAATGGGAGATATTAAGGCAGAGGAGGTAGTAATTACAGAATTGAGTGAGGAATTTATCCAGTCTACCGCAGACTTTTCTGTAGAACTTTTTAAGAATTCTTATACTAAAGGAAAGAATTCACTTTTTTCACCTACTTCCGTATATTTAGCTTTAGGTATGACTGCTAATGGTGCTAAGGGTAATACCCTTAAGGAATTTGAAAGTCTTCTTGGAAAGAAAGGCCTTGGCATAAATGATTTGAATAACTACTATTATAGCTTATCTAAAAATCTTACTAATGTTATTAGCGGCAAAGTAGGTATTGCTAATTCTATATGGTATAAAGATGATGATATTATAAATATTAATAAAGAATTTCTTCAAAAGAATGCAAATTATTATAAGGCAGCGGCCTATAAGGTGGATTTTTCATCTAAGGAAACAGTAACATATATAAATAATTGGGTAAAGAAGCATACAGGAAATTTAATAGATAAAATTATTGATAAGACGGATGATAATGATATAATGCA
>NZ_FMJL01000091.1 GCF_900095445.1 Clostridium sp. N3C
TTAACTTACACTTAGGGACCTTAGCTGACGATCTGGGCTGTTTCCCTTTTGACTACGGATCTTATCACTCGTAGTCTGACTGCCGGAGTAAAAGTGTATGGCATTCGGAGTTTGATAGGGTTCAGTAAGCGCAATGCCCCCTAGCCCATTCAGTGCTCTACCTCCATCACTCATTAGTCCGACGCTAGCCCTAAAGCTATTTCGAGGAGAACCAGCTATCTCCGAGTTCGATTGGAATTTCTCCGCTATCCACAGCTCATCCCATGGTTTTTCAACACCAACGTGGTTCGGGCCTCCACGGAATTTTACTTCCGCTTCACCCTGTCCATGGATAGGTCACCCGGTTTCGGGTCTACAGCATGCAACTATCCGCCCTATTCAGACTCGGTTTCCCTTCGGCTCCACACCTTAAGTGCTTAACCTTGCTGCATACCGTAACTCGCTGGATCGTTCTACAAAAAGCACGTCATCACACTGTATAAAACATAGTGCTCTGACCGGTTGTAGGCACACGGTTTCAGGTTCTATTTCACTCCCCTCCCGGGGTTCTTTTCACCTTTCCCTCACGGTACTGCTCCACTATCGGTCATCAGGTAGTATTTAGCCTTGGGAGGTGGTCCTCCCTGCTTCCCACAAGGTTTCACGTGTCTCGTGGTACTCTGGATCAGATCTCTGCATTGATAACTTTCACCTACGTGGCTATTACACTCTATGGCCTAGCTTTCCAGAAATGTTCGGTTAGCCATCTTTGCATTTTATGATCTGTCCGCAACCCCAGAAACAAGTTTCTGGTTTGGGCTCTTCCGCTTTCGCTCGCCGCTACTAACGGAATCGAGTTTTCTTTCTCTTCCTCCAGGTACTTAGATGTTTCAGTTCCCTGGGTATGCCTTCCTTAAGCTATGTATTCACTTAAGGATACATGGGGTTACCCATGTGAGTTTCCTCATTCGGAGATCTCCGGATCACAGGCTATTTGCGCCTACCCGAAGCTTATCGCAGCTTATCACGTCCTTCTTCGGCTCCTGATGCCAAGGCATTCACCATGCGCCCTTTATAACTTAACCTATTTAACTTGCGCTAGCAAGTTCTGCTATAGTCAAAGGCGAGTCCATTGACTTCTAGCAATTTGTTATAAAGAACAACAATATTATTGTTCTCAGCTTTACTAATGATAAACATTTGGAGTTGTTTATCTACTTATTTCTTATGTGCAATTTTCAAAGAACAA
>NZ_FMJL01000019.1 GCF_900095445.1 Clostridium sp. N3C
ACTATTGAGGATTAATATACCTAATACTATTGTAAATTCTTTTTCGGTTATACCAAGATTCTATGTACTCAAATATAGCTAATCTGGAAGCATCAGGATCATAATATTTAACTAGATTTACCTCTTATTTCTTTAAGAATGCCTGAAAAGATTCAATACAAGTGTTATCATAAGGATTACCTTTTCTAATAAAAGAATGGAGGATTCCTTTTGCAGAAAGAAAACTTTCAAACTCATGACTTGTGTACTGAGATCCTAAATTACTTTGTAAGATAATTCATTCTGTATTTTTAACATTTAAGCAAGCATTTTTATTGCTTGCACAACTAACTCCGCATACATACAAGTTTCATAAACATAGCCTATAATCCTTTTTACTATAGAAATCCATTACAGAAACAAGATAATTCCATCCATTCTTGAGATCATTAATATAGATTATATCAGTACACCGTTTTTAATTTATATTTTTAGCTTCAAAATCTCTATTGATAATATTTTCTTTTTCTCTAAAAATAGGTTTATCTTTTTATCTCAGCTTTAAATTTTTCAGTTTCCTTTTGAAGTTTTAAAGGCACACTAACTAAAGCATTATAATAAGTATTCTTGCAAACTTCTACGCTTTCCAGATACATTTTACAGTATATTTTGACTTGCATTTTTCAATAAATGCAACAATTTCTTTTATCGTTTTGTCTCAAATATGGCGGTAGCTTTTTTTAATATTTCATTCTCCATTTCAAGTTCTTCTATACGTTTTTGCAATTCTTGATACTCTTTGGCTGTAATTTCTTTATTATCAACTTACTTTTACTGAAAAATATTGTTTCACCCAATTATAAATAATTACTGTTGTTACGCCATATTCACGGCTAAGTTCTAGCACAGACTTACCACATCCATACATATATACTATTTGTTATTTAAAGCCTTCCATGTATCAGTTTCTACTCTTGACATTATTTAACACACCTTTCTTGTTTTAATTTCACTGTGTTAAACTTTTCATGTCCGCAATTATATACTAATACCATCTTATATTTTTTAATATGTATTTAACAGTTATATTTATTTGCTAAGATGATTGCTATTAATGAGCATCAATTTATTGTAGACTTTCTTAAAGTATATCCAAACAATATCCACTATTTGTTTTGTGCTTTGTCTCATTAATAACAAAATTATTACTACACCTGATGCATAATATATAATCATTCCTATTATTGCAGACAGTTTATGTCCACAAATCAAGTATGATCCAAGTAACAGAATTATTGCAAAATATTCACTAGAATTAAATCTAATATCCTTACTTTCACACTCACAAATGACAAGCCATATAATTGATGTTATTAACGTTGCAACAGCGATGGACCACATTGATTTAAATACAGTATACAACACTCCATTTAATATAGTACCAACAGTAATCATAATTAGCATCTGTTTGAAATATCTAGACTGTTTCAGTTCTGCTTTATATATATTAACATAAATTCCCCTAATTACTACAAGAAAAGCTTGTGCAGCAAATAAGAAGAACATTACTGATATTGCTCCTATATATTTATGCAAAAAATTTTCAAGGATCCATTTTAATGGAAAAGCCGCACCAATAATTATAAATCCCCAAATCAAAACTAAATTTTTTAATTTTTTTGTATTTTGTATATTTATATCTTTACAGAAATAATTATATAATGTAACAGTTATAGGTGTCATAAATGTATTTATAATATTCTCCATACTAACTGCAAACGAATATAATGCAAATGCAGTAGTATCCATTAAAATTTTAATAAATACTCTATCAATTCCAGTGAAAAAATGCTCGAAAAATTCCCTAACATTAATACAAATCCGAGTTTAATATTAGAAGAATATTCGTGAATCGAAAATTGCCCAACTATATGTAATCCTATTTTTTTTCTTAAAGAAAAAATTAAAATTAATACAGTTACACATCCTGCAATAACCTGTACATTAATATAAGAATAATATGAATCTGATTTTATAAAGAAAATAAGCATCATCTGAGCTAGAAAAACTAGTATTTTTTCAAAGTTCAAAGCTCTTCCATAATCCTGAAATTCACCTGTAGCTTGAAATAAAGATTTCAAATATCCCAAAACATTAGTCACTAACATTCCAATTGAAAATGCTAGTATTAAAAAACTGCCCCTTATTAAACCAACCAATAAAAGGATACATGCCATTACACTTTCGAGTATTATATAATTAAAAAAATTATTACTAATATCATTTGTGCTTATTGATGATATTTTTTTACCTCCATATTTCAAATACATACCATCATTATATCCTAAGCTAAAAAATCCTGCATAAGTTATATATATAGCACATACGTTTTAATCATAGCGTATGATTCAACTGAAAGATATTTTGGTAACATAAAATTAGCAATTAAATTTATAAGCAAATTAATAATATTTGCAAACATAACATATACTATATCTTTTTTCATGTTCACTACCTCATTACAATAAACTATAGCAACACTGAAAATCATTTCATAAACATTAATCCAAGAATCAATTAGAAACTTACTTTTGTATAAACATTGATACAAATTTTAATCAAAACAACTATTCAAATGAAACTGTATAATACGCAAAAGTTTTTATGTCTTTAATTATCTTCTTCCAACTCTTTATTCCATTTTTTTCTTAACACGATAAAATAGAATATACCTGCTATGATACCAGCATAAAATACACTTTGAAAAGTACTAAAAAACCATGAGCAAAACCTTTATGTTTCCATAAAATGACCTCTATGATCTCCAAAGACTTGATCCTCAATAATGTATAAACCTTTTATAGGAACTTCTGTAAATTTAAACTTACCCAAGACTCTTAACTACTTTCCTTCATACATATTCTTGTAGTAGTTAGCATACTCTCCAGAAGTAATTCTTTGCATCCATTCCCTGTTTTCTAAATACCATTGTATTGTCTTAACAATTCCAACCTCAAAGGAGGTTTCTGGATACCATCCCAACTCTTCCTTTATCTTAGTTGGATCTATGCCGTATCTTCTATCATGTCCCTTTCTATCTTCTACATATGTTATTAAATCTTCTGTAACCTCATCATCTACATTTTCATTTATGTAATCTATAACTGTTTTAACTATTGTTATATTTGTTCTCTCGTTATGTCCGCCTACATTATATACTTCCCCAAGTCTGCCATTCTTAATCACCATATCAATAGCTTTACAATGATCTTCAACATATAGCCAATCTCTTATATTCAATCCATCTCCATATACCGGTAGGGATTTTTTATTTAAACAGTTATTAATAAGTAGTGGTATTAGTTTTTCAGGAAATTGATATGGTCCATAGTTATTGGAACATCTGGTTATGTTTATAGGCATTTTATATGTATCCCAGTAGGCCTTAACTACCATATCTGCTCCAGCCTTACTTGAAGAATACGGACTATGAGGATCTAAAGGGGTACTTTCTGTAAAGTAACCAGTTTCTCCTAAACTTCCATAAACCTCATCTGTGGAAACCTGAAGATACTTCTTTCCTTCCTTAAAATGTTCTCCAACTTCCCAAGCCTTTTTAGCGGCATTTAATAAGGTAACTGTTCCCAAAACATTGGTTTGTACAAATACTTCAGGATTCTTTATGCTTCTGTCCACATGAGATTCTGCAGCAAAGTTCACCACATAATCTATATCATATTTTTCAAATAACCCTTCCACCAAAGTCTTGTCGCAAATATCCCCTTGGACAAAAATATAATTTTCATTGTTTTCCACAGATTTTAGATTTTCTAAATTTCCTGCATAGGTGAGCTTGTCCAAATTAATTATCTTAATATCTTTATATTTATTGAGCATATATATTACAAAATTTGATCCTATAAAACCAGCTCCACCGGTTACCAAGTAAGTTTTCATATTCTCTTCACTCTCCAACTCTAGTTATCATTCTATGAAAATAGTGTTTGTCTATTTTCTCCTACTTAGCATTCTCATCTCCAAACAAAACAAAAAAAGTCTTAAATATCAACTTCAAATCCACCCAAAGATTTCTTTCTTCTATATACTTTATATCTAATTTCATCCAATCTTCAAAACCAATACTATTTCTACCCATTACCTGCCAGTAACATGTTAAGCCTGGTTTTGCTAATAATTTCAATTTATGATATTCGTTAAATTGTGCGACCTCGCTTGGTAGATTTGGTCTTGGACCTACTAAGGACATATCCCCTTTTATCACATTAAATAATTGAGGAAGCTCGTCAATACTTGTCTTTCTTATCAACTTACCAACTCTTGTTATTCTTGGATCATTGGTCATTTTAAACATTGGTCCAGACATTTCGTTTTTGTCCATTAACTTTTCCTTTAGCTCTTCTGCATCCACTACCATGGAACGAAATTTATACATTTTAAAGAGCTTTCCACCTTTTCCTACTCTTTGTTGAGAAAAAAATACCGGTCCTTTAGAATCTAATTTTATAGCTATTGCTGTAATCAACATTAAAGGACTTAAAACGACAATGCCTAGCATTGAAAAAAATATGTCAAAAAATCTTTTCACCGCAAAATAAGCTAAACTTTTTTGGTGTTTTATATTCAATTTACAATTTTTATCTAGTTTATCAACCATTGTATCTTTCACGATTAATCCTCCAAACAAGATATTTTTCCGAAGTTCATAAGATATTATACAAAATTGATTAATTTGCTGTAAAGGGTGAAAGCCAAAAGTTTAATATAAGCCATTTAATTTTACAATAATAGCAAATTTTCTTGTTATTGTTATTATCACCCTCCTTTTCTATCTGATACATTACAACAAAAATCACAATTATACTTCTATTATAAAAGAGTGTTTATCTAAATTTTACAGTAATTTTATAGTATTATTCCATTAAAACTTACTTAAACAATATATATAATCTGCCTTTCTTACATGAAAATTATTGCTAAGAGCGTTGATATTACTTGATTCTACAATTATAGCATCTTTTAAGGTACTTTACAATATAATAAAAACAAGATATAATCTATATAATAAACCACTAGAAATTTATTACATAAATTCAATATATAGAATAAGCTGTGATTAATTGATTATTTTCTACCAAAAAGGCGGTGGTAACTTGAACAAAGGGAAGATTATTTTTACAACATTATTTATAGCTGCTTCTTCCATTTTTGCATTGAACTATTATTTCAACAATGAGATAGTTTCATCTGTAATAAAAGAAATTTTTTCTACTACGGAAAATTCTTATAAAAAGGATCTTTCCCATAATTTCTTAAAAATTATTGCTACTAATTTTCTTCCGCAATTCTGATCAAGTATTTTCCGTACTCTATTTTAGTTAAAGGCTCCGCTAATCTTAGTAACTGCTCCTTATTTATAAAGCCCTTTCGATAAGCAATTTCCTCTATACAAGCTACATACATACCTTGTCTAGTCTGCACTGCTTCTACAAAGTTAGATGCTTCCAGCATTCCTCTGTGAGTTCCAGTGTCTAACCAAGCCATTCCTCTACCAAAGAGTTCTACTTTTAGCTTTCCCCTTCTCAAATACTCATTATTTACTGCTGTTATTTCCAACTCACCTCTAGGAGAAGGTTTTAAATTCTTTGCTATTTCTACCACATCGTTGTCATAAAAATATAATCCTGGAACTGCATAATTTGATTTAGGTTTCTCTGGCTTTTCTTCTATACTAATAACATTGCCTTTACTATCAAACTCTACCACTCCAAATTCCCTTGGATTGCTTACGTGATATCCGAAAATGGTAGCTCCTTCTCTTTCAGAAGCCTTCTTCAATCTTTCAGAAAAGCCATATCCATAAAATACATTGTCTCCTAACACAAGGGCTACTTTATCCTTACCTATAAACTCTTCTCCTACTAAAAAAGCATCTGCCAATCCTCTAGGTTGCTCCTGCACTGCATAGCTGAAATTTACCCCAATCTTACTACCGTCACCTAAAAGCTCCTTAAAGCAATTTATATCTCTTGGTGTAGATATAATTAAGATATCTCTAATCCCTGCCAACATTAACACAGACAAAGGATAGTAAATCATTGGTTTATCATATATAGGTAATATCTGTTTTGAAACTGCTATTGTCACAGGATGTAATCTTGTACCTGCTCCCCCTGCTAAAATTATTCCCTTCATTTAGTGTCCTCCTATTTTATCCTACTTAGCATTCTTATCCCCAAACAAAACAAAAATGTCTTAAATATCAACTTTACATCAAGCCAAAAATTTCTCTCTTCTATGTATTTTATATCCAAATTTTATCCATTTCTCAAAACCAATACTGTTCCTCCCATAACCTGCCAGTAACAAGTTAATCCCAGTTTTGCTAAGAGTTTTAATTTATGATATTTGCTAAACTGTTCCACTTCCTTTGGCAAATTGGGTCTTGGTCCTACTAAGGACATATCTCCTTTTATCACATTAAACAATTGGGGAAGCTCATCAACGCTTGTCTTTCTTATCAACTTACCAACTCTTGTTATCCTTGGATCATTGGTCATTTTAAACATTGGTCCAGACATTTCGTTTTTATCCATTAACTTTTCCTTTAGCTTTTCTGCATCCACTACCATGGAACGAAATTTATACATTTTAAAGAGCTTTCCGTCTTTTCCCACTCGTTGTTGAGAAAAAAATACTGGCCCTTTAGAATCTATTTTTATAGCTATTGCTGTAATTAACATAATAGGACTTAAAATAATTATTCCTAAAATAGAAAGAAATAAATCTATAAATCTCTTCACAGCAAAATAAGCTATACCTTTTTCCCATTTTATATCTAATATATATTCTTCTTCTAGTTTTTCAAGTGTTGCTTCTTCCATGATTATACCTCTAAATAACCCATAATTTTGGAATTACTCTAAATATTATACATAATTTCGTAATTTATTGCAAAGAAGGATGTTAACCAATATATTTAATTATCGTATTTAATTCCTATTATTAACTTATTAATATATAAATCACTATTTATACCAAACACTTATTTAGTGGTATTTCGACATCAAAAATTATCACTTTTTTTATTTTTAAAACTTTTTATACATATTTTAAAATAATACTATATAACATTTTAAATTTTACAGTTATATCCACTTATAATCTTTTTCAATCTTCCTTTTAGACGTATAAAAATCTACAGAATGTTTACAATTTAAATCTTACTTTTTCATTTTTTAATGAACTTTGTGGTAAATTTGATAATATTTATATAAAAAATTTAAGATTAGTTCTTAGGGCTTTTACTAAATATTTATATGTAATAAATTCACATCTTATGATATTTTAATCTTAATTTCACTTAATTCTGATGTAACACTGTCCTTTATATACCTTTACAATAGTGTAAAAATACGATATAATTCTATTTAATATCTTAATTTACTAATAATTACAACAAATTTATATACATCCAAGACATTAGATCCATTTTATTATTCCCTAGGAAAAGGAGGTGATAGATTGAATAAGAAAACAGTTGCTTTGGTAACAGCGGTTATAGCTGCTTCTTCCATTTTTGCAATGAGCTATTATTACAAAAGCAAGTTAAGTAAATCTATATTAAACATTAATACTTCCACTACTAATAATTCCTATAAAGGTAATCTTTCAGATGACACCGAGGATGCTAATACAACAGGAACAGATTCTACTAAAGAAAGTACAAACAACAGTGACATAAAAGAAGAAGATTCTGAAGTGGGACAGGATAGTAGCAAGAGTTCAGAAAATGATTCCAAGAATAATAGTGATAAAAATAATAATTCAACTAATAAAGCAAGTTCTTCTACAGATAATTCTAAGAATAAATCCAATAGTAATAGTAGCAAAACTACACCTTCAAATAAAAGAATTAACCAATCTACTGTAATTAGTACAGGCAATACTTCTGTCAACGGTTCTACTTCTGATACAGGAAACAGTAAACAGAATACTGATAATACTGAAATATTAAAAGAACCTACAGCAGCAAATACAACTAATGAACTTTACATCCCCCCCACTAGTTCTTCAATACATACTGAACAGTCACCGCCTAGCGAAGCTCAGCAGCCTACAAGTGATTCTAGCGAAAATGATAGCTCAGGTTCAAAGAGCGATTCTAATAATACAACAAAGCCGGATAATGCTACTGACAGCGGAACTTCTTACGATTCCTCCTCTTCCGGCGAAATAACAACTGAATCAGCCAGTGAAAACGGAAACCCACTCCATTGAATTATAGATTAGGAAAGATCTTTTTAAGATAGTGACTGTAAAAGCTAAAAATAGTTGGCAGTTTTCCCTACCAACTATTTTTTATTTTTAAATTTTTTTATAATAACCTGTTAAACCTTCCAACATTTGCATATTTAGTAATAGAATATATGTTTGGAGGATGATAGAATGAAACACTTTGAAGTGGAAGCAGCGGTTAAAAGGGCACAAAACGGAAACAAAGAGGAGTTAATAAAAATACTAGATAATTTTAAAGCCTACATATATAAGACTTCTAACAAGTATAATATTAAAAACTACGATATGTACGATTTACTACAAATAGCCTATGTAGCTCTAATAAATGCTGTAGCTAAATACAGAGTTGGTTCCAACACCTTTACTTCCTATGCTATGATAAGCATACAAAATGCTATAAAGTTAACCTTGAGAGACAATGTAAACTATGGTACCGAGGTAAGCCTAAACGCTCCAATGGCTTCAGAAGATGGTGATCCTATAGAATTTTTAGAAACCCTTAAGAATGATGAAGATATGGAAGAGAATGTTATAAAAACTCTACAATATGGTTATTTAAGGAAAGCAATAGCTAAACTCCCTGCTGATGAACAGGAGCTGATAATTATGGTTTACTACCATAATTGTCCTTTAACGGTCTATGCTAAAAAGAAGAAAATTAGCTATGCAAATGCTCTTAGAAAAAGAGATAAAATTTTAAATAAGCTAAAAAAATCTTTATAAAAAATAGTAATCATTAATAAAAAATAAGGTTGTGACACTAAGTGTATTGGCGTCACAACCCTTTTTATATTCCATTAACTTAATTTGCTAAGCTATTACTGTACTGTAGCTTTAATTATTCCAGTACTATTTTTACTAGATTGAACTCTATAAACTACAATTTGCTTTTTGGTAGTACTATTTCCAGCCTTAGTTTCTACCAATTGCTGAGAAACCTTTATATCAAACTGTTGATTTCCTACATAACTTACATCCTGAATTAAAAAGCTAGTAAATTGAATAGTGGTGTTATTGCTTTTATAATTTTCAAGCTGATTTTTGGTTTCATTATAGAATGAGCTATCTTTTACAATTAATTGGTTTAATACATCTATAGTTCTCTTACTATTAACGGTAATAGGGTATAGTACAGAGAAATTATTTACAGCTTCCTCAGCAAAAGTGCTATCAGGTTTAACTGTTTCCTCTGGAGGTTGATCCTCTTTTACTTCCTCTTCCTTCTTCTCTTCTTTTACAGTTTCATCTTCTTTTTTTTCTTCTGTATTTTCTTTGTTTTCTTCACTTTTTTCCTCTTTATTTTTATCTGTTTTTTCCTTTGAGTTCTTATCTTCTGTTTTCTGCTCTTTATTTTTCTTTTCTTCAGTATCTGAAGGTGATGACTGAATCACACCATTGTTAATTCCTGGAGCTTTTTTATTACTATCACTACTATTACTGTTTCCAAAGAACTTTAAAGCAGTAAAGTATGATGCTACCCCTATAATACATAATAGTAATAGTAATATTACTACTAATATGTTTTTCTTCTTTTTCTTCCTTCTCTTAGGCAAAGCTTACACCGTCCTTCCCTTTTCTATTCCTTATTTACTAGCGATTATAATCGTACATCTGAAGGGCATCTTCACACTCATTTATAAATCTGTTCTTAACAGATGCTAATATTGCTGCATGATCTGGATTATTAGGATTATATTTAGAAAAATAAATCTCTGTTCTTGATCTTTGTGCATATATATTTTGAATTATTTGTCTCTCACCAGCAGGACTTTGCTCTATGGCAACACTTAAAACTCCTGGTAATTGTGCATTAGATGCATTAGTAGCTCCCCCTACACCGTGATGAACTGCAGTAGACCAAACTGCATTTCTAAAGGCAAAACTATAGGTGTTGAAATCTACTTTATATCTACTATTTAATACAGCAATGGCTCTATCATAATACATCATTTTAGTGTACTTATGCTGAATATTATAAAAATCTTTATAGTAATTTGCAGCTAAGTACTTCCATGCAGCATCAAAATTATCACCATTTTTATAGCCATCAGCTACCCATCCTGCATTTAGAATATCAAAGAAAGCTTTGTTTTCTCCTTCTAACCAATAGAAGAAGGTTGTTAAGGAACCTGCAGTAGTAGAAAACTGCCAAGCTCCATAGGACTTTCCTCCCAAGTCCCCTTTAGTATTAGATATGGTTCCTGGATCACCATTAGACTCATACTTTTCAGAAAGCACTCCTAGATGATTCCACATTCTATCATCATTAACAACAATAATATAGTAAGCAGATACATATCCCATTAACTCATTACTACCATTTCTATATATTACTCTGTACCAAGTTGAACCATTAGAGGATGTTCTATCAATAATATCTAATTTAGTGTTCCTTGGTAAGGCCGCTAATAAAGCAGTGCTGGTAGAAGGACCTTGCCTTAAGCTTAAAGTAGTGCTTACATCTACTATTCCTACTATTGGTGTTTCCATATCCTTTTTATTTATCCCATCTGTAGTTATAGCATAAAGCCTATTTTCATCCTGCGCATTAGTATAGTATATCCAATTATCACATACAAAAAGCTTAGCATTAGCTGGGTCCGTAGAAAGTTTTTCAGTACCTATGGCTGTTTTATTTGTACCATCAATGTTAACTCGATAAAGTTGTCCATTTGATTTTGAATTGTAGTAGATTATATTGTCCTTTACGTTTAAAGCTACAATAGGATCATCTATAATCTTCCACGCGCTTCCACCATTTACACTGATGGCATAAAGTATATTATTACTAATAACAAAATATATTACTCCATTTTCTATATCAAAGTTTGTTACCGCCATAGCTGTTACAGCTGTATTGCCTGATCCGTAAATATTAATTCTGTATAGCTTGTTTCCTTGACTAGCATTTGTATAATATATGAGCTCTTCAGTTACAGTGAACTTGTCCACATTTTCGCTCACTATAGTCTGTTTATTACTTCCTTGTACAGTGACCTTATATAGTTTTTTATCCGTTCCCTTATAATAAATATAACCACCAGATACAAGGAAAGTATCCACTGACTGATCTAAGACTTTTTTATTGTCAGTTCCATTAGTATTAATTGAGTATATTTTACCACTATCAGAAATATTTCTATAGTATACTTTACTTCCTATTACGTTTATAGAATCTACTTGGGCACTTACTAATTTTTTCTTATAATCTCCATTGGTTTGTTGAACATAAAGACTATTACCATCTTGGGTATTCCTATAGTAGATGTAGCCATTCCTATGCACAACATAAGAGGAATTTAGTAGATTACTCTGATCATTCCCAATGGCATAGTAACCATTTTTAGCAAAATTATTATCAAAAGACTTTGTCACTATGTTCATATCATAAATATCTACAATTCCATCAGCATTTATATCATACTTACTATTCTTTTGATTATAATACTTTTTTATCTCTTCAAAATCTAGCTTGTCCACAACTCCGTCATTATTTGCATCTGCATTATAACTTGCTGCTGATGTTCTAATGCTAAATGTAGATATCATTATTGATGCGACTGCAAAAGACAAAATCTTCCTACTTCTTTTTAGGTTACTCACCATTTCTCACCTCCGATACTTTATATATAGACAATTATAGCATAGTTTTTCGTATTATAATACATATAAATGTTGCTTATTGTTCTTAAAATTAACTATGCTCTATTACTAAAAAAACTTCAACCTTGAAGACTAATCTTATCTAGTTCTCTTGTTGCACCATAACTTGCAGCAATTATTAGTTCTGCATTAACAAATGTTCTTAAATATAGTGGCCCCTTTCTCTATGTAGCTTTGTTTTAAAAAAGTGTTGATGAATATAAGTTCCAAAAATCTTTATAAGTTGTCCATCTTTTCCCTATCTAACATCAACACTTATTAGAAACATAGCAATATATTCAAAAATACATATCTTTTTGCCTTATAACAAAAAAGAACCTGAGAAAGAAGCTATCAAGTTCTGCCATATTTATAGATTTATAAAAAAATAATAAAAATGTCTGTATATACAATATCCACCGAAGCTTACTTTTATATTCATTGAAGTATTGAAATCATTGGTGTATAATCACTTAAAGTTAATTTAGAATGGTCTATTTAGAGTATTTAATTTAAAACATACTATATATAACCCATTATAATATTTTACATATAAGTAAGTGCATGCCTAGTTATATGATTGGAAATAATATCTACTGAACTAAGGATAAAAACATATAAGGAGGCAATCTTTAATGTTATTTGACTCAATAAAATATTTAATATTTTTCCCTACAGTCACAATAGTTTATTTTCTTTTGCCACAAAAAATACAATGGCTCTGGTTGCTAACAGTTAGCTATTTCTTCTACATGCTATGGAATCCTAAATACGCTATATTATTAGCCTTTACTACCTTTACCACATATTTTTGTGGTATTTTAATTGATTCAGCAAAAAAGATAGAAAGCAAAAATAAAGTCAAGATAACGCAAAAAATTGTATTATCTGCTGGCTTAATTTTAAATTTAGGTTCACTATTTTTATTCAAATATTACAATTTTTTTAGTAATACTTTAAGAAGAGCCCTATCATTACTTAATATCTCTATAAATATACATAGCTTTGACTATTTATTACCTGTTGGTATATCTTTTTATACTCTTCAGGCCATAAGTTATATTATAGATGTATATAGGGAAGATGTTAAAGTAGAAAAGCATTTAGGTAAATACGCCCTTTTTGTTTCTTTTTTTCCTACATTGTTATCCGGTCCTATAGAAAAATCAAAGGACTTTATTGATCAGTTGGATGAGAAACATTCTTTCCACTATGATCGTATTAAAAGTGGGCTATACATAATATTTTGGGGCTTATTCAAAAAGCTAATGATAGCAGATAGAATAGCCATTTTAGTAAATGAAGTTTATAACAACCCTAACAACCATAAAGGTCTTGAAATTATATTAGCTACAGTCTTATATGGCATTCAAATTTACTGTGACTTTAGTTCATACACGGATATGGCTAGAGGCAGTGCAGAGATTTTAGGCTTTAGATTAATAAATAACTTTCATCAACCTTATTTTTCAAAGTCTATAAAAGAATTTTGGCGAAATTGGCATATTAGCCTTAGCACTTGGTTTAGAGATTACTTATATTTTCCACTGGGTGGTAGTAGAAAAGGAAAAATTAGAACATATATTAATTTAATGATAGTGTTTATAGTAAGCGGACTTTGGCACGGATCTGCTTTTACTTTCATAATCTGGGGCGCCTTACACGGTTTATATCAAGTTGTTGGTAAGATAATTGAAAAACCTAAAAATGCAATTATTAATAAACTACATATTAGAACAGAGGTATTTAGTTATAGGTTAGTTAAAGTTTTAATAACCTTTATTTTGGTTGACTTTGCTTGGCTATTTTTCAGAGCCAACTCTCTTTCTGACGCCTTACTTTTAATTAAAAACAGCTTTTATTTCAATCCATGGATATTTACTGATGGTTCTTTATATAAATTAGGTTTAGACGGGAAAGATTTTACCATAGCTTTAGTTTCTATAGAAATAGTCTTTATTGTAGATTTATTGCAAAGAAGAAAAGATGTTAAACTACTTTTGTTCAATCAAAATTTAATCTTCAGATGGATGATATATATAGTTTTTGTGGTAGGACTTTTAATATTTGGAGTATACGGTCCGGCATACAGTCAGCAGCAATTTATATACATGCAATTTTAATATCAATATTTATTATAGATATAATAAAAAATGGGGTAGCTACTGTAAAGGTAACTATCCCATTTATTTTACTTTAATTTATCTTTGTATATAGCCTCATATTGTTCATAGTCTTTATTCCATTGCTCATATTTTTTATCATTTCTATGGTCTTCTAGTTCATAATTATCTTTTAAATATTTTCCAAGATGTTCTGTAACCTTTTTGGCACCCCAAATGTTAACATGTCCTATATTGTTCATATCATTTTTAAAATCAAAACCTATTTCATCAAATAAATTATTATAATTTATAAAAGGTATCTTATTTTCCTCCGCTATTTCTGCTATCTTATTATACATTTTTGCAGGTTCTTGATGCCAGTTATCAAAACCCGCAGTACTGGTGTAATCATAAGGTGCATTAACCAGGATTAGTTTAAACCCTTTTTCTTTAGATAATTGAATAAATTTGTATAAATATTCTTCTGACTTTTTTGGAAGCTCAGCACTTTCTTTGGTGGATATATCAGAATTGCTATTTTGACCATATCTTTCTTCTCCAGCACCAAAACCTTTCATAAAATAACCGCTTTGGTAATCATACTGAAAGTCGCTTTCATTTAATTCCTTCCATCTACTATGGTATTTTATTATTGGAAAGAAATAGTTTGCCCATTCTCCCCTAGGAGTGGAATTTAATATTGCTTCTATTTTATTCTTAGAAAACTTCATGTTGTCCAATACATATCTTATATAAGCTTCATCCCCATATTCTGTAGTTAAACCTAAGTAGTATACATCTAACACAACTATTGGACTATAATGATTCTTTAAAAATTCTTTTAAAAGATAATAGGTTACATCTATGGGCTGCCCCCCAGTGGCGTAATTAAAGCTTGTTATACCATGTTCTTTCCATAAAATATTAGGATTAATTAAGCCATTCATATGACTGGATCCAAATAAAGCTACATCATATTGTGTCTTTGAATCATCATATAGTCCCTGATATAATTTAGCTCTATGGTTTACCTTTAGTACAAATATTGGATTTAATACTGCCAAAATTAATACTAGGATTGCAAGTAAAATTATTGACTTATATGTAGCTTTCTTAAGCATAGTAATTCTCCTTAAAAGTAAATTTATCTTTTACCTAGCTGTCCATTAGTAGCTTTACACAATTTTTTGCAATATTGCTTCCAACTTTCTTGTAATAGCTTCTCTGGAGAAATTATCTATAACATAACGTCTACCATTACTTCCTAATTCTTTTCTCAATTCTTTATCCTTATATAGCTTTAGTACTGCTTCCGCTATTTCTCTTTCATTTTCCGGTTCTACACATATACCTGCTTGTGCTTTTTCAATTAGTTCCTTAGCCTCTCCATCTACAGCCATTACAATAGGCAATTCTGATGCTAAAGCTTCAAACATTTTTGAAGGCAAGGCACCTTTAAACAGATCAAGCTTTTTTAAAGGTATTACTGTAGCGTCCATAGAAGCAATTATCTTTGGCATATTCTTTTTCATTTGCACTGGATGAAAATCAACGTTAGTTAAATTTTTTTCTTTAACTAAATTTATTAACTTTTCTTTTTCTGGTCCATCACCAAAGAATAGGAATTTTATATCTTCATAATCTTTTAATAGCTCCGCTGCATTAATAACCACTTCTAAGCCTTGAGCTATTCCGTGTATACCTGCATAGCATACTGCAAATTTATCGGAAATATTCAAAGACTTTCTTACCTCATCACTACGATTTTCTGGTTTAAAGAACTCAGTGTCTACTCCATTGGTTATAAGATGAACCTTATCTTTACCAAAACCTCTGCTTACTATATTATCTACAATACCTTTAGTTTGCCCTGTAACTGCTGCTGCTTTCCTGTAGCAAAATTCTTCTAACCAGGTTGAAGCCTTGATAAACATTTTATTATTTAAAACCCCTAACTTAACAGCAGATTCCGGCCATAGGTCTGAAACGTTAAAAACAAATTTCGCCTTCTTTTTCTTAGCTAAACGATAACCTGACCAGCCTAGAAAAAGTGGTGGAGACTCTGTGATTATTACATCCTGTTTATCAATATATTTAGATCCGGACAAAAGGGATGAAAAGGTAAAGGATAGATAGTTTCTAAGTCTTTTTGTAAAACTCTTTTCCTTAGTTGCGTAAATACTAGTTCTTACAATTCTTATACCTTCTAACTCCTCAACACATACCTTTTTGCCCTTATATTCTTCGAATATTTCACCTTTAGGATAGTTAGGCATAGCAGTTAGTATACTAACTTCATGACCAAATTTTTTTAGCTGTTTAGCAAATTCAAATATTCTATTTTGTGGAGCGCCTACCTCTGGCGGACAATATTGAGTTAAAAAAAGTATCTTCATTTTTCACCTCTAACAAAGTTTATTATCTAAAATTTTAAGAATTTCATTTGCTGCCTTTCCATTGCCAAATATATCTTCTCTCTCATTTTGCGGAGTAAAATTAGAGATGGCCTCTAGTATCTTATCTTTATCTGTACCAACTATGATATTCCAACCATTTTCTACGGTTTCTACCCATTCCGTTTCATCTCTCATAGTAATACAAGGCTTAGCCATAAAGAAGGCTTCCTTTTGAACTCCACCGCTATCTGTTACAATTTTTTCTGCATGCATTTCTAAATTTATCATATCTAGATAGCCTACCGGCTCTATTACTTTAACATTTGAATTGAAATGAAGATTATATTCACTAATATATTTTGTGGTTCTTGGATGAAGCGGAATTATTATTTCATAGGTACTTTCATTTAAAGCCTCGATAATATTTTTAAGTCTTTCTATATGATTTGTATTTTCCGCTCTATGGATTGTTGCTAATATGTAAGGCTTATCTTTATATCCTAATCTCTCTACAATATTAGATTTCTTCTTAGAAAGCTCTTGAAAGTTTAATGTAGCATCATACATTACATCGCCAACATTATATATATTTTTTAAAGATTCATTTTGAAGATTTCTTACTGCAGTAGCTGTTGGTGCAAACAAAAAGTTAGAAATATGATCTGTTAATATTCTATTTTGCTCCTCTGGCATTGCCATATTAAAACTTCTAAGGCCTGCCTCTACATGGGCCACAGGAATAAGCAACTTGCTGGCACATAGGGCTCCTGCTAAGGTAGAATTAGTATCACCATAAACTAGTACCAAATCTGGCTTTTCCTTTAAGTACACTTCTTCTAAGGCTATTAGCATTTCCCCTGTTTGCTTTCCATGCCCTCCAGAGCCTACACCTAAGTTATAATCTGGCTTTGGAATTCCTAACTCATCAAAAAATATTTTGGACATATTTTCATCATAGTGCTGACCTGTATGTATTAAAATTTCTTCATGTTTTTCTCTTAAAACCTTAGAAACCGCTGCAGCTTTAATAAATTGCGGTCTTGCTCCAATAACAGTAATAATCTTCATTGCTAGTTCTCCCTTCATTATCCATCTTTACTTCTGAAGTTTTTCTATGATAGCCAATATTTCAGAGTACTCCTTTTGTAGTGAATTTATATATTGATCAGAAGTGGTAAATTTACCGCCCTTGTCTTTTACAAATTGTAGAATTCTAATATATATTTCTTTATAATCAGCATAACAAGTCATTCTCTGATGCCAAAGCACAGAGGCAGAACCTTTATACTCATAACATAATTCCAACATCTTCTTTACTTGCTGCCACTTTTCTTCTAAGGAGGCATTAGTCTCCATAACTATACCATCCATAACTATCAGTGGCACTTCATAAAGATTAATTAACTCACCGCTATTGATATCAAAGGGTACAAAGCCCCTAATAGTTCCAGCTCTTAATCCATTTCTATCAGAATAGCCTGTAGTGCTATCACATCTTATACCGGCATCACTTAAACAATGCCATGTAGTAGGTGTTTCAAACCTTAAATAGTGGTTTCTGCAGCTAATAACTTTCCTTTCAGTAACTCTTTCTATACTATTAATTTCTTCTTTGATACTGTTAGTATCCTTATATGAGAAAAAATTGGTATGTATTCCACATATCCAGCCTTCTGCTGTTATCTTATCTAACATAGGTTTAATTTTATCTAGTTCATACCTTTTTCCTAGCCTATGTTCTTTCCCTTGTATAAAATAAAATTCTGACCTTGCACCAAAACTTTTTTCAATATCATAGTAGTTCATAATTTGCAAGTGTTGATTTTTTACTATTTCCTTTATTAAAGTGTTTAACCTTTGAGAAAACTTTTTATTTCTGTTAGTTAATAAATCTTTAGCATTATGCAAAAAAACATATTTATCTCGGCTATTTATACTATCAACATCATGAGTTAAAAAAACTTCAAATTCCCTTTTTAATAACTTTAACTTATAATTTATACCTTCTAAAGCTTTATATAAAATCTGCTGATTGACTTGCACAAAAGGTACATCAATATAGTCCTTCCTATAACTAAAATTCGCTAAAAATCTTTCCTTATCATCTCTTTTACTTATCTCATATTCTTCCTTGCAGGTAAGTAGGTAAAAGGTGCTATATGCAATATCAAAACCAAATATTACACCCTTTTCATTAATAGTATAAGGCTTTTCAGCTTCTCCTTTATCATGCATAAAATAAGTATCTTCAAAGCTGCTAAAAGCTACGTGATAGTTTTTGTTAAAAAAGCAAGGTATATGAATTCCGTAAGAATTGTTATCATCAAAACCATAAAATATATTTGTGTATCCTTCTTTTTCTGTGACACTATAGCTTATTTCTTCATCTATATCCTTAGTAAGATAATAAAAAGAATATACTGATTCCCTTATATTTACTCTTTCTTTGTTTATTACTATATTTATCATGTATTATCACACCTTAAATACTTTTCTTATCCAGTTCTTATTTTTTCTCGCAAAATCAATAGCAATTTTAGTGTATAGATTAGATTTATTTACATTGTATATTATTTTCTGTGTTCCTCCATATTGTCTAAAAGCACTTTCTATGCCTCTAACCATAGATCCCTCAAAATCAAACTGCTTTGATACAGTAGATGAAAATTTTATTGCCTCCCAAAGGGTTAGAGCTTGTGCTCCCATATTTCTGTATTCTGGATCCGCACCGCCCATAAGATAATAGGCACATTTTTCATCGTATATTATATAAACTCCTGCAATGATTTTCCCCTCATTGTTTTCTGCAAAAAATATCTTTCTCTTTTGCCTTTTTGCTAATTCCTCATCAATATTTTTTAAAAGTTCTAAGGTATAAGGCATCTGCATCTTCTGTCTATCAAAGGTTTTCTTATTTATTTCATAAAACTCATCAATTCCATATCTGTCAGTAACAGTAATATTACTCTTAACTGCCTTCTTAATTTGATATTTTATATCATACTGAAAGTCGCTGTATACCTTATCTATATCTGAGAGATCTTCTATAACATATGTATATCTTACATTTACGTTGAAGTCATTCCATATAAAAGGCATAAAATTTGTGTAATTATAACTAAAGTTGTAATCAAATTGATTAAACTTAGGAAAGCTTTTTATGAGTTCCTCTGATAGTTCTATTTCTCTAGATAAATAGGTTGAATATTTTTGCTTTGGATCTCTCGGTTCTAGCAGCACACCTAATTGAGGTGTAAGCTTAGGATTTCTGTATATCTTTCCCTTCATATAAGGAAGTACTATCCCTGCCACTATTTTATTTTTACTTTCAGCCACAAGAATATCAAAGTTACTGCATACATGCTTTAACCAGTAGCTTTTATTAAATATATTTCCTTGAGGAGATGCATCAACAAACTCATCCCATATCTCGTATTCACTTTCATTTAGAAACCTTACATTTACATCCTTCATAAGTACCACTCTATTCCTTTTATACTTTTATTTTAGAACTTTCTTATATATATCTTCTACAATCTTTACATTGTTTCTCCAAAGAGCCTTTTCCTTTATAAGTGATATATTTTTCTCTGATGCTTCTACAACTTTATCCCAATTTTTTACAGACCATTCAATAGCCTTACAAACTTCCTCTGGAGTAATGTCCTTTAAGATGTAACCTGTTTCTCTATCAGTTACCCATTCTCCATTAGCTGGCAAGTCTGAAACTATTGGAAAAATTCCACAGCCCATTGCTTCTAGCAAGCTTACAGATGTAGCATCAGAACTTGGAATAGATACAAACAGGTCTTTATTCTCCAATAGGCTACCAATTAAATGGGGCTTATATGGACCATAAAAAGATATTCTATCAGATACATTAAGTTCCTTAACTAATAGCTTGAGATTTTCTAGCTCCGATCCTCCAGCAGCTATTTCCAAGGAAATATCCAAGCCATTTTTTATAGCTAAGGCTACTCCCTCTATAATTATATTTATATTGTAGAGCTTTTCCAGTCTCCTCGTACTTATTATTTTAATTTTTTTATTATCATTACTATAAGTATGCCTATAATTAAGGACCTCATCTTCAATACCCATAGGAAAAGTGTAGGTATTTTCTTCATTGCCACCTAATTCTATTATTTTTTTAGTCATATAGATTGAGTCAGAGGTTATAAAATCTGCCCTTTTTAAAATATATTTAACCATTTGCTTTAGGATTTTTGACTTCTCAGGACTTATTAATATATCTGACCCTAAGGCAGACACTATAACCTTCATTTTCTTATAGGTTACACCATATAAAGCACAGTCATTTACTTGATGGCAATGCAATATATCTGGATTAATTTCACTTATTTTTTTATGTACTTTAGATTTCATAAAAGGAAAGTTTTTTAAACCATATGGTATATAATGCACCTTACAATTTTTTATATCATGATAGTGACTAGAAATTACATGAACTTCATAACCTAAATTTGAAAAATACTCACACCACTTTTGAGTATGTTCGCTTACTGCATTTGCAATATAGCAAATTCTCATATGTTTGACCTCCTTATTGCTGTAGTTCCTTAATTACCTCCGCAGGTACTCCACCTACTACTTGAAAATCTTTAACATCCTTTGTAACTACAGCGCCAGCAGCAACTACAGCTCCTTTGCCTATTTTTACTCCACATAAAATTGTAGCATTTGCTCCAATCCAGCACCCATAACCTAAAGTTACTGCTCCAGTTTTTCTTTTATAATAATTAGATAAAAATCTTTCTCCTACGTCTTGATGAGTTAAAATAGTAACTCCTTGAGAAATAACGGCTTCATCTTCTATATTAATTTGCTCTACTAAATCAAAAAAAACATTTCTACCAATATAGCAATTGCTACCTATACTCAATTTGCTAAAATTCCCTGCGGAATTTTCTAAAACCAAGCCTGCTTTAATATTTGAGGATTCATCTACTTTTACACCTATTTTTTTTAGAGCATTTGGTAACTTTCTTTCACTACAATTTTCTATATATTTTATTATAACTGATTCTCCAAAGATCTTAGCTTTCATTTTTAATATAGACATGTAGCAACTATGAAAGAAGTAGTATACTCTTTTAATTATCCTTTTTAACATTACTATCCTCTCTTTTCCTGTTGATAATTATCATAGCAAATATAATCCAAATAACTAAGGTATGAGTAAGTACACCTTTATGATTAAATTCTACCCCAGTTAACATGGAAAATATCATATAGCATATAACTGCTGCGAACAAGCCACGGTTAGATTTTTGCTTAAAACTTATAATAGCCATGATTATTACAACTATAAAGAAAGCTATCATAGTAATAATACCATACTCAACCATCACCTGAAGCCATAAATTATGTGCCGCTTCTAGGGTATATGCTGCAGTTACTATTTGTGTCCTGAAGCTCTCTGGCATAATTTCATAACCTCTTGGTGCTAAAACCCTGTAAATCTCCGGAAAATTATCTCCTCCTACACCTAAAGGATAGTAAGTTATTGACTTTAATGATGTATAAAAGGACTGAACTCGTGCTATTGTAGATTCACTTTTTAAGAAAGCCTTTCCTGTGCCTCTACTTAAAACAAATGAAATTATCTTCTTAGAAAATAACAATCCAACTGCAGCAAAAGCATAAAATACTTTTTTATACCTTTTGCTCATAAGCAAAATGAAAATTACAATTATAGCTGAGATCCAAGCCCCACGAGTATGGGTTACATATAAAGCCATAAGTTGAACTAGTAAGGAAATTAAATAAAAAATCTTCTCTCTCTTTTGTTTAGCATGATATAAAATCATTTCTAAAAGCAAAGGAAACTCTAGCATTAATAACATGGCAAATATATTAACGTTATGATATCCGAAGGTTAGCATATCTCTATTACTAATAGATCTAACAGATAAAACCTGCAGAAAACCATAAAAACAACTAAAATCTAAAGAAATCATAAGACTAATATATATTAGCTTAATATCTTTTTTAGTGAATTCACCTATAATTGACAAAAAAAAGAATAGTGGAACCAAAACAGAAGAGTATACTTCCGCCAAGCTCTTCATAATGTTATCAGAAAAAAAGCTACTATTATAAGCAAATATTATTAACAAACATAAGCTGATTTTCAAAACTATATCTATTTTATCATTACGTAAATTGATAAATTCAGATATGTATCTTTTAATTCCCGTAGCAAATAATATAGTAATATATAATGATTCATAGGTAATTCTAAAAAGTAGAAAATCAAACATAACTACTTTTCTAGCCATTACTAAGAAAGGCATCCCGATAATAAAAATAATAATAGAATATTTTCTTTCCTTTTTATACAATAAGTAAAGACATACTAATAATAAAAAGGTGGCAATAGAGAACATAAGGGTATCCTTAGCCCCTAGTGTGCTATAATTTAACAGCCCGGATATCAATCCTACTACAAACATTGTTATAATCCATTTTTTATGTTCTGCCATTTTTTTTAGTATAATCATACTTTTTTTGCACCCCTAATTAATTTTCTTTATATTTTGTTAGGTCCAAGCCTCCTACATCTTTAATTATCTTTATCTCATTGTTGTAGGAGTCATTTATATCTTTAATAGCCTTATCAATGTCTAGTTCACCTTTTATTACACTATTAATTAGGTCATAATCTTTTACATAATTATGTCCAATGAATAGAGTTGGATCATAAATTGGAACTTCATAATTGTCTATATCTATGCATTTACCTATTGTAGAAGAAGTATAATCCATGTTCTTGCTAGCTATAGTTAATATCCTATCTGATTTTAAAAGTTGAAGGTTATTTTCTTTTTCTAACATATAATTATATACCTTTTCTATAGCCTCTTTTTTCTTATGATTTTTAATAGATTTGCTATTGACAAAGAATGTGGTAGATGGATTAATAAAGTATCTATCTACATCACTATTACTCTCCAACACAGGTACATCTGTTACACCATATTCAAAGGTTGGAGGCAATCCATATAGTAGTTGAGACAAATTTCCGGTACCAACTAATACCATAGCTGTTTTACCACTATAAAAGTCCAACATCTTCTCATCTGCAGTCTTTTTATCAAAATCCTCATATATTAATTCTTTTTCATATAAATTCTTATAGAAGTTAATAATATCCTTGGCATTACTATATTCATATTGTCCTTTTCTATAGTCCCAAAGAGATGGATATGTATTTCCCATTGCAGCAGAAGGTAGACCTACAGCTACTTGTAAGTCCTCCATATTAAAGGAATTCATTGTTAAACCAAAGGGAATAACATCATCTTTTGAAGATTTTATTTTTTCAGCAACTGCTAAAAGTTCATCCCAAGTTTTTATACTTGTATTTTCATCTATACCAGCTTCTTTAAAAATATCCTTATTCCAAATAAGCATACCAGCATCTGCAGTAAGATTCACACCAATCTTTTTCTCATCATAAATATAATATACATCATCTCTTACATCCCTTAAATTTAGGGACAATTCATCTAAATCTGTGATTCTTCCTTGCTTTAATAAATCCCAATCATAACTATTTTCAAATATATCCGGTCCATTTTCTGTTACCAAGGATGTTCTGAGCATATTGTAGTAATCATCATCATATGCTCTATAAACTATCTTGATATCTTTGTGCTTGGCGTTAAATTGCTCTAACTGTATTCTAATTGCATTAGATATATTACCACTTTTCATCCAAACATTTACTACTACCGCTTCTTCTGTATCCTTTTCTATCAATTGGTTTAAGTCTTCCTTGTTACTTCTAAGTTTAGTCCCCCAAACATAGGAGCCTACATTTAAAGCCAGGACTAAAACAATTGAAACTATTGCAATCAGCGTCTTCTTCACTAAAAATCACCTTTTTCTACTTTGATCTTTTAAAAATCTTTAAAACGTCTTTTGCTGTATCCACCTTTAGAACAATTAAAGAAACTGCATAGACAGCGGCGCTCAGCAATGTAGATATAGACATTTTTACAAGCAAGTAAATCTTACTCTCTGAACTATTTATAGAGGTTAATATATCATAGGAATATTTTGTAACTATAGACATAATAACAGCAGATAATAATATTTTAGATAAATTAAATAGAATTTTTTTCGTATCTAATCCTTTAAACTTAGACTTTAACTCAATATACATTATTACTACAATTATAGCCATTGCTAAAGTTAATGCTATAGCAATTCCTTCAATTTTATACTTAGGCGCCAATATAAACATCAAGACTACTGTAATAATTACAGATAATATACCATTAATCATTGGGGTTAAAGTATTCTTTGAAGCAAAAAACACCTTCCCTAGTATATCAAAGTATGAGTTAGCTAGTGCTAAAAAAGCTAATATACTTAAGACACTTGCAGTTAATGCCGTTGCATTAGCATCAAAGTCTCCACGTTCCAAGAGTACTTGCACTATTGGTTTGCTTAAAACAGATACTCCAAAGGTTAATGGCATTGCTACAATTGAAACATAATCTATAGATTTTACAAAGGTATCTTCAAACTCCTCTTTACTTCCACTAGAGAACTTTTCTGTTAAAGTAGGATATAGCACTGTGGTAATTGATACTATAAACACTTGGTTTATTAAGCTACTAGTTTTGCTAGCATAATCTATTACTGATATACTTCCCGGCCCAAAATTTGAAGCAAAATTCGTTGAAACCATTGAGTTTAATTGTGCTATTATACAGCTAATAATAGTTGGTATAGATAAAAGAAGCATTCGTTTTACATACTGATCTTTAAAATCTATGATAAATTCATATTTATGCTCTTTAGCAAAGGGAGCCTGTATTAAAAGCTGTGCTATTGCGCTTATAAATACAGATATTATCGCTGGCATAAGGCCATAACCTTTAAAAACTAAAAGGCCTATAATAACCACGAAATTAGCAGCAATTCCTGTCAGAGCAGGCTGCAAAAAAATCCCTTTAGCTTGAAGATAGCCGGTATATAAGCCACTTACTCCAAGAAAGACAATAGACGGCATTAAAATTCTTGTATAATATACAACAATATCTATTTGACTTCTATCGAAGCCGCTGGCAAAGGCTATAACCAATGGCTTTGCAAAAATAATACCTATAACTGCTACCACTAAGCATATTAGTGCAATTATATTTATTATCTTATTAAAAAAAGCTTTAGATTTTTCTTTATCGTTTTTTATATCGGAAAAAACCGGTATAAAGGAGGTGGTCAGCCCTGCAGCTATAAAGCTAAATAAAACATTAGGCATTGATGAAGATAATTTAAATATATCTGATTGTCTACTAGCTCCCAAAACTGCTGCAACAATAGCCTCTCTTATAAAACCAGTCATTTTACTTAATACAAGAATAATAGTTATTAGCATACTATATTTAGTGACATTCTTTACTTTCGACATACCTATCCCCCATAATATTAAAAAGTTAATTAGAACTTTTTATTTCAACTATCTCAAATCATTAATTAGTTTTATTAGCTATTGACTTGTATATATTTATCAATCTTCCATGCATTTGGGACCAATTATATTCTTTTTCAACAGCCAACATACCATTGCTACCCATTTCATTTCTTAATTCATCATTATCTAGCAATTTCATAATTGCCTTTGCTATATCCTCTACATCTTGGGGGTTAACTATTAAGCCAGCATTATACTTACTTACAAATTTCTTGATAGGTGGAAGATCACTGCCGATAACAGGAACGCCACAACTCATATATTCAAATTGCTTAATAGGAATGTTTTTAAAGTACTTAGGGTATGGCAATAGGGTTACAGCTCCTATTTTTGATTTTCTTATATATCCCTCAACCTCAACATGAGGCACTTTTCCAAGGAACTTCACATTTTCTTGTAGGTTATGAGCTTCTATGTAAGGCAATACTTTTTCTTCAACCTCTTTATCACTTATAGGGCCAACAAAAACCATTGATACATCTTTTTTATAGCTGTTCTTCACAATTTCAACAGCCTTAACTAACTCAAAAACACCTCTCTCAATGGTTATACCTCCCTGATAGATCACATCATAATTCTTTTCCACTTTATCTTCTTTTTTTACCTTAAAATCAGAAAAATTATATATTACTTCTATATTTTTATTAAGCTTTTCTAATCTTTCTTTTACTGCATCATCTGCTGTAATTATGTAATCAAACTTTTTAGTCTTCATTTTTTCAACCAGATCTACGGCAAGAGCAACAAAGGGCTTTATGGCCTTAGGCAACTTTTTGCTCATCCTAACCATGTCAGGATAGTGTTCGTGAACATCATATATAATCTTTGCTTTTGGAAGTTTCTTTTTGATTTTTAAAGTTTTCAATATAAGTTCATAATCGTGAAAATGATAAATATCAGCCTTCTGTTCTATAGCTTTATCTATAAGCTCATCCATTATCCTGAATCTGTCTAACAAGGATTCAGGTTTTGTTACACCGATTATTTTAATTCCATCAACTTCATAGGACTCTTTAAGATCTGGAGCAATAATTGTTATATCATCACTTATTTCTTTTAAAGATAAAGCCTGTTTATAGAAAATTCTATCATCTAAGGCATTGTGTCCCGTGGTTAGTATACAAATTTTCATAATTATATCACCTATTTTTCCAAAGCTTTTTTCATATCCATAGTTGAGAACTTTTCTAATGGGAATTTAACAGGCAAGCCAGTCAATCTAGATTTATATGCCGCTAAAATAATTTCCACACTTTTTTTACCTTCCTCACCGTTAATAAGAGGCTCTCTGTTATTCTTTATTGCTTCAATCATATCTTTGAATAATAGCTTATGTCCAAAACCATAAACAGTATCTGGGTCCTTTTCCTGATTAGAAAGCATCTCTTCTTCGCTGTCTTTATTATCGCTAAATCTCCAATTTTCGATTTTATTTACAGCTATACCTCCTATGCAAACAGTACCATTTTCCCCAAATACACTTAAGGTTTCTTCTAAATTTTTAGGATATACACAAGCACTACCTTCTACAATACCAATTGCGCCATTTTTAAATTTAATTAAAATAGCTCCAAAGTCTTCTGCTTCTATATCTCTAATAAAGGTATCAGACATTGAATATACTGTGTCGATTTCTCCACCTAGCATCCATTGTAATAAATCAATATTATGTATACATTGATTCATTAAAGTACCACCGTCTAACTGCCAGGTTCCTCTCCAAGGTGCTTGAAGATAATAATCCATATTTCTATTCCATAGAATTCTTGCTGTTCCGTTTATAAGCTTTCCGAATCTACCTTCCTCTAAAGCTCTTCTCATAAGTTGAATAGGTTTGTTGAATCTATTTTGGTGACTAACACAGAGCTTTACTCCATTAGCCTTTGAAACTTTTATCATTTCATCTGCATCTTCTATAGATAAAGCCATAGGTTTCTCAACTATAACATGCTTTCCTTTATTCATGCAGTATATAGCTATTTCTGCATGGTAGCCGCTTTCTGTTCCAATAACTACAACATCAATGTCCTCTTTATCTAACATTTCCTTGTAATCTTTATATACAGTCACTTTTATGTTAGTATCTTGAACCTTTTCTTCATACTCTATTTTTCTTTTTTCTGCATTCTCTGTGATTATATCGCAGACAGCAGTCAAAACAGCTTCATCTTTATTTGCTACAATTCCTTCCACATGTTTGTAAGAAATTCGTCCGCAACCTATTAAAGCAAATTTTAATTTTTCCATACTTTCACCCTACTTGTAATATTATTCTTATTTCTTACCTCTAAACATCTTAATTAAACTCAAAGTACAACACAAGCCCTTAAAAGGGCTTGCTTAATAATATTAATTTTATAACTTATAAATTTTTTCTCTTCCTTCTTTTACATTTTTAGTTGCATTTCTTGTATCATATATCAAACTTGCTCTTTCAACAATTTCTTCATATGGATAGCAGCTATGATTAGTAGTAATTATAACTATATCTGCACTATCTATTTCATCTTGCCACTTCACAGTATTGTATACTTCACCGTGATGTTTAAATGTAGCTATATAAGGATCATCTACAACAACATTAGCTCCATTTTCAAGTAAATGTTCCATAACCTTTAAAGTTGGAGACTCTCTGTAGTCATCTATATCATTCTTGTAAGCAACACCTAAAAGTAGAACTTTTGCTCCATTCATTGCCTTCTTCTGCTTATTTAAAAGCTTCATTGCATTGTCAACAACAAATTCTGGCATGAAATCATTTATTTCCGCTGAAGTTTCAATTAATCTTGTATGGTAATCATATTCTTTAGCCTTCCAGGATAAATACATAGGATCTAAAGGTATGCAGTGTCCACCTAGACCAGGACCTGGGTAAAAAGCCATGAAGCCATAAGGTTTTGTTTTTGCTGCTTCTATAACTTCCCATACATCTATGCCCATTCTATTACATAATATTGCCATTTCATTTGCTAAAGCTATGTTAATATTTCTGAAGGTATTTTCTAGAATTTTCTCCATTTCAGCTACTGCTGGTGATGAAACTTCCATAACATCTCCTTCAAGAATATTTCTATAAAGAGCTGCAGCTACTTCTGTACATGCTTTAGTGCATCCACCAACTACCTTAGGAGTATTTTTTGTCTTAAATTGCTTGTTACCTGGATCTACTCTTTCTGGAGAAAATGCTAAGAATATATCTTCTCCTACAGTTAGTCCAGTTGACTCTAATATTGGTTTAACTACTTCTTCTGTTGTGCCAGGGTAAGTTGTACTTTCTAATACAACTAGCATACCTTTATGTGCATATTTAGCAACACTTTCTGTGGAGCTAATTACATAAGATAAATCAGGTTGCTTATAAAGATCTAAAGGCGTAGGTACACATATGCAAAGAGCATCTACCTCTTTAACAAAGCCAAAATCACTAGTTGCTCTAAGCATTCCACCTTGAACAAGGCCCTTTAGATCATCGTCAACTATGTCTCCTATATAGTTTTCACCTTTGTTTACCATATCAACCTTTGTATCTTGAACATCAAATCCAATAACCTGGAATCCAGCTTTAGCCTTTTCCACCGCCAAAGGTAGCCCTACATACCCAAGACCAACCACACCTAACTTTGCCTTTCTGCTTTTAATTTTCTCCAAAAGTTCTTCTTTCAACTCTGACATATTTTTACCTCCATTAATTTAAATTTCTTTTATATGTGGGTACTTTTTTTTGAATTAATTTAAATATTTCTTCTTTATCTGAATATATGATATTTTGGAATTCCTCTACACTTTGCTTTACAAACTCCATGTCGTATTCCATAGGCTTTTCAACAAATATTTTTTCATGATTAGTACTGGTCAAAGCAACTTCGCTCATCAATAATTCCTCATAAAGCTTCTCGCCTTTTCTTAAACCAGTGTACTTTATTTTTATATCTTCATCAGGTTTTAGTCCTGATAATCTTATAAGATCCCTAGCTAAATCAACAATCTTTACCGGTTTTCCCATATCTAAAACAAAAATTTCTCCTCCGTCAGCCATGGCTCCTGCTTGAAGTACCAATTGAGCAGCTTCAGGAATAGTCATGAAAAATCTATTTATTTCTGGGTGAGTTACCGTAACAGGCCCCCCTTTAGCAATTTGTTCTTTAAACAATGGAATTACGCTACCATTACTTCCTAAAACATTACCAAATCTAACAGCTACAAACTCCGTTTCACTAACCTTGTCAAAGGCCTGAACCATAATTTCGCAAAATCTCTTTGTAGCTCCCATAATATTAGTGGGGTTAACCGCTTTATCTGTACTAATCTGTACAAATTTTTTAACCTTATAATCTCTTGCACAATTAAGCAAGTTGTATGTTCCTAAAATATTGTTTTTAATCGCTTCTGAAGGATTATCCTCCATCAAAGGTACATGCTTGTGAGCTGCTGCATGAAAAACTACATCCGGTTTATATTGTTCAAAGAGTTGCTTTAATCGCTCATAATCTCGTATAGAAGCTATAACTACTTCTAAATCCAAATCTGGATAGTCATATTTCAACTGCATTTGGAGATCATAAGCTCCATTTTCATAAATATCGAGTACTAGCAACTTTGACGGATCAAACTTCGCCACTTGTCTGCATAGTTCAGACCCTATTGATCCTCCCCCTCCAGTTACTAGGACCACTTTATCTTTTACATATTTACTTATACCTTCAATATTAAGATGGACTTCTTCTCTACCAAGTAAATCTTCTATATTTACATCTCTTATTTTTGAAATTTCAATTTTTTTATTATCAATAAGCTCATAAATTCCTGGTAGTGTTTTTAATTTGCATTTAGTGTTTTTGCACTTATTGTAAATTTCTCTCTTAGTTTTATTGTCCGCAGATGGAATTGCCACAATTATTTCGTCAACTTTGTATTCTTTGCATACTTTTTCTATATCACTTCTATCTCCTAGCACTTTTACACCTTTTATCTTTCTACCTAACTTTGATACATCATCATCAATAAGTCCTATTATATTATAATTTAATTCTCTATGATTCTTAATTTCTCTAATGAGCATCGCTGCCGCCTCACCAGCTCCTATTATTAGAAGCTTCTTTTTTCCAGTAGTCCCTTCTTTAAATTGATTAGCTGCATCACCTATTCTAAATATAAATCTTACACCACCAAGAAGGGCAACTGAAATAATCCAAGCTATTATGTGCATAGAAAAAGGAAATCTAAAATAACTTGTATGTAATACTTTATAATTAATAACATAACTATAAACAATAAATAAAACATTTGATAATGATACAGATAATACAATTGATAAAAGTTCCTCTACCGATGCATATCTCCATATTCTGCTATATAAAGAAAATAAATAATTACAAGCTATAGTAATAATTACAAAAGGTACTATAGACATCATTGCGAAATTCAAATATTCTTTATAAGCATTATCCATTCCAAAATCAAATCTCAGCAAAAAAGCTAGATATAGTGATAAAATTACAAACACTATATCAATTATAATTAATTTATTTATTTTTCTCAATTTTATCACCTCGATGTTTTAATGCTAATTCTTAAACCTCATATATCTTTTTCAATGAAATGCAATTTTCTTAATGTTCATAATTCCAATGTTTAGGATGTGCTAACATTTATGCGCAAAGTAAGTTTATCTATGCATTCACATTTCTAATTACCCCATTTGCTTCCACATACTCCAAACCACACTTTTCACATTTAGCAAAGTTTCCTTTAAAGTCAAGTCTTTCACCACACTGGCATACACTCCCAATAACTCTTGCAGGATTTCCTACAACTAAAGCATAATCAGGCACATCTTTAGTAACTACAGAACCAGCTCCAATCAACGCATATTGTCCTATTTTATGACCACAAACTATGGTTGCATTAGCTCCAATACTTGCACCTTTTCCAATAATTGTTTTTCTGAATTCTGACTTTCTTTCTATAAAACTCCTTGGGTTAATAACATTTGTAAATACGCATGAAGGTCCTAAAAACACTCCATCTTCACATATTACACCAGTATAAACAGAAACGTTATTCTGTATCTTAACTCCATTTCCAAGTATAACTCCCGGGGAAATAACTACATTCTGTCCAATATTGCAATTTTCACCAATGATACAATCCTTCATTATGTGACTAAAGTGCCATATCTTGGTGCCCTTCCCTATAACACATGGCATATCCACATAACTGGATTCATGCACAAAATAATCTTTATTCATATTTACCCCTTCCTGTTCATATACGATGTTATATAAACTTTAGTGCTATTTTTTAATCAAAAATTTTAAGTTCTAATCACAATCACATCACATTCATATATTATATCACTTTTTATGTGAAGGCAAATATAAATACTAAGAATGTTTTTTTAATAATCAAACATTTCCACATTTTAACTATTCTATTATTAGGAAAAATATTGTATACTCTATATATACCGGTAATATTTTACATCGTAACTGTAAAGTAATTTTTTCGTATTATGTATGTATAACTTTTTTGAAAGAAGGTGTACTATGGCTACTGGCCCTATAGATAATATAAGTATTAACGCGAGACACGCTACTAATAAACGTCCTAGACTAAAACAAAGATCAAATACTAAAAGGGATCCTAAATATAATAAGAAAAAAAGAAAAAATAAGGTGAAAAAGAAAAGAATTATTGTGTTACTTACTTTAATATTATTATTTATAGCAGGCTTTTTATTTACTTACACCAATCTATTATTAACAAAATTGAATATTGAAAAATTGCCAGAAGACAATGCTTCTTTAGGTATATCTGAGGAAGATTTAATTGATATAAAAAGAAGATTAGGCAAAAATGAGATTATGAATATTGCCCTTTTTGGCATCGATACTAGAAATCCTGCTGAGCAGACCCGTTCCGATTCCATTATAGTTGCAACAATAGACTACAAACATAACAAAATCAAGCTTTCTTCTATATTGAGAGATACTCGTGTTAATATAGAAGGTCATGGCTTGGATAAACTTAATCATGCTTATGCCTTTGGCGGTCCTAAGCTTGCCGTTAAAACCTTAAATCAAAACTTTGGTTTAGACATAAGAGAATTTGTTACAATTAACTTTTGGGGATTAGAAGAAATTATAGATGGCTTAGGCGGTGTAACGCTGGATATAAAAGAAAAAGAGGTAAATGAAATTAATAAGTATATTAAGGAGCTTTGTGATATAGACAATAAAGAGTATACCCCTATAACAAAAAGCGGTTCTCAATTACTAAACGGTAGACAAGCTACCGCCTACGGTAGAATAAGAAATGTAGGTAACTACGATTTTGAAAGAACAGAAAGACAGAGAAAGGTTCTTGATCAAATTTTCCAAAAGATTATCAACGCTGGTGTAACACAATATCCCAAAATTGTTGATTCCGTACTCCCACATATCACCACCAGCTTTGACAAAACAGATATTCTAACATTAGGAACACAATTTCTAACTTCTGGCATTAAAGAAATTGATCAATGCCGTTTTCCAATCAATGGCTACTGGAAAAACTTAAAATTAAATAAGATAGACTACATTGAACCACAAATGCCTATAACAAAACAACAAATCAAAGACTACATTTATAATGATATAAAAACTGAACCATTATATTAGCATATTTTTAACAGAAGCAGTTAGAGCTGCTTCTTTTATTTTTTGCTATATCGCTTTGTTACAAAAAACAGTTGTTCTCCCTGCGAGGTAAGCGTTTTTTCTACTATGTTGCTTTGTTTCAAAAAAGAGTTGACGAAAATGTATTCAAAATTCTTTTCTTTTTCACTATTTTTTTAAATTTTTAATCTCTAATTTAAAGCTAATTAACTAAATTAACTATTTATCATGCTATTTTCAAAGAGCTTCAAAGTAAGTTTAATACTATAAAATACATCATCAAGCAATTTTAAATATCATTATCATGGTAAAGATTTTACATTCTTAAAATCACACACTCTTAGCTTTTGATTACTGTATATGGACATACTTAATGCATCCAAAAGTTTCATAGAATTAGTTTCTCTCTTATTGGACTCCTGCCAATGAAACCATGATAAATAAAAATTTAAATACTTAGTGGCCACTCCTTTAAACTTATAATTTATAGTGTTTACTATTCTTTTTCCAAAGGCTCCAGCGTTTTGTATATGATATTTATCTTTTATCACTTCATATCGTCCCCGTAATTTATAAAGCTTACAATTTAACTTTCGAGCTAGTGGTATATAAGCTATATTATTGGTTGTGCATAATATTGATCTTTCAGGTATTTTATCTGATAACAAGTCATACAATCTTATAGCTCCTATCTTACCTATACCACCAGTTCGAACAAACACCTTTTCTTGCCTGTCCTTACAGCAAAGTATTGATACTTTTTTGCTAGATACATATTCGCTTGCTGATCTTTTTCTTATAACTGGTTCTCGATCCATATAAAAATTTAAATTCTTCGAATGATTACCTTTAAAACTTTCTGGTATCAACACTTCATCTATCTCTATAGTACCTTCCATCTTTCCTTTTAGCATGGGCATTATTGCATTTAGAATCTTATGTCTCCATTGAAAAGCAGTGCCTATACTTATATCTAGTATTTTTGCACATTGACGTATAGGAGTCATGTTGCCTATCAATTTATAGTATTCAAACCATTTCTTCATAACCTTTTTGCTGTAATACATAGGAGTATTAGTAGTGATACAATAGTACCTTCCGCACTCTTTACATTTATAGCGTTGTTTTTTATTTTTTGTAAAACCGTACTTAACTACATTATTTCTTTTGCAATAAGGACAGCTTTTTTCTTTCTCTTTCTTGCAGTGATCTTTCATGGCCTCCATGAATTCTTCTTCAGAAATCTGATTATCAAAGGATGAAGTAACATCTTTTGATTTAGCTATATCTGTTAAATTGAATTTTTTCTCATTTTTGAGATTTTTGATTTCTTCAATAAATACTTTTATAGATTGTTTCATAATTGTCACTCCCAGCAAAAATCCGAACAAAAAATCGTCGAATTAATTTTCGATATCTGGATTCTTGACAATTTATTCTTATTTTAAACAGTTAAAAGAATTTTTCTTATAAACTTTTTTAAGTTATTTGAAAGTACCCTGTATGGAGAGCTTGTTTTCTTTATTTATAATATTACCAACACTTTTTTGAAACAAAGCATCATAGTAAAAAGTCTTACGGTACTTCTCAGCCAGCCTATGCTGAAAGCTTGTACACTTATATTCATTCTTATCAACACTTCTTTAAAACAAAAAGTGGGAAGGCACTTTTGTGTGCAATCCCACTTTTACTTCTCTTTTATTTCACTTTTATTATACATTAATGTATTTGCTTTGAAATTAAAACTAAATCAAAAATATCTACGATATTATCATTATTTACGTCTGAATTGCTAGACCATGCACTGTCACCTAATCTTGTATTGTATTTTGCTGATGCAGCTGCTAAGTCTCTTAAGTCTATGGAAGAATCACGGTTAACATCTTCCAGATTTAAATTTAAGAAATTTAATACACCATAGGCAATTGAATAAGCCAACTTATCTTGGTATGATTTAGTTTTTAGTTTATTCAGCTCTTCTCTATTAGTTATAAAACCACATTCTACTAGTATGGCAGGCATAATTGTTTCCCTAATTACAAGGTAATTTCCAGACTTTGCTCCTCTGTTGTTAGCCTTTGTATTCGCTATTAAACTTTTCTGTACCTTTTCTGCCATTTCCTTACCTTTTGTATCTGTTGAATAATAGAAGGTTTCAATACCATTAACAGATTGATTAGTATAAGAATTATTATGAACTGATACAAATATATCAGTTCTTAAATTATTGGCAAATTGTGCCCTATCAGATAAACTAACATATTTATCTGTATCTCTGGTCATGTATACCTCTAGCCCTCTAGACTCTAATATATCTCTAAGAGTTAAGGCTATTGGTAGGTTAATATTTTTTTCATAATCATTATCAAGACTTATAGCTCCTATTTCGGAACCTCCATGACCAGGATCCAAAGTTACAGTATACAGTGCTTTTATTACAAAAGATATCTCCCTAATATCATCATATTGACTTGGTGAGTTTGCATCCTTAACTTCCAGCCTTATTGTGTATGTTCCTTTAGCATTAGGAATCCATCTTAGTGATGATTTTGTTGAATAGTCCTGAATTATCTGCCATCCACTGCCGTTGTTTATGGAATATCTATATAATGGATTATTAGAACCACTTACTGTTGCATAAAAGTTTATTATTGAGTTTAACTTCTGAGGAGAAGCTTTATCTACAGTGAAAGAAGATATTGTAGCAACATTAGAATACATTGGAATTCCTTCAGTTTGGTTTTGAACAGTATTGTACAAAGCATTCTTAAGAGCATCATAGACTCCTAACTTGTTTGCTAAGATGTCACTAGCACTGAAAAATACGCTTCCTTTTACATTAGGATTATTTCTATTGTATTTTACCTGATTAATTATTTCTTCTGAATTATTCCATGCAGCATCTCCACTACCATTACTTATTTTGTAGGCAGCTTGTCCAATATAAAGTTGTACATTTTTTCCCGCTACTTGCTGACTCCACCAATCTACCAAAACATCATACCTTGCCTTGCTATAACTCATACTCCAATAAACTTGAGGTACAATATAATCTATCCATTGATTATCTATAAAGGCTTTAGAATCAACGTATAGATCATAATAACTGCTCATACCATTGGTACCTGCTCCGCCTTCATTTTTACCATTTTTCCATATACCAAAAGGACTAATTCCAAATTTAACTGAAGAATTTCTTGCTCTTATTTTCTCTGATAACTCTTTTACAAATAAATTTACATTATTTCGACGCCAATCTTCTTTATTGGTGAAGTTGCCTTTATAAATTTCATATGCCTCACCATCAGGAAAGTCTACCTTCCTGCCATCTGCTGCATAAACTGGATAAGGATAAAAATAATCATCTAAATGAACACCATCAATGCCGTACTTTCCTACTACCTCCAGTATAGTGTCAATAACATATTGTCGTGCTTCAGGAATGCCTAAGTTGATCCAATGATAAGTAGCACTACTGCCTGAATATTTCACAATCCACTCAGGATGTTGTTTTAATGCACTACTGTTAGGTAGTCTACTTATATAGTCATTTATATTAAAGTTTGCATCACTGCTTATTCTAAAAGGATTAAACCATGCATGAAATTCCATATTTCTTTTATGAGCCTCTTGCAAAGCAAATTCTAAGGGATCATAGCCTGGATCTTTTCCCAAAGTTCCTGTCAAGTATTTTGACCAAGTAGCATAAGCGGAAGGATATAATGCGTCCCCCATAGCTCTAACTTGAAAAATGACAGCATTAAATCCAGACTCTTTAAGTTTTTCTAGCTTTGATACATAATCATTTTTTTGGCCTTCAACACCAACGGAAGCCGATGATACCCAATCTCGATTATAAACTGAACTAAACCATACAGCTCTAAACTCGTTACTGCCTGCGGAAGTAACTAACTTTACATCATTAGCCATATTAATTTCATTTGTTCCTTCTGCCGAGACATTTATAGCAGAAAAAAATATGGTACTTGCCATGAATGCAGCTACTAACTTCCTAATTGTCTTCATTTTTATTACCACCTTCTATTAACAACTTTTTAACTTTCAATCCACTTTTATTAGAAATTTATAAAAAATGTATATACTTTTCTTAAAAAAGACACACCTTTCTAATATCATATTCAACATAAAAGAACAATTTCCTTTATATTTTTTAAATTTTATAGAAAATAAAAAATGCATCTCCAAATGTTGTAGTCCATTAACATTTAGAAATGCATTTTATCAACGCCACTTATCAATATTAATTTACAGCTGATTTGTTGTTCTAGTTCTTGTTATAACGGAGGAGGTGGGAAAGGCAGTAGCTTTCAGCAGTATTAGAATTTGATTTGGTCTTGTTCTTTCCAATACTCTATATCCTCTGTTAGCACTGGTAGCAATTCCATTATCACCAGGAATACAGTAGCCATTTTCCTGGCAGCTACCGTCATCTCTCACCAAAACTTGTCCTATCAGTGATACTGAAACCCATTCCTTCCTAAACTGCCTAGGTATATATGTTTGATTTTTATCCCATTTAGGATTTATTATTGGTTTTTTTTCTATGTGCTCAGGGATAACTACACTACCATCATCACCATGCATTTCTGGTACAAGAACCTCTTCGTAAAGCATTCTTCCCCATTCATCTGTAAGATATTTATTTTTCCATCTAACATCTCTGCCGCTACCTAATACTGTTGGAGTAGCAGTAGTAACCCCTAAAATATAACGATCCTTAGCATTGGCAATACGAATTTTTCTTCCCTGCAATGTGACAAAATATCCGCAATCTATTGGCTGACCGTCCAAGGTTTCAAACATTTCAGCATATCCTCCTATACCAAAAGAGGATCCCATTTCTACTACCCCTGCTTTATCACTAGATACTTTAAATAATTTATTTTGAAGATGATTTAAATCTTTTTCATCCATTAGAATTTTACCTCCACCTAATCTCTTACACTATATTTGTATGTAATTAGGTGTAGATTTGATAACCCAAAGTAATTATTGCTGATTATTCTGTAGCAACTTCATCACCTTTTAGCTTTGTTCTAACCTTCACATTATTTCTTCCAGAACGCTTAGCTTCATACATTGCCTCATCGGCAATTTTGATCATATCTTTATGTGATATATCATTATCCGGCGCCTTATAACACACTCCTATGCTAACAGTTATGTTAACAGTTTGTCCTTCCAAAGAAAAGGATTGCAGTGCGATTCTTCTTCTAATTCTCTCACTAATTGCAACAACTTTATCCTTGGGGAGATTAGAAAGTACTATACCAAATTCCTCCCCTCCGTACCTACCAGCTACATCACCTTCCCGTATGGCAGATCTCATTATATCCGCTACACCTTTAATAACTTCATTTCCCTTTAGATGTCCATAGGTATCATTTACCTTTTTAAAATAATCTATATCAATCATTAGAAATGCTAAACTTCCATTTAATCTTTTTTGTCTACTATGCTCCTTTGCCAATAATTCTATCAACAAGGCATGATTATAGAGCCCAGTCAGTCCATCTTTCATGGCCATTTCTTCTAATTTTTCCTGATGTTCCTTGTACCTTAATGCTGAATTTATTCGTGCTATAACCTCTATAGAATCTACCGGCTTTCTTATATAATCAAAAGCACCTATCTCTAAAGCAGTTTTTAAATATTTTGCTTCAGTCCTTGCTGTTACCATAATTACAGGTAGATTTTTAAATTGATAATCAGACTTTATCTCACTACAAACAGTAAAGCCATCTTTTCCAGGCATGACTAAATCTAAAAGTACTATATCAGGTTTATACTTTTTTATAGCATCTATTACTTCAGTACCTGAAGTAACAGAATAAACTTCATAGCCCTCTGATTTTAGTATATCTGTAATTATTACAATATTTAATTTACTATCATCAGCAATAAGCACTGTCCTGCTCATACTATTACCCCTATCTTATTAATTTGCTTTGCCCTTTTATATCACCTTTATAGTAAGAAATGTTGGATAATTAAGTTTTAAATCATGAATCTCCCTAAAAGTTGCTATTATATT
>NZ_FMJL01000002.1 GCF_900095445.1 Clostridium sp. N3C
TATGATAGCAGGATTATTACTTCTATCTATTTCATTGGTGGTTTTTAAATTTGAATTAGAAAGAAAAAAGATTCTAAGTTACAGAAGAAAAGCTTTAGAGAATTTAAATGAAACTGATTATAGAAGAGAAAGGTTATTTTCTAACTTGAATCAGATTTTAAATGAAAAGGGAATTGCCCTGGATAAAGCTACTGTTATTGACTATTTAAAAACATATAGTTCCGATTTTAAGTTGGACTTTGATGATATGAGCTTACAGTTTCTTTCAGATAAAGAGCAAATATTATTAGCTTATAATTATAATGCTTATTATAAATGTGTAGAATATTATGACTTAGATCTGTCAGAAGGGAGACTTGTTTTTAATTTACTAAGTAGTAATTTGGTTGGGAGATATGATTATGGTTATTAGTAAAATAATAAAGGTGCATGAGGATAATATAGACTCAGTTATAGATAAATTAAAGGAGATAAAGAGAGGAAAGATTAAATTTATTTTTTATGATGAAGATATATACATTGATAGGATATACATTCCTCCAGTTAAAAAGGCATGGATGGATAATCTTATTAGTAATAATTTAATTTATAACTTTGAAGACATTAGAAAACTTGCCTTTAGTTATGAGATTATCAGCAAGAAAAATAGTAAATATAAGATAATTTTGTATTGTATTAATTCAAAGAAAAACATTTTATATAAAAGTATAAAGGATAAACATAAGATCGTAGGAGTGTATCTTATTCAACATTGTTATCATTACTATGTGAAAGAAAATTTGAAAGTAAAGGATTATATACTAGTGTTTGATTCAAAAAAATATACATATATAATTTACTCTAAACAGGGATTTTTGCAAAATAGTTTATTATACAATAGAGATGAAGTGGAAATATCTGTTGTTGTTGATTCCATTAATAAAATACTGTCAGATCATTGCCTTACTAAAGAGGGAAAGATTCTTCCCATCATAATGCTTAATTACGAAAAAACAGATTTGTTAATGGAATTGCTAAATGACTATTGCTTTAAGAATATGGGCACTGTAAATGAAAATAAAATAATTAGGAAATATGTAGGTGTGTTTTAATGAAAAGACATAACTTTATATTGAAGGATTATAAAAAGGTTCTTTGGGAGAGAGAAAGGAATAAGTATAGATTCATATTGTTGATTTTATTTACCGTTAATTTTATTACTTTTTCTTTACTTTCATATAAAAAAGATCAATTAGATTCTGTTAGGAGCAAAGCTATTTTTAATATAGAAGAGGATAAAGTTACAAAGAAAAAAGGTAATTATACCTATATTTTTGAACTTAGGGAGAGATTTGAAAAGTATTTAGGTGAAGCTATTAAGTTAAAGTCTTTTTTCTATGAGGAAGAAAAGATTAAGGTTGAAGTTTTAGGAAAGGAAGAAAGTAATTGTATTGAGATTATAAAAGACTTAGAGGAAAAAGAAGAATTTTATATTTTAGGTCTTTCAAGTATAGAGAGTACTGAAGAGGGATATAAAGTATCTTTTGATATTGCTGCAAAGGAGAGTTGGCAGAGTAAATGAAAAAGTTTTTATATTCAATTGCTTGTATAGTGCTTATAATAATTTTTTTAATACAAGGAAAACTTATATTATGTGCCGAAAGGGAGAAAGAAAAGTTAACTTCCACATTAATAAATGAAACTTCCTACAAAACAATGGGAAAGAATGTAGAAGAATCTATAAAAATAAACCGTTTAATGGAGTTACTTTACTCTAAGAATAGACAATATGAAGTGAATAATCTATCTTTTAAGGAGGAGGGGCAAATATTAGAAGTGGAAGTAAACTATTCAGGTACTATAGATCACATGAGAGAAGAATTTAAAGTTCTTATGTCCTCAGCAGGATTTCAAAAAATAGAGAGTTACCAGGAGGATGATAAGGGTAGGAAAAAACTTTGTCTTTCTTTTGTCTTTGAAAAATAGCTCTGGTAAAATAATATTTGCAAATGTCTATAAGTTTTGATAAAATATCATTGGTTTGTACTATAATAAGGTAGTATTATGAGTTAAATGGTATTAATACACCTAATAAGGTAATAATATTAACGAATTTAATATTTGGAGGGATACTGAATGATTTCAGCAGGAGATTTAAGAAAAGGAACCACTTTTGAGTTAGATGGACAAGTGTATACAGTTGTTGACTTTTTGCATGTAAAGCCAGGTAAGGGTGCTGCTTTTGTTAGAACTAAGCTTAGAAATGTTATTTCAGGTGGAGTTACTGATAGAACTTTTAACCCAACAGAAAAAATGCAGGAAGCTGTAATTGAAAGAAAAGAAATGCAATACTTGTATTCTGATGGTGAATTATATTATTTCATGGATCAGGAAACTTTCGAGCAAATTCCTTTAAACTATGAAAAGGTTGAAGAGGCTATTAAATATTTGAAGGAAAACATGTTTGCTATTATCAAGTTCTATAAGGGAGAAGCTTTCTCTGTAGAAGCTCCAAACTTTGTAGAACTTCAGGTAGTTGAAACTGAACCTGGATTTAAAGGAAATACTGCAACAAATACACTTAAGCCTGCAAAAGTAGAAACAGGAGCAACAGTTAATGTTCCATTGTTCGTTAATGAAGGAGATATCATAAGAATAGATACAAGAACTGGTGAATACATGGAAAGAGTATAAGGCTTTTGACTTATGCACTAATATGAGGTGTGTTTTATGGACACGATAAAAGCAAAAGTAGCTTACATTCGTGGAATGATGGATGGGCTCGCAATTGATTTAGATACAAAGGAAGGAAAGGTTTTGTCAGCTATGTTAAGCCTAATGGAGGAAATGGCTGACAAAATTGATGAAATAGATTTAAGACAGGAAGAGCTTGAAATGTATATTGGTGATGATATATACTATGAAGATTCAGAGGCTAATTTTGATGAGGAAGACTTCGTAGAGTTTCTATGTCACCGATGTGGAGAAACAATATACATAGATAAGTCAATTGTGAATAACAAAGAACAAATAGAATGTCCTAACTGTACTTATAATTTAATGAGTGACTCAACGTTAACTTTAAATGACTAATTTATAGCTTTAAGAAAATCCTTAAGTAAAAATACTTAAGGATTTTCTTTTTTGTTTGTAATAATTTACCTGTCTAGTAAATAAAAATTAGTATGAAGGGAGGTGAAACATTACTCTAAAACTTAGTGTTTAGAGTAAGATGAAAAATATGGATACCAATGATATTTTAAGTATACTACCGCAGAAAATTCAGAGTGTTGTAATCACTGTGAAAAATTTAAATAAGCTTCAGGAAATAAGAATGAAAATAAATCGTCCAATCATCCTCTGTGTAGATAATGAGGAAAAAATTTTAAGCTATGATGCTACACAAGAGGATCTAAAGACGGTAATGCAAAGGATAAGCAACTATTCTTTATATGCCTTTGAGGAGGAAATAAAACAAGGTTTTATAACCATAAAGGGAGGGCATAGAGTAGGAATTTGCGGCAAGTGCGTTATTGAAGATAATAGAATTAAAACAATAAAAAATATTGGATCGATAAATATTAGAGTATCAAGGGAAATAGTAGGTTGCTCAGATAAGCTTATGTCTTTTCTCATAGAAGAAAATCAAGTATTAAATACTATTATTATTTCTCCTCCTAAATGTGGGAAAACGACCATACTTAGAGATATAGCACGAAATATATCCACAGGTATGAGAACATACAAATTCAGTGGTAAAAAGGTATGCATAATTGATGAAAGAAGTGAGTTGGCTGCTTGTTGTGATGGCATACCACAGATGAATGTAGGTATTCGCACCGATGTGTTTGATAATTGCCTAAAAAGTGAAGGGATAATGATGGCTATTAGAAGTATGTCACCGGAAGTTATTGTTTGTGATGAGATTGGTACATATAGAGATATGGAAAGTATTTTATCTGCTTTGAGTTGTGGAGTAAATTTAATTACAACTATTCATGGTAATGGATTGGAGGATTTTCATAACAGAGTAGTATTTAAAGATTTAATTAATAATCATGTTTTTAGAAGAGCTGTGATACTCAGTAATAGAAAAGGTGTAGGTACTCTTGAAGCCATTTATGATTTCAATAAATCAGATTATATTTGGAGGAAGCAATATGATTAAAATATTTGGAGCTGTATTAATGATAGGGGCCTCTACCTTTATAGGTTTTATGTTTGCAGAGTTTGCTAGAAGAAGGCTTTTACAACTAAAAGAATTAGAAGGAGCTCTAATTCAACTGGAAAATGAAATTTTTTTTACGAGAACAGCTTTGCCAGAAGCCTGCCTTAGTGTGTCATTTAAGAGTAAGTATCCAATAAATACTTTATTTAAGAAGGTGTCAAATTTACTGACAGATAATAGCTCAGACTCCGTTTACGATGCCTTTTATAAGACATTGAATGGAGAGATTGAGGGGCTTTATGTAACTAAAGAAGATAAGGATATATTACTAGATTTAGCAAAGGCTTTAGGAGAGTCTGATTTAGAAGGACATAGAAAGGTTTTTAATCTAGCAGAACATAATCTAAAAACGAGGATACAGTCCATAGAAGCGAATGTGGACAAGAACGTTAAAATGTATAGGTATTTAGGATTTTCCTTAGGTGCCGCTGTAGCTATTTTACTAGTTTAATGGAGGTATGGTGGGATGTTAGATGTTTCTTTATTGTTTAGAATAGGTGCTACTGGAGTAGTGTTGATTGTCTTAGATAAGGTGTTAAAGAGTAATGGAAAGGATGATATTGCTGCCATTACTAATTTAGCAGGTATAGTAATTATTTTAATGATGGTAATTAGCTTAATAGCAAAGCTATTCAATGACGTAAAAGTCATGTTCCAATTGTAGGTGATAACATGGAAATCGTAAAAATAGTAGCTTTTGCCTTTATAGCCTTATTTATTGTTCTGATATTTAAAGATCGAAGAAGCGATATAGCAGTTCAAATAAGTATAGTGGCAGGATTATCAATATTCCTTTTCATGTTATCGAAAATTACTGCAGTGCTTCAATTCTTAGAACAGCTATCTTTAAAGGCTAATATAGATTTTATTTACTTGAATACAGTTTTAAAAATCTTAGGCATTGCTTATTTAGCTTCCTTTTGCAGTGAAATATGCAGGGATGCTGGAGAAAATAGTTTAGCTTCAAAAGTAGAGTTTTCAGGTAAAATACTGATTTTAGTACTGGCCATACCAATTCTCATGGCAGTATTACAATCAATTCTAAAGATACTGTAGGTGAAAAAATGAAAAAAGTAATATTAATGCTAATCTTTATATTTATTCTTATGGTTCCTATAAAAGTTTTGGCACAAGAGGGGCAAGGAATAAGTATAAATGAGGAAGAGAAAATAGAAAGCTTATATAATTACATAAGCAACATGAAGAGCAAGTATGAAATTTTAAATGACTTGGATGTTAGGGAGTTTGTAGATAGTTTTATTCAGACAGGAGACGGTGGAATATCAAATGAGGATATATATAAGGTGTTACTTACATATTTATTCAAAGAGCTGGCAGCATCTTCAAAATTAATGATAATAGTGGTGGTAATTGCCGTAGTGGCTGCCTTACTTCATAATCTTCAGACAGCCTTTAGTAAGGAAGGATTGTCTAATATAGCATATTTTGCTTGTTACTCTGTACTTATTATCGTAGTTTCTAATAGTTTTATTGTAGGCTTAAATTTAGCAAAGGAAACAATTCAGCAGATGACAGATTTTATGACAGCGTTAGTGCCGGTACTTATAATGCTGGTGGCTAGTGTGGGAGGGGTTACAGAAGCAGCTGTTATGAATCCAATAATTGTGTCAGGAGTTATTATCGCTGCAAGGATATATGCCACAGTAATAATACCTTTAATACTAATAGGATTCATAATGCAGTTTGTAAATAATATATCTGATGATTATAAGATCAGTAAGCTTACAAAGTTAATCAATCAATGGGCTCTGTGGATACAAGGAATAATCATGACCATATTTATTGCCATTTTAACCATTAGAGGAATTACTGCAACAACTATTGATCAGGTTACTGTAAAAACAGCAAAGTTTGCGGTAGATAACTTCGTGCCTATAGTAGGAAAGTGTTTATCAGATGCTATTTCTTCTGTAGCGGGATACTCAATCCTATTAAAAAATTCACTTTCTGCCCTTGGTTTAATAATTATTATCTTGATTATGGCATTGCCAATTTTAAAAGTTTTTATTTTAGCTATGATGTATAAATTTACTGCTGCTATGATAGAACCCATTAGCGACAAGAAGTTTGTGAATTGCGTTACTAACGCTGGAGACTCTTTGATACTAATAGCTTCTTGTTTAGTTTCAGTTTCTGTAATTTTCTTTATAATGATTTCCATATTAGCATCAGCTGGAAAGGTAGTGATGGGATGATGGAGAGATTGATTAACAAGGAAATAGGTGAGATAGGTTGGAAGCACTAAGGACATGGATAATCAATGTTTGTACTACAGTGTTCTTTATAACCGCTGTAGAAATGATACTTCCTGATAATAATTTAAAGAAGTATTGTAAATTTGTTCTTGGATTAATTCTTATGACGGTAATTTTAAATCCCTTGGTTAAGTTTCTGAATCAAGGCTCTGAAATAACTACTTTTATAGATAACACCTATTCAAATCTAATAGAACAATATCCACAGGATAATAGTGACTTAAGAGAAAAGAATATTCAGGAGACTTTGCAAGTATTCAAAATGAATCTAGAAAAAACCTGTGAGGAAAAACTAAAAGAAAAATATCCTAAGTATGTAAGCGAAGTAGAAGCTGAAGTGGAATATGATTCGGAAAACGATCAGTATGTTATTAAAAACCTATCAGTAGGAATTAATAACGGATCCGTTAAAAAAATAGAGAAAATTGATATTAGTACAAGTACTAATAGTGTAAAAGAAAGTTTAGATTACAGCCAATCCGGTATGGAGCTTAAAAGTTATTTAAGCAACTTATTGGATCTTACAGAGGATAAGATAACAGTGTACAGGCTAGATAAGGAATGAACTTAATTTATTAATTAAATAGGAGGAGATAAAAGTGAACTCAAATAAATTGCTGGAGTACATAAATAAACTGATGTCTAAGAAAAACATGTATAATCTCATTGTACTTTTCCTAATAGGGATACTTTTAGTTATTGTGTCTAATTTTTTCAAGGGACAGCCTACGGCTGCAGTTAGCACTGCCACAGATCTTGAAGATACTAAAACCAGTAGCAGTGATGAATTGCAATTGTCAGCTACAGAGGAAAAACTAAAACAAGAGTTAAAGTCCACCTTATCCAAAATCAAAGGAATTGGGAAAGTGGACTTGATGATAAATTTTCAATGCAGTGAAGAATATGTACCAGCAGAAGAAAAAAGCACTAGCACCAGTGTTACTAATGAAAAAGATAATGAAGGAGGTGAAAGAAAGATTACTCAAGATACCGATGGAACCAAAATAGTTGTTTCTAGTGATGGCAATACTACTAAGCCAGTAATGCTAAAGAAAATAAGCCCAAAGGTTGAAGGTGTTATTATAGTGGCTGAAGGTGCAGAAGATGAACAAATAAGGAAAGATGTAATATTAGCTGTATCTAGTTTGTTTGGAATTCCAAATTATAAGATACAGGTATTTGCCATGAATTAATTGCATATACATATAATTGAATAGTAATATTGATGGGAGGCATTAGAATGAACAAAAAACAAGCGGGGATAATTGTTACACTTTTAGCATTAATCGTATGTGCTGGAATACTGGCAACAAAGGTTAATGGACCTTTAGAGGTGGCTGGAAATGGGTTTAATGAAGAAGGTGGAATTTTAACTTTCGGTAATGAGAATACTAATACAAAGAAAGCAAATGAAACTAACTCCAGCTCAAAATCTAATAGTTATTTTGCTACTGCTCATGCACAGAAAGAACAAACAGATCAACAATCACTAGCTAATTTAAAGGCTGTAGTGGATGATAAAAGTTTATCAGATGAGCAAAAGGCTGTTGCTGCAGAGAAATATTCAAAAATGGTAGTGGCACAAGATCAAGAGAATAAAATAGCACAGCATTTAAAAGGAAAAGGATATGAAGATGCAATATGTTATTTAGAAAATGATTACACTAAAGCAAGGATTATTCTAAAGACAGATAAGGAAGAACTTTCAGAAAACGAAACTAAAGTTATAAGAGATGTGGTGCAAAGTGTTGCAAAAATTAGTGATGTTGAAGTTGAATTAAGACAATAATATTTGTAAAATATTATTACCTTTGATATAATATACATAAGATTGAAATAGCCTTAGGCGAGTTAAGGAGGAGCAGTTATGGATGAAAATACAAATACTTCAGTAAATATGGGAATAGTGAAAATTTCTGATGACGTAGTAAGTGTTATAGCAGGTTTAGCAGCAGCAGAGGTAAAGGGTATAACTGGCATGAGCACAGGCTTAGCTGGAGGAATAACTCAAATTTTAGGTGGCAAAAAGAACCCTTCAAAAGGTGTTAAGGTTACTGTAGCAGAAGATAGCGCTTCCATAGATATAGTTGTGGGAGTTGAATATGGAGTAAAGATACCTGAAATTGCAAAAGTTGTTCAAGACAATGTGAAAAAGACAGTAGAGACAATGACAGGTTTAAAGGTATCTGCAGTTAACATATATGTACAAAATGTTATTGTTCCAAAGAATGAGAACGATAAAGACTTAATCGAAGAATAAAGGGATACCCTCTGTTTTGATTCAGAGGGTTTTTCCATGTTTTTTTATAACTCTTTATTATTTTTATAAATTAGTGTATATTTTTTTTGAGATATAGTTGATAATAGAATAAGATTAAATATTATGGAGGATACTGTTGTGAATAGAAGATTATCAAGAGAAGAAGCGGTAAAATTGATATATCAAATGTCAATTAATAAATATACTTTCGAAGAGGCTATAGAAAATTACTTTGAAGAGTACGAAGGAAATGTTGATGAAATTGATATGGAATATGTTAGATCCATAGTTGCAGGAGTAAGTAATAACATTGGTAAGATAGATGACATAATTGAAAGGCATTTGATAAATTGGAAGATGAACAGAATATCAAAGATTAATTTAGCTATCTTAAGATGCAGTATTTACGAAATATTAACGGATAAGGAAACTCCTGCGGCAGTTTATATTAATGAGGCTATAGAGATTGCTAAAAAGTACTCAGAGGATAAATCTATAGCTTTTGTTAATGGGGTATTGGATAGAATAGCAAATAGTGATAGTGAGATTTAGAGGAGGTTTTTCCATGGGGGTAAGCATTAACGGAAAAGCAGTGGCCGCTACATATAAAGAGAGAATTAAAGCTTTTACAGATTCTCTTTTAAAAGAAGGTAAGAGAATACCGTGTATTGCAGCAATTATAGTTGGGGAAGATGGAGGATCACACTATTATTTGAATAATGTTAAAAAATTGTGTTCAGAATTGGGTGTACATGTAGAGGTACATATTAAGAAGGAAAGCATAGAGGAAGAGGAGCTTTGTACACAAATTACTAAGCTTAATAATGATGGAAATGTTGATGGTATTATGCTCTTTCTTCCTTTACCTAAGCACATTGATGAGAAAAAGGTGACTTCATTAATTTCCTATAAGAAAGATATAGATTGCTTAACGGACATTAATAATGGAAAATTTTATAAGGGGGAAGCTAGTTTTGCACCTTGCACGCCCTTAAGTGTAATAAATTTAATTAAAAGTACTGGTATAGATCTTACAGGAAAAAGGGCTGTAGTTATAGGAAGAAGCAACATAGTTGGAAAGCCTACTGCTCAGTTATTGCTTAATGAAAATTGCACCGTTACAATATGTCATTCAAAGACTATTAATTTGAAGGAGATATGTAGAGAAGCAGATATTTTGATTTCTGCTATAGGAAGACCTGGATTTATAAATGAAGAGTTTGTAAAAAAAGGAGCCATAGTAATAGATGTAGGTACAAGTTCAGTAAATGAAAAAATTACTGGAGATGTACAGTATGATAATGTAATAGAAAAAGCAGCCTTTGTAACTCCGGTACCCGGTGGAGTAGGATCATTGACTACAACAATGCTTATAAATAATGTATGTGAGGCGTATAAAAGAAATGTATATTAAAGTATTAACAGTTAGCGCTCTTAATAATTATATTAAAAAAGTTATGGATAATGATTACATATTGAACAATGTTCGTGTTAAAGGAGAAATTTCCAATTTTAAGATACATAATAGTGGCCATATCTATTTTAGCTTGAAGGATGAGTTTGGAAAAATTAATGGGGTGATGTTTAGGACCCAGGTAGAAAATCTAAAGTTCATACCGGAAAATGGTATGGATGTAGAGGTAACAGGACGAGTTTCTCTATATCTTAAGGAAGGAAGTTATCAGCTTTATTGTGATAAAATGGAGCAGATAGGTATAGGAGATTTATATGTTGCCTTCTTAAATCTGAAGGAAAAATTGGAAAAAGAGGGTCTATTTGATGAGAGTAGAAAGAAACCTATCCCTCTTTATCCTAGAAGGATAGGTGTAATAACTTCACCTACTGGAGCAGCTATAAGAGATATAATTAATGTTTCTAAAAGAAGAAATAAAAATTGCAATATATTAATATATCCTTCCTTAGTGCAAGGTAAGGAAGCTAGTAAAGAAATAATAAAGGGCATAGAATATTTAAACAGCATAGAGGATATTGATACCATAATAATTGCAAGAGGTGGTGGCTCCATAGAAGAATTATGGAGTTTTAATGACGAAGAATTAGCTTATGCCGTATATAATTCGAAGAAACCTATAATATCAGGAGTAGGTCATGAAACGGATTTTACAATAATTGATTTTGTAAGTGACCGAAGAGCTCCAACTCCATCAGCTGCAGCAGAAATTGCAGTACCTTCTTTAGTAGAAGTAGAAGAAAGAATAGGAGTACTTAGGTCCTTGTTGCAGAATAATATATATAATACAATTAATAATAAAAGTAATACTTTGGAAAGATTGAAAAATAGGCTAAGATTAATCAGCCCTATTAATGAAATAGTAAATTCTTATAATTATATAGACAACTTGAAAAATAGATTGTCTCATCATATGAAACTAAATTTAGAATTAAAAAAGGAGCAATTGTCTAAAAACTATGCTTTGTTAGCTGCTTACAATCCTTTAAATATATTAAATAAAGGATATTCGATTATACAAGATAAAGAAGACAATGTTATTAGCAGTATAGAAGTGCTAAAAAAGCAAGAAAAGCTGAAAATTCTTTTAAAGGATGGAAAAATAGAAGCAAAGGTTACTTTTGAAGGAGAATAGCTATGGCGAAGAAAAAGGAAAGTTATGAAGATTTATTGTTGAAACTGGAAGATATTATAGCTAAAATGGAAAATGGAGATTTATCTTTAGATGAATCTATTAAATATTATGAACAGGGTATGAAAACCTGTAATAGTCTTTACAAAATATTAAATGAAGCAGAAGGGAAAATAAAGATCTTAAGCAATGGAGAAGAAATAGATTTTGATAGTGAGGAGAAAGCATGATATTAGAAGAGTTAAAGAAGGAGATTAGCAAGTGGCTAAAGGACTACTTTGAAGATAAAATAAATAAAAAGCAATATAATTCATTAATTTATGAGGCAATGTCTTATAGTTTATCCGTAGGTGGAAAAAGAATAAGACCAATACTTTTAATGCTAAGTTATGGTTTATATAAAGAAAACTATAAGGATGTAATAGAAATGGCTGCTGCCATAGAAATGATTCATACTTATTCTCTAATACATGATGATCTACCTAGTATGGATAATGATGATTTAAGGCGTGGTAAGCCTACCTGTCACAAGGTTTATGGGGAAGGAATGGCTATTTTAGCTGGCGATGCACTTTTAAATGAGGCTGCAAACGTACTTGTAAAGTATGCTATTAGCCATGGAGAAAAAGCTTTGAGAGCAACGGATCTTATTCTTGAAGCTAGTGGATCAGAAGGAATGATAGGCGGTCAAGTAGTTGATATTTTGAGTGAGAATAAGAAGATAGATCTTGATCAATTGAATTATATTCATAGAAATAAGACAGGAGCATTAATAAAAGCTTCCATCTTAGCAGGTGCTCTTGTGGGGGGGGCCTCTGAGGAAGAATTAAGGATTCTGGCCAATTATGGTGAAAAATTAGGCTTAGCCTTTCAAATAAAAGATGATATTTTAGATGTTATTGGTGATACTAATCTTTTAGGAAAAAATATAAACAGCGATTTAGAAAATCATAAAACCACTTATGTTACTGAGTATGGATTGGAAAAATGTAAAATTATATGTGGAGATTTAACTTCTCAATGTATAGCCTTATTGGATCAGTTAAACTTAAACACTACAGAATTAAAAAAGCTAACAGATTTTCTATTAGTAAGAGAGTATTAAGACTATTATCTATAGATTGTGTAAAGGAGTTTCAAATTAAAAAACAAGAAGGAAGATTTGACAATGTATAAAATACTTGGAAAGTTCCATGAACCTACTGCAATTCAAAAAATGACTTTGGGTGAACTAGAAATACTTAGCAAGGAAATTAGGTCATTTTTGATAGAGAAGGTATCAAAGAACGGAGGACATTTAGCTTCAAATCTAGGAGTAGTGGAGTTAACGATAAGTTTATATAATGTTTTCGATTTTAAAAAGGATAGATTAATATGGGATGTAGGCCATCAATCCTATGTCCATAAAGTATTAACGGGTAGAATGGAAGCTTTTGATACCCTAAGACAGTATGGAGGATTAAGTGGCTTTCCTAAACCGCAGGAAAGTCCTTATGATATGTTTATAACAGGACATAGTAGTACATCTATTTCTGCAGCTTTAGGTATGGCTAGAGTTAGAGATTTGAAAAAAGAAGATTATTGCATAGTAGCAGTTATTGGTGATGGAGCCTTAACTGGGGGTATGGCAATGGAGGCCCTTAATGATGTGGGAGATAGAAAAACAAAAATTATTATAGTATTAAATGACAACCAGATGTCCATTGCTAAAAATGTAGGGGGCATATCTACTTACCTCAGTCAATTAAGAATAGGTCCAAGTTATACCAAATTTAAAAATGAGTTTAATTCTACTATGCTTAAAAGTCCTTTAGGTAAGGGTGTAGTGAATAGTATCAATAAGATTAAAGACAGCATAAAGCAATTTGTAGTACCTGGAATGCTTTTTGAGGAAATGGGATTAACCTATTTAGGTCCTATAGATGGACATAATATTAAAGAACTAAGTAAGGTGCTAGCCTTAGCTAAAAATACTGATGGACCAGTTATTATCCATACTATCACTCAAAAAGGAAAAGGATACGATTTTGCTGAAAAAAATCCTAATAAGTTTCATGGTGTAGGTCCTTTTGATTGTGATAGTGGTGAAATTTGCTTTACTGGCGGTAATACTTATTCCAAGGTTTTTGGAGATGAGCTTGTTAAGATTGCAGAAAAAAATCATAAGGTAATAGCAATTACTGCAGCAATGAAGGATGGTACAGGACTAGGAGAGTTTGCTAAAAAATTTAAAGATAGATTTTTCGATGTAGGTATAGCGGAACAACATGCTGTAACTTTAGCAGCAGGTATGGCTAAGGATGGTGCTAAGCCAGTATTTGCTGTATACTCAACATTTTTACAGAGAGCTTATGATCAAGTTGTTCATGATGTTTGTATAGGAAATTTGCCTGTGATATTAGCTGTTGATAGAGCAGGAATTGTAGGAGAGGATGGGGAAACTCATCAAGGTATATTTGATTTATCTTATTTATGTCACATACCAAATATGACCGTATTGGCTCCTAAGTGTACAAAGGAGCTTAGGAGTATGTTAAGGTGGGCTGTAGACTATAATGGTCCAATAGCAATAAGATATCCTAGAGGTGGAGATTTACAAGATTTAGAGTTAGAAGCGGTGGAGAAAATAGAGTTAGGTAAATGGGAAGTGTTGAAAAGTGGAGGAGACATAGCTATACTAGCGGTAGGTAAAATGGTTAGTCATGCCATATTAGCTGCTAGAATACTTGAAGAGGAAGGTATAGCGGTTTCTGTTATTAATGCTTATTCTGTAAAGCCTTTAGATTTTAATTTATTAGATGATTTATGCAAAAAAGGTTATAAAATTGTTACTGTAGAAGATAATGTTATCAATGGAGGTTTTGGTTCATTGGTATTAAATTATATATTCAGTAAAAATAACAATATTGAAGTTTTAAATTTAGGTTACAAGGATGAATTTATTCAGCAAGGAAATCCTGACTTATTGTATTCGTTATTAGGTTTAGATCCAAAGGGAATTGCAAAAAGTATATTAGCTAGATTTAAAAAAGGAGTTAAAGATGAGCAATACTAAAGAAAGATTAGATTTATTACTTGTTGAAAAAGGAATGTTTCCATCTAGGGAAAAGGCTAGAGCAGCCATTATGGCAGGAGATATTTACGTCAATGGTATGAAGATAACTAAATGTGGACATATTGTGAAAAAGGAAGATTCTATAGAGTTTAAAGGAAATACTATGCCCTATGTAAGTCGTGGTGGATATAAACTAGAAAAGGCTATAAAATCATTTAATATTCAATTAGAAGGAAAAACTTGCATGGATATAGGTGCATCTACTGGTGGCTTTACTGATTGTATGCTACAAAATGGAGCGGCAAAAGTATATGCAATAGATGTGGGATATGGACAATTTGCATGGAAGTTAAGAATAGATCCAAGAGTAGTTTCTATGGAAAGAACTAATATAAGATATGTAACACCAGAAGATTTGCAGGAATTATGTGATTTTGCTTCTATAGATGTTTCATTTATATCTTTAAGTAAAGTTTTACCAGCGGCAAAAGCATTATTAAAGGAATCTGGTGAAATAATAGCTCTTATAAAACCTCAGTTTGAAGCAGGTAGAGATAAGGTTGGAAAAAAAGGTGTTGTTAGAGAAAAAAGCACACATAAAGAAGTAATAAGTAATGTGATTAATTTCGCAATTAGTGAGAATTTCAATATTTTAGGCTTAGATTATTCTCCTATTAAAGGACCAGAAGGAAATATTGAGTATTTAATCTATTTGAAAAAAGGGGATAATGAAAATATAAACATAAATGAAAGCTTAATTGATGATATTGTTGAAGCATCCCATAATGATTTAGATTAAAGTCTTTTTCATAAGTGAGTTTTAGTGGACGAATTCTAGGAGGTATAATGAAGTATATAGGATTAAATATAAATAGTTCTAAGGATATAAGTGGTACAATTTTAAAAGATGTAAAAGCTTGTGTAAGCAAGGTGTTTCCAGATAGTGAAATACTAGTTGTTCAGGATGCTGAAGGGAAGGATAAAAGTCTTTTAGATAAAATTGAAATGATGATTACCCTTGGCGGAGATGGAACAATAATAAGAATGAGTAGAATGCTATACAATTATAATATTCCGATATTTGGGGTAAATATCGGAAATTTGGGTTTTTTGGCAAGCGTTGAAAAGGAAGATTTAGAGAAAGCTTTGATTGAAATAAAAAATCAAAACTTTAATGTTGAAGAAAGAATGTTACTAAATTGCGAGGTTATAGAAGGTGATAAGCATCAAAAATGTACATCTTTAAATGATATTGTTCTTGCTAAAGGTGCCTTGTCAAGAATGATGAAGTATGAAATTAAAGTTGATGGTAAGTTATATGCAGAGTTTAGTGCAGATGGTGTAATAGTATCAACTCCTACCGGTTCTACAGCTTATGCACTATCTGCCGGTGGACCTATAATATATCCTACATTAGACCTTATAGAAATCGTTCCAATTTGTCCTCAATCACCGGGGCTAAGACCTATAATATTAGATCCTAAATCCATAATTGAAGTTACAATAAAGGATTGGAAGGAAAGTGCTTTTTTAACTATAGATGGTCAAGAATATTTAAAATTACATGAAAATGTATGTATAATAATTACTCAATCTGGATATAAATGTAAACTAGTGCGATTAAATGATTATGATTATTTTAATGTGTTAAGAGATAAAATTATTTGGAGAACTCGAGAAATAAATTGCAAGGGAGAGTAAATTATGAAGGTTTTACGGCATGCAAAAATCATTGAAATAATAAATTCTAAGGAAATAGAAACTCAAGAAGAATTAGCAGAAGAGTTAAAAAGATGCGGAATGGATGTTACTCAAGCTACTGTATCTAGAGATATTAAAGAATTGAAATTAATAAAGGTTTTATCCAACAGTGGTAAGTATAAGTATGTAACTACAACACCAGAGCAAAATTTCTTATCTAATAAATTGGTAAATATTTTTTCACAAACAGTGTTGTATGTTGAAAACGTTGAAAATATGGTAATTATTAAAACTATTACTGGATCTGCTTCAGCAGCAGCAGAAGCAATTGATTCACTAAACTTTGACGAAATTGCCGGTACTATAGCTGGAGATAATACTATTTTTGTAGTTGTTCGTAGCGTAAGTAAGGCGCAGGAACTTGTTAAGAAGATAAAAAAATTGCTAAATAATCAGTAACTAACAATAGAAAAGAGCAACTGGTAATAGTAGAATGTTGCATTTGGAGGGGTTTAAATGCTTCTACAAATAAATATAAAGAGATTTGCTTTAATCGAGGAATTATCTTTAAATTTTGATTCTGGATTAAATATACTAACGGGAGAAACTGGAGCTGGTAAATCTATTTTAATAGACGCTATTAATTATGTATTAGGAAGCAAATTTAATAAGGATTTAATCAGGACAGGTGAAAAAAGTACTTATGTAGAGGCTGTATTTAGTATTGATACAGAAAACACCAAAGATATACTTGATGAAATGGAAATTGAATACGATGATATTCTAATTATAAGCAGAGAAAGCTTTAGTTCAGGACGAAGCATAATTAAAGTAAATGGAAAGTCCATTATTTTAAGTGCTCTAAGATCTATAGCTGAAACCCTAATCGATATTCATGGACAACATGAAAATGTAAATTTGCTAAGTTCTAACACTCATATTTATTATTTAGATTGTTACTGTGGAGACAAGATTACAGAAATAATTGATGAGTATAAAAAATATTTCCATATGCTTAGCGAAATAGATAGTAAAATTGAAAAACTCAAAGGTGATTCAGGCGAAAGTGAAAAAGTAATTAGCTATCTTCAATTTCAGCTGGAGGAAATTGATAAGGCTAAATTAAAGATAGGAGAAGATAAAGAACTAGAAGAAAGAGCCTTAGTATTAACTAATGCGGAGAAAATTAGTGGAGTTTTAAACAAGAGCTACGAGATGTTATATAACGGAATAGAAACAAGTCTATCTGTATACGATATGCTTGATGCTATAATTAAAGATTTAAGAAATATTGAGGATAAAGTAAAAGTAGCTAAAACCATTGGAGATAGTTTGGAAGAAGCCTATTTTATTATAGAGCAGAATATAAATGAACTACGTTCTATAAAGGATAGTTACTATTATGACGCCGATGAATTGGCGGAGATAAATAGTAGGATTTATGAAATAGGAAGAATGAAGAAAAAGTATGGTGAAACTATAGAAAGTATTTTGGAATATAAAAATAAATTGCAGGAGCAATATGAAGATATAATAAATAAAGATGAAATTATAAAAAAATTAACTAAGCAAAGAGCAGATGTGGAAGAAAAATGTAGGGAAATTGCAGAGAAAATACACATAATTAGAGAAGAAAATGCCTTGATTCTAGAAGGTAAAATCAAAGAACAATTAACGGATGTAGGAATGGGCAAAAGCACCTTTAAGATTCAAGTGGACAAGGAATCTCTATTAAAAAACAATGGTTTTGACAAAGTGCAATTTCTTATTTCTACTAATCCTGGTGAACCATTAAAGCCGCTAGATAAAATCGCCTCCGGTGGAGAATTGTCTAGAATAATGCTATCTTTGAAAACCGTATTTATCGATAGAGATATGATACCTACAGTAATATTTGATGAAATTGATACTGGTATTAGTGGCGTTATTGCTCAAAAGGTAGCGGAAAAGATGTACTTAATTTCCTGTACGCATCAGGTTTTCTGTATTTCTCATTTACCACAGATAGCTACTATGTCTGATGTGCATTATAGAGTTTATAAAGAAGTGATTGACAATAAGACCTATACTAATGTGAAAAAGCTTACAATAGATGAAAAGATTGAAGAAATTAGCCGTATGATTGGTGGAATAGAAGTAACAGAAATAACTATTAATAATTCGAAACAACTGGTAGAAATGGCAAATGAATTGAAAAAAGTTATATCAAGTTCATTAAAACTTGAGAATTCTGCAGTTTAATATAAAAAAACAAGAAAGTCCTGTATAACTAATTGAATTTATACATAATTTAATAGATATTTGAAAGAATAAAGTCATAGTTCTTTTTACTATGATTTTATTCTTTTTTTGTTTTCTTTATGTAATAAAATGAGATTAATGTTAAAGATTTTTGTGCAATCAAATTAAAGTTTTGGATTTGGATGAAGAGATATTATAGCATAACTAAATTCTAAATCGGGAAACTTAAATTCAAAGACAGAGAAAAGGACTTACAAGATAATAAATAATATCATAGATTTGATGATATCAATAGCTTAAAGAAAAAGGAGGTTAAAATAATGTATGGGAAAAATTTGAAAAAACTAATGTATATTTTAACTCCTGTAACAGTATTATTGTTAGCTTTTATTTTTTCTATAAAAGATATTCCAGATACCATATTTATTCGTATGAAGGAGGATGTAAAATCCAATTATGTCTTCCAAATACATGAAAAAGAAAATATCCCCACCCTTTCTATAGATAATGACAAAGAAGCGAAAAATGAATATAAAATTAATGTAAAATTCCTAGGGTTATTTCCGGTAAAATCCGTTAATGTAAAAAGAGTACCAGATATTAGTTTATATCCTGGCGGTACCAGTATAGGAGTAAAATTAAACACAAAGGGTGTATTAGTAGTTGCACTAAGTGATATAGAAGTGGATAATAAAAAAGTATCCAGTCCTGCAGCACAAAGTGGTATAATGGTAGGTGATAGTATCTTATCTGTAGATGGAAAAAACATAAAAAGTGCAGAAATGTTATCAGAAACTATTAATAATTGTGGAGGAAAAGAAATAAAAATAGAATTAGAAAGAAAAGGACACACTTTAACAAAATTAGTTAAACCGGTGAAGTCCTCTAAAGAAAATAAGTATAAAGTAGGATTATGGGTTCGAGATTCTACCGCAGGCGTTGGTACATTAACATTCTATGATAGTAAAACAGGTAGTTTTGCAGCTTTAGGACATCCAATAACTGATGTGGATACCGGCAGCATATTAAAAGTGGATAAGGGAGAACTAGTTTCTTCAGCTATAATAAATATTAGAAAAGGAAGCAAAGGAAATCCTGGTGAATTAAAGGGAATATTTATCGATGAAGATAAGAGTATTGGGAAGGTGACAGATAATACTGAGTGTGGTATATTTGGAAAAGCAGATAAAAGTATAATAAAGAATCATAAGGTAAAACCTATGAAAATAGCATTAAGAGATGAAATAAAAGAAGGAGATGCTCAAATAATTACAACCTTAGATGAAAGCGGTCCTAAATATTACGATATTAAAATTGAGAAATTATTAAGTCAAGATAAACCCGGTCCTAAAAGTATGATTATAAAGGTTACAGATCCAGAACTTTTAGATAAAACTGGTGGCATTGTACAAGGAATGAGTGGTAGTCCTATTATACAAAATAATAAAATAGTTGGAGCGGTAACGCATGTTTTAATTAATAAGCCAGATATAGGATATGGAATTTATATTGAATGGATGCTAAAGGATTCCAAAATATTGGAATAAACATGAAAGCTGTCTTGAAAAAGACGGCTTTTTTAAAAAAATGGTAAAATTAAAAAATGGATAAAATTTACATATTTTTTTCATCAACTAGAAGGAATTTTTTTAACTTTGTCGAATTAGTAATTTGTTAAGATATGTAATCAAGTTTTGAAAGGAGATTAAATATGGAAGAATCTAAAATATCAGTTCTTATAGCCGATGATAATAAGGAATTTTGTAACATTTTAAATGATTATTTAGCAAATCAAAGAGATATCATCGTTACCGGTATAGCAAAAGATGGAATTGAAGCTATTAAGCTAATTTCTGAACATAAACCTGACTTAATTGTATTAGACATAATTATGCCTCATTTAGATGGTCTTGAAGTTTTAGAAAGATTAAACGCTATGGATTTAGATCCAAAACCAAGGATAATTGTATTATCTGCTGTTGGACAAGACAAAATAACTCAAAGAGCTATAACTTTAGGTGCTGATTATTATGTAATTAAGCCCTTTGATATGGATGTGCTTACAAAGAGAATTAGACAGCTATTCAATAACACTATTTCTAGCGACGAAGTAAAGAGAAGCATTGCAGTGGATGAACCTAGAGAAGTAAAAGTTACTCACAAGGAACCTATGGATTTAGAAACTGAAATTACAAATATAATACATGAAATCGGAGTTCCTGCACATATTAAAGGATATATGTATTTAAGAGAAGCTATAACCATGGTAGTAAACGACATGGAACTTTTGTCAGCAGTAACAAAAGAGTTATATCCTTCAATTGCTAGAAAGTATAATACGACTGCTAGCAGAGTAGAAAGAGCTATTAGACATGCTATTGAAGTAGCATGGGGAAGAGGTCAAGTTGAGACTATAAATAAGCTATTTGGCTATACTATTCATAATGATAAGGGTAAGCCAACAAACTCAGAATTTATAGCTATGGTAGCAGATAAATTAAGACTTAAAAATAAGGTAAGTTAACATATCAACTATAATTTGAGAGGCCTTACTTTTATAAGGAGCCTCTTTTAAATTATATAGACTGAGTATTGATTTTAATAAAAGTGATAGGCATAAATACTTCCATCGGCAGCTCAGTTGGATTAATAAGTAATTTATTAAGCTTTAATAAGGAGGCAGATAATATGGATTATTCTGAAAAAACCTTAAAAGAAGAAAGGGTATTTAACGGTAAGGTTATAGGTGTGGTTGTACAAGACGTAGAGGTCTTTAATGGAAAAGTAGCAAAAAGAGAAATAGTTAGACATCCTGGCGGGGTAGCCGTACTAGCACTAACAGAGTCAAATAAGATATTATTTGTGGAGCAATATAGAAAAGCAATAGATAAGCATCTTTTGGAATTGCCAGCAGGAAAATTGGAAAAGGGGGAAGATCCCAAAGCATGTGGTATTAGAGAATTAGAAGAGGAAACAGGTTATAAGGCGGAAAAGTTCACTTATTTAGGGAAAATAGTAAGTAGTCCTGGTTTCTGTGATGAATATATTTATTTATATAAGGCAGAAAAGCTTTATAAAGGTACTATTGGTGGAGATGAAGATGAGTTTATTGATATAAAAGAATTTTCTATAGAAGAAGTTAAAGAAAAAATTAAAAGTGGTGAAATTATAGACGGAAAAACTTTAGCAGCTCTCTTACACTATTTCTTAGACATATAATTATCATAGGAATATATTCTCCTAAGGTGTCATAAATATTAAGTGAGATTATTCACCTAGTGTATAAAAAGATACACCTTAAGGAGGAAAAAGTAATGAGAAAAATAAAAGCAAATACGAATGTGACAAGACATTTTCAAGAAAGTATGTGGCTCTATGTAATTACACTAATCTGTCTTTTTACAGGAATTGTTTTAGGAATTTACACCGTAAGATATATGGGAGACATGGAACGGCAGGATTTGATTAACTATTTCCTTAGTTTTAAAAATAATTTGAATTCAATAAAAGTAGATAGCAAGGCTGTTTTGCTTCAAACAATTAAAAGTAATTTACCAATTATAATAGGGTTGTGGATCTTAGGTCTTACTATTATAGGAATACCTGCAATATTGATTATTGATATCATAAAAGGATTTTCACTAGGATTTTCTCTTACAACTATATTTTATGGTTTAAGCTATAAGGGAATATGGTTTACAATGCTAGGAATACTTCCTCAAAACATAATTTATGTGCCTTGTATAATAGTTTCCTCAGTGCTAGCCATGAAGCTTTCTTTGTTTAAGTTAAAAGATAGAGTAAATAAGCAAATGAACTATAATAAAAGTTATTTCTTTGATTATTCTATAACCTTTCTAATAATAACCCTTATTATGATTTTAGGGTTTATATACGAAGCCTATATTACACCTAAAGCTTTGCAGAGCATAGCAATGTTATCAGGGAGTGTTTATGCTTAATGATAAAAAAAGATATAGTTGGCTTCATAATTATATATATAAAGTGTTTACTTGCTTTGATTTTGTTAGGTTATTTATTGCCTAAATTTTTTGATTATCTCTTGTTTTATTTTTTTAAAAGAAATGTTATTTATAAGAATAGTATATTTGTAGTTGATATACATAATAATATTAATATATTTCAATATTATTACAACGCATTTAGGACTTATATAACTTATTAGAATTGAGAACAATAAATTAATTTTATATAATAAAGTGAGAAACTATAGAATAAGTTGGTAGGTGTATTTATGAATGAGCTCATTAATAAATATTTAACGTACATAAGTGAAGATAAACGCTTAAGTTCAAATACAATAGATGCATATAGGCGAGATATAAGTAGATTTGATAAGTTCTTGCAGTACAATAATGTTACTTTTGAAGAAGTAAATAAAATAACTATTATGAATTATATAGATAATTTAAGTCAAAAGGGTAAGAAGCAATCCTCTATTGCTAGAAATGTAATATGTTTAAGAAATTTTTATAAGTTTTTGCTTAAAAAGGGATACATAGATCATACTCCTGTAATAGACTATGAAATTCCAAAATATAAAAGAAACACACCGGAAATATTAACTATAGATGAGGTTAATAGATTGCTATCTATGCCAGATACTAACACTGTTAAAGGTATAAGAGATAAGGCTATGTTGGAGATGATGTATGCTACTGGAATAAAAGTAACTGAAATGTTAAATTTAACTGAAAGTGATATAGATTTAAGATATAAATATTTAAAATGTAAAGGTACAAAGGGTATGGAAAGAATTATACCTTTAGGAAGCTATTGTGTTGAATGCATGGACAAGTATCTTAAGGTAAGAGAAGAGCTCAATGTAGATGGATTAGATTATCTTTTCTTAAATAATAGAGGCGGAAGAATGACAAGGCAAGGCTTCTGGAAGATAATTAAGTATTATGGGAATAAGGCTAATATTAATAAAGAAATAAATTTGTATACCTTAAGACATTCTATAGCAGTTCACTTAATAGAAAATGGTGCAGATATGAGATCTTTAAAGGAACTATTAGGATATAAAGATATATCTGCCGTTCAAATGTATGTAGAGGTAATAGAAAAAAGAAAGTTAATGGAAGTTTATAAAAATACTCATCCTAGAGCATAAAAGCAGCTTGGGCTGCTTTTATTTTTTTGTGATAATATAAGGCTTATTGGAAAAAATAAAGGTGAGAGGAGGATTAGAAATGAAGAAAAAATTTATTAATATTGTTATGTTCTGTTTAATAATTACTTTATTTATAAGTTCTTTTGGTATAAGGGTAAAGGCGGAAGGGGAAGGAATAAAAGTTGAAGCAAAATCCGCAGTATTAGTAGAACCAAACAGTGGTAAGATTTTATATGAATATAATTCCCATGAAAAATTTGCACCAGCTTCCGTTACTAAGATTATGACTATGCTACTGGCAATGGAAGCTATTGATAGTGGAAAAATAAAGATGAGTGATAAAGTAACGGTAAGCGAGAATGCAAAAAAAATGGGTGGAAGCACCATGCTCCTTGATACAGGAGAAGTTAGAACAGTGGAAGAGCTGTTAAAGGGAATAGCAATAGCTTCCGGTAATGATGCGGCAGTAGCTATGGCAGAGTATTTAGGTGGAAGTGAAGAGGCCTTTGTAAATATGATGAATGATAAAGCAAAAGCTCTTGGGATGAAGGATACATCCTTCAAAAACTGTACTGGTTTACCAGAAGAAAATCATTATAGCTCCGCATATGATATATATTTAATGTCTAGAGAGCTATTAAAACACCCAGCTATATTAAAGTACACTGGAACTTATATGGAAACCATAAGTGAAGGTAGAAAAACTCCAATAGAATTAGTTAATCATAATAAATTGGTAAGATTCTTTAAAGGCTGTGATGGTTTGAAAACAGGCTTTACTAATGAAGCTAAATACTGTATTTCAGCCACTGCCACAAGAGACGGAGTTAGAATGTTAGCTGTAATTATGGGAGCTCCTACTTATAAAATTCGAAATAGAGATGCTAGTATGTTGCTTAACTATGGTTTCTCAAAATTTGAAAGTAAGCAGATTGTAAAGAAAGATGAAGAATTAGAAAAGGTTCCTTTAAATAAAAGTGGAGACAAGTTCTTTATAGTAAAGGCTTCAGAGGATTTAACTATTACACTTGAAAAAGGTAGTGCTAACAATATAAGTAAGAAGGTGACGATTGATAACAATAAAAAAGAGTATAAAAAGGGAGAAATAATAGGATATTGTGAATATTACAACAATGGAGAACTTATAGGTAAAATTAAGGTTTATTGTGATAGAGATGCTAAAAAGTCTTCGGGATTTTTTGAAAATTTGGAATTTAATTTTAAAAATCTATTTAAACATTCCATATAATATAGCTTAGAATATACTAAAAGCAAAAACTTCACCTTTGTAAAGTACCTAAAAAATGATAATATTAATAGGTACTTTATATGGCGAAGTTTTTGCTTTCTTGTTTAACTATAGTAATTATATGGTTTTAATGATATATTATTAATATGATTGAATAAATTTTATGCTTTCTGTTACAATATCAAAGGGGGTGACAGCACTGTGGAATATAACATAAAAATTTCTGATTTAAACTTTGAAGGTCCTTTCGATTTACTTCTTCACCTTATAAAGAAAAACGAAATGGATATCTACGATATAAAAATTTACGATATAACCAATGAATATTTGAACTATTTAAACCAAATGAAAGAAGTAGATTTAGAGATAACCTCTGAATTTATAGTTATGGCATCTACCTTATTGGAGATAAAATCTAAAATGCTGTTACCTAGAACTAATGACAAGGAAGAAGAAGAAGGAGACCCACGAGCACAGTTAGTGGAGAAATTGTTGGAGTATAAAAGGTTTAAAGCTGTAGCAGCTTATTTTAAGGAAAGAATAGGGGATACGGGCTATTTATTTAGTAAGAAGCCAGAAATAATTGACGATAAGGCTATAAATAAAAATGATGAAGACATTTTTAAGAATATAACAATGTTAGATCTATACAATTTATACAATGATTTAATAAATAGATATAGGAATAAAAAGAACCAAAATAATACCTTACCAGATCATATACCTGTAGATAAATATAAGATTGAAGATAAGATGGTTGAGTTAAAAGCTAAAATTCAAAGTGGATATAAGTATAAGTTTACAGAGCTAATACAGCTTTGTGAAAGCAAGATAGAAGTAGTAGTTTCATTTTTAGCTTTGCTGGAACTAATAAGAGTAAAGAATGTTAAAGTGTATCAGGAAGCTAATTTCAAGGAAATTTATATTGAAAGGGTGGAAACTAATGAGGAAAGATGAAATCCTACAGACTGAGATGAAAGAAATTTCTAATAAAGATAAGTACTTTTCCATTATAGAATCCCTTCTATTTGTAAGTGGAGAACCTATGAAATTAAAGCAAATTGCAGAGATTATAGAATGTAGTGTAGCATATACAAAAAAGATTTTAAAAGAGATGATGTTTAATTATGAAGAGAGCAATAGAGGCATTAAATTAGTAAACATGAATGATGAGTATCAATTAGTAACCAAGGCAGATAATAGTGAATACGTATTAAAAATATTAAAAAATAGCCATAGACAAGCTCTTTCTCAAGCATCCTTAGAAACCTTAGCTATAATTGCCTATAAACAACCTATTACAAGAGTAGAAATAGACGAGATAAGAGGGGTAAAAAGCGAAAGTGCAATAAATAGGTTGTTGGAGAAAAATCTTATAAAGGAGGCAGGAAGATTAGATGCTCCAGGAAGACCTGCTTTATTTGCTACTACAGACGAGTTTTTAAAACATTTTAATCTCCAAAATATAAAAGAATTGCCCTCTATAGAAAGCATAATTGACGAATATTTAGATGAGGATGATACCGGTAATAATAAAGATGAAGTAGCAGCAGAAAATGAATCTTTATAAACCATAGCATTGAACTTTCTAATTTTATAATTATGAATTTTAAGCTTCTTCTTAAAATCACTAAGAAGAAGCTTATTCTTTATACTTGTATCATGAAGTAAACTTAATAGGCTAGTGTAATAACGTTAGTAATCTAGAAAACTTTTTATATACTATCGGATGTGGTATTGTAATTTTCTCCCTTTACCTTATCTTTATTGTTGTCATCTTTTTTATTTTTATTATTTCCTTTTATTATATCAAGAATTTGAGGAACTGAATCAATTAGTCTGTCACAAGTGTTTTCGTGATCTACAGATAGCAGTCTTACAGAATCACCTTTTATTACAAGAAAAGCAACAGGTCTAAGGGATACACCAGCTCCGCTAGCACCTCCAAAGGGTAATTTTTCATTTCCTTCAAATTCTTTTTTTTGATTAAATTCGCTACCGCCAGAAGCAAAGCCAAAGGTAACCTTTGATATAGGTAAAATAACTGTACCGTCCTTTGTTTCAATGGCTTCTCCAACGATAGTATTAACATCGATCATATCTCTAAAGTTTTCTAAGGTGCTTTCCATTAAGCCTTCAATAGGATGATTATTCATAATATATTCCCGATTATAGGGGAATTCACCTCCTTAAAATACGTATATGACAAATATCATATATATAATTTTTGCTAAATTGAATGAGATTATACAGTTTAACCTAAAATTAAACATGGCATCATTATAGTGAGGAACTATTTTATAGTTATATTCTTTAATATTGAGCAAAAAAGAAAACTGATTATACAGTATACTATTAAGTCCGTGTAATAGAGCATAGCTAATGGCGGTGGTAGCTGCATCTTCAAAGCCATAATTTAAATGAAAGTTTATTCTTGCCGATAGTTTATGTTTTTCGTTGGAAATCTTATATAGTATTTTTCTTATGTTGCTAGGCAAAAAGTTTATTAGCTTAAATTCAGAGTTTTTTGCTGTCTTTGGATTTGGCTTATGTTTGGATACCTTTTTTTTTAGATTTAGTTGTTTATTAAATATATAAACATGAAACTTTCCGTCTTTATAAATTATAGTTAGTTTTATGCTCAAGGGAAAAAAGAGAATAATGATTACAATAGCAATCCAGTAATACATAAAACACTCCTCCAGAGTTGAATAACATTACATATTATAACCATTAATAAGAAAATATATCATAAAAACCTTAATAATAAATTTGAAGTAGAATTTAATAAGGTTATTTCGGTGAAAATTACAAAAAATAAAATAGTAATACGAAGAAAAAGTGGGGTGTTATATTTGTGCAAGAGGAAGAAAGTTATTTGTCTACTATTGCTCTTATTTAATATTCTATGTATTTTTATTCCTGGCAAGGAGGTTAAAGCAGAACCTAATGAAAAAACTAAAGTTCCTGTAGTATATGCTAGAAATGCAATAGCAATAGATGCTAAAAGCAAGAGGGTTCTATATGAAAAAAATGCTCATGTTATAACACCTATGGCTAGTACAACTAAAATTATTACTGCTTGTGTAGCTTTAAGATATGGAGATTTAAATAAAAAAGTAACTATAAGTTCTAGAGCCGCTAGCATCAGAGGTTCTGTGGTAGGATATAAAGAAGGTGAGCAGGTAACTATTAAAGAATTGCTTTACGGACTGATGCTGAAAAGTGGTAATGATGCAGCTATAGCTATAGCAGAAGGTATATCTGGTAGTGTAGATGAATTTGTAAAATTAATGAATGAATATGCTACAGAAATTGGACTAGTAGATACTCATTTTGAATCACCGCATGGTTTAGATAGCGCTAATCATTATACTACTGCATATGACTTAGCTATAGCAACCGCTCATGCAAAAGAAATTGATGAGTTTAACAAAATTGTAGCTACAAAGGATATAGATGGAAGCAGTGAGGGGTTTAGTAGAAGCTTTCATAATATTAATAAGATATTATGGCAAATACCAGGAGCTAATGGAGTAAAGACAGGTTATACAGGGCAAGCTGGTAAATGCCTTGTAAGTTCTGTAAAAATGGATGACAGTGATATTATAATAGTCGTAATAAATTGTCCTGGTAGGTGGAAGGAAACAGCAAAGATCGATGATTATATAAAAAATACCTATGAGTTTAAAAAGATAGTGGAAAAAGATCGAAAAATAAAAAGTCTTACTGTGGAAAAATCAAAGGATAAATTGAATTTGAAAAGCAAGACAACAATAAAGATACCAGTAAAAAAGGGAAGTAAGGTAGAGGTTAAGATTAAGGTGCCTAAAGAAATAGAGGCACCGGTTTATGCTAACCTGAAATTAGGAACTATAAACGTATATGAAGATAAAAAACTAATTTATACTACTCCGCTTTATTCAGAAAGTGATGTTAGGAAAAATAAAGGGATATTTAGATGGCTTAAATAGGTAAAAGAGGAGTTAATGACTCCTCTTAAAATATTTATACTAATTTTTGATTCATTACATCTGTTAAATTTAGTTTTTGAATTTTTGATTTTATTGCTTCTAGGTCTGTGGTATATAATCCAAGGTCAACCATTCGTTTGAAGTATTCTGCACCGGCAAAGGTATAGCGATTTCTTCTTCCTTCTTTAGTGGATAATTTATAGTTAGCATAGGTGATTAAATCACCTAAGGCAATGGATCTAGGAAGAATTAATAATGGCATACCAAGAGCATATCGAACAGCATTATGACCTGCTAGGGAACCGGTAGCTATGGCCTCCGTATGACCTACAAATAAGCCAGCCTTTTCTCCTCCTACAAAGAGATTGTCTAAACCTTTCACCTTCATATCATCACTACGGGGTGCTACAGATAGGTAACGGATGGAATTTCCTTTTCCTCCTGCATAGGGATCTACATATTTAGCATGTTCTAATCCTTTGATTTTTCTTAATTTATTTAAAGGGTAATGAGATGTCATCAATTTAGCATGACCAGTATCTAGCAATATGATATTTTCTGCGAATTCTTTTAGTGCATATTGTTGACAAACTTTTAGTTTTAGTTTATCTAGATTAATGTCTTCAGAAGGTACCTTTAATACTACCACGCCTTTTTCGTCTAGTTCTTTAACAATTTCATCAGATAAGCTATCCTTAGCTAATTTACAGGAACCACTGAAAGCGCCGAAAACATCATCTTCTCTTTCTCCTTGTAAGTCATCAATACCAGCTCTAGCACTTATGCTAACTCTGGGACCAAAAGCTGGACACCTTAGCACACACATAGAGCAGCCGTTACCATATCTTAAACAGTTGCCCATAGGTCCAGTAGAACCAGTAGTTTCAACAAAAACATCACCTTCATAAAAGCTTCCATCGGATAAATAAATTCCTGTAATTTTATTTCCTGATTTTTCTACATCTACAACCCTTGAAAGCAGACAGATATTTACTCCTATATCTTTTAAATAATCGGTTACAGCCCGTTCAACTTTGTTTACATCATATAGCCAAGCATGCTTATGCCCTGGAAATTGTATATTCTTATGTCTGCTTAATTTATCAGTAATATTTATTAAGTCTCCAGCACCTATAGCTATTAATTCTTCAGAGGCAGTAAATCTTCCGTTGTTTCTCATAATGCCACCAACATTACCTAAACCTAGTAGCATATCTGTTTTCTCAAATAGTGTAACATCAGCTCCTGCTTTTTTTGCAGTTATTGCAGCGGCGCAGCCTGCCCAACCTCCTCCAATAATAAGGACCTTCATATTAATCTTCTCCCCTCGAATAATTTTTTTGGTTCAGTCTGAACTTTACATAGTCGCTTAACTACTCTTCCTTTATATCGTGCACTACAGCTACCACAAACTCCTTCTCCACAACACATTTTTGCATTATTGCAGCAAGAGGTTTTTACTCTATCATTTACATATTCTACTATCTTTAAATTCAATATATCTGCTCCATCGCAATGTATAAGGTTAATTTTTTCTTCTTCTATAGCCTTATCTATTATTTTTTTAATTTCTTCTGTAAGCTCGCCTTTTTCTAAGGTATTGCAATTAATAACTTTACAATCATATTGAATTAAATATTCTTGTACAAATGTATTCTTAAAATTAGCATTATCTAAAACCACAATTAACTTGTTACCATTTGAATATAACTTCTTTAATACTGGAATCATAGGTGCTTGTCCGATACCTCTGGCCACTATTAAAGACGCTCCATCTTTAGCAGCGTATATATTTTTTAAACCAAATATTCCGTTCCAAAAGGGAGCTCTTATAAGCATATCTTCATTTTTTTGAATAGTATTTATAGTTTTGGTTTTAATACCCTTAATTTCTATAGCAACTTTTATCCAATTTTCTTCTGTATTTACGTCCATTATAGAAATAGGGGTATCATAAAATTGACTTGTTTTAGGACTTCTCATAAAAATATAACTACCGGGATGCATTAAATCTTGAGCTATTTTGTGAGTAGTGAGCAATGTAAGAATTATTAATTTATCTTCTAATACTTTCTTTTCTAAAACTTTGCAAAAATATGTTTTTCTTTGGTTTTTTGCTTTTTTTCTATTCCAAACATATTCTTGGTAGATACATACACCCTTCCAATTTATGCAATCGCAAAAGGTTTTTCCGGATAGTTGTGAACATAATATACATTGACCAACTTCTGCCAGATGACAAGGACAAAATTCAGTTCCCGCATCAATGCAATCCGTTACCTCGTAATTCATTTTTAACCTGCCTTTCTTCCATTAATAACCTTAAGTTAAAAACATTACTATACTATTAAACTATTTATTTTCTTTAATTTTGTTACTGTAATAACAGGTAAAAATGTTCTTAGAGTTATTTTAGAAAATCTAAAACTGATGGAATATTAATTATTTATTAGTTAAACATATTTTAAAATATAGGCAATAATAAAGGTAAAAATTTAACTATAAAACTGGTAAATGAAAACTGTTATAGGAAAATTTTATAACCAACTATCTATTTTATGTATTAACACTTTACACTGAAAGTTAAGTATAATTCAATTATAAACTAATTGACATAAAGAGATTGTACTTTATATAAATGGATAAAATAGTAGTTAATAAATGTACAACCTCTGTATATCAAGAAGTGAGTGAATCTAAATAATCAATTTTATGAAATAGAAAATTGATGATAGTTGTAAATGCTATAGAAGAATGATTTACTACTCTTGTATAACATAGGACATATTAGTAAGATAGGATTATTAATATAAAAAACCATATAAAACAGATATGAATAATAATAAATAAATTAATATATATCAATATTAAAAAAATTTATAATAATAATAAAGGAGGGTCTATAATGACAGAAAAAAAATACAAATTTGACACAATACAAGTACACGGAGGTCAGAAACCTGATCCTACAACAGGGGCAAGGGCAGTACCTATCTATCAAACAACATCTTATGTTTTTAATGATGGAGATCATGCTTCAAATTTATTTAATTTAAGAGAGACTGGTAACATATATACAAGAATAACTAATCCAACTAATGATGTTTTTGAGCAGAGAATAGCAGCTTTGGAAGGAGGAGTAGGGGCATTAGCTGTAAGTTCAGGATCTGCAGCGATAACCTATTCTATATTAAATATAGCTGGAACTGGTGATGAAATAGTTGCTGCTAGTACACTTTATGGTGGAACATATAATTTGTTTGCAAATACTCTTCCTAAATTAGGAATTAAAACAATATTTGTTGATCCAGATGATCCAGAAAATTTCAGAAGTGCTATAACAGAAAAAACAAAGGCTATATATATAGAAACTATAGGAAATCCAGGAATAAATATTATAGATATTGAAAAGGTAGCTAACATAGCTCATGAAAATAGTATTCCATTGATAGTTGATAATACCTTTGGTACACCTTACTTAATTAGACCTATTGAATATGGAGCAGACATCGTTGTTCATTCTGCTACAAAGTTTATCGGTGGACATGGTACAACTTTAGGTGGAGTTATTGTGGACAGTGGAAAGTTTAATTGGGCTGAAAGTGGAAAGTTCCCTGGTTTCACTGAACCAGATCCAAGTTATCATGGACTTAAATATTATGAAGCTTTAGGTCCTTTGGCATATATTACAAAGGTAAGAGTACAGTTGTTAAGAGACACTGGAGCAGCTATAAGTCCATTTAACAGTTTTTTATTGCTACAAGGTTTAGAAACTTTATCCTTGAGAGTTGAAAGGCATGTATCCAATACTAGAAAGATTGTAAATTATTTAAAAGAGCATCCTGCTGTAGCTTGGGTAAATTATCCTGAACTTGAAGGTAACAAATACAAGAAGCTAGCTGAAAAGTATTTTCCAAAGGGTGCAGGCTCCATATTTACCTTTGGAATAAAAGGTGGTCTTGAAGCAGGAAAGAAATTTATAAATAGTCTAGAATTATTCTCATTGTTAGCTAATGTAGCGGATGCAAAATCTTTAGTAATTCACCCTGCAAGCACTACTCATGCACAATTATCTGAAGAAGATCAAATAAAGGCAGGAGTAACTCCTGATTTAGTAAGATTGTCCATAGGTATAGAAGATGTAGAAGATTTAATTGCTGACTTAGATCAGGCTTTGGAGAAAGCTACTAAATAATAAAGAGTTAGTAAGATTAAATCACATATAAAGTAAAAAGCCGTAGGAGAGTTGAGTTTCTTACGGTTTTGCTTTTTGTTTAGAAAATAAATGCATATTTTAGAGTATAATGGAAAATATATAAAGGCTAGAATCAATACCTGAGGTGATAGTGATCATCTCAGGTATGTTTATTTATAGACTAAATAAGACAAAAGTTGACAATGGGTTTAAAATTGAATATAATTATTAAAATAATCAAAGGATATTGATATGAATTTATATAACCATAGGTTGAGAAATGAGGGACGATAAAATTGAAAGTTGAATATATTAATCCTTTTATAGAGGCTAGTTTAGAAGTAATTAGTCAAACTACAAATATGAAACCTACTATTGGAAAAGTGTTTGTAAAAAATAATTCTTATAACGGTGACGGGGTTGTGATTTTTATTGGTTTAACTGGTAAAATTAATGGTAATGTGGTTCTTTCTTTATCTAAGAATTTGGCATTAAACATAGCTTCTGCAATGATGGGTGGGATGCCAGTAATTGAATTGGATGAAATATCAAAGAGTGCTATTGCTGAATTGGCTAATATGATCTTGGGAAATACTGCTAGTATTTTTTATAAAAATGGTATAGGCATAGATATAACGCCACCTACAGTTTTGACAGGAGAAAATATCAATCTTACTCCAACTAAGTCTGTGACAGTTTGTATACCGTTAAATTTTCAAGGTGGAGAATCTTTGGAAATTGATGTAAGTTATCAGAAAAATTAAAAGTGGCTGTTGCATAATTACTTAAATGAGGTGCCCCCAAAAAGTTAAACTTTTTGGGGGCACCTTAAAATTAATAGTTGTACAGCAGAACTTTTAATATTTAATTTAAATAAGTTTAACAAGTTCCTCAGCAACGTAAGCTGCATCTTCTAAAGTAAGGGTAGAGTAAAGAGGTAAAGTTATCTCGTTAGCATACTGAGCATAAGCGTTTGGATAGTCTTCTATTCTGTAGCCTAAGTTTTTGTATAAAGTCATCATAGGTAAAGGTATAAAATGAACGTTTGTAGCAATATCTTTTTCAGCTAATTTTTGAATTATTTCATTACGTTGAGATTCAGTAAAGTCTCTTAATCTTAATGTATATAGATGGTAACAGGTTTCAGTATCTTCTGTTTTACTTGGAGGAATGATAGCCCAGTCATATTTACCGAGAATTTCGTTATACACATTAAATAAAGCCTTTCTTTTTTCTATCATTTCATCATATCTTGTTAGTTGTACAAGGCCTATGGCTGCCATTATATCTGTCATATTAGATTTAAATCCATCTGTTACTATGTCGTATTTCCAGGCTCCTGCTTTCATTTTTGAAAGGGCATCCTTGGTTTGTCCTTGTAAGGAAGTATATTTAAATTCCTTATATAAGTCCTCTTTGCCTTTAAAATTATTATCATTGTAAGTTATGGAACCACCTTCAGCAGTGGTTAAGTTTTTTACAGCATGATAAGAAAATACATGAAAATCAAATTGACTACCTACCTTTTTACCTTTGTATTTAGCACCAAAAGAGTGAGCTGAATCGGAGATAAGTATGATATCTTCTCTGTTTTTAGCTTTAAGCACAGCCTTTACAGCATCATAATCTACTGGGTAACCAGCAATATCAACGGTAATAATAGCTTTAGTTTTTGGAGTTATAGCATGGTATATTTTTTCTTCATCAATATGAAAATGATCTTTTTTTACATCTACAAAAGTTGGTTTTATACCACGGTGAATTAAAACATTGGAGGTTGCAGCGTAAGTATAGGGTGTTGTAATTACTTCATCACCAACACCAACATTCATTACCTTTAGAATAAGTTCTAAACCTGCAGTAGCGCTGTTTAAAGCAACTCCATAATTAGCTTCACTATATTCAGCTAGTTTCTTTTCAAACTCGGCAGTCTTTGGACCGGAAGTAATCCAGCCAGATTTTAATACTTCAACCACCGCATCTATTTCTGCCTGTGTAATATCTGGTGGTGAAAAAGGAATTTTTTTATTAGTCATAACTTAACCTTCTTTCATTAAAATTATTATTTTTTGTAGAAGTTTCTAATGGTTTCACATACATATTCAACTTCCTCTTCCTTTAATTCAGGATAAATAGGAAGAGCAATAATAGATTGTGATACTTTCTCCGCTACAGGAAAATCACCTTTTTTATAGCCAAGATATTTAAAAGCTTTCTGTAAATGTAAAGGCATTGGATAGTAGATGCTGTAACCTATCTCATTTTTTGATAAGTATTCTGCAAGGCCATCTCTATTTTCTGCTAATATGTTAAAGACATAAAATACTTGCTTCTGATTTCCTTTTAACTTAGGCAATCGAATGTTTTCAAGATCTTTTAAACCTTCCATATATAAATGCGCAATTTGTTCTCTTTTCTTAATTGCTTCGTCAATATATTTAAGTTTAACGGATAGTATTGCTGCTTGTAGCGTATCTAGACGGGAATTATAACCAATATAGTCATAATGATATTTTTTGGATGCGCCATGCACCCTATAGCTCTTAGCAAGTTTTGCTAGTTCATCATTATTAGTTACTATCATTCCACCGTCACCATAGCCGCCTAGGGTTTTTGTAGGGAAAAAGGAGAAAACACCAAAATCCCCAATAGTTCCTGCATGATTATTTTGATTATCTTTACCATTCCAGCACATTCCAAAGGCTTCTGCGGCATCTTCTAACACTTTTAAGTCATACTTATTTGCTATATCCATTATTTTATCCATATTAGCCATTTGGTCAAATAGATGAATAGGTAATATTCCAACGGTGTTAGAAGATATTTTTTCTTCTATTTGATTTACATCTATAGAAAAGGTATCTTCATCGATATCTACAAAAACCGGCTTTCCCTTATGTTTAATAATGCAAGAGGCAGATGCTAGGAAAGTAAAAGGGGAGGTTATTACTTCTTTTCCATCCTTAAATCCTAGTATATCAGCGGCAATAACTAAAGCATCTGTACCAGAAGCAACACCTATTGCATGCTTTGCACCAGTGTAGCCTTCGATGCTTTTTTCAAAGTTGGCTACTTGATCTCCAAGGATAAAGTTTCCTTTTTCTATAACGGTCTGTATAGCTTTATTAAATTCATCTTTCTTCTCATTGTATTCTCTTTGAGAACTGTAAAAGTTAACCTTCATAATTCTATTCCTCCTGAACATCTTTATTTATATTAGGATTCTTTGCAACTAATACTTCAACGCCTTGCTGGCTAATCTTATCAATTTCTTCTGTGGAAGCTTCCCAATCTGTAATGAGAATATCTATATCCTGCAGATTAACTGTTTTGGTGAAGTATTCTGCTCCAACTTTATCAAAATTAGCTAAACATATTCGTTTGTGAGATATGGAAGCTACAGTTCTCTGAAAAATTGCACCCTCCGGTGTAGAACTGCTTAAACCCTGTTTGGCAGATATACCTCCTCCTGTTAAAAAGGAAGTATCAATCCGTAAATTTTTAATAAACTCAAGGGCAAAGGCGTCTACCATACCTTCTGGGTTTTTTACTTTGCCACAGACTATGTAGGTTTCTATATTATCAAAGTTTTTTAGCTTTTCTGCGATAGTAAGAGAATTAGTAATAATAGTATACTCCTTATCTCTAGGAAGATACTTGAGAAGTATATAATGAATACTAGCTCCACCAATAAAAATGGTATCGCCAGTTTCAATATAATTGGAAGCTAATTTGGCAACGGCATTTTGATGAATTGTTCCTTCTCCATATCTTATCTTATTTTCTATAGGGGACCTTCTAACCTTTGGAAGACATATAGCACCTCCGTGGGTTCTTTTTAGTAATCCCTTTTCCTCCATAAAGCTTAAATCTCTTCGAATAGTATCTATGGAAACTCCAAACTCTTCTGCTAGGTCTTTGGCTAACACTCGACCAAAGGTTTTAACCTTAGTTAGTATGGAATTTCTTCTTTCCTCAGCAAACATGAGTAGCTAACTCCTTTCAAATAAAGAGATACATGATTTTGCAATCATGCATTATTATCATATCACATATGTGCTGTTTTGTTAATGATTTTTTGCTTTATTATTCTGTTTTGTGATGTGTTTGGATTAATATTACATTTTAACTCTCAGTTCTTTTATGAATATGAAAAGGAAAATTGAAGATAATATTAAAGAAAACAATGGTAAAAGTACTAGATAAAAAATGATAGATATAATATAATTAAAATATAAATTATATTAAAATCATATTTGAAATAAAGGAGAGAATAATTATGAAAAAGTATGTATGTTTAGCTTGTGGATATATCTATGATCCAGCAGAAGGAGATCCAGATAATGGTGTAGCACCAGGAACAGCATGGGAGGATGTGCCAGAAGATTGGCTTTGCCCACTTTGCGGTGTAGGTAAGGATCAATTTGAACCAGCTGATGAATAAGAACATATAAAAAACAGCTTGTTATGCAAGCTGTTTTTTATATGCTAATTATTAGTAAGAAGTCTTTTTAGTGATCTTTTACTATCTATAAATTTCATTAATAATAATCCTAATATATATGCACATACAAATTCTCCCCAGCCAACTTGAAGCATACCTAAAGCTAGTGGAGCATCTATCAATACATGCAATTCTACTCCTACTACTAGCGCGTTTAAAATAACTGCTGGAAGAGGAATCAAAAATTTCTTGTATTTTAAATTGCTCTTTCCTATGAAATAAGTTATGGTAGCAGCTACAAGAGTTGTTAGTGAACCTAGAACTATATCTATTGGTCCTAAAGTACTCTGTAAATTACTCAAAATACAGCCAATAAAAAGGCCAATAATATAGATAGGTGAGTAAATTGGTAGGATAGTTAAAGCTTCTGCTAATCTATACTGCACATTTGAGTAACTCATAAAGGAAAACATTATGGTTAAACTGGCGTAAATTGCTGCAATCATAGCAGAAATGCAAAGCTGTTTAATAGATAGTTTCATTTTTTATACCTCCTTAGTTTTGTTTTAAGACAGGATGGTTTCGAACTGTCTACATTCTTTTTTAGAATGCTTGTTCATTATATCGAGTATTTTCATTTTAGTCAATAAAAAATTAGGATAAAATATGTTATACTTTGTCTTTTTATGAAGATTGATTTTTATTATTATGTTATAGTAATTGTATATATAATTTAGTAAAATAGTATAGTATATTAACTTATAAATATTGGAGATGACTATGGAGTATAATTTTTTTGATGCAAGAGATACAAGATTAGATAATGGATTAAGAATAATTACCGTTAAAAGAAACACAAGTATAGCTTCTTTACAATGTGGTATAAAGATTGGTGCTTTATACGAAGGGCCAGAGGAAAGGGGTATATCTCACTTTATAGAACATATGCTTTTTAAGGGGACTAAAAATAGAAGCAATCAAGTTCTAAATCAGGAATTGGAATTTTTGGGTGGGGAGTATAACGCTTATACAGATTATACTAACACCGTTTATAGCATAACAGTGCTTGAAGAAGAAATAAAAAATGCGGCTGCTTTATTAGCAGATATGCTTATAAACTCTACTTTTCCTGAGGATGAAATAATAAAAGAAAAGGGAGTTATACTGGCGGAGTATAATTCAATTAGTGATGATATTGAAGATTATAGCTTTAGAATGACAAATTATTATGGTTTTAAAGAAAGTCCTTTAAAGTATGATGTAATTGGTACAGCGGAAACTATAAGCAATTTTACTAGGAAACAGTTAAGAGACTTTTATTATAAGAACTATGTTCCTAATAATTGTGTTATAACCTTAGTTTCTTCTATGGAACATGAGCTGGCAATAGAAATGATGAAAGAGCAATTTGGCCATTGGAAAAGCAATATTATTGATAGATTAAATCCGATTATAGAAAAAAATATTAATATAAAGAAGACCACCTATAAGAGCAATATTGAGCAAAGCACTATAACATATCTTTATACTTTCTATAATTTAGATAAAAAGAAGGAATTAGCCTTAAGAATTCTAAATCATAGACTTGGTGAAAGTACAAATTCTATATTGTTTAGAGAGTTAAGAGAAAAGAGAGGCTTGGCTTACGATGTATATACTCACCTTGATACTACTAGGGAAATAAAGACTCTCTATATATATACAGCAGTACAAGAGTCGCTGATAAAAGAAACTATAGATGTTATAAATAATTGTATAGATCAAATAAAGATGGGCAGTATGGTAAATGATGACGATATGTTTGTTTTAATAAAGAAAGTTATGAAAACTTCAGTGGCGTCAACTTTAGAAGATTCTACGGATTTAGCTAATTATATTTTACATCAGTGCTTAGATGGAGAAAGTATATACGAATTTATAGATGATATGAAGAATATAGATAATCTTCATAAGGAAGAAATATATATGGTGGCCAAGGAAGTTTTTAATAATCCAACTATTCACATATTAAAACCAAAAAAGTGAAGAAGGTAGAAATATGGAAAATATTATTACAAAGGTTGAAGTTCAAAAAAATAACAAAAATAGAGTAAATGTATATGTTGATGATGAATATGCCTTTAGTTGTGATACGGAGCTTGTTTACAAGTATGATTTGAAAAAACAAAGGATAATTAATCTGGAAGAGCTTAAAGAGATCATCGCTGAGGATAATTATATGAAGGCTAAAAATGCAGCTCTAAAATATATAGAGAGAACCTATAAAACAGAAAAAGAAATGAAGGATAAATTGATTAACAAAGGATATGATGAAGCAACAATAAAAAGGGTAATAATTTTCTTAAAAGAGTACAATTTTTTAGATGACAGAAAATATGCAGAACTTTATATAAAAACTAAGCAAAAAAATGCAGGAAAAAATAAAATAAAGATAGATTTGTTAAAAAAAGGTGTAAGTCATAGTGTTATTGAAAGTGTAACTGAAAACTTAACAAGTGATTCCGAAGAAGAGAGTGCTCGAGTATTAGCAGAAAAAAAACACAAAACTATCATAAAAAGAGAAAGGGATAAAAGAAAAGTATATGAAAAATTGATAAGATTTTTAGTTAGTAAAGGATTTACTTGGGAACTGTCTAAATCTGTAATTAACAAATTAATGAATTATTCTATTGAAGACTAATGAAAGAGGTTAGTTTATGGAAGTAAATATCATGTCCATAATTCTTATTTTTTCTTTTATTTATCCTATTTTTTTAGGATTTTTGCAGAGGTTTTCTAGTGTTGAGTTGAAAAAAAGTATCATTTCAATTGAACTGGACATAGGTTCCATTTTAGCATTGTTTTTGGGACTATTTTTTTTGAAAAGGATTTTTTTTCAACATGATTTTGGTATTTATAAAAAAATTTATGAAATCTTCCCTAAAAATTTCATAAATTACATGGAGGCCAAGCCTTATTTATTGTATTTAATGGTTTTGCCAATGATGATTTTATTATTTTATGAAATAATAAAGAGTTTCTTTTACTTATTAAACATAACTATAATTTTTCCAGTGTTAGATGGTCTTGAAAGGTCGATACAGGGTAAAAGTAATTTTGTAAAGAGATTTTTATCTGCTACATTTCAAATTCCAAAATCTATATGTTATGTAATTGTATTAACGGTTATTTTTAATATATTGGTTTTTGCCAATATAAATAGTACACTTAATGACTATCTGTCAAGTTCAAAAATATATAATTATATTTGCAGAGATGTTATTGTACCTATTGCCAATTCAAAGGTGACAAGGCAAATTCCAAATATAATAAATAATTCCATGAAAATAGAAATCAAGGAGGCTTCTAAAAACGTAGCTGGAACTGATACTGTTATATATTATAACGGTATAACCTTAGAAGAAGGAGTCAAATCCAATTCAACTATAGATAATTTTGCTAGGAGTTTAGTAAGTAAAGCTCAAAATGATGATGAAAAAGCAAGAATATTGTACGAATGGATTGGAAGAAATATTGAATATGATGATGAAAAGGCTAAGAAAATTTTAAATAATGATTTTGAAGTTAAGTCAGGAGCAATTGCTGCTTTTACTGAAAGAAAAGGTATTTGCTTTGACTATTCTTGCTTGTATATTGCTATGTGTAGGGCAGTGGATTTAGATGTAAGATTGATTACCGGTGAAGGATTTAATGGTATAAGCTGGGTTAGTCATGCCTGGAATCAAGTATATGTAAATAATCAATGGGTTAATGTGGATACTACTTTTTATAAAGGTGGTAATTATTATAATAGCAGTAGATTTAATATAGATCATAGAAACGCTTCAGTAGAAGCGGAATGGAAATAATCCCTTTAGCGGGGATTTTTTTATACCCATCTATTATAAGCTTAATTGCTCTTTCACAATCTTTATCTGCATTATCTAAACTCCAGGCAGTGTTAAAATATATTAAAGCCTTTTTTCTATTTTTAAGCATAGCATAGCAGTAAGCTAAATTAAAAAAATATTTACTGTCTCTTTTTATTTGTATGGCTTTTTTTAAGAATGTTATGGCTTTTTCATATTCTTTTAATTTTATAAAACATACTCCTGCATTATAAAGAGAAGCGGACTCATTTTCTTTATATTCTATGGCTTTTTCGTATAATTCAATAGCTCTTTTATAGTTCTTTGTATTATAGTATTGATTTGCTTTTTCAAAATAACTCATAAAAATCCTCCTTGAATACATTACCAGTACTACCTTAATAATATATTCCTGCAAATAAACATATTACATATAAAGTATTGTCTAAGTTAAAAAAGAATATACTTGAAAACTGCAATAATTTATGCAATTGCAAATAAAAACGATAAAAATTATTTAATTCTACGTAAAATAAAGAAATTTGCCTTTTGAATATTTATGAAAAAGGAATAGACTAATTATATTAAATCTATCTTGCGCAAATATCACTTATATTAGACTTATACATATTGTTAGGGGTGGCTATATGGAAGAAAGAATTAAAAAAATCATAGAAATTGATAAGGAAGCTATTAATTATCAAAAGATTAAAAAAGAAATAGTAAAAGCTAAGAGGCAAGAGTTAGAAAAAGAAATAAGAGATACTATAGAAAAGAATGAAGAACTAATTGAAGCTGAAAAGCAAAAAATTCGCGAAGAAGAAATGGCTTCTGTAAAGGACGAAATATCCCAATTCAAAGAAAGGGCGGAAAAAAAGTTGCAGGAAGATAGAGATTTGTTTTCAAAAATTAAAGAGGAGCTGGAAGTCGCCGCCTTTAAGAAATTGATAGAAGATTTCCAGGAAGTATGATATGGGTAGAGTAGTTGATTTTGCTACAATTAATACAAAAATAAAAGCTATGGAGGGGTTTTGGTTAAAAAAATCCCAATATAAAGAGCTAGTAGAATGTAATAATTTTAGAGAAGCCCTTGTTTATCTTCGCGATAAGACAAAATATGGTGAAGTATTAAAGGAATACAATGTAGATGAACTACATAGAGGACAGTTAGAAATAATTTTAAAAAGACAATATATCAGCAACTTTACCAAACTTTCTCATTACCTAAGAAATGATTATAGAAAATTACTAAAAGTTATTTTTACTCGTTTCGAAGTAGAAGACATTAAGGTTATTATAAGGGGAAAGTTCATAGGTAAACTAAAGGAAGACTTAGAACAGCGAATTTCTCATAGGTGTTCTATGAGTACAATAAACTACGATGAGTTGTTGGAGGCCAGCAATGTGGCACAAGTTGTGGATAAGCTAAAAGGTACTATCTATTATAACTATATTTATAACTTAGTAGATAGCATTGAGGAAGATGGCTTGTTCAGAATTGAGATGGCTCTTGACTCTGTTTATTTTATTCAATTAAAAAGGTTTATAAAGAAGCTTCCTAAAGAAGATAAAGAAGTTGTTGAAAAGATTAATGGAATTCAGGCGGATCTCTTAAATATTCAGATGATTTATAGGGGGATAAAGTACTATAAATTGCCTTCAGAAATACTATTCAATTACGCTGTACAAGACGGGTGTAAGCTTAATAAAGAAGATTTAAAGAGGCTATGCTATAGTAAAAGTGTTGAGGACTTCTTTAATAGAATAAAAGGCACTGCCTATAAAGACATTTTTTATGCTAGTGATTTTGAAGATCACTTACTTGAAAAGGAGACACTATCTTTTCTCCAAAAAATGTACACTCGATATAAGTCTGAGGCTAAAATGAATATTTCTGTTATGCTCACTTATCTTGAATTATCTTTGATAGAGTATAGAAATATTGTAAGCATAGTTGAGAATAAGAGATATAGTCAGCACAATGATGAAATTATTAAGTATATTACTACCACAATGTAATCAGAGGGGTGAGGTAATGGCAATCGAGAAAATGATAATGTTAAATATAGTAGGTCATATCACTGATATTGACAAAGTATCAAAGTCATTGGTCTTATCTGGTTGTGTACAGCCAGTAGATGCAATGCAGGAGCTTAATACTACTGACTTTACTGTTAAAACTACAGAGGATAATTTAGAAGCACTACTTGATGTGTGCTATATTAGGCCTTATACCAGCTCAAGAAACCTTTCAGAATTGGAAAAGGCAATGGAAAAAATACGGAATATATGTCCTAAAGGATGGAGTAATAAAATTAAAGCAGAGGAATTAATAGATGATTATTCATCCCTCAGAGCTAGTATTATGAACCTAGAGGAAATTTTGGAGAAGAAGTATGAAGTATTGCAGAATAAAGTACAGGAAAAGGAGAAACTATTAGAAACTTTGAAGTACCTGCAATTTCTTAAAAATGTAGATATAACTTTTGAGGAATTAAACAATCTAAAATATATGGATTGTAGATTAATGAAGATTTCCTCTGAAAATATGCAAAAACTTAAGGACAACTATGAAAATATCCCTTCCATTGCTATTAGTATTTACGAACAAAAGGATTATCGTATAATAATGGCACTTACACCCTATTTGCTACTGCCGGAAGCGGATAGAATATATAATTCCTTGAATTGCGAAATCATTCCCCTCTCTGTAAAGGAAAAAGGTACTCCTAAAGAGTTAATACAGGCATTAAATTCAAGGCTTAATGAGATCAATATAGAAATAAAACAGTTGGAATTAGAATTTAACAAGCAAATAAATGATAATAAGAGACAGATTTTAATTCTTGAAAAGAGTTTGGAATTAGAAGTTAAAAGCAGTATTATAAAAGACCATATGGCTTGTACAAATGAGTTCTTTTATTTCTCTGGCTGGGTGCCAAAAAGCTTACTTGGAAAGGTTAAAAAGTCTATTGAATATTGCGAAGATAGATTAATTATTACAGAAAAGGAAGCTCATGAAGTAAGTAGTGATATAGTAGTACCAACGAGCATGAAGAATAACTTCATTGTGCGACCCTTTGAAAGTATGGTACACATGTATGCAGTACCTTCCTATGGGGAATTAGATCCTACACTTTTCTTAGGACTAAGCTACATGTTACTATTTGGTGCTATGTTTGGAGATGTTGGACAAGGTTTAGTATTTATTTTAGCCGGTATTTTCTTGGTTAAGAAGATGAGAAGGCCTAATCTTGGTGGTGTTATATTTAGATTAGGAATAAGTTCAACGATCTTTGGTTTCGCTTATGGTAGTATTTTTGGATTTGAGGAATTTCCAGAGTTTATTCATGAAGCCTTTGGCATAGAAGAAATGCCACACTTTTTCATTAGACCAATGGATAATATTATGGAAACACTTATATTTGGTGTGATTTTAGGTTGTATATTGTTAATTATAAGTTATATATTCAGCTTAATAAATCATTTCAAAAAGAAAGATTTGGAAAATGGCGTTTTTGGAAAAGAAGGATTAGTAGGTTTCATTTTCTTCTTGTCTCTATTAGGCTTTGTTGTAACTACATACTTTAAGATAAACCTTCTACCTAATGGCGTTTGGTTTGCTATTTTTGGAGTATCTTTGTTATTAATGTTAATCAAAGAACCTTTGGCAAATCTAATTTTAGGCAAAAGACCTTTATACAGTGAAGGGAAATCAGATTATTATGTAGAAGGTGGTTTTGGTATTATTGAAACCTTAATAAGCATGTTTTCTAACACCGTATCTTTCATAAGAGTAGGAGCCTTTGCTTTGAACCATGTAGGTTTATTTATGGCCTTTACTGCTTTAGCAAATATGATGAATGGCGCAGGTAGCGTATTCATGTATATATTAGGTAATGTTGTTATTTTAGGCTTAGAAGGATTAATAGTATTTATTCAAGGTTTAAGACTAGAATATTATGAACTTTTCAGCAAGTACTATGAAGGTGAAGGAGAAGTATTTGAAAGTGTTAAATTAATTGGAGTACTATAGATATTCTAACTTAAACCAATCTATTAAGTAGTCAAAAAAACTAATTTGAGTTTTTTTGGCTGTTTAATAGATTGGCGAAGGTGGACATCTATATAGAATAAATTTAAAAAATAATATATCATTGGAGGGATTATCATGACAATTATTGCAATTTTAACTTTTATTTTGGTGGTTAGTACAATAAGCTATGGACTTATTCAAAAGTCAAGAGAGGATATTCAAGGAAAGAAAAGCCTAAAAAAGGCTATGGGAATTAATCTTTCAATATTTATACCAATTATGTGTGGTGCTTTAATTTTACTAGTACCAGATGTTGTTAGAGCAGCAGGAGAATCTGGAGTTACTAATGGAGCTGGTTTAGGATATATTGCAGCAGCATTAAGTACTGGTTTAGCAACTATTGGTACAGGTGTTGCCGTAGGTTCCGTTGGTTCAGCAGCTTTAGGTGCTGTATCAGAAGATCCAAAGATGTTAGGTAAAACTTTGATATATGTTGGATTAGCAGAAGGTATTGCTATCTATGGTCTTATAATTTCTATCATGATTTTATCAAGCCTATAGGAGAATGCTTATGAAGAGCTTTTTAATCAGTGATAATGTTGATACAATGTTAGGTTTGAGGATTGCTGGAATTGATGGCATTGTTTTACATAGCAAAGATGAAATAGAGTATTTACTAGATAAACTTTTGGAAGATAAGGAAATTGGGATAATTCTATTGACAGAAAAAGCAGCCAGTGTAGTGCCTGAAAAGGTGACACAAATAAAATTGGCTAAGGAGCTTCCACTTATTATAGAAATACCGGATAGACATGGTAAAAGTAAAGATAAAGATGCCATTATGGGATATATTAGAGATTCCATAGGCCTAAAGATATGAGGTGATAGTATTGGCTACTACAATTGAAGAAAAATTGAAACTATTTACCAAAATTATTTACGATAAGATAGAAGAAGAAAATCAATCAGAGCTTGATAGTTTAGAAAAAGAGAGAGCTATAAAATTAGAAGAACTAAACAAAAGTCTAGAAAAAAGTAGAGAAGAAGAACTAAAAGAATTTCGTAAAAAGACAAAAGTTATGACAAAGGAACTATTAGCTGAAGAAAAAGCAAAGCAAAAACAAAAGGAATTAATCCTTCATCAGGGGATGATGAAGGAAGTTGAAAAAGGAGTTAAAGAGCGAGTAGATGCCTATGTAAAGACAGAAGAATACAGCAAAACTCTTTTAAACATAGTAAAGGCTGCTTTGCAAAAATTAGATAAGGGATCCTATACTTTATATTTAACACATAATGATTTAGAAAAGGTTAAAGAATCATTAATGAACTTTAGTAAGGAGCTTGACCTAAATCTGCAGTTACAGGAAACAGATATTTTAGGTGGCTTCATTATAGAAGATAGCGATAGGAAATATAGAATTGACCATACTTTAGAGAGTAAGTTCTTAGACTTAAAGGATTATGTAGGCATGAAGATAAATGAGAACTTTTATAGGGGATGATAAATATGGGAATGGAAACTACTGCTGATAGCAAGAAAATGGGTTATATTTATAGTATAAATGGTCCTGTAGTAATGGCAGATAACATGACAGGTTTTGCCATGAGAGAAATGGTTATGGTAGGTAATAAAAAGCTAATCGGTGAAATAATCATTCTCGAAGGAGATAGGGCTACTATACAGGTTTATGAAGAAACCGCTGGTTTAAAGGCTGGAGAACCTATAATTTCTACTGGAAGTCCTTTAAGTGTAAAACTTGGACCAGGTATTATGGGAAATATTTTTGATGGTATTGAAAGACCATTGAATAAAATTAACGAGCTTTCTGAAGGATTTATTCCTGAAGGTATAGGATTATTATCAATAGATGAAGATAAACTTTGGAAAACAGAAGTTTTAGTAAAAGAAGGACAATATCTTAAGGCTGGGGATATATATGCTCAGGTTCAAGAGACACCTCTTATTATGCATAAGATTATGGTACCTCCAGGTGTAGAAGGAACAGTTGTTAAAACTCTACCTAATGGGGAGTATAACATTAATACTGCAGTGGTAATCTTGGAAACTAAGAACGGAAACAAGGATTTGCCCCTATATCAAGAATGGCCTGTTAGAGTACCAAGACCGGTAAAACGTAGGAAACCTATATCCATACCTTTAGTAACTGGACAAAGAGTACTTGATACCTTTTTCCCATTGGCAAAGGGTGGAACAGTAGCGATTCCTGGAGGTTTCGGAACAGGAAAAACAATGACTCAGCACCAGTTAGCAAAGTGGTCTGACGCAGATGTAATTGTATATATAGGCTGTGGTGAAAGAGGAAATGAAATGACAGAAGTTTTGGAGGATTTTCCAAAACTTATAGATCCAAAGACGAATTTAGCTCTTATGAATAGAACAGTATTGATAGCTAACACTTCCAATATGCCAGTTGCAGCGAGAGAAGCAAGTATCTATACTGGTATTACTATAGCAGAATACTATAGAGATATGGGACTTCATGTAGCAATTATGGCAGACTCAACTTCTAGATGGGCTGAAGCTTTAAGAGAAATTTCTGGTAGACTAGAAGAAATGCCTGCAGAAGAAGGATATCCAGCTTATTTAGCATCAAGACTTGCTGAGTTCTATGAAAGAGCTGGTTATGTAGAGAATTTGAATGATTCAGAGGGATCCATAACAGTAATCGGTGCAGTATCTCCAGCCGGTGGAGACTTTTCTGAGCCTGTTACTCAAAATACAAAAAGATTCGTTAGTGCCTTTTTAGGTTTGGATAAAAAATTAGCTTATGCTAGACATTATCCAGCAATTAATTGGCTTTCTAGTTACAGTGGTTACATACCTATGCTAGAGAACTGGTATGAGGAAAATGTAGCTAGGGATATGATACCATTAAGAAATAAAATGATGAGAGTTTTATCAGAAGAAAGCAAACTTCAGGAAATAGTAAAGTTGGTTGGAGAAGATGTGCTGCCAGATGATCAAAGACTTATACTAGAGACAGCCAATATAATTAAGGTTGCTTTCTTGCAGCAAAATGCTTATCATTCACAGGATACCTATGTGCCATTAAATAAGCAGTATAGAATGTTGAAAGTTGTTGAAAAGTTTTATGATCTTGCCAATATAAGCGTTAAGAAAGGTGTGCCTATAACAAAAATAAAAGATAGAGCACTACTTGAAGATATATTAAAGATGAAATACAATGTACCAAATGATGATCTAACTAAATTAGACGAGTTAGAAGCAAAAATAGAAAATTATTTTGAAGAACTTGATGCTAAGTACAAATAGGGGGGGATTAAGTTGAAAAAAGAATATTTAGTTTTAGACAAGGTAAAAGGCCCTCTTGTTATACTTTCTGGAATAGAAGATGCAGCTTATGATGAGATAGTAGATATTGTGGTTGAAGGCAAGGAAAGAAAGAAAGGTAGAGTAGTTAGCATATATGGTGATACGGTAGTTGTTCAAGTTTTTGAGGCTACAACCGGAATGTCTGTTGATAATACTGCTGTAACCTTTACTGCAAGGCCACTAGAAATTCCTTTGAATAAAAACATATTAGGTAGAGAGTTTAATGGTATAGGAGAACCTATAGATGGTAATGGAAAAATTTATAGTGATAGGAAGTATAATATTAATGGAAGACCTATGAATCCAGTTGCAAGAATGTATCCTAGAAATTTCATTCAAACTGGTATATCATCTATAGATTGCTTGACTACATTAATTAGAGGACAAAAGCTTCCTATATTTACTGGTAACGGTATGCCTCATAATGAATTGGCTTCACAAATAATTAGACAGGCAACAATTAGTGGAGATGAAAATGATAATTTCGCTATAGTCTTTGCAGCTATGGGTTTAAAACATGACGATGCAGACTACTTTAGAAAGAGTTTCCAACAAGCAGGGGTGCAGGATAGAGTTGTTACTTTCATGAATTTAGCGGATGACCCTATAGTTGAAAGAATCACAACACCTAGATGTGCTCTTACTGCTGCTGAATATCTTGCTTTTGAAGAAGGTATGCATATACTAGTTATAATGAATGACTTAACAAACTACTGTGAAGCATTAAGAGAAATTTCTTCTCTAAAGGAAGAAGTACCAAGTAGAAAAGGATATCCAGGTTACCTATATTCAGATTTGGCTTCTTTATATGAAAGAGCAGGTATGATGAAAAATAAAAAGGGAAGTATCACTCAAATACCTATTGTATCAATGCCTAATGATGATATTACACATCCTATTCCTGACTTAACAGGATTTATAACAGAAGGACAAATAGTTTTAAATAGAAGTATTAATCAAAAAGATATTTATCCTCCTGTTGATATTTTACCTTCCTTATCTAGACTTATGAAGGATGGTATAGGTGAAGGTTATACAAGAGAAGACCATGCTGATGTTGGAAATCAAATTTTTGCAGCATACTCTAAGGTGCAGGAAATAATTTCATTGGCACAGGTTATTGGCGAAGACGAACTTTCGGATATAGATAAGCTATATATGAAATTTGGTGAAGAATTTGAGAATAAATTCTTAAAGCAGGATTATAATGACAATAGAAGCATAGAAGAAACTTTAAACCTAGCATGGAAAGTATTATCTATTCTTCCCAAGAACGAATTAGACAGAGTTAGTCCGGAAATCTTAGATAAATATTATGTAGAATAATTAACCACAGAAGACATAGAAAACACTAGTTGTTTTCTGTCTTCTGTGTTAATATTTAACGGAAGGAGGCTGTAGAATGGATAATGTAGCACCAACCAAATCTAATCTTATAAATGCACAAAATTCCTTGCAGTTTTCTAAAATGGGTTTTGAATTGCTGGATAAGAAAAGAAATGTACTTATTAGGGAAATGATGTCTTATGTAGATAGAGCAGAAGAACTTCAAAAACGAGTTACCCAAGTTTTTAGTGATGCTTACGATGCTATTAGAAAGGCTAATATAAGCATGGGTATAACCAATGTTGAAGATATAGCTTTGGCCATATCTAAAGAGAAAGACTATGATATTGTATTTAAAAGTGTAATGGGTGTAGAAATACCACATATTATATATGAAAAGAAAGACATATCACCAGAGTACGGTTTTTATCATAGCAATTCAGCTATGGATGTAGCTTATAAAAAATTTAGTGAAGTAAAATATTTAATTTATGAATTAGCAGAAGTAGAAAATGCCATCTTTAGGTTGGCTAAAGAGATAAAGAAAACTCAAAAAAGAGCTAATGCTTTAGATAATATTCAAATTCCTAAATATCAAGCACTAGTTAAGTCCATAGGAGAAGTATTGGAAGAAAAAGAAAGAGAAGATTTCTTTAGATTGAAAGTTGTAAAAAATAATAAAGATCGTAAATAGTTAATATTGGCAGTTTTTATTTTATATAGATAAAATGCTGCCTTTTATTTATTCAGAGCAATAAAAAAGAGTTCATTGACTTGATTAATCTTTGATGTTAGAATTTGCTAAGAAAAGCTTTTGTTTTATTTAAATGAGTAAATGGAGTTGATTAGATGAGGGAAACTTATCATTTGGGGATGGATGTAGGATCAACTACAGTCAAAATGGTAGTTTTGGACAAGAACAGTAAATTGGTATTTAGCGATTATAGACGTCATTATTCCGATATCAAAAAACCATTGTAGAGTTATTTCAAGAAACATACAAAAAAATACCGGATAGCCATATTACTATGATGGTTACAGGTTCAGGGGGTATGTCTGTTTCAAATTGGATGAATATACCTTTCATACAGGAGGTTATAGCTTGTACTCACACGGTTGAAACATACATTCCTCAAACTGACGTCGCCATAGAATTAGGAGGAGAAGATGCAAAGATAACCTATTTTACTGGCGGATTAGAACAAAGAATGAATGGAACCTGTGCAGGAGGTACTGGAGCATTTATAGATCAAATGGCTGGTCTTTTACAGACAGATGCTTCCGGTTTGAATGAATTGGCTAAGTCCTTTAAAGTTATCTATCCAATAGCCTCTAGATGTGGTGTATTTGCTAAAACAGATATTCAGCCTTTAATTAATGAAGGGGCTGCTAAGGAAGATATTGCTGCTTCTGTTTTTCAATCAGTAGTTAATCAGACAATAAGTGGACTTGCTTGCGGAAAACCAATTAGAGGAAATGTGGCTTTTCTAGGAGGACCTTTATACTTTTTATCAGAACTTAGAAAAAGATTTATTGAAACCTTACAGTTAACAGAAGAGCAAATTATATTTCCAGAGAATTCTCAGCTTTTTGTTGCTATGGGAGCAGCACTTAAATCTCAAGAGTTACCTAAAATTGAATTTTCAGAGTTAATGGATAGATTAAAAAATATTCATGAAGAAAATTCTGTGGAAATACAAAGACTAAGACCTTTATTTATAAATAAGGCTGAGTATGATGAGTTTATAGAAAGACATAAAAAGAATAAGGTAGCTAAAGAGGATTTAACTAGCTATTCAGGAAGAGCATATATAGGTATAGATGCCGGTTCTACTACTACAAAGATGGCGCTAATTGGAGAAAATGGACAACTTTTGTATTCCTATTATGGAAGTAATCAAGGTAGTCCTTTGCAGCAGGTAATATATATTTTAAAAGAATTATATGAACAGTTACCGGAAAATGTTATCATTGCAAATTCTTGTGTAACTGGTTATGGAGAAGCACTGATTAAAGAAGCTTTAAAGCTTGACCTTGGTGAGATAGAAACTATAGCGCATTATAAGGCTGCAGCCTTTTTCCAACCGGAGGTAGATTTTATTTTAGACATTGGCGGACAAGATATGAAATGTCTAAGAATAAAAGATGGTGTTATTGATAGTATATTACTTAATGAGGCATGTTCTTCTGGATGTGGTTCTTTCATAGAGACCTTCGCCCATTCATTAAATATGTCTGTGCAAGATTTTGCAAAGGAAGCTATTAAAGCAGAATATCCTGTAGACTTAGGTTCAAGGTGTACTGTATTTATGAATTCTAGGGTTAAGCAGGCTCAAAAGGAAGGTGCTTCTGTAGGCGATATATCTGCTGGATTAGCATATTCTGTTATAAAAAATGCCCTTCAGAAGGTAATAAAAGTACGGGATCCTAAGGATTTGGGGAAAAATATCATTGTACAAGGTGGTACCTTCTACAATGATTCCGTATTAAGAAGTTTTGAGTTGGTAGCAGAAAGAGAAGCAATAAGGCCAGATATAGCTGGACTTATGGGAGCTTTTGGAGCAGCTCTTATTGCTAGAGAGAGAGCAGAAGAAGGAAAAATTAGTACGATTCTAGGCAAGGAGCAGATTAAAGAATTTATTTATGATACCACTATGAGACGTTGTGGATTGTGTGGCAATAATTGTTTGCTAACCATTAATAAGTTTAATGATGGTGGTGAATTTATATCTGGTAACCGATGTGAACGAGGATTAGGAATAAGCAGTAAAAAAGGGGAAGCAATACCAAACCTTTATGATTATAAATATAAGAGGCTTTTCCAATATAAACCTTTAAGCAAAGAAGAAGCAACTAGAGGTGTGGTAGGAATACCAAGAGTTCTTAATATGTATGAGAATTATCCCTTTTGGTTTACTTTCTTTACAAAATTAGGATTTAGAGTAGAGCTATCTCAAAGATCTTCTAAAAAGGTTTATGAAATGGGTATTGAAACCATACCATCAGAATCAGTATGTTATCCAGGTAAAATTGTACATGGACATATAATGAGTCTTATTAATAAGGGTGTTAACTTTATTTTCTATCCATCTATTCCTTATGAAAAGAAGGAGGATCCAAAGGCAGATAATCATTATAATTGCCCAATTGTAACCTCCTATCCAGAAGTTATAAGAAATAACATGGATATATTAAATGAAAAAAATATATTATTTATGAATCCTTTCCTTTCATTAAACAATAAAGAGAAACTGAAGAAAAGATTATTTGAAGAACTAAATGGCTTTAATATTTCAAAAGATGAAATTAATATGGCAGTAGAAGCTGCATGGCAGGAAAGGCTTAACTTCGAAAAGGATATTCGCAAGAAAGGAGAAGAAGTCTTATCCTATATAAAGGAAAAGGGCATTAAAGGAATAGTGCTTAGTGGACGTCCTTATCATGTGGACCCAGAGATAAATCACGGTATTCCAAATATAATTACAGGCTTTAATATGGCAGTATTAACGGAGGATTCTATTGCTCATTTAGCAGAGGTACAAAGACCATTAAGAGTTGTAGACCAATGGGTTTATCATTCTAGATTATATAGAGCAGCTTCTTTTGTAGCAAAACAGGATAACCTAGAATTAGTTCAGCTAAATTCCTTTGGTTGTGGATTAGATGCGGTAACTACAGATCAAGTACAGGAGATTTTGCAAAAAGAAGGGAAAATATATACTACCCTTAAAATAGACGAAGGAAATAATTTAGGAGCTGCTAGAATAAGAATAAGATCCTTAAAAGCTGCTATAGAAGAAAGAGATAGAAATAACTATATAAGAAAGCCACAAGAATCAAAATATAAGAGAATACTTTTCACAAAGGAAATGAGAAAAAACCATACAATACTAGCACCGGAAATGTCACCTATACATTTTCAGTTCCTAGAAGTTGCCTTTAGGCATTCAGGTTATAATGTAGTGGTTCTACCTTCCAAGGATAAAGGTGCTGTTGATGTAGGACTTAAGTATGTTAATAACGATGCCTGCTATCCATCTATAATTGTAGTAGGACAAATTATAGAGGCTCTTCAGTCTGGTAAATACGATGTAAATAATACATCTGTAATTATTACCCAAACTGGAGGTGGTTGTAGAGCAACCAACTATATTGGTTTCTTAAGAAAGGCATTGGTAGAAGCAGGTTATCCACAAGTACCAGTTATATCATTAAATGCAGCGGGCTTAGAAAGTAACCCAGGCTTTAAAATTTCCTATGGCCTATTAAATAGAGCTCTTATTGCTTTGGTTTACGGCGATTTATTAATGAGAGTTCTATATAGGGTAAGACCTTATGAAAAAATTAAAGGTTCTGCAAATGCCCTTTATGAAAGCTGGGTAGAAAAATGTAAGGAGTCTGTAATTAGCGGTAGTCATAAAACCTTTAAAAAGAATATTTATAATATAGTTAAAGACTTTGATAATCTAGAATTAAGAGACATTAAGAAGCCGCGGGTTGGTTTGGTAGGTGAGATATTAGTAAAATTCCACCCAACCGCTAATAATGACGTAGTTAATGTTGTTGAGAGTGAAGGTGCAGAGGCAGTTATGCCGGATTTGATAGACTTTTTCCTTTACTGTGCTTATGATGCAGATTATAAATATAAGTTTTTGGAAGGAACTAAAAAGGGACAGCTTGGAGGTAAACTTGTAATTAAGGTTATTGAATTCTATAGAAGACATATGAGAGAGGCCTTAGAGCAGAGCAAGCGTTTCCATCCACCAGAAACTATAGAAAGATTGGCAGAGAGAGCTTCTAAGATTTTATCCTTGGGAAATCAAACCGGTGAAGGTTGGTTCTTAACTGCTGAGATGATAGAACTTATTGAAAGTGGTACTGAAAATATTATTTGTATGCAGCCTTTTGCTTGTTTGCCTAATCACGTTACAGGAAAAGGAATGGTAAAGGCCTTAAAGGCACAATATCCAATGGCTAATATAACTGCTATAGATTACGATCCAGGTGCTAGCGAAGTTAACCAATTAAATAGAATTAAGCTTATGATGGCTGCAGCCTTTAAAAATCTTGAGTCCAGAACAAGTGAGCTGGAACAGGAAAGGATAGCTATGGAAGAAGCAGCTGGTAGTAAGGCATAGTGAGGCCCTTGACATTAAAAAAAATTGTATTATAATATGGTATATTAACATATTATATTAATATATGGAAAATAAGCTGTGATAAAGAGGAGTAAAAGTTCAAAACCATATTAAGAGAGAAAGGTTCGTTGGCTGAGAGACCTTTTATATGGAGAACTTTGAAGGTAGCTTTTGAGCTTCTTTGCTGAAAAATGCTAAATGTAAGCAAAGACGGTTTTTTTCAACCGTTATTATATGAGAGCCCATAATATTGTGGGAAAAAAGGTGGTACCGCGAGTCTTCGTCCTTTTAGGACGAAGACTTTTTTATATAATTTGCAAAATTAGCTTTAATGGACAATTATAAGCAATTTCTAATCAAAAGAAGGAGGAAGAAAGATGGAAGAAAAGATTACTTTGTCTACAACCTATAATCCAAAAGAATTTGAAGAAAGAATATATAAAACCTGGGAAGAAAAAGGATATTTCACACCAAAGGTGGATAAGGATAAAAAGCCTTTTACTATAGTAATGCCGCCACCAAATATTACTGGAAAGCTTCATTTAGGTCACGCTTTAGATAATACTCTTCAAGATATGATAATTAGATTTAAAAGAATGCAGGGATATAGCACTTTATGGTTGCCTGGAGAAGACCATGCTAGCATAGCTACAGAAGTAAAGGTAGAAAATGAACTATTAAAGCAGGGACTTAAGAAGAAGGAAATGGGCAGAGAAGCCTTTTTAGATAAAGTATGGGAATGGACTGATGAATATAGAGAAAGAATAAGAGGTCAGTTGAAAAAGTTAGGCGCTTCTGCAGATTTTACAAGAGAAGCCTTTACTATGGATGAGAATTTAAATAAAGCTGTTAGACATGTTTTTGTAAAGTTATATGAAAAGGGCTTAATATATCAAGGAAATAGAATAACTAACTGGTGTCCTAAGTGTCAAACTGCTCTTTCTGATGCAGAAATTGAATATAGTGAGCAAGAGGGCAACTTCTGGCATATTAAATATCCTGTAGTAGGTAGTGATGAATATTTAGAAATAGCCACTACAAGACCAGAAACTATGTTGGGGGATACCGCTGTAGCAGTAAATCCATCCGATGAAAGATATATTCACCTTATAGGAAAGAAGCTTATGCTTCCATTAGTAAATAAAGAAATTCCAGTTGTTGCAGATGAATATGTAGATAAAGAATTTGGAACCGGTGCTGTTAAAATAACTCCAGCTCATGATCCTAACGATTATGAAGTAGGAAAAAGACACAATCTTGAAGAAATTAATGTGATGAATCCTGATGGTACAATAAACGAATTAGGTGGAAAATATGCAGGCATGGACAGATATGCTGCAAGAAAAGCCATAGTTGAGGATTTGGAAAAGGAAGGATACCTTGTTAAGATCAAACCTCATGTTCATAATGTAGGTACTCATGACAGATGTAGTACAGTTATAGAGCCTATGATATCTAAACAATGGTATGTAAAAATGGAATCCTTGGCAAAACCTGCTATAGAAGCCGTTAGAACTGGTAAAACTAAGTTTGTACCAGAGAGATTTGAAAAGATATACTTTAACTGGATGGAAAATATCCAGGACTGGTGTATATCAAGACAGCTATGGTGGGGACATAGAATACCAGTATGGTACTGCAAGGACTGCGGAGAAATAATAGTAGCAGAGGAAACACCAAAGACTTGCTGCAAATGTGGATCACAAAATCTTAAGCAGGATGAGGATGTACTTGATACTTGGTTTAGTTCAGCTTTATGGCCTTTCTCAACTCTAGGATGGCCAGAAAAAACTGAAGAATTAGATTATTTCTATCCAACTAATGTACTTGTTACAGGTTACGATATAATATTCTTCTGGGTAGCTAGAATGATCTTCTCTGGTATCCACAATATGGGAGAAACACCTTTTGAAACTGTATTAATTCACGGAATTGTAAGAGACTCACAGGGTAGAAAGATGTCAAAGTCCCTAGGAAATGGTGTAGACCCATTAGACGTAATAGATACCTATGGCGCTGATGCTTTAAGATTTAGCTTGGTAACAGGAAATGCTCCAGGAAGCGATATTAGATATTATCCTGAAAGAGTAGAAGCGGCTAGAAATTTTGCTAATAAGATTTGGAACGCCTCAAGATTTGTTATGATGAATTTAGATAGAAATCTAATGGAGCAGGAAAAGGAATCAAAGAATTTCAATATTGCTGATAGATGGATACTATCAAGATTAAATACAGTAGTTAAAGAGGTTACAGAAAATATAGAAAAATATGAGCTAGGAATAGCCCTTCAAAAGATCTATGACTTCCTATGGAGTGAGTTCTGTGATTGGTATATTGAACTTTCAAAACCAGTTCTATATGGAGAGGATGATAAGGCTAAGGGTGTAACCTACAACGTATTATATAAAGTATTAACTACAGGACTACAACTACTTCATCCTGTAATGCCATTTATTACAGAAGAAATTTATACACATTTAGATGCAGAATATGAATCTATAACTATATCTAAATGGCCTGAATATAAGGAAGAAGTTCATGATAGCCAGGCTGAAATTCAGATGGGTTATATAATTGATGCCATTAAGGGTATTAGAAATGCAAGGGCTGAAATGAACGTTCCAAATTCTAAAAAAGCAAGCTTATTGGCATATGTTAAGGAAGAAGCTCTTAGTGCCTTTAAGGCAGGAACAATATATTTTGAAAAGTTAGCTTCAGTTAGCGATATGACTATAATAGAAGATAAAAAGGATATTCCTAAAAATTCTGTATCTGTAGTTACAGAAGGTGCAGAGCTATTCATGCCTTTATTTGACCTAATTGACAGAGAAAAAGAATTAGAAAGATTGAGTAAGGAAAAGGAAAAACTATTATCAGAAATAGATAGAGTAGAGAAAAAGCTATCAAATGCAAGTTTTGTAAGCAAGGCTCCTCAAAAAGTAGTTGAAGAGGAAAAGCAAAAGGGCGAGAAGTACAAGGAAATGCTAAAGGCTGTATTAGAAAGAATTGAAAGCTTAGGCTAGGTGCTATATGAATTATAAAGAGACTATGGATTATATACACAATCGCAGTAGGTTTAATAGCGGTAAGGGCTTAGATAGGATTAAGAAACTATTAAAGAAATTAGGAGAGCCGCAGCTTTCCTTAAAATGTATACACATCGCTGGAACTAACGGTAAAGGATCAACAACGGCAATGATTTCGAGTATTCTAATGGCTCAGGGTTATAAGGTGGGGATGTTTACATCCCCCTACCTTGAGGAATTTGAAGAAAGAATTCAAATCAATGGCTGCAATATTCCAAAAGAAAGACTCTGCCAAGTAATGTCTAAAGTAGCGGAAGCTGAAAGGGTTATAGACCCTATAGGAAAGGATACTCCCACTGAATTTGAAATTATTACTGCAGCTATGTTTTTGTATTTCAAGGAAGAAAATATAGATTATGCTGTTATTGAGGTTGGTCTAGGAGGAAGATTAGATCCTACCAATATAATAATACCTTTGGTTAGTGTTATAACTTCTATAAGTTATGATCATATGGCTCTATTAGGTAACAGTATTGAGGAAATAGCTTGGGAGAAGGCTGGTATTATAAAAGAAAAGGTGCCAGTGGTGTCATATCCTCAGCAAAAGAAGGCTTCCTCTGTTATAGAGAGGGTAGCGTTTGAGAAAAACAGTAAACTTATTGTGGTTAAGGAAGATAGTACAGAACTATTGAAAATAGAAGATAACTATCAAGTGGTTAAAATCATCACAGAAAAATCAATTTATACTGTAGCCTTAGCTCTTTTAGGAAAAGTGCAAATTTACAACTGTGCAGTAGTTATTCATACTATAGAGGTTCTTAGGGACTTAGGGGTAACCATCAGTGAGCAGGCTATTTATGAAGGTCTTAAAAAGGTAACTTGGAAAGGCCGCATGGAGATAATGAGCACCAATCCTTATGTACTTTTAGACGGTGCTCATAACATAGATGGCATAGAAAAATTAGCACAAAGTATTGATATTTATTTTAAGTATAAAAGATTATATCTAATAATCGGTATATTAGAAGATAAGCAACTAGAGGATATGCTGGCGGTTATTACACCTAAAGCAGATAAAGTCATTGCTGTAACTCCTAATAGTTTCAGAGGTGAATCAGCAGAGAAACTAAGAGATAGAATAATAAAATACAATCCTGAAGCTTTGGCAATGAATAGCTATGAAGAGGCGGTAAAATATGCTATGTCTCTGTGTAGTAAAGAGGATTTGCTAGTGATATGTGGTTCCCTTTATATGATAGGAGATATGAGAAAAATTATTAAAAATGTAAATTAAAGAAAAAGCGATTATTATAGACCGTTATAATAGTCGCTTTTTTTTGCAATCAGTAGGTCAACTTATGGAAAAGTCTCATAGTATACTTGTAAGAGATTAAATATTGCTATGGTGCAATTGGAGTGATCGTTAATGAATTATTTATATGTTTGCAACACTGGTTCCGATACTTTATCTCAAATAAATCTTAATAATCTTGAGGAAGAGCAGTGTATTAGAATTGCACAGATCAATGAAAGGTATGGTCCCCATGGTTTATGTAAATGGAAAGATAGTATTATTACTGCAAATAGCTATAACAGCAGCCTATCAATAATAGATGTTATGTCTGGAAAAGTAATAGAGGAGTATTATATTGGTGGAAATTGTAATGATGTGGCGGTATATAGAAATGAGGCTATAGTTGTATGTGGAGAAAGTAATAATTTGATAGTTTTTGATTTAGAGAATAAACGGATTGTGGAGGAAGTGCCCATTGGTAACTTGCCTCATAGTATAGATATAAATTACCAATTGGATTTAATTGCGGTCACCAATATGGAAAATAGCACTCTTTCTATATTAAATTGCAGTAATAAGGAACTAATAAAAAATATCACCGTAGGCTGCTATCCTACTAAGGCTTTCTTTTCAGAGGATAATAATTATATTTATCTTTGTGAAAGTTACTTAGGTCATAACTGTTGTGGTTATGTAAACATAATTAGCACAAAAACTCTTTCTTCTGTAGGAAAAATATCAGCTGGTTTTAACCCTATTGATTTTTGCTTTCAGGGAAATATAATATACGTGGCTAGTTTTAGTGAAGGCTGCATTTATATACTTGATTTAGAAAGAAGAAAGTTTATTAAAAAAGTTTTTGTTGGTGGACTGCCCAGATGTATAAAAAAGAAGGGAAGATATATATTTGTAGGAGATAATTACGGATCCAGATTAATTATTTATGATGGAAAAAAGGATGAAAAAAAGTCTATATCCATAGGAAAGGAACCTACAGATATGACTTTTTATTAATATTCTAATAGGGTTTTCATGATGTCATTATAAATTTTTGAAGAATTAGATTTCCAATTTTGACATAAATCTATGGCATGTTTTTTGGAAGGTACGTTGACCTTAATATCAATGAGGGTTATTTCATCTTCTTGAGCTCTCAAATTTACTATAAAGGCATTGTTTTTCTCAATAGTATAATCTGCATGCAAAGAAATCTCTTTTTTAATATTATTGATTTTTTCGTTAATATATTTCTCTATTTTTTCTACTATATCTTTTGGTATTCTAGAAACAAATAGTGAAAGAACTTTTTTTCCTTGTTCTGTTAGGGACAAGACTTTGCTTTTATCTTTATTAATAGTTTCTATAAAATTGGAATTTTGTAGCTCCGTTATGTATTGTTGTAACAGAAAGTAATTTACTAAATTATTTTCTAGAACTATTTCTGTAAGTTGGTTTCTAGTAATATGCATCCCAATTCTATCTAATATATATAATAATATTAGTTTACTTTCTGCTAACTGATTTATGTCATCTAACATAAAAGGTCATCCTCCTGAAAAAATGATTAAATATGCATTTCAAATGTATTATATCATAAATTAGGGCAGCTGAAAAAGTTGTCTTTATTTTATTTTAACTTCATAATATTTATTTTACGGAATATAATCTACTGAATAACTTTGTAGGAGGTGAAAATTTGATTATCATTATAAAAAAAGAAAAGCTTAAGAAAACATTTACCAAAGGGGCATTGCTATTAGTAGCTCTTATAGCTATTTTTACTATGACAGTGGATAGCAAAGGTGTATTTGTATCAAAAAAAAGAAAGCTTCCTATTTACTCTGTAGATACTAAGGAAAAAAAGATAGCTATAACTTTTGATGCTAGCTGGCCAAAGGATAATACCGATGAGATTATTGAAATTCTAGACAAATATAATGTAAAAGCAACCTTTTTTCTTGTAGGTACATGGGTGGATCATAATCCGGAAAAACTTAAGATTTTACATGAGAAGGGTCATGAAATTGGTAATCATACTAACACTCATCCGGATATGAATAGTATAAGTAGAAGTGAACTTCTTAAAGAAATAGAAGCGCTAGATTCCAAAATAAAAAAAATTACCGGTCAGGGTACCACCTTATTTAGATGTCCTAGTGGTGTTTATAATGATTTAATAATTGAGACTGTTGAAAGTACAAATCGCTATTGTATACAATGGGATGTTGATAGTATTGACTGGAAGGCGCAAGGAGAGGAGATAGAATTTAATAGGGTTGTTAAAAAAACTAAACCCGGTTCTATAATTTTGTTCCACAATGATGGTCGATATACGACAAAAACCTTGCCTAGAATTATTGAATATTTTAAAAAAGAAGGCTATTCAATGGTAACTGTGTCAGAACTTATATATAAATCGGATTTTATGATAGATCATAATGGAAAACAAATTTACAATAAATAATTGCAATATAGAGTAAAATTGTATTATAATGGTATGGTACAAATTATAGTAATTTATATATAAAACTACAATTATAAATTTATGTGAAATTTGTAATATTATCAATTACAAATGAATAATAATCTTTTGTAGAAGAAAAATAAAACCAAGGGAGAGAGAGGGGTTTAGATGGACAATTTAATGCTAAACAACAAAATTTACTTAGAAGGGAAGGTTGTCTCTGATTTAGTCTTTAGCCATGAAATGTATGGAGAGGGGTTTTATATATTCAATCTCGAAGTACCAAGACTAAGTGAAACTAAAGATGTTTTATCTGTTACTATTTCCGAAAGACTTTTAACTGGTATGGAATTAAAGATAGGCAGTGAGATTATTGTAGAGGGACAGCTTCGATCTTATAATAAGTTTATAGATGGGTCTAACAGATTAATTCTAACAGTGTTTGCAAGAAATGTTGAACCATGCTATGAAAAAAGCAAAAATCCAAATCAAATATTTTTAGATGGTTTCATATGCAAGCCACCGGTTTATAGAACTACTCCTTTTGGAAGAGAAATTGCAGATATGCTGCTTGCAGTGAATAGGGCCTACAATAAATCTGACTACATACCAACTATAGCTTGGGGAAGAAATTCTAGATTTTGTCAGACTTTAAATGTAGGAGATAATATTAGAATATGGGGTAGACTTCAGAGTAGAGAATATCAGAAAAAAGTCTCTGAAGAAGAGGTTATAAAAAAGATAGCCTATGAAGTTTCTATATCAAAAATGGAAAAAGTTAACAAGGATACTGAAGTTACAAGCAATGAAGAAAATGATAATCAAGAAGATATTGGTTAAATAAGATGAGGGCCTCCAGTGATAGAGAGCCCTCAATTTTTATATTTAACTTAGGTTATTTTCTTAAATCTTCTAAAAGCTGAGTTTTATTCCTTGTTTTATTGTCAACGTATTTAATGATTTTAGCAGGTATTCCCGCTACTACCACTCCAGCAGGAACATCTTCTGTTACTACAGAACCTGCTGCTACTACAGATCCGGATCCTATTTTTACTCCTTCTAGTATTACTGAATTAGCTCCTATTAGCACATCATCTCCAATGATGCAGGGACTTTTGCTTGGAGGCTCTAGAACTCCAGCAACTACCGCCCCCGCTCCTAAGTGTACTCTTTTTCCTAATTTTCCTCTTGCACCTACTACAGCATTCATATCTATCATAGTATCATCTCCAATTTCTGCACCAATATTTATTACAGCACCCATCATTATAACTGTATTTTTACCTATATGAACATTATCCCTTATTATTGCTCCTGGTTCTATTCTTGCGTCTATAGAAAGTAGATCTAACAAGGGTATTGCAGAATTTCTTCTATCATTTTCTAATCTATACTTAATTATTTTACTTTTATATTTATTAATAAAATCAATTATTTCTGAGGCTTCACCAAAAAGTAAGTAAAAGTTAGGTGAGCCATAAACGTCTATATTTCCAAAATCACATTTTGATAGATCACCATGCAAATAGACTTTAACTGGAGTAGATTTCTTTGATTCCTTTATGTAGCGAGCTATTCCATAAGGATCATTGAAATCATATTTCATACAATCAACCCTTTCTTAAAAGAATTTGCTTGGTATAGGTAACAGGGGATTATATGAATTAAAATATGATAAAAGACCTTCTTTGGCTACTAAAAAATTATTTGCTTTTAAGAAATGTGTATTACATTAGGGGGAAGCTATAAGCTTTGCTGATAATAATCTTCCTATCAATATTAAGTGCTTAAGCTATTATAGTTAATACTGATTAATTATCCCTTTGAAATTATTGTCAAACACTTAGTAAGATTGAATGGCGAAATTAGTATAATAATATAAATTTATGAAAATGATATATCGTTAAAAATATCTAAGAAATATTAAAAGAAAAATAATTTAATAAAGGTATAAATTAATTGACAATATATTAATTGTGTGTTAATATTAAAAACATCAAATTGCTAGTAGTTATTATTTATTTATAAAGAAAAATTATTTAATAAATAATAATACTTGCAAGATTGATAAATAATAAGATACATAGCTTATTGTTTAATTAATGATTCTTAAAAGGGGGAAATTATCATGAAGAAAAAAACTTTAGTGCTAGTAACAGCTGCAATCATGACTGCAACTACATTACTAGCAGGATGTGCTGGCAAAACAGATAATAAAAACAATGCTAGCAACAAAAGAGAACAAAAATTAGTTCTTAGAGATGGTGCTTTGAAGACTTTGGACTCAGTTCTAGCTACAGACCAGGTATCCTTTAGTGTTCTCCAGAACACTCAAGAAACACTTCTTGTTAATAACAATGATGTTCCAGAAAAAGGAGCAGCTGAAAGCTATGAAGTTAGCGAAGACGGCTTAACTTGGACATTTAAATTAAGAGATTTAAATTGGTCTGATGGAAAGCCAGTTACTGCTAAGGATTTTGAATTTGCATGGAAGAGATTGTTAGATCCTAACACAGGAGCTGGATATTCATTCTTCCTATTCCCAGTAAAAAATGCTGAAAAGTACTATGCTGGTCAAGCAAACATTGACGAAGTAGGTATTAAAGCTACTGACGATAAAACTTTAGTTGTTACTTTAGATAGAGCAGTTCCTTATTTTGAACAAATCGTTGCTTTCCCAGGACTATCTCCTCAGAGAGAAGATATAGTAAAAGCACAGGGAAGCGAATATGGTACAGATGCATCTCAATTAGTATACTGCGGTCCTTTTGTAGTTGATCAATGGCAAAAGGGAGCAAAGGTAGTATTAAAGAAGAATGATAAATACTACAATGCATCAAATATTAAACTAGAACAAGTAGATCTTCTACAAATTGAGGAAATAAAAACAGCTTATGAACAATTCAAGTCTGGTAAGTTAGATGCAACTTCCGCTACAGGTGAGTATCTAACTAAAATGACAGAAGAAGCTAAAAATGGTAAGTACAATTTAATTGAAGGTGTAGATCCATCATCCTTCTATATGGTATTCAACACTGAAGGAAAAGATAATAAAGCATTAACAAATGCAAAGGTTAGACTTGCGCTTTCACTAGCTTTAGACAGAGAAGAGTACACAGAATCTGTTTACAAGAGAGGTATACCAGCTTATGGATTGGTACCACAGGAGCTTTTAATTGGTGATAACGAATATAGAAGTAAGGTAAAAGAACCTTTAAAGGCTCTACAGGAAAAATATAATGATCCTAAAGCTCTTTTAGTTGAAGGATTAAAAGAAGCAGGCTTAGATCCAGATCCAGCTAAACATACATTTAGATATTTACCACAGGCAAGTGACGCAGAAACAAAGAAGAATTCAGAATACTTCCAAGATCAATGGCAGAAAAAGTTGGGAGTAAAAGTTGAAATACTTCCTGCTGCTGATTTCTCAGATTACTTAACTAAGGTTCAGAGCCAACAGTTTGATATAGCAATGTCCGGTTGGGGCGCTGACTATAATGATCCTATGACATTCTTAGATTTATTTGGCAAAGACAATGGTAACAACAATGGTAAATGGGTAAATGAAAAATACGAAGAATTACTAAAGAAAGTTCAAAATGAAACTGATACAGCTAAGAGATTAGAAATATTTGCTGAAATGGAAAAACAAGTGATTGAAGATGCTGCAATAGCACCTTTATTCTACAAAGATAAGAAGTCTTTCCAACAGCCATATGTTAAGGGATTACAGCTACCTAACTTTGGCGGAACTTACCAGTTAAGATGGGCTTATATCGAATAATTAATAGTCAATTAATTACTAATAAAAATTTAAATTGCTGCAAATATGCAGCAATTTAAATTTTTTAAAATATTATAAAAAATTATGATTGTAAATAATATTATATTGAAAATTGGGTCGAAAACTGATATTATGTGTAGGTGGGTTTAAATATAAGACCTACACATTTTTTTATATATTATTCTCAAGAAGAGTACAAGCACTAATTTTTATGTTTTTACAACAAAAATAATCTCATAATTTTTATAAATTAAATTTATGGGAAGTTAGGGGGAAGATTATGGTAAAGTACATCTTAAAAAGAATTGGAATCATGATTCTAACTCTATGGGTTATAATTACAGCAACATTCTTTTTAATGAACAGTAAGCCAGGTAATCCAGTTCGTACTGGTGAAAAAAGATTGCCTGAAGAGGTTATTGTACAGTTGGAGCGAAAGTATGGATTTGATAGACCTTTAGTGGAGCGCTATATTAAATATATGCAAAACTTGCTTAAAGGTGACATGGGCGATTCTTTAATAACACCAGGAGAAAATGCAACTGATAAGATACAGGAATTTTTCCCTGCATCTGCTAGAATAGGACTTCAAGCTGTTGCATTTGGACTTGTGGTAGGTTTAGTTCTTGGTATTATAGCAGCTTTTAAAAGAAATACCGTTGCAGATTATTTTATTATGTTTATAGCTATAATAGGGGTATCCATACCTAGTTTCGTTTTAGCAGCTTTACTTCAAACTTGGGTTGGACATTCTTGGTTAGGAAAAAATGATATTATTCCAACGGCTCTTTGGTATGATAAGTATACTCCAGTAGGTCAAAGATTTAAGTACACAATACTTCCAACGATAGCATTAAGTTTTAGTAGTATTGCAACCTATGCTAGATATATGAGAGCATCAGTTTTGGATGTTATAAATCAGGATTATATATTAACTGCAAAGGCTAAAGGCTTGTCTCAATTTGGCATTGCTGTTAAGCATATTTTAAGAAATGCTATATTACCAATAATAACCATCTTAGGACCTCAAATAGCAACTATTGTAACAGGAACTATTGTAATTGAAAGAATATTTGCTGTTCCAGGCTTAGGAAACTCTTTGATTAATGCAATTAACCAAAATGATTACAATATTATAATGGGATTAACTATATTCTTTTCGGCCTTATATATAATTTCTCTGCTTGTAGTTGATATTGCCTATTCTTTGATAGATCCAAGAATAAAGCTAGAAGGAAGCAAATAGGAGGGTAAGTATGGCAGAATTGAGCAAAGATAAATTTAAAATAGTTGGAATAAATAAAGATGAAATGGATTTGATAGTTCGACCAAACTTAACATATTGGCAGGACGCTTGGAGAAGATTAAAAAAGAATAAAGTAGCTATGGTATCCTTAGTGGTATTAATAGTATTAGCTTTTCTTGTGTTATTTGGACCTGCTATATCAGGAAAGAATTATCAAGAGCAAAGTTTAAAGCTTGCTAATCAAAAACCAAGTAATGAATATTGGTTTGGTACTGATAACTTAGGAAGAGATATGTTTTCTAGATTATGGATTGGTGGAAGAGTATCTTTGTCCATAGCAGTAATTGCTACTCTTCTTGAAGTTATAATTGGATGTATTTATGGTGGTATTAGTGGATATTTTGGTGGTAAAGTTGATAATATAATGATGAGAATAGTTGAAGTTTTAAATAGTATACCATATTTGATTGTAGTTATATTATTTTCTGTTATATTAGGCTCAGGAATGGTTTCTTTGTTGTTGGCTCTTTGTGTAACTGCATGGACAGGTATGGCAAGAATGGTTAGAGGACAGGTTTTACAGTTAAAGGAATCAGAGTATGTTATGGCAGCTAGAACTTTAGGAGCAAGTCCTATGAGAATAATACTAAAACATATGATTCCAAACACAATCGGTGTTATTATTGTTTATATAACATTTGATATACCATCCTTTATATTTGCAGAGGCCTTTTTAAGCTTCGTAGGATTAGGAATACAGCCACCGGAAACAAGTTGGGGTGCAATGGTTAGTGCTGGCCAAAACGTAATGGATTTTTATCCTTATCAGCTATGGATTCCAGCTATAGCTATTAGTATAACTATGCTAGCCTTTAACTTGCTAGGCGATGGTTTAAGAGACGCTCTTGATCCTAAAATGAGACAGTAATTATAATAGAAGGAGGTAAGTTAATGTCAAAAATTCTTGAAGTTAAAGACTTAAGAGTTTCCTTTCACACATATGCTGGTGAAGTGCAAGCAGTACGTGGAGTGTCTTTTGACGTAGAGGAAGGTGAGACTTTAGCTATAGTTGGAGAATCCGGTTGTGGAAAAAGTATCACTGCAAAGTCTATTATGCGTCTTTTGGCAGAACCACCTGCTGAAATAAAAAAGGATTCAAAAATATTATTTAATGGTAAAAATATATTGGAATTTAACAAAAAACAACTTCAAAGCTATAGGGGTGGAGATGTTAGTATGATCTTCCAAGATCCTATGACATCTCTAAATCCAACTATGAAAATAGGAAAGCAAATAGCAGAAGTTTTGATGATACATCGTGGATTGAAAAAGGAAGAAGCTCTAAAGGAAGCTGTAAGAATGCTAAAGTTAGTTAATATACCTAACGCTGAAGAAAGAGTAAATCAGTATCCTTTTGAGTTTTCTGGTGGTATGAGACAAAGAGTTATGATTGCTATAGCTCTTGCTTGCAATCCTAAACTCTTAATAGCAGATGAACCTACCACTGCTTTGGATGTAACAATTCAGGCTCAAATCATGGAGCTTATGGCTGAGCTTCAAGAAAAATTAGGTACAGCTATTATATTAATAACTCATGATTTAGGTGTGGTAGCAAAGGTTGCTCATAAAATACAGGTTATGTATGCAGGGAAAGTAGTAGAAAGAGGTACTACTGATGAGATTTTTTATGAAGCAAAACATCCATACACTTGGGCTTTATTAAATTCTGTTCCTACTCTAGATACAGAACATAAATCCAAGTTGTATTCAATTCCTGGAACACCACCGGATTTATTAAAACCACCGGTAGGATGTCCTTTTGCAGCACGTTGTCAGTATGCAATGCCTATATGTAAGGAAGCTATGCCTGAGGAAACAACCTTGTCACAAACACATAAAGCTAATTGCTGGTTGATGCATCCAAATGCACCTAAGGTAGAGCCACCTCTAAAAAAAGGAGGATTGCAAAATGTCTAAGGAAGTATTGGTTGAAGTAAAGGATTTAAAAAAATATTTTAATGTTGGTAGCGGCAAGATCTTAAAAGCGGTAGATGGTGTTAGTTTTAAAATTAATAAAGGTGAAACTTTAGGTCTTGTAGGTGAATCCGGTTGTGGAAAAACAACCTGTGGAAGAACTGTTATAGGACTTTATGAAGCTACTAGCGGGGATATATATTTTGAGGGCAAAAAGGTTGAAAAAAAGAATGCAAAGCAAAGAAAAGAATTTGCTAAAGAAGTTCAAATGATCTTTCAGGATCCTTATGCATCTTTGGACCCTCGTATGACTGTTGGAGATATTATTGCAGAAGGTATAGATATACACAAATTATATACTGGTCAAAAGAGAACTGAGAGAATTCATGAACTATTGGAGCTTGTTGGTTTAAATAAAGAACATGCTTCCAGATTTCCTCATGAATTTTCAGGTGGTCAAAGACAGCGTATAGGTATAGCTAGAGCTTTGGCAGTAGAACCAAAGTTTATTGTCTGTGATGAACCTATATCTGCCCTTGATGTTTCTATACAGGCTCAGGTTATTAACTTGCTTATAGAGCTACAGCAGAAGTTAGGTTTAACTTATTTGTTTATTGCTCACGATTTATCAATGGTTAGACATATTTCCGATAAAGTAGGAGTAATGTATCTTGGTAACATGATGGAATTAGCTGAAAGTAATGAGTTATATCAGAAACCATTACATCCATATACACAAGCATTGATGTCAGCAATTCCAATCCCAGATCCTCAGATTGAAAGTTCTAGACAGAGAATTATGTTAGAGGGGGATGTTCCAAGCCCAATCAATCCAAAACCAGGTTGTAGATTTGCATCAAGATGTAAGTATGCTAAACCTGAATGTTTTGAAAAAGCTCCTGAAATGAAGGAAGTTCAACCAGACCATTATGTTGCTTGTCATTTATTCAAATAAAATTAGCCTGCTGACTTTTAGTCAGCAGGCTTTTTTAATAAAAGCTAAAAGGTTTATCCGTTGATTACATTATCCATATCATAAAGACCGGGTCCTTTACCAGCCATAAATTCGCAGGCTCTTAAAGCTCCAGAAGCAAAAACATCTCTAGAAAGTGCTGTATGCTTCAATTCTATTGTTTCTCCTTTACCGGCGAAAATAATTTCATGTTCGCCAACTATAGAACCACCTCTTATAGCATGAATACCAATTTCTTCTTTATCTCTCTTTTTAAGACCTTCACGGCCATATACATAATTTACTTCTTCTTTTAAGGATGATTTAATGCTGTCAGCTAAAAGTAATGCGGTTCCACTAGGAGCATCCACCTTTTGATTATGGTGCTTTTCAATAATTTCTATATCATAATCCTTAAAGAGGATTGGTGATATCTTTTTAAGCACATTACTTAAAATATTTATGCCTAATGACATATTTCCAGAATGAAATACTGGAATTTCTTTGCTTAGTGCTTCAATTTCTTTTAGTTCTTCTTTATTATAACCTGTAGTACAAAGTACTAATGGAATATTTCTTTCTTTACAATATTTTGTTAAGTTTGGTAAGGATTTAGGACTAGAGAAATCTAATACTACATCGCAAGCTCCAGTAAAATCTGATATTTCAGTGTAAACAGGGAAAGATTTAGTTTCTCCATCAATATATTTATCAATACCGGCTACTATTTGTAAGTTGTTATATCCTTTAGCCAGTTCTGATATAGTTTTTCCCATTCTACCGTTACAACCGTTTAGAATAATTTTTATCATAATAACCTCCGTTAAATAAGCCCATGTTTCCTAAGTTCATCTCTTAATATTGCTTCATTATTTTCACTCATATCTACAAGAGGAAGTCTTACTGATCCAACTTCCATACCCATAAGATTCATAGCCTGTTTTATAGGTATTGGATTGTTTTCAATGAAGAGCGCATTAATTAAAGATAGATACTTTAATTGTAACTCTAAAGATCTTTTTACGTTTCCATTAAAATATTCATAACACATATCATGTATTTCTTTTGGAATAATGTTAGCAGCTACTGATATAACTCCTGCTCCGCCTAAAGATAATACTGGTACAATTTGATCGTCGTTACCGGAATAAATATCGATTCTATCACCACAGAGTTCTTTGATTTTAGCTACTTGACTTATATTTCCACTGGCCTCTTTAACAGCAACAATGTTTTTGTATTTAGTTAATTCTAAAATAGTAGATGGTAATAAATTCATACCGGTTCTTGATGGTACATTGTAAAGAATTAAAGGTATTTTTACATTACTAGCTATTTCTCCAAAGTGGGCAACTAAGCCTTTTTGAGTAGTTCTATTATAATAAGGAGTAATAACCAAAAGGCCATCTACACCGATAGATTCTGCCCAGGTGCTCATTTGTACTGAAGTGCTAGTGTTGTTTCCACCGGTGCCTGCAATAACAGGAATTCGTTTATTTACCACATCAACGGTGAATTTAATAGTGTCATTCTTTTCACTTTCTGTCATAGTGGAAGCTTCGCCGGTAGTACCACATATAATTATAGCGTCAGTGCCGCCTTTTATTTGAGCTTCTATTAATTCTCCTAGTTTTTCGAAATTAACACCATTTTCATTAAAAGGTGTGATAATTGCTACGCCGCTTCCTTTAAAAATACTCATACTGATCCCTCACTTTATTATATTAGTACAATAGTTCAAGAAAGGAAACCGCACAATTTATTATAGTATTCATTCATTATAACAGAATGATGTATAATTATGCAGTTTATATATAGAATTCCTACTTTAACTATTAACTTATACATAGGTGAAAAAACGCTGAAAACACTGGCTTTATACCAATGTATAAGTTTCCTTTTAACTATGGAACTCTATATATATTACTATTATATAGATTTACTTAAGAAAATTAAATACTTAATATAAAAATATTTCAATAGAAAGATGTATAATAGTAGTTTTATTAGTAGAAAATAATAGCTGAGATGTAAGGGAGGGAATTGCAATGGGAAAAACACCGCTTAAGAAAGTAATAAAAGCAAAATTGAAAGCTAATAAGGAACTTACAGAAGCTGAAAAGCTAAGAGAGCAAATCAAGTATGAGATTGCAGAAGAATTAGGTTTAAAAGAAAAGGTGGATAAGTATGGTTGGAGCGGATTATCCGCAGAAGAAACAGGAAGAATAGGAGGATTAATGACTAAACGAAAAAAGAATCTGAATCTTCCAACTAACGAAGAGATCCTATCTAAAAGTAAATAGTTTGTTGACTAATACTTTTATTGAATATAAAATAATGAGATGATATAGTTTTTAGGGGGGATTGGATGCATGCTTATAATAAATTCGCAGAAATATATGATAGTTTAATATATGAAGATATAGATTATGTAGCTTGGAGCAACTTTATATTAGATAAATATAATAATTTTAGCAATAAAAAAGATGATTACTTAGATCTTGGTTGCGGTACTGGCAATTTAGCCATAAATATCGCTCCCTTTTTTAATAATAACTGGTGCGTTGATTTATCAGAGGATATGCTTATAATAGCTGAAAATAAATTTAGGAATAAAAAACAAAGGGCTAAATTTGTAAAACAAGATATGAAAGAGCTTAATTTAAATAGAAAATTTGATTTAATCACTTGCTCTTTGGATTGTACTAATTACCTAACGGAAGAGGGAGAATTACAAAAATTCTTTATATGTATCCGCAACCACCTAAAAGAACAAGGTATGTTTGTATTCGATATAAATAGTGACTATAAGTTAAAAAATATTTTAGGTAATAATACCTTTACTTATAATGAGGAAGATATAGTCTATATATGGGAAAATACTTTAGAAGATAATATATTGGAAATGTATCTTACTTTCTTTATAAAAGAGGATGATTTGTATGAAAGATTTGATGAAGTTCATGTGGAGAGAATCTATAGTGAAGTTGAGATAGATGAGGCTTTAAAAGGCGCCGGATTATCTATTATAAATAAATTGGACAACTATACCGATAGTTCTGTAAGTGCTACTACAGAGAGAATAACATATTTTATTAGGAGAAATATTCAATAGGGGAGAAGGATAAAATGAAAGATGTACTAATTATAGGAACTGCAGCAGAAGGAGCTGTTAGATTTGTGGCCACTTCTACTACTAATTTGGTAAATGAAGCTGTAAAAATACATGAATGCAGTGCCACAGCGGCAGCAGCTTTAGGAAGAATGCTTACTAGTGGAGCTATGATGGCTTCAATGTTTAAAAATGATAAGGATGTGTTAACACTTCAAATAAATGGAGGAGGACCTGCTGGTAGTGTTGTAGTAACAGCATACCCTGATGGTAGAGTGAAGGGATACATAGGAAATCCACAAGTAGATTTACCTTCAAATGCACAAGGTAAACTGGATGTAGGAGGAGCCATTGGTACCAATGGTATGCTTACTATAATTAAGGATATTGGACTAAGAGAACCTTATGTAGGTCAAATACCTATAGTAACAGGAGAAATTGGTGACGATTTAAGTTATTATTTTACTCAGTCAGAACAAACACCAACAGCGGTGGGAATAGGTGTTCTTGTAGATAACGATTTGTCAATAAGATCCTCAGGTGGTTTTATAATACAAATGATGCCGGGAGCTAGTGATTTAGTAGCAGATTTAGTTACCTATAGATTACAGGAAATGCAGTCAATTAGTTCTCAGCTTGATAGTGGGAAAGATATAGAAACTATTATGAAGGATCTATTTGAAGATATGTCCATAAAGATTATGGAACATAGAGAACCATATTTTAAATGTGATTGCAGTAGAGAAAAGGTAGAAAAAGCCTTAATTAGTATAGGTAAAAAAGATTTAGAAGAAATATATGAGGAAGGCGGCACAGAAGAAATTAAATGCAATTTCTGTAATAAATCCTATCTTTTCACCAAGGAAGATATAGGATCAATTTTAAATAATCAATAGTTTTAAATTTTATTTAATAAAAGTCTTGACAATATAAACAAGTGCCTTTATAATTATACTTGTCGTCAGGACTAGTGGGCGCATAGCTCAGCTGGGAGAGCATCTGCCTTACAAGCAGAGGGTCACAGGTTCGAGCCCTGTTGTGCCCACCACTAAATTAATGGCCCAGTGGCTCAGTTGGTTAGAGTGCCGGCCTGTCACGCCGGAGGTCGAGGGTTCGAGTCCCTTCTGGGTCGCCATTTTGGCCAGATAGCTCAGTCGGTAGAGCAGAGGACTGAAAATCCTCGTGTCCCTGGTTCGATTCCTGGTCTGGCCACCAAATATGCGGGAGTGACTCAATGGTAGAGTGTCACCTTGCCAAGGTGAAAGTTGCGGGTTCGAGTCCCGTCTTCCGCTCCAAAATTTTATATGGCGCTATAGCCAAGTGGTAAGGCACGGGTCTGCAACACCCTCATCCCCAGTTCGAATCTGGGTGGCGCCTCCATAAAGAAAAAGACACATCTTTGATGTGTCTTTTTTTATAGTTAATGTTTTAAATCATAAGTAAACTACCCCTGTCTATTAATTTACAATTAGATAAACAATGCCAAGTAACTTTATGTTTCTTTAAGAAGTTTTTAACTTCAGTACCGTACATATACTTATCCAAATTTCCAAAGAAAGCTATGTTATTTTCGTCTAATAAACCGCAAGTTCCTCCGATAAAACCATAATTCATACCTTCCAGAATAATGTCCCCTGGAGGAAGAAAAAGAACGTCAACTTTTTCAAGGGATAAAGCCTTTGCAATACTTGGATCACTGGTGATAATAGCATTATCATTAACTATAGCGGTGGAACATTTTGAATATCCTTGATTAACATTTATTTTTTTTATTCCATCTGGCAGTAGTTCAATAATTTTATTATCAGTGTATTTTAAGTTATGAATGAATAATTCACCTAATATAAAGCAATTTAATATTATATCATATGGATATTTATTAAATAGTGTGTTTTTTGAAAAATGTATTTTTTTACCTAAGGCTTCAAATTGCTCTAATAAATCTCCATCAATTTGATTTTGCACAATTAAATGATTTTTATTTAATGCAAAAACTTGAATATCAGGATGACTGCTAATGGCATCGTAAAGATTATCACATTTTGGGCATAATAGTACTTCCAATCCTAGTTTATGTAATTCCTTAAGTTCAACCTCTGATATTCTGCTGTCAACTAAGCAGTGTTTTATCTTGATCTCCTCCCTTTAGTTATATATTCCTTAAAAAAATTGACATACATAATTTTAAAATTAAAAAGAAGTTATGTCAAAACCTTTATAGCAACCTGTCGATTATTGTATTAATTTTCGTGTATAGTCACTGTTAATAAACACATACTAATTTAAGAAGGGAGTGAGACAGATGTTGCTTTTGACGGTAGTATACGAGGGAAAAAGGGACTTAATAGGGGAAATCAATGAACTAAAAGAATATCTTAAGACTAAAGGCATTTTTATTGGTTTTTCTGAAAGCATAGTAGGTGATATGCAATTTATAAAAATATTTTGTAGTGAAGATGAGTATAATGAGAAAATAGTTGATACCTTTAATTTATATATGGCAAATATACTTTACAAAATAGCTATTTGTGAGTTTTATGATAGAGATATGTTAAATTTTTTAAATGACACATATTTCTTTCTTAAACCTGATGAAATAAGAGATATAGAAATTTTGAGTATGAGGATGCTTAAAGGTGAGGAATTAAATATAGATGACTACACCATTTATTGTATGAATAGAAAGAACAATATAATCAATAAAATTATTTCCTGCATAGAAGAAAATGATGAAATCAATATAAATGGTTTTATAACTTTTAGGATGAGAGAATTAAGAGAAGACATTGAATTTATTGTAGATAAAGTGGTAGAAAAATATATGGTTGAAAAGGAATACAGTGAATTTATAAAACTGCTTAAATACTTTGTGGAAATTCAAGATAGTAAAGTAGATGTAGTAAATATAATAATAGATTCTAATGGAAAGTACTCTATTAGAGATAAAGAGGGCAATGATATGCTTGGAGAGTTTCTCAATGAGCTATCTGGAGAAAAAATTACAGAAAATAATTTGGAGGATTTAATAATAAGTGGACTAATAACTAATGCACCTAAAATTATCAATATTCATGGTTTAGAAAACTGTAGAAATAAAGAGCTTATAGATACAATAAATAATGTGTTTACTGATAGAGTAAACATTTGCAAAGAATGTGAACTTTGTAAATCCGGTATAGGAGTTATTAGAGTTTAATAAAAATCTATATTGACAAGGTAAAATATAGATAGTATAATGTTACGTGTCAAGTAGAGACAGCCGTTTCTCACCTTACAGCATCGCTAGTAAGGTCACGTAATATGTTAGGATATGAAGCGGCTTTGTGCCGCTTTTTTTATTGAAGGATTATCTGGAGATAAATAAGTGGCTCTAAACTAATCCGGAGGTGAAAATTATTAATAAAAATTATCTTATTAACGAGGAAATCAAAGAAAAAGAGTTAAGGGTAATTAATGAAGACGGAGAAATGCTTGGTATAATGTCAAATTCCGAAGCTCTAAGAATTGCTGAAGAGAAGGATAAGGATTTGGTATTAATATCTCCAGGTGCTAATCCGCCGGTATGCAAAATAATGGACTATGGCAAATTCCTTTATGAACAGACAAAAAAGGAAAAGGAAGCCAGAAAAAAGCAGAAGGTAGTTAATGTTAAGGAGATTAGACTAAGTCCTAGTATTGAGGATCATGACATAACCATTAAAGCAAATCAAGCTAAAAAATTCCTTCTTGATGAAGATAAAGTTAAAGTTACAGTAAGATTTAGAGGAAGAGAAGCTGACTATGCATATATCGGTAAAAGTATACTGGATAAATTTGTAGAAAAGCTTCAAGATGTATCTGTAGTTGAGAAAGCCGCTAAACTAGAAGGAAGGAATATGATATTAATATTAGCTCCAAAAAGAGCGTAAACTTGGGAGGAGGAAATAACATGCCAAAAATGAAAACTCATAAAGGTGCTGCAAAAAGATTCAAGAAGACAGGATCAGGAAAATTAAAGAGAGCTAAGGCTTTTAAGAGTCATATATTGACTAAAAAGAGTTCAAAGAGAAAGAGAAATTTAAGAAAAACAGCATATGTATCAGCTGCACAAGAAAAAGTAATGAAGAAATTGTTACCATATCTATAATATAGCGTAGCGATAGAAGGAGGTAAAGAAAATGGCAAGAGTTAAGAGAGCAATGAATGCACGTAAGAAACATAAGAAAATATTGAAGCTTGCAAAGGGATACTATGGTGGAAAGAGCAAGCTATTTAAGACTGCTAATGAAAGCGTAATAAGAGCATTAAGAAATGCTTATGTTGGAAGAAAGCTTAAGAAGAGAGATTTCAGAAAGTTATGGATAGCAAGAATCAATGCTGCTACTAGACAAAATGGTTTATCTTATTCTAAATTCATGAATGGAATTAAGTTAGCAGGAATAGATATAAACAGAAAGATGTTATCAGAAATAGCAATTAACGATCCAAAGGCATTTGCAGAATTAGTTCAGGTTGCAAAAGCACAATTAAATGCATAACATATATTAAATGCGGCATAAGGCCGCATTTATTTTTTTCTTAAATTTTTAAAGGATATTGTTAGATATTGTAGAAAAGTAAGGATATAATATTGAGTATCAATATTCATTTTTGCTAGTTGTTATAAGTTAGCTGAATTGAGGTGAGCTTGTGAATTTAAGTGAAAAAAAAGGTAGAAAACTTAGTCCTGTGCAAATTCTTTGCCTGGGATTTGTTACCTTAATTCTTATTGGTGCTCTCTTATTATCACTTCCAATTTCTTCAGCAAAGGGACAATTTACATCTTTTATTGATAGTCTATTTACAGCTACATCTTCCCTTTGTGTTACAGGTTTTGTGAATTTAGATACCGGGAGTTATTGGAGTTATTTTGGTAAAACCCTTATAATAATACTGGTGCAAATCGGAGGTATTGGATTTATGTCCTTTGCAACCATGTTAGCTATTATTTTAGGCAAGAAAATAACCCTTAGAGATAGATTAGTACTTCAAGAATCAATGAATACTTTTAATTTGCAAGGTTTAGTTAAGATGGAAAAGTACATATTGTCCTTTACATTTATTATAGAGACTATAGGTGCATTAGTTTTATCCACGCAGTTTATTCCAAGCTTTGGCTTGTCAAAAGGTATTTATTATAGCTTTTGGCATTCTATTTCCGCCTTTTGCAATGGAGGATTTGATTTATTTGGTACTGTAGATAGCCCTTTTATAAGCTTAATAGGATGGAGGGAGAATCCTATTGTTATAGTAACTCTTACTATACTAATAATTGTAGGAGGGTTAGGTTTTCTTGTTTGGGCCGATATATATAATTATAAGGTTTCAAGGAAATTATCTTTACACTCAAAGGTGGTAATAATCGGAACATTGATTCTAATATTTGGAGGAGCCTTTTTTATTTACATATTAGAGTGTAATAATCCTCTAACTTTAAAGGATATGTCTATGGTAGATAAAATAATCAATTCATTCTTTGCTTCAGTTAGCCACAGAACTGCAGGAATGAGTACTATAATAACAGCGGATATGAAGCCTGCTTCCAGGTTGTTAACTATAATACTAATGTTTATTGGAGGTTCTTCAGGGTCTACTGCTGGAGGTATAAAAATTACTACAGTAACAATTATAATAATGACAATAGTTTGCACAATAAAAGGTAAAGAGGAAACAGAAATCTTTAAGAAAAGAGTTTCAAAAGAGCAGGTATTAAAGTCCTTTATAATTGCAACCTTAGGCTTTTCCTTGATTATTTTGGCTACGGTACTACTATCTATAATAGAAAGTAATTCAGCCTTTAGTTTAGAATGTCTATTTTTTGAGGCTACTTCTGCTTTAACAACAGCAGGTTTAAGTTTAGGGCTAACACCTCATTTAAGTAGCCTTGGTAAGGTATTGATTATAATATTAATGTATATCGGCAGAGTTGGACCATTGACAGTGGCATTATCATTAGGTAAAAATAAAAAGAAAAATCTTATAAGATATCCGGAAGGCAAAATACTTATAGGTTAGAGGTGTATTGTTATGGAAAAGACACAATATGTAGTAATAGGTTTAGGTCGCTTTGGTACTTCTGTGGCAAAAACCTTATATTCTTTAGGGCATGACGTATTAGCTATAGATAAAGAAGAGGATGTTATTCAAGAAATTTCTGAAAGCGTTACTCATGCTATACAGTTAGATGCTACAGAAGAGAGTGCACTTAAAAGTATAGGTGTCAAGAATTTCGATATAGCTGTGGTTACAATAGGTTCTAATATACAGGCTAGTACTATGATTACTTTGCTACTAAAGGAAATGGGTGTAGGATATATTGTGGCAAAAGCACATAATGAACTCCATGCTAAGATTTTATATAAGATTGGAGCAGATAGGGTGGTACTTCCGGAAAAAGATATGGGTGTGAGAGTGGCCCATAATTTGATTTCTACTAATATTTTAGATTATATTGAACTGTCACCGGATTATAGCATAGCAGAAATATTACCACCTAAAGATTGGAATGATAAGACCCTTATGCAGCTGAATATAAGGGCTAAATATGGAATAAACATAATGGCTATAAAAAAGGGCAATAAAGTAAAAGTTGCTCCTGCTGGGGAAGATTTAATAGAAGAAGGAGATATTATTGTAGCTATAGGAAACTCAGATAATTTGAGCAAAATTGAAAGTATGAATAAGAAGATAAATAGATGAGGGGAAATGGCCGTGGACTTTATACAGAGTAAAGATAATAAGTTGATAAAAGAAATTAAAAAATTGAAAGAAAGAAAATATAGAGACAACTATCAAAAATTTTTTATTGAAGGCTTTAGATTTGTGGAAGAAGCTTTTAAAGCTCATGCAAAGGTAGATTGTCTTTTGGTGTCAGAAACTCAGGCGGAGAAATATATGAGCTTTTTGGAGTCAGTAAATTTAAAGGATAAGTATATTGTAAAAGATAATTTGTTTCGTGATATATGCAGTACAGAAAATCCGCAGGGAATGGCTGCTGTAATAAGTAAAGCTCAACAGCAGTGTGATTTTTCTGAAGGTCTAATTGTGCTTACAGATAAGGTGCAAGACCCTGGAAACATGGGTACAATCATTAGAACAGCCCATGCAGTAGGAGCTAAAGCAGTAATATATAGCTTAGGAACGGTAGATCCATATAATGAAAAGACATTAAGATCTACTATGGGTTCTATTTTCTACCTACCTATAATTGAGGATAAAAACTTAGAGTTAGTTTCTCAATTGTTAAGTCAGGGCTATAAGCTAGTAGCAAGCTCCCTAAAAGCAGAAGATAACTTTTATGATGTAAAGTATGGGGATAAAATAATAATAGCAGTAGGTAATGAAGGTAATGGTATTAGTGATAAAGTTGAAGCCATGGCAGATATAAAGGTTAAAATTCCTATGCCTGGCGGGGCAGAATCTCTTAATGTATCAGTAGCGGCATCAGTAATGCTCTATGAAGTGTTAAGACAAAATTTAAAATAAAGTTGAAATTATTATTAACAATAGTTATAATAATGAGCAAGCACAATTTTTACAAATACATAGTGTACTTTGATGGAGAAAGTAGCTATATGAAAACCACCAGGGAGAAAAGGCCATGACTGAAAGCCTTTTTTGGGACTAATATAGTGAAGTTCACTCCGGAGTTCCAAATGTGAAAATTAAGCGTCTTAATCGTAGCATTTGGCGGTTAAAACCGATAACTTTAACCAAGTGAACAGTATATAAGATACTGTTAATTAGGGTGGTACCGCGGATTTTCCGTCCCTTTTTGGGGCGGTTTTTTATTTTGCTTATAAATTATGAAAGGGGAAGTACAATGAAGGAAAAATTAGAAGCTATTAAGACTGAAGCTTTATCGGAAATTGAAAAGTCTACTAGTAGCAGCGAATTAGAGGCAGTCCGTGTAAAATATCTTGGAAAAAAGGGAGAGCTAACTCTTATTTTAAGAGGAATGGGAGCTTTAAGCCCAGAGGAAAGACCTATAGTAGGTAAGGTGGCAAATGAAGTTAGAAATGCTATCGAAAATGCATTAAAGGATTCTATTTCTGCAATAAAGACAAAAGAAAGAGAAGAAAAGTTAAAAAATGATGTAATAGATATATCCATACCTGGAAAGAGAAACTTCATAGGAAAGAGGCATCCTTTAGATGCAACTTTAGAAAGAATGAAGGAGATTTTTATTTCTATGGGCTTTACCATTGAAGATGGTCCTGAAGTAGAGCTGGATTATTATAATTTTGAAGCCTTAAACATACCTAAAAACCATCCTGCTAGAAGTGAACAGGATACCTTTTATATAAATGATAATGTGGTATTAAGAACTCAAACTTCACCAGTACAGGTTAGAGTTATGGAAAACACTAAACCACCTATAAAGATGATATCTCCTGGTAAGGTTTATAGGTCCGATGCAGTAGATGCAACTCATTCACCTATTTTTTATCAGATGGAAGGACTTGTAGTAGATAAGGGCATTACTTTTGCAGACTTAAAAGGTACTTTGGATACCTTTGTTAAGAAAATGTTTGGAGATAATATAAAAACAAAGTTTAGACCACATCATTTCCCATTTACTGAACCATCAGCAGAGATGGATGCAACTTGCTTTGTATGTCATGGTGAAGGATGTAAAGTTTGCAAAGGTAGTGGATGGATTGAACTTTGGGGTTGTGGTATGGTTCATCCAGAAGTGTTGAGAAAGGGTGGTATAGATCCTGAAGTGTACAGCGGTTTTGCCTTTGGTATGGGAGTAGATAGAATAGTTATGCTAAAGTACGGCCTTGATGATATAAGATTGTTGTATGAAAGTGATATGAGATTTTTAAATCAATTTTAATTAATGTGCATATGGAGGTGTTACAGTAATGAAAGTACCAGTTAAGTGGTTGAAAGATTATGTAGATGTTAATATAGATGCAAAAGATTTAGCGGATGCTTTAACATTGAGTGGATCAAAGGTTGAAGAAGTTGTAACTGCCGGTGATGAGATTCAAAATGTAGTAACAGGAAAGATCATGAAGATTGAGCCTCATCCTGATGCAGAAAAATTAGTTATATGTCAGTTAGATATTGGAAAGGAAGAACTTCTTCAAATAGTAACAGGGGCTAATAATATGAAAGAAAATGATATAGTGCCTGTAGCTTTACATGGTTCATCATTGCCTGGAGGAGTAAAAATTAAAAAAGGAAAGCTTAGAGGAGTTGTTTCCAACGGTATGATGTGTTCCGAAGAAGAATTAGGCATTGCTGGTGATAAGGAAATTCATGGTCTTATGATCTTACCTGAGGATACTCCTATCGGTGTAGATATTAAAACAGTACTAGGATTAGACAATCCTATAATAGATTTTGAAATAACATCCAATAGACCGGATTGTTTAAGTATAGTAGGTATGGCTAGAGAAACTGCTGCAACTTTAGGAACAAAGTATAAGATGCCAGAAACAAATTATACTCCTTGTAAGGAAAAGAATGTATCTGATTTTGTTAAAGTTGAAGTTAAGGATGAACTATGCAAAAGATTTATGGCTAGGGCAGTAGTTGATGTAAAAATAGAACCTTCTCCACAATGGATGCAGGAAAGACTTATGGATGCAGGAGTAAGACCTATAAATAACATAGTTGATATAACAAACTTTGTTATGTTGGAGCTAGGTCAGCCAATGCACGCTTATGACAGGAGAGAAATAACTTCAGGTAAGATAGTTGTAGAAAGAGCTAGTCAGGGTGAAAAGTTTACTACCCTAGATGAAATTGAAAGAGAGCTTAGTAGTGATGTTCTTTGTATAAAGGATGATAAAAAAATTATCGGCCTTGCTGGCTTAATGGGTGGATTAGACTCTGAAATTAAAGAAGATACAACTGAAGTTATATTTGAATGTGCAAATTTTGATGGTGCTAATATAAGAGTATCAGCTCAAAAGTTAGGACTAAGAACAGAGGCTTCCTCAAGATTTGAAAAGGACCTAGATCCTAATATGGCCCAGATAGCTTTAGATAGAGTTTGCTATCTAGTAGAAAAGTTGAATGCTGGAAAGGTTGTAGAAGGTACAATAGATGTTTATGAAAAGCCTGTTAAGGAGAAAACTCTTACCGTTGATAGCCTATGGGTTAATAAGTTTTTAGGAACAGATATGACTGCAGAGGAAATGAAGCAGTATTTAGATAGATTAGAGCTTTATACTACTATTAATGGAACTCTATTAGAAATAACAGTACCTACCTTTAGGATTGATATTAATATTAAAGAGGATATAGCTGAAGAAATAGTTAGAATATACGGATACGATAAATTGCCTTCAACAATTATTAATACAGTTTCTGAAAAGGGTGGAAAAACAGAAAGACAACATATGGATGATACAGTGCTAAATACTATGTTAGCTTCCGGATTAAATCAATCCATAAGCTATGCTTTCATTAGTCCAAAGGCCTTTGATAAGATAAATTTACCAGTAGATAGTGAACTTAGAAATACTGTGAAGATTAAAAATCCATTAGGAGAAGATTATAGTGTTATGAGAACTACTACTATACCTTCTATAATGGAAAGTTTGGGACGTAACTACGCTAGAAATAATGAAGTGGCAAGACTTTTTGAAATTGGTAGAGTATATATTCCTTTGAAAAATGAATTATTGCCAGAGGAAAGAAATATTCTTACTGCCGGAATCTATGGAGAATGTGATTATTTTGATCTAAAAGGTGTTGTAGAAAACCTACTAGAGGTTCTAGGAGTAGAAAAATATAGTTTTGTGAGAGAAAGTGATAATCCAGTATTTCATCCAGGAAAAACTGCTGCCCTAATGATTAAAAATGAAAAAGTTGGTGTTTTAGGAGAAGTTCATCCTGATGTATGTGACAAGTTTGGATTGGATATTCCTGCTTATGTGGCAGAATTGAATCTAGATATTTTATATGCCCATGCAAAAATGGATAAAAAATATAAGCCTCTACCTAAATATCCTGCAGTTACTAGAGATATAGCTATCTTAGTAGATGATAGTATCCTTGTACAGGAAATACAGGATATAATTATAAAGCAGGGAGGTTCAATGGTTGAAGCTGTAAAACTTTTTGATATTTATAAAGGTGAACAGATTCCAGAGGGTAAAAAGTCTATAGCCTATGCCATTGTATATAGACAAGAAAATAAAACCCTTACAGATAATGAAGTAAATAAGGTTCATAATAAAATATTAAAAACCTTAGAATACAAACTTGGAGCACAACTTAGATAGATAAGGAGAGAAAATGCATAATTCCGTAAGAAAATCAAGTAATTATGCATTTTCTTCATTTATTTAAAAAAGAATATATGTTAAAATATATATAAGGATTTTAACTAAAGTATCTAAGAAGGTGTTTGCATGAATATTGTTACCGTAAGTATCAATGACGTAGACTACAATTTAAAGGGCGAAGAGAACGACGAGTACTTAAAAAAAGTAGCGGATTATGTAGATAAGAAAATGAAGACTATTATGGAGAGCAATCCAAAATTAAGTGGAACGGCGGCTGCAGTCCTTACTGCAGTGAATGTAGTGGACGACCTTTTTAAGTGCGAAGTTTCTTATAAAGGATTAAATGAAGAGATAAGAAACCTTAAAGCCAAGGAGAAGGATTATGAAGAGCAAATTGCTGCCCTTAAAGAATTGGTGGCTAGAGTACAGGGCGAAAACTCAGAGCTTTTGCAAAAATTAAATGACAGTAAAGTTGATGAAAACTTAAAGGCTAAGGATGAAGAACTTGCTAGATTGAAAGAGGAAGTTGAAAAGCTGAAAGAGGAGTTGAAAAATACCAAAAATAGCTTTGAGAAAAATAAGGCGGAAAACAAGGAACTTAAGTTTCAGCTCCGAAGTGCTAGGTATAAGATAAATTACCTTGAACAGGAATTGGTAGAAAATCAAATAAACCTTGCTAAAATTAAAAAGATGAGTAATCCGCTAATAAACCACGAGAAAATTAAATAGTGATGGATTATTGTTTTTTTAATATTTAAATCAGTATAACTTATACTTAAAATAGGTTACATTTCTTAATAAGAAATGTAACCTATTATTTTTTCATATTTAACTTAATAATATTCTAAAAAAGTCTTTATGAAAACCTTTACTATACAATGAGAATAACTGTGGCTATGTCCGCATAGGTATATTACAAGCTATAAAGAATCAGGAGGATTAGTATGAGAGTTCTAATGTGCATAAGAAGCGATTATATTAGAAACTTTGGAGGAGACTCAATGCAAATGTTAAAAACCGTTGAGTATTTAAAAAAGTTAGGGGTAGAGGCCTATATAAATGCAGGGGATGTAACAGATTTTTCTTCTTTTGATATTATACATTTATTTAATATATCTAGTATGGGAGAGACTTATAAATATTATAAGATAGCTAAAAGTTACAAAAAAAATATAGTTCTATCACCTTTGTATTGGGATAGAACCTTATACTATAAATATATTAATAATGTTGAATATTTGAAACTATGGGAACGTTGCAATACTTATAGAAAAGAGATAGTAAAGGGCTGTAAAGTAATATATCCTAACAGTTGTATGGAGGCGGATTTATTAAAAAATCAAATTTATCCTAAGGGTAACTATGAGGTGATATACAATGGTGTAGATGTAATAAGTGAAGAAACCCCTTTATATAGTTTGAAGGATAGATACCATTTAGATAAATATGTCCTTTGTGTAGGAAGAATATGCGTTATGAAAAATCAACTTGTTTTAGCTAAGATTTGCAATGAGCTTAATATACCCTTAGTGCTTATTGGTAACATCAAGGATAGGGATTATTTAGATTCTTGTTTGAAGTATAAAGGAACTTTGCATTTAGGTTTTGTAGATAGCTATAATATTTATAACGCATACCGATTTGCTAGTCTTCATGTACAGCCAAGTTTTATAGAAACAAGCGGTATGTCATCTTTAGAGGCTGCCGCCAGTGGCTGTAAAATTGTGTCCACTAATCAAAGTAGTGCTTACGAATATTTTAAGGATGGAGCTTTATATTGTGATCCCTATGATGAGGCTAGTATATATGAAGCTGTAAAGAATGGAATAAAGGCTAAAAAAGATAGTAAGTTTAAAAATTTAATTAGAGAAAAGTTTACTTGGGATAAGTATGCTAAAAAATTATATGAAAGCTATAAAACATTGCTGTAGAAAAAGTGGCATTGGCCACTTTTTTATTGTATAATACCTTTATTGTTAGGCAAACAAAGGAAAATTCATAATTCTAAATGGAGAGATGAAAATGATGTTTAGGAACATAGAGCTTTTAGCACCTACAGGAGATATGGAATGTTTATATGCTGCAGTAAATAATGGGGCAGATGCTGTATATTTAGGAGGAAGTAAGTTTTCTGCCCGTGCATATGCTAAAAACTTTACTTTAGAAGATATAGCTGAAGCGGTGAAATATTGTCATGGATATGATGTAAAAGTCTATATTACTATAAATACACTAATTAAAGAGAAAGAATTATGGGAAGCTTTGGATTACATAAAGGAGCTTTATAAAATTGGTGTGGACGGAGTGATTATTCAAGATATAGGACTAGGAAATAAATTATTAAATTCTTTTCCTGTTTTAGAAATTCATGCATCTACTCAGATGTCAGTACACAATGTATCTACTAGCCTTTTTCTAAAGGAGCATGGATTTAAGCGAATAGTTCTGGCTAGAGAATTATCTATTGAGGAAGTTAAAGATATTTCCTCAGTAGTTGAAACGGAAGTGTTTATACATGGAGCACTATGTGTTTGCTATTCAGGACAATGTCTTATGAGTAGTATGATAGGAGGAAGAAGTGGAAATAGAGGAAGGTGTGCCCAGCCCTGCAGGTTACCTTATGATCTTTTAGATAAGGAAAGTGGTGAAAGGAAACAGGGTTTTTTGTTAAGTCCTAAAGATATTTGTACTATTTCTAATATCAATGAAATAATTGATAGTGGAGTTACTTCTTTTAAAATAGAGGGTCGTTTGAAAAAGCCAGAATATGTAGCCGGTGTGGTAGCATCCTATAGGAAAGTTATAGACGAATATGTACAAAGTAAAAGAATAAGTGACAGTGGTGAGGAGGAGAAAAAACTTCTTCAGTTATTTAATAGAGAAGGGTTTTCAAAAGGCTATTTTTGGGGAAATGCTGGTAGAGATATGATGGCTTATAACTATCCTAAAAATACAGGTCTTATATTAGGAAAAGCTATAGATAGTAAAATAGTGGAGCTCTACAGTGATGTGAATAATGGAGACGGCATTAGAGTAGGCGATAAGGGAACTACCATAAGCAAGATAACCCTTAAAGGGAAGGAAGTATTGTCTGCAAAAAAAGGCGATAAAGTTCAAATGTGGCCTACCATTTATAAAAAAGGAGATCTTATATATAAGACTAATGATATAAAATTAAATGAAGAAATTAGAAAGTCTTATAGGGATAAGTATACAAGAAAAATACCTATAAATATTTCAGTAGAGTTTTCTCTAGGTAAACCGTTATGTATAAACACTATATACAAGGGAAAGAAGTATTGCTGTGAAGGCGCGATAGTAGAGAAGCCCCTAAAGAATCCTCTATCAAAAGATTTTATTGAAGATAAATTAAGAAAGACAGGAAATACACCTTTTGAAATTGATGAAATAATCTTTACTCTGTTTGAAGAAGGTTATATAAGTGCTGCTTCCATAAATGAAGTTAGAAGAAATCTACTTAATATGCTTATTTCTCAAGAGCCTGGGGAAGATATAGAAGTAGATATGGATGAATGTTATAAAATTAGCTCTTGGAAAGGCTATAATAGCATAAATAAGAAGATGGATATACCAGAGAAACTTTTTGTAGTTTCATCTAACGAGCAATTAAGAGCTATAGAGGATTTAGGAGTAAAATTTGTAGCTATAGATATGGCTAGCCGATATTTAGATAGAAGGGAAATATTCAAGTGCAACATTCCTAATATATATTTAAAGCTACCTAATATAGCGCGAGCTGAGGAAAAGACTATTATAAAGTATGTTGATGAAAATATGACAAGAATAAAAGGTATTATTACTGCTAATTTAGGAATGATTAATTATTTTCATGAGAAAATTCCTTGTATTGGAGATTATAAGTTAAATATATTTAACAGCGAAGCTTTTCATTTTATGAATAAATATTGTGCTTTGTCTCCCTTAAGCGTAGAATTAAATCGTAGCGAAATAAAAGATATAGTAAAGGTTTTGCCAAAGGATTTGCCGGTGCAAGCTTTGGTTTACGGAAAAATTGAGCTTATGGCAAGTGAATATTGTGCAGCCGGTAGCGTTTTGGGAGGCAGAAGCAAAGAAAGCAATTGCAAACTTCATTGCAGAGGAAGCTTTACACTAAGGGATAGAATGGGCATGGAATTTGTAATAAGAAATGATATTTACTGTAGAAGTCATATTTATAACAGCCTACCTTTAGATTTAACATCCTATGAAAAAGATTTAAAGGATATAGGCGTAACTCATTTTAGATATGATTTTATAGATGAAAGTTATGAGGAGACTTACAATATAGCCAAGGCTATATTAGATAATAAAAACTTAGAATTAAAAGAATTTACTAGAGGGCACTACAAAAGGGGAGTAGAGTAAATCAAAATTGGGAGTTGGTAAGCAATGGAGGATAGATCATTAATAGTATTGGAATTTACCAAAATAAAAGAAAAGATAAAAACATATACTCAAACTTCTGCAGCTAAGGAAATCATTGATGAACTAAAACCTTATGACAGTGTTTATGAGATTAGAGAAAGATTGGAGGAAACAAGAGAGGCCTTAGAGTTATTAGGAAAAAAAGGTTCACCGCCCTTTGAAGGTATTTATGATGTAAGAGATGCTATTAGTAGGGCGGAAAAGGGGGCTGATTTAAGCTCAGTGCAGCTATATAGAATTGGTGGCTTATTAAAAGTATCCAGAAGCTTTAAGGAATACATAGCACGCAAAGAGGATGAGGAAGCCTTTCCTGTGTTAGAGGATTTATGCCAAGGTTTAGTTTCTCTAAAAAGATTGGAAGATGATATTTTTAATTGCTTAGTTGATGAAGAGGAAATCAGTGATAGGGCTAGTGAGACATTATTTTCTATTAGAAGAGAGTTAAGGAATAAAAACGGCTCTGTAAGAGAAAGGGTAAATGATTTAGTTAGAAAGTATTCTAAGTATTTACAAGAAAGTTTATATACTATCCGTGGTGATAGATATGTAATACCGGTAAAATCAGAACATAAGGGTGCTGTACCAGGTATAGTTCATGATCAAAGTTCTAGCGGAGCCACTCTTTTTATTGAACCTATGAGTTTAGTTGAACTTAATAATGAAATTCGAGAGCTTGTGCTTAAAGAAAAGGCTGAGATCCAAAGAATCTTGGCCCAGCTTTCCAGAAAGGTTTATACTAATATCACTGTCATAAAAAGCAATAGCAAAATTGTATGGGAGCTAGATTTTATTTTCTCAAAGGCTAAATATGCTAGCCAGATAAGGGGGGCTTGTCCGGTAATAAAGGAGGACGGAAGTTTTCATATAATAGAGGGAAGGCACCCACTTATAGACCCAGAGCTAGTGGTACCAAGTACAATTTACCTAGGTGGAGAAAAGACTTCATTGATTATAACTGGTCCTAATACAGGTGGAAAAACAGTTACACTAAAAACTGTAGGACTTCTTCATATTATGGCTATGAGTGGATTATTGATTCCGGCAAAGGAAGGTTCAGCTGTTAGCTATTTTGATAACATATTTGCAGATATTGGAGATGAACAAAGTATAGAGCAAAGTCTATCTACTTTTTCGTCACATATGAAGAATATTGTTTATATTATGGATAAAGCTACAGCTAAAAGCCTTATATTGTTTGATGAATTAGGTGCTGGTACAGACCCTGTTGAGGGAGCTGCCCTAGCTGTGGCTATATTGGAGAATTTAAGAGAAAGGGGAAGCAGGATACTAGCTACTACTCATTACAGTGAGTTAAAAGCCTATGCTTTAAATACACCTCATGTAGAAAATGCTTCCGTGGAGTTTGATGTAGAAACTCTAAAGCCTACTTATAGACTTCTTATTGGTGTTCCAGGAAAGTCTAATGCCTTTGAAATATCAAAACGATTAGGTTTAAGTGAAAAAATAATTGAAGCAGCTAAAGCTAATGTATCTAGCAATGCTTTAATTTTTGAGGATTTGATTATGAATCTTCAAAAGAGAAGCATTGAAGCAGAGAATAATGCTAGAGAGGCTGCTTCTTTAAAAGCAGAAGCTGCTATGCTTAAGGAAAAGTATGAGAAGAAACTTCATAGTTTAGAAAAGAATAAAGATAATATTATGCATAATGCTCAAAGAGAGGCAAAATCAATTATAAAGGCTGCTAAGGAAGAGGCGGATGAAATTGCTAAGAATATCCGAGAACTTGAGAGAATGGGATATGATAGTGATATTAGAAGCAAGATTGAAGCCCAGAGAAAGAAGTTGAAAAATAAAATTGAAAGTATTGAAAATAATTTAAGTGAAAAAGAAGAAGAAAAAGGCAAAAAATTAACTAAAGTAGTGCCAGGGCAAGAAGTGTTATTAGCAAAATTAAATCAAAAGGTAATTGTATTAACTACTCCCGACCCTAAAGGTGATCTTCAAGTGCAGGCTGGTATTATGAAAATAACTGTTAATATAGAAGATTTGAGGGAAGTTGAAGATAAGCAGTCCAGTCCTAAGAAAGTAAATACAAAGAGGGAAGTTAAACTTAATTTAAGAAGTGTTTCTACATCCATAGATTTAAGAGGGTTAGATGCAGAAGAGGCTATATATAATGTAGATAAGTATCTTGACGAAGCTTATATGGCTGGTCTAAATGAAGTTACAATAATTCATGGTAAAGGCACTGGAGTATTGAGAAAGGCAGTAGCTGATTTGTTAAAAGGACATCAGCATGTAAAAAGCTTTCGTTTAGGTGAATACTCTGAAGGTGGTAGCGGAGCAACTATTGTAACCCTTAAATAGAAAATATTAAAGATTAAGCTTATTCTTAGTAAGTTAAGAATAAGCTTTTTTAATGCATTTCTTTTATGATTTTTTTATTTTTAATTAATTACCTTTATATTTTCAATACTAGTATCTTCAGTTCCCTGTACATATAAACCTGCTGCTTTTAATTCTTCTGTATATTCAATAATATCTTTTGTAATAACTTCTCCAGGACAAAGTATTGGTATTCCTGGAGGATAGACCATTAAAAATTCACCGCTTATCCTTCCAGTACTTTGCTTTAAACTAATGGAAGTTTTTTTTGAAATAAAGGCTTGACGGGGAGTTAAATAGGCCTTGGGTATAGCTGGAATATCTAAAAAATCTGGCTGTCTATTCTTTTGATTTTTATACTCTAAACTTATTTCTTTAAGTGCATTGATTAATTTATCTATGCTTTCTTTTGTATCTCCAAAGGAACCTACAGCAAGAATGTTATATAAATCAGATAGTTCCACTAAAATATCATACTTTTCAGCTAAAATATTGTCTAATTGGTAGCCTGTAATTCCTAAGTCTCTGCAACTTATAGTGATTTTGGTGGGATCTATAGCAAAAACTCCGGGCTCACCAATAATTTCTGTACCAAAACAATAGAAGCCCTTTATTTTATTTATTTCTTTTCTAGCGTAGTCTGATAATTCTATAGCTTTATCAAGAAGTCTTTTTCCCTCTAAGGCAATTTGCTTTCTAGCACAGTCTAAAGAGGCCATCAAAATATAAGAAGGTGAAGTAGTTTGAATTAAATTAAGAACCTGTTGAACCTTTCTTACATCAATCCTTTCTTTTTTCATATGAAGGAGAGAACTTTGAGTTAAGGAGCCTATAATTTTATGGGTGCTTTGGGCACACATATCCGCACCGGCTTCCATAGCTGAAATAGGTAGCTTTTCATGGAAGTTAAGATGAGGACCGTGAGCTTCATCTACTATTAATAGCTTATTATAGCTATGAACTATTTCTGTGATTTTTTTTATATCTGTAGCTACTCCATAATAAGTTGGATTAATAATTAGCACAGCTTTGGCGTCAGTATGCTTTGCAAGTGTTTCAGCTACAGTTTCTGGAGTAACTCCTTGGGCTATACCTAGTCTTTTGTTAAATTCTGGTTTCATATAAATTGGAATAGCACCAGACATTATTATACCAGTGGTAACGGATTTATGAACATTTCTAGGAATTATGATCTTTTCTCCTTCACTAACAACAGATAGAATCATTGCTTGTACTGCTGCTGTTGTACCTTGAATGGAAAAAAAACAGGCGTCGGAACCATAAGCATCAGCGGCTAATTCTTGAGCTTCCTTGATAACTCCCGTGGGATGATGTAAGCTGTCAACCATCTTTAATAAAGTTAAATCTATTTTAAATACATTATCACCTAAGAACTCTTTAAATTCCTTTTCAATCCCTACTCCATTCTTGTGTCCAGGTACATGAAAAGGAATTATACCTTTATTAACATATTCTAAAAGTGCGCTAAATAAGGGCGTTTTATTTTGATTTAACTTATACACTTTAATCCAACCCTTTCTTTACTTTAAAATCATAAGTTATTATTTAGAGAATCTATAGAAACACTATATTATATGAAGGGTCAATCTTATTGGATATATAAGAAATTTTAATTATCATAGAAAAAATTGTATAGAAATAGGAATATTAATCAAACTACTGGGAAGAATGATAGGGGAGGAGGTAAGATTTATGGGTGTTTTAAACTGCAATGTAAGAACAAAGGATTGTACCCATGCTGCCGGTAAGGTTAGAAGAAATGGGAAAATTCCAGGAGTTCTATATGGTGAAAAATTCAACAATTTATTATTTGAAATTTCCGAACTAGAACTTAATAGAGAAATTTTAAAAGAGGGTGAGCACGGAGTAAAGAGTATAAATATAAACGGTACTACTCACCAGGCCATAATAAAAGAAATCCAAAAAGATCCAGTAACTCATAAAATATTACATATTGATTTAGAAAATGTGCACGAGGACAAAACTGTTCAGGCTGAGATACCAATACATTTCATAAATGAAGAAAAAGTGTCTCAGAAGGGTTGCATACTTCAAAAAGAAAAGTCCAGCGTTAAAGTACAAGGAAAGGTTAAAGATTTGCCTAAATATATAAGTGCGGATCTTAGAAATTTAAAATATGGTGAGTCTTATAGGTTAAGTAATTTAGAGGTAGCTAGTGATATTACATTTATGGAAGATATTAATACAGTTATAGCTACCGTTACAGGTGCTAACACAAATGTACCACTTTCAGATGAGGAAATTTCAGATACAACGGAAGAAAATGTAGAAAAAGAATAATATATTGGCGTAGTTCTTTATTATGAACTACGCCAATTTTCTATAATAAGTCTTTTGTTTTTGCGAATTTATAGTATAATATAGTATTAGAATGTAATAGGAGGGATATAATGCATTTTAAAGAGAAGTATGATCAGTGGGTTAATTCTCCATTTATCGATGAAAAGACTAAGGGAGAATTGCTAGCGATCAAAGATGAAAAAGAAATAGAAGATAGATTTTATAAAGACTTAGAGTTTGGTACCGGTGGACTTAGAGGCGTTATTGGTGCTGGCTCTAACAGAATGAATATTTATACTGTTGGTAAAGCTACTCAAGGTTTTGCTGACTATTTAAAGAGCAAATACGGAAAGGAAGCTTCTGTAGTAATTGCTCATGATTCAAGAAATATGTCGAGGGAATTTGCAGAAACTGCTGCTGAAATCCTTAGTGCAAATGATGTAAAAGTATATCTTTTTGAAAGTTTGAGACCAACTCCTATGCTTTCTTTCGCAGTAAGGGAGAAGAATTGCAAAGGTGGTATAGTAATAACCGCTTCCCACAATCCAAAGCAGTATAATGGATATAAAGTATATGGTGAAGACGGAGGGCAAGTTACTGACAAAGCTGCAAAAGAAATATTGTCCTACATAGAAAAAGTAGACAGCTTTGAAAAAATAAAGAAGGAAAATTTACAAACTGCTATTGATAATTCAAAGGTTCAAATTATAGGAGAAGATGTTGACAAGGTATATTATAGTAAAGTTAAAGATCTAACTATTAGAAAAGATCTTGTTAAAGAGATGGCTAAAGACCTTAAAATAATTTATACTCCTATTCATGGTAGTGGTAATATACCTGTAAGAAGAGTGTTAAAGGAACTTGGTTATACAGGAGTACATGTGGTTAAGGAACAAGAAATGCCAGATGGTAATTTCCCAACAGCGCCTTATCCAAATCCAGAGGATCCAAAGGTATTTGCTATTGCTTTAGATATGGCTAAGGAAATTCAACCAGATATAATTTTTGGTACAGATCCTGACTGCGATAGAATAGGTGTAGTAGTAAAAACAAGCAATGGTGACTATAAGGTTCTTACTGGAAATCAAACCGGCGTATTGCTAACTCATTATATTTTATCTTCATTGAAGGAAGCAAATAAGTTGCCAAATAATGGTGTGGTAATAAAAACTATAGTTACTACAGAAATGGTAAGAAATATTGTAGCAGATTATGGCGTTAAACTACTAGACGTGTTAACAGGATTCAAGTATATAGGTGAAAAAATTAAGGAATATGAGACTACTAAAGAATCCACTTACCTATTTGGTTTTGAAGAAAGCTACGGCTATTTATCAGGAGACTTTGTAAGAGATAAGGATGCAGTAATAGCTTCAATGTTAATCTGTGAAATGACTTTATATTATAAGTCAAAGGGCTTATCTTTATATGAAGCATTATTAGATTTATATGATAAATATGGTTATTATAAAGAAAATCTAGTTTCCATAGAACTTCAGGGTAAAGAAGGACAAGAAAAGATAGCTAAGGCCTTAGATTATCTTAGAAATTCCATGGGACAAGAACTTAATGGAGTTAAGATTGATAAGAAGTTTGATTATAAATTAAGTAAGGAAACAGATTTTGTTAATAATACAGAAAAGGAAATTGATCTTCCTACTTCAAATGTGTTAAAGTTTGTTTTAAATGATGGTTCTTGGTTTGTTGTTAGACCATCCGGTACAGAACCAAAAATGAAAGTATACTTATCAGTAGTAGGAGATTCATTAAAAGACGCAGACCAAAAGATCGAAGAATTTAAAACTATAGTAATGTCATTGATTGAAAAGGCCTGCAATATATAAAGAGTTTTTTGGAAATTGTAAAGTTTTATATAATTAGCTTTACAATTTCCTTATTATCAATTATTATATTTAAGGATACTTAAAAAAATGTACTAATGTGGAGGAATATGTTAAATAGAAGCTTATTATCATCAAAACTTTCAAATTTTATTTTTTTAGATATAAATAAAGATGTTTTACAAAAAATATTTAATGTTTCAGTAGAAGATAGCGTATATTTACCAATAAGAGCAAATAAGATAATTGATGAAATAAAGTTAAATAACAACTTAGAGGAGATTCCTGTAAAATATTTTGTAGAAGGAATGTATTATGTTATTGGTTGTGATGAAGGATTTAGATATGTTACTACATATAAGAAAATTATAAAAACAAATGATTGGTGTTCTTTAACAGTAAAAGCAATTATAGCAGATTACGTTAAAAATAATGATTACTTAGAAAGTTATGTGTTACTTAGAGGATTGTTTATTACAAACATAGATGAAGATATTTATAATAAGATGCTTTGGTGTTTGAACACTAGTTTGAAAAGCAACAAAACTTATTTGGATGAATTCAATGAGCTTCTAGACTATGGTAAAGAACTGAAGTTTCCTATGGCTTTTTTTTATGAAAGTCTATTGTATAATGAAGAAGGAAAATATGTTGATGCTTTAAATAGTTTAAATTTATATTATAGCTATGGTGGTAAGTCAGAAGCAGAAGTGTCAGAGTATAATGAAAAACTAAAGCTTCTAGCAGATTTTGAAAAGGGTAAAGAAAATGTTAAGACTAATCCTGAATATGCTTTAAAATTACTTTTACCCTTATTAGAAGAGATGGAGAAAGATGCTTTTCTCTATTATTATATAGCTATTGCTTATAGAAACCTGGGAGCTAATCATAAGGCTATATACTATTTAAATGAGGCAATTGCAATAGATAAGGATATATTAGATCTCTATAATGAACTGGGATTAAATTATGCCTGTTTAGGTGATTTTAATACTGCTATAACCTATTTTAGAAAGGTTTTTGAAGTTACCCGTTCAGTAGAGGTTTGTACTAACTTAATTATGTGTTATATCAATATTGGAGACATAAAACAAGCTAAAATTCATTTGGAAATTGCAAAAAAAATTGATAGGGAGGATGAAGTTCTAAAAGATATTGAGAAAATCTTAGAAGGAGGGAGTTAATGATGGAAATTAAGGAGTATATAAATATATTAAAGAAACGATTCATGATAATATTTATTATTACAATCTTAAGTACTGTTGTTAGTGCTATATTTAGCTATTTAATTATTGAACCTAAATATAAGGCCGATATTTCCGTTATAATAGGTAAAAACGAAAATGGTCAAAGCACCTCGTATAATTACAATGATATAATGATGTATCAGAAGTTGGTGAAAACCTACAGTACCATTGCTGTTTCTAGAACCGTTATAGAAGATGTTAAAGACAAGCTAGACCTAGAATATTCAGTAGAAGAAATAAAGTCAATGATTTCAGCTACTCCTGAAGGTGATAGCCAGTTATTAACCTTAACTGTTGAATCAGATAACGCCGAAACCGCTGCCCGTATTGCAAATCAGTTAGCTTATTCTCTAAAAAAAACTAGTAAAGATTATTTAAATGAAGATGGTGTTCACATCTTGGACGATGCTTTAGTGCCTACTTCACCATCTAGTCCAAAACCTGTGTTAAATATGCTTATAGCATTTTTTATAGGTCTTATGGTTTCTGTGGGAATAGCTTTCTTACTTGAGTACTTAGATAATACAGTAAAAACTCAAGAGGATGTAGAAAAATTAATAGGGGTTCCGGTTATAGGAATAATTCCAATGGTAGAGGGAGAAAAATAGAGGTGAGCATATGGTAAAGAATTTAGTAGCTTTTAAGAACCCTAAGTCTAGAGCAGCAGAAGCTTTTAGAACATTAAGAACTAATATACAGTTTTCAGGTTTAGATGACTCATTATCAAGTATTGTAGTAACATCATCAGTACCTAGTGAGGGAAAAAGTACCGTTTTGATTAATTTGGCAATTACCATAGCTCAAAGTGGTAAAAGTGTATTGGTAGTTGATTGTGACTTAAGAAGACCTACAGTACATAAAAAGCTGGGATTGCCTAATACGGAAGGATTAACAAACCTATTAATACAAGAAAAAAACTCTTTCAATGATGTGGTATTAAGTACTAAAGTTCCTAATTTAAGTGCATTAACTAGTGGACCAATACCACCTAATCCTGCTGAACTTTTAGGTACAAAAAGAATGAAACATCTTTTAGGTGAGCTTACTAAGGCATATGACATGGTGTTAATCGATGCTCCACCAGTGATAGCCGTAACAGATGCTCAGATTTTATCAACCATTGCTGAGGGCACTTTAATAGTTTCAAGTTATGGTACTACAGAAAAAATTGGATTAGTAAAGACTAAGGAGCTATTGGATAAGGTTGGAGCAAAAATATTAGGTGTTGTACTAAATAAAGTTCCTGAAAAATCAGAACATTATTATTATGGCAAATACTATACCACTTATTATAAAGAAGAAAATTAGAAGCTAGGGATGGGATGTTATGATAGATTTTCATTGTCATGTATTACCTGGAGTTGATGATGGATCATCTAATATTGAAATGACAAAAGAAATGATTAATAATTCTTTAAAGCAAGGTGTGGAGTATCTATGTGCTACTCCACATTTTATTACAGAAGAATCTGAAATAAGTCTAGAAACTTATAAAGAGAAACTTAAACTTGTTAAAGATGCTTTTGAAAATATAGAAATAATTCCTGGATTAGAGATATACATTGATCCTGAATTACCAAGATTGTATAATGATAATAGAATTTGGGGATATAATTTTAATAGATATTTATTAATTGAATTACCAATGATGGAGTTTCCAATCTATACAGAAAAGGTTTTTTATGAATTGAGATTATTAGGGGCTATACCTGTATTAGCCCATCCAGAACGTAATTTGAGAATCATGAAAGAACCGGATCTTCTTGTAAGCTTGATAGAGCAAGGGAACTTAGCACAGCTTAATGCAGGTAGTCTTTGTGGTCAATATGGTACAAACATAAAGAAATTTGCGGAAAAACTTGTGGCTAGAAATCTTATTCATATAGTTGGAAGTGATGGTCATAATAATAGTAGAAGAAATTCTGATATTAAAGAAGGCCTACAGAAAATAGAAGACATTAATCCTGAACTTTTCAATTGGATTAAGTATAACGAGAAAAAAATACTCCAAGGTGAAGAAGTTGAAGTTTTGGATATAAAAAGTGAAAAAAAGAAAAAAAGCTTTTTTAGTTTTTTTCTAAGAAAATAATAACTTTTCAAAAGGAGGTACATTAAGTGAAGGTAAGAAAGGCAGTTATTCCCGCAGCAGGTCTAGGTACAAGATTTCTACCTGCTACAAAGGCTCAACCAAAAGAAATGCTACCAATTGTAGACAAACCAACTATTCAATATATAATTGAAGAAGCGGTGGCTTCTGGTATTGAAGAAATCTTGATTATAACAGGAAGAAATAAGAGAGCTATTGAGGATCATTTTGATAAGTCTGTAGAATTAGAAAAGGAATTAGAATGCAGTGGAAAAGAAGAACTGCTTCAAATGGCGCAAGAAATATCAAACATGGCAAATATATATTACATTAGGCAGAAGGAACCTAAGGGGCTTGGACATGCTATAAATTGTGCAAAAACCTTTGTTGGAAGAGAACCCTTTGCTGTAATGCTAGGTGATGATGTAGTTGATAGTGAGGTGCCCTGTTTAAAACAACTTATTGATTGCTATGATGAGTATAAAACAAGTATCTTAGGTGTACAGCCGGTTTTAGAAGAGGATGTTTCTAAATATGGCATTATTAAAGGTATGCATATAGAAGATAGAGTGTATAAAGTTAAGGATTTAATTGAAAAGCCTAAAGTAGAAGAAGCTCCATCAAATATTGCTATTTTAGGAAGATACATAATTACTCCTCAAATATTTGATATATTAAGTGATACTAAACCAGGAAAAGGTGGAGAAATTCAATTAACAGATGCATTAAAAACTTTAATACAACATGAAGCTATGTATGCCTATAATTTTGAGGGACGCAGATATGACGTGGGTGACAAATTAGGTTTCTTACAAGCAAGTGTTGAATTTGCATTAAAGAGGGATGATTTAAAATATCCATTTATGAAATATCTGCTAGAGTTAAGAGAGGATGGCAGATTTAAGGGATTATATGATGAAATAAATACAATAAAATAAAGGATTGAAAAATAAACCGGGGTAAAGCTGGTTTATTTTTTGTTTAAATCACTCAACTTATAAGATATAATTAAAGGTAATAAAAAGGGGATAGATAAATAATGAGAAAGTTAAGGAGAAAAACAAAAGTTATCCTAATAGTGGCAATAACTTTTATATCTTTATTAGCTATTGCTGCAGGAGGAACTTACTATATGGCAATGAAGCAATTAGATAAGGTTAAGTATACTCCATTGCCAGAAGATGAAAAAGAACTGGGTATAGACGAACAAGTTTATACAGAAGAAAATCAAGGAGTTAAAGATGATTATATTAATATTTTGCTATTAGGTATTGATGCAAGACATCCTGAGGATTTTGCCCGTTGTGATACAATGATTGTTGCCACTATAGATAAAAAACATAAAAAGTTAAAGCTTAGCTCTATAATGAGAGATATGGTTGTAACCATGGAAGGCAGAGGAACGATGGAAGGCTTAAATACTGATAGAATAAATCAAAGTTATGGATATGGTGGAGCACCATTGACTACTAAGGTAATTAATGAAAATTTTAAAACTAATGTTAGAGATTATATAAAGGTAGATTTTAGCGGAATGGAAAAGGTAGTAGATGTTATAGGAGGTGTTGAAGTAGAGGTTAAAGAGGCGGAGATACCAGTAATGAATAATTATATTAGAGAACTTTCAAAGCTTCAAAATGACAGTAATCCTCCTTTAGTCACTAAGGCAGGAAAGCAATTATTAAATGGCAGACAGACTTTAGGTTATTGTAGAATACGTTATGTAGGCAATAGAGATTTTGATAGGACATTAAGACAAAGAAATGTTTTAACGGAAATATTTAATAAAATAACTAAACAGGATGTTACGAAAATGATGGAAATCATAAGTGAAATCTTACCTTACGTTGAAACTAGTTTAGAAAAGAAAGAAATAATTAGCCTTGCAAAAGAAATTACCTTAAATGGTGTGAATAAGGTAGAGCAATTCAGATTGCCTTTGGAAGATAATGTTATATATATAAGAAATGAATACTTCCTTGGCTGGGATAGAAATAAGAATTTAGAAGTCCTTCATAAGTTTATATATGAAGAAGATTATGATGAAAAAGTGCTAAATTAATGATATAAAAGATATTAAATATTTTGATAGGGGATATAACCATGAAAAAGTTGTTTTATTATAGTTTTATTTTGTACATAGTATTATTTCCTCTAGTGCCATCTAGGCTCAATTGGAAGTATCCTATTACTGAGGTAATGTTATTACTTGTATTATTATTTTACTTATTGTATGTTCTTAGGGACAGAAACAAGTTGAAAGCATTTAAAGAAAACTTTATCCACTTTATAAAAGAACCGGTTTCTTTATTGATGTTAATAATTACTTGTTTAATGATGCTTTCTATTACTTATTGTACAAGTGTGCTTTTGGTTCTAAAAGAGACATTAAGATTTGGGCTTATAACAGGACTTTTCTTTATATTTAGATTTGAGTGTAATACAGAATTTTACAAAGAGAAGTTGGTAAAACTTATATATTATCCTGCATTTATTGTACTGTTAATTGGATTTTATGAAAAAGTTCATGGCTTTGGTTTCGAAGATGTGAATGGACTATTAAGAATAGAAGCAACTACAGGAAATCCAAATATATATGGGGGATATTTGGTGATACTGTTTTTTCCATTATTGATCCTTATGTGGGATGAGAAAAATAAAAAGAAAAAGATATTCTATATATTAGAGTTGGTGATGATCTTTTTAAGCATTATTTTTACAGGATCAAGGAATGCTTTATTGGCTATGGGATTAGGGGGTATAATTATTTCTGTTTTCTATATACGAAAGTTATTATATATTTTTATTCCAGCATTCATTGTATTATTGCAAACACCTTTTGTGAAGGAAAGGCTTAACACAGGTGATGCTGGCAGGAGTCAAATTTATAAAATAGCCTGGTTAGTGTTTAAAGATCATCCTATAATAGGTGTGGCGATAGGTAATTTTGAAGCGGTTTTTAAAGAATATTACCAAAGGTATCCTCAGTATCAATACAATCCTGATATATATCATACTCATAACATATATTTAAAGTTTTTAAGTGAACTTGGAATAGTTGGCTTTATTCCGTTTATTTTATTGATGATTTTTATATTATTTAATTCAATAAAGGCTGTAAAATCCAGCAGTGGAAGGATCAGAAATATTTGCATAGCTATCACAATAGTAAATGTACTATTTTGGATTATGAGTATCTTTGATAATATTATACTTTTGCCTAAAGTTATGAATTTCTATTTTATTATGAATGTAATACCTTTAACTATACTATCAAAGAAAAAGGAAAATAAGATATGAAGAAAATTTCATTTAACAGTACCTTAAAAGTTATGATCATAATAATTATAGGTAAAGTTTTCGGCTTGATAAGAGATGCATTAATTGCCAGCAATTTTGGTCTTTCTATAGAAAATGATATTTATACCTTTGCCCTTGGAAGTACAATGTTACTCATAAGCATTAGTTATGGTATTACTAATGCTTTTATACCTTTATTTAATTCTATGTTAATTAGCAAAAGCAAGGAAGAAAATAATTATTTTATTAATAATATGATTACTATAATTACAATAGTAGCGGCAATAGTTGTTTTGATCTGCGGAATTTTTGCAAAGAACATCGTTATCATTTTAGCCCCAACTATAGCTAAAGATAATTATTCCTTGCAGCAAGCTATTTTTATGTTTAGGGTAATGATTATCTCAGTAGTATTTATTGGAGCACAAAGTGTATTATCAGGGGTTTTACAGAATCATAATCATTTCACCGAAGTGGCCTTTGGACCTATATCGCCTAATATTATTAATATAATATATTTACTTATATTTATAAACTTTTATGGCTTAATAGGATTCGGTGTATTTACTGCTATAGGTTTTTTAATGATGCTTCTTGTATTGGTGCCAAGATATATTAAATTAGGTTATAAGTATAGACCGGTTTTGTATTTTAGACAGGAAGAAGTAAAATTACTGTTTAGAAATGTAGTGCCTATAATATTTTCTACTTCCTTAGCTCAAATTAACATATTTATTCTTAGGTTTTATGCAGGAAAGCTACCACAGGGAGGAATATCTTCTGTTGAATATGCAAATAAAATAAACATGCTGGTGTATGAAGTAATTGGTCAGGCTATCATTTTAATTGTGTACCCTAAATTAGGTAAACTTCTTAATAGGGATAACTATGATGAATTTAATGAGGAATTATCTAAGGGTATTATTGTAATATTGATGCTAACAGTGCCTGCAGCATCAGCTTTATTCCTATTAGGTGAGTCTGTTATATCTGTTTATCTAATGCGTGGAAATTTTGGTTATTCAGAGGTTTTACAAACGGCAGCGGTGTTAAAATATTATATTCCAACTATTATTTTTTACGGTATTAGAGATTTAATAAGCAGAGCCTTTTTCTCAGTTAACAAAGCAAATATTGCCGCCTTTAATTCTATTATATGTATTGGTTTGAACTTTATTTTTGCTCCCATATTTTTAAAAATCTTAGGAGCTCCAGGCTTAGCGTTGGGAAATTCTTTAGCGGTAACAGGATCCTGTTTAATTTTTTATTATCAACTAAAGAAAGAAACTAAAATAATTTTGGAAAAGAAAACTAAAATTGTTAAAATTATAGTAGCGAACTTAATTATGATTGGTTTGATTAACATAATAATGAATTACATAAAATCTTCATTTTTACTGATAATAGTAAGCTTTTTCTTAGGTCTATTAACATATTTTGCATCTTTATATATATTAAGGTTTAGAGATTTTAAAGAGCTTCTTAAAAAATAATAAATTATATATGAAAATTGAATGTTTATGGAGGATTAAAAATGGGATTTGAGAAGGATCAAATAAGTGATTTTTTAGCAAAATTAGCGTCCAGCAGTGCAGTACCTGGTGGTGGTGGAGCAGCGGCATTAGCATCTGCGCTGTCTGCAGCCTTAAACTCTATGGTATTTAATCTTACCATTGGCAAGAAAGGCTATGATAATTTAAATAAGGAAGAACAAGAGAATGTTGAAAAAGCTTTGGAGTACTCTACATTAAAGTTACAGGACTTTCAGAAATTTATAAATAAAGATGGAGAAGCCTTTTCAACTTTGATGGAAAGCTATAGGCTGCCAAAAAACAGTGATGAAGAGAAAGAACATAGAAGAAAAATGATTTCAGAGGGTTTATATAATGCTATGATGGTACCTTATAGCTTAATGAAAGAAACCGTAGAATTGATGGAACACATTCTTACAGCAGCTAAATTTGGTAATTCAAATGTTATTTCTGATGCAGGAGTTTCTGCTATGTTAGCTTATTCGGCTGTAGAGAGCTGTATGCTAAATGTAATGATAAATTATAAAGCTCTTAAGGATGAAAAGTATAAGGAAGTGGAAAATGAAAGTATAGCCTTAGTATTTAAAGCAGAAAATCTAAAAAATGAAATTATGAATATAGTATATGAGAAGATTATGGGATATAAAAAGAATTAATTTTTAAATATAGGGAAGGTTTTTCGTATTAGTAAGATTGGTGAAAAGCCTTCCCTATACTTTCTTATTTCTAGTTCATAGACAGTTGATCTAAAGTCTTAAAACTGTAACCTTGTTCCTTCCAGGTAGTTAATAAATCGTCTAATATGTTTTTATTTGTTTTTGATACAGCATGGAGTAAAATAATTGAGCCATTGTGAGTTCTTTGCAATAGCTTCTTTTTTGCTTCCTCTGGGTTTGGTTGTTTTTTAGGATCCCAGTCGAAATAGGCCAAACTCCAGAATATAGACTTATAGCCTAGTTCCTTGGTGTAATGTAGAGAAAGTTCGCTGTATCTACCCATAGGAGGTCGAAAATACTTAGGCATATCTTTACCTGTAATTTCCTTATACAATTCTTCTACTTCACCAAGCTCCTTTTTAAACTTTTCAAAATCTGTTATTTTAGCCATAGAGGGGTGATGAGCAGAGTGATTACAAACTAAATGTCCTTCATCTGCCATACGTTTTACTATATCCGGATTGCTTTTTAAGTAAGGTTTTACAACAAAGAAAGCAGCTTTAACATTATGTTTTTTTAGTATGTCTAAAATGTCATTGGTATAGCCGTTCTCATAACCTTCGTCAAAAGTTAAATAGAGTTCTTTTTCCTTTGTATTTCCTAGATAGTATCCTTCGTTATTTTTTAGTAATTCAATTACTTCTTCAGGTTCCTCTGGAGGAAGACCTTTATTATTAGGTTTAAAAAACCAAGAATGTTCCTTTGTGCTGAGATGTTTATAATTTGAGTCTATAAGTAACTTCTTCCTAATAACACTATTATCTTCTTCCTCGCAGTTTTTATATTCCTCTAGTTCGTCGTTTATAAAAATAGGCTCTAAGTCTTCTGCTTGAGCAGATTGGTCTTTATTATTTTTATTGCACTGAGCTAGGACTGATACATAAGGTTTTGGGAAACAGGTGGAAGCAACTAGAAAAAGACTTAGTAAATTAGATATTAAGCATTTGTTCATTTAAGCACTTCCTTTTCTGTGTTATAATGATGGATAAAATGACAGTAAAATTAATATACTTGGGGGAGGATTAGTTTGAGTTTTCACGAAAGTATAGATAACTTATATAAAGAAATTTTAAGTTCTAAGGATAGTATATGTAAAAAAAATATTATTAAAAGATGTAAATTTTTCTTAGGAATGAAAGAAGAAGATTCCTTTGGAGACTACTATGCAGAAAAAATAGCAGATAGTAAAAAAGGTGTGGTATATACACCTAAAGAAATTGTTAATTACATGATTAACAATACTATTGAGGAAGAGGTAATTAAAAATCCCTTTATTAAAGTTTTAGATCCTAGTTGCGGGTGTGGTAATATACTTCTCATGGTATTTGATAAACTAAAAGAAATATATATGAATAATTTAGACCTAATTAATAAAAGCTATGGTTTAAACCTAAATCTTAGTAATTTGGATAAGCATATATTAGACAACAACCTATATGGTATAGATATAGATACCACTGCTTTGAAAATATTAGCTATTGAATTATACGAAAGGGCAGAATATTTTAACGAGAATAATCTAATCAATAAAGATTTTCTAACAGATGATTTAGAAGATAAGTTTCACATTATTATTGGAAATCCTCCCTATGTTGGTACTAAATTTTTAGATAAAGAATATGCAAAGAAGATACGAGAATTATATAAAGATATATTAAATGATAAGGGAGATTTATCTTATTGTTTTTTTAAAAAGTCCTTAGAAAGCGTTTATGAGAATTATAAAATAACTTTGATTACTTCTAGATATTTTATGGAAGCTCTCAGTGGCGCAAAGCTAAGAGCCTATATGCTAAGTGAGAGCAATATACATAAAATTGTGGATTTTTATGGAAATAGGCCGTTTAAAAATGCAGGTATAGACCCGGCAATAATCTTTTTAGGTAGTGAGCCTTCTAGAAATATTATTGTAAGCAAGTCTAACACTTCAAAAGAAGGTAAATATAAATTCCAGCAATGGACTTTTAACACATTTACTGTAGCTACAGTGAGTTTAAATGCTGATCCTTGGAAGTTGCAGAATGAGATGGTTTTGAATATTATAAGTAAAATTGAGCAAAGGTGTAGCAAGACCTTAGGAGAAATATGCAACAGTTATCAGGGGATTATTACAGGTTGTGATAAGGCTTTTATTGTAACGGAAGAACTTGTTTTGAAGCACAATATAGAAAAGGAATTATTAAGACCATGGATAAAGAGTAGTTCCATATCTATAGACAAAGAAATAAAGGCGCAGCAGTATATAATATATTCAAATTTTATAAAAAATGAGAGTAGTCATCCTTACGCCATAAAATTTATGGAAAATTATAAAGATAGATTAATGAAAAGACGGGAATGTAGACAAGGGAAAAGAAAATGGTATGAGCTTCAATGGGGTAGAGATAGTAGCTTATTTGAAAGAGAAAAAATTATTTTTCCATTCAAGAGTGCTGACAATAGGTTTGTGGTAGATAAAGGTAATTACTTTAGTGCCGATGTTTATTGCTTAGTATTACAGGAAGAGGAAGTCATAAGTTATGAATTTATAAAAAAGGTATTGAACAGTAAAATTTATGAGATTTATTTTAAGAGTTTTGCAAAAAAATTAGGTGGGAAATTATATGAATATTATCCTAATAATTTAAATAGATTATATATTCCTACGGAAGATATAAATATAGACGTTAACTTGTTTGAATACTTTCGGTTCAGTGAAAAAGAAATAAAGTATATAGAAGAGTTTAAAGGTTGATTTTAAACTATATATAAAAAGGTGCTGTTGCACAATCAAGCAAAATCAGTTAATTGTGCAACAGCACCTTCATTTATAGATTCTAGTTACATTTTAATTATCTTGTAAGATCTTCAATAAATTTAGGTAGAACAAAAGCAGCTTTATGAAGTTTCTCTGTATAATATTTTGTATCAAGTTTAATTTTATTAGTTAGATCTATGTTCTCAGGGTCATATTTTTTTGAACCTATAGTAAAGCTCCAATAACCACTGGGATATGTTGGTATAGCAGCCATGAACAGTTTAGTCACTGGGAAAATAGCTTTTGCATCATTAAATACTTTTTTTACTACTTCAGGAAGGTAGAAAGGAGTTTCTGTTTGAGCAACAAAAATACCATCCTCAGTTAAACATTCGTAAATTTCCTTGTAGAAGCTTCCTCCAAATAAACCTTCAGCAGCACCAAAAGGATCAGTAGAATCTACTATTATTACATCAAATTCATTCTTATGTTCATGAACATATTTTATTCCATCACCAATAAAAACTTCGCATCTTGGATCTTCTAATGCATAGCTTATTTCTGGAAGATACTTTTTACATTCCTCTATAACTGCACCATCAATTTCACATAAAACAGCCTTTTCAACGGAAGGGTGTTTTAAGATTTCTCTTATAGCTCCACCATCACCACCTCCTACTACCAAAACCTTTTTAGGATTAGGATGAGTGTTTAATGGAATATGAGTTATCATCTCATGGTATACATATTCATCTTTAATAGATGTCTGTACTATACCATCTAACACAAGCATTCTCCCAAAATCATATGTATCTAATATGGCTAAGTCCTGATATTCTGTTTTCCTTCTTACAAGGGTTTCCTTAACTTTATAGGTCATAGCAGAATTTTCTATCTGCCCTTCTTTTAACCACATTTCCATTAAAAAATCCTCCTTTAGCAATTATTGTTTTGAATTCAAGTTAAATTATAACATAAATTTTGACAGTCTCAATACTTTTAGCTAATACTAATTTGATTTCTAATGTATAAAAAGTAATAATTATTGGTATAATAATATAATGTACGCAAATATTTCCAAAATTTAGAAGGAATTTTTGCTCATAAGTAGAATACTATAAATGTACAACTTGGCATATAATAGTAAGTTGAAATCTATACATATACTCAAATGCTAAGATATATTTATAAAATTACAAAACAAAGGGGGGAAACTGCTCCTAAGGAGCGGAAATTATGTATATTAAATTTGAAAATAAGGATGACAAATTAATCGTTCAATTAGTAGGGGAGTTGGATCATCACAGTGCAGCGGAGGTGCGAAATAAAATAGATGATAGACTGGAAAGAGAAAAGGTAACTAAGCTAATAATGAATTTTTCCGGTGTTACTTTCATGGATAGTTCAGGTATTGGTGTAGTTATTGGTAGGTATAAGAAGTTAGTTGCAAAGAATGGTTCTGTTTGTGTGACAGAGGTTAAGGATTCTATTAAAAGAGTATTTGAGTTATCAGGTATGTTTAAAATTATAAAAGTATTTGATAGTGTGGAAGAAGCTGTTAATAAGTTCTAAATTGGGGGGATTGTTATGTACGAAAACAAGATAAAGATTGAATTTCAGAGCAAGTCAGAGAATGAGAGTTTCGCTAGAGTTGCAGTTGCTGCTTTTGTATCTCAGTTAGATCCAACAATAGAAGAGGTTACAGATATAAAAACTGCTGTATCTGAAGCAGTAACTAATGCTATTATTCATGGTTATGAGAATAAAGATGGCACCGTTGTTATTGAGGCTTCAATAAAGGGAAATGAAGTGACTATAGTTGTAAGCGATGAAGGTAAAGGTATAGAGAATGTAGAACAGGCTATGCAACCTTTATATACATCAAGACCGGATTTAGAGAGATCTGGAATGGGATTTACCGTTATGGAGACCTTTATGGACAGCTTGCAGGTTGATTCTAAGCTAGCTAAAGGCACTAAAGTTACAATGAAAAAAGTATTTAAATCTTTAAGTTAGGTGGAGAAGTATGGAAGGAGAAGTTGTAAAGAAGGAGAGCTATAACTACGATGATAATTTGGAACTTATACAACTTGCAAGATCAGGAGATAAAGAGGCTTTAAATAAGGTCATAGAAATGAATTTACCTTTAGTATCATCCATAAGTAAGAAATTTTTAAATCGTGGATATGAATATGAGGATATTTTTCAAATAGGTTCTATTGGCCTGGTGAAAGCAGTAAATAATTTTGATCCATCTTATAATGTAAAGTTTTCTACTTATGCAGTACCAATGATAATAGGTGAGATAAAAAGATTTTTTCGTGATGATGGTATTATTAAAGTTAGCAGAAATGTTAAGAATTTAGCTCGTAAGTTACATTATGATAAGGAAAAATTAACAAAAAAATTGAATAGAGCCCCTACAATTGAAGAATTATCAGAGTATTCCGGAATAAAGAAAGAAGAGGTTTTAATGGCTTCAGAATCTCTACAGGGTATGCATTATCTTTATGATACCATTCATCAAGATGATGGTTCGCCTGTACTCTTAATAGATAAACTTACTGAGAAAAGTGATGAAGATAAAGAAGTAATAGATAGGTTAGCATTAAAAGAAGCTATAGGAAGCCTTGACGTGAAGGCAAGGCAAATTATAATGTTGAGATATTTTAAAGATAAGACACAAATACAAGTGGCAAAAATGCTTGGAATTAGTCAAGTACAAGTTTCACGAATTGAAAAAAGGGTATTGAAGCAAATTAAAGAAAAACTTGAAGAATAAAAAATATTTATGTGTTTGTATCAATATTTTATAAAATTCTAGGGCGAAGCTAATTTTAGCTTCGCCCTAGAATTTTTTATATTAATTATCAGTTGGTTCTTGATTAGGGTCTGTGGTTGTATTGTCATTTGATTTATTATCACCATTAATATTGCTATTATTACCATTATTACCATTAGTACCATTATTGCCATTACCAGGAGGTGGCGGATTTGGAACTGGATTATTCTGTTGTAATTGTGAAGGATCTGGGTTATTAATAATATTATTATTGTTGCTGTTATTATTATTGTTATTGTTATTGTTGTTAGCATTGCTGTCGATATTATTGTTGTTATTATTATCATTTGGGTTTATGGAAGATGGTGCTTGAATATTGTCATATGATGCAGGTAGTACATAAGCCTGATCCTGTAAATTTACACTAGGTGTATAGTTTCGTGTAATAAATACTTTTTTAACTATTAAACTATTAGGAGTATTTGCATTGGCTAATTTGCCAGTGCTTGCATTTATACTAGCTTCAACATGAACATCGCAGGTCTTTGTAGGAACAGTACCTTCAATAAAGTAGGTTGTAACTAAACGACTACCTCTTTGATCATGGGTACATAATTCTGTAGGTAATAATCCTGAATCCGCACACACCGTTGCTTTAACAATACCTTGAGGTTGAGCGATATCCGTTACTTCTAAGCCCTTGTGTGCAACTGCCATAATCTCACCAAGTATTTGTGCTGAAGTATTACTACTTATACCACTTAATGAAGCGGGTTTATCATTACCTATCCAAACTGCACCGCTGTAATAAGGTGTTAGACCACAGAACCAAAGATCTTTATAATCTGATGAAGAACCGGTTTTACCTGCAATAGGCATATTTCCCATAGCATCATTAGCTCTAGTTGCAGTACCGCCTGCGTCGTAAACTGGTCCCTTAAGCAAATCGTACATAATATATGAAGCTTGAGGCGATAATACCTTTCTAGTGGCAGCCTTGTTTTCTAATAAAACTTTTCCAGTTTTATCTACTACCTTAGTATATAGGATTGGAGAAGTATATACACCATTATTTCCAAAGGTACCATAGGCTGCAGCCATTTGCATTGAAGTAGCACCATCAATTTGACCAAGGGATAGTGCAGCTATGCTGGATTTATCTCTTTCGGATAAAGTTAAACCAAACTTTTCACCATATTCTGCACCGGTCTTTAAGCCTATTTGATCTTCTAATTTCACCGCTACCAGATTTATAGATCTTGTTATAGCTTCCTTTAATGTAACATAACCTCTATAGTAACCTTTTGTTGCATTTTGAGGATTATAATTATTGTATTTTTTTTGCAATTCTGGAGATAGTGGAGAGTCTTCTATTACGCTCCCACCGGTTATTTGTTTTGTATCAATAGCTGGTGAGTACACCGTTAGTGGTTTTATTGTAGAACCTACAGCCCTTCTAAAAGAGTTTGAAGTAGCTCTATTGTAGGAATTAGCTGGTTGGTTTCCACGACCGCCTATAATAATTTTTACTTCGCCTGTACGATAGTCCATTATTACAGCAGAAGCTTGAGGTTGTACTACATTATTAGGATCACTAATGTCACCAGATTGCTTTGAACCATAGTACTTAGAATCATCAATAATTTTTTGAGCTTGATCCTGTAAGTTTCTATCCATGGTTGTATATATTTGAAGACCACCATACATAAGTAATTTTTCAACATCTTCAGAAGTATAATTATAAGCCTTCATTAAATCATTTTTTACCTGTTCCATAGCTGGTCTAGAGAACCATTCATATTTCAATTTATTTGAAACATTAGTAGTTTGGTTAAGTTTAAAAGATTCCTGTAGTTTACCAGAATCTAAGTCATTAATTGCTTGCTTATATTCTGTTTCAGTGATATGCCCATTTTCCTTCATTTTTCCAATTACGTTTTTCGTTCTTGTAATATAGGCCTTAGGATGTTCCTTGGCATAGTCAGTAAAAACGGAATACTTATATGGATGTTGAGTAACTCCAGCTAAATAGGCACATTCAATAAGGGTTAATTCATTTAAATTTTTTTTGTTAAAGTACATTTCTGATGCTTTTTGCACTCCATAAACATTACCACCTAAATTTATGGTATTTAGATAGGCTTCTAATATTTCATCTTTACTTAAAGCTTTTTCCAACTGTACTGCTAAATACATTTCTTGTACTTTACGTTTTACACTAATCTCATTTGTTAATATAGTGTTTTTGATTAGCTGTTGGGTAATAGTAGAAGCACCTTGTAAACCGCTTTCGTTAGTAATAATTTTCTTAGCATTTGTGTAAATTATACCAAGAAGTCTTTTATAGTCTATACCATGATGTGATAGAAAACGCTCATCTTCTATACTAATAAAGGCATATTTTAAATTATCCGGTATATCTTTTATTGAAACAGTCTCACGTTTTAATAAAGTAGGAGCTTCGTCCATAAGTTGTCCTTGGCTGTCATAAAGTACTGATGGTTCATCTAAAACTAGTATGCTATTGAGATCTAGTTCTGGCGTAGTTTTTATCATAGCTACTATTACACCAGCTAATCCAACAGTGCCTATTAAGCCTAAAATTAAAAATGTTATAAAAAAATATTTGATAAATCTTCTAAGCTTACTTTGCTTTTTTTTCTTAGTTTTTTTAGTTTTATTAGTTTTCATAGTTCCTCCTAAAAATACATAGCTTTATTCTTGCCAATTCTAAAGTATTATAACACAAGTATGCAAAAAAATGAATTTTCGCATATATGTCTTTAAAGTATTCCTGAATAAATAGATGCATATAAATTATTGTATATATTAAGTACGTTGATTTTATAAAAATAATTTGATACATTCCTAAAATATCTTATGCATTCTAAACAAGCTCACCTATTTAGCTTTTCTAGAATGTATACCCTAAACATATAAATGATTATCTTTATTCTATTATAAAACAATGAAAGAAAAATAACAATAATTAGCAATTACTGGAGGTGTGTTCTTGAAGTTTAAACGGCAACTTGCCATTATATTAATTATTTTGCTGATTTTAGTAAATATTTTTGTTTTTCTAATGGATAAAAGTATTATGCCTACATTACTAGCAATAGCTGATGGTGAAATGAGGGCAAAGGCTGCAGTAACAATTAATAATTGCATAATAAAAGAATTTGGGGATGATTTTAATTATGATGAAATAATTAAAGTAGAAAAGGATAATGAAGGAAATATTGTAATGCTAAAAGCAGATACTATGAAATTAAATGAAATTGCTTGTGATGTAGCATTAACTGCTCAAAATGAACTGAAAAAGATGGGACAGGTAGGTTTAGACATACCTTTTAGCTATGTAGCTAAAAATAATATTTTATCAGGCTTCGGGCCTAATATTACAGTAAAAATGAAACCTATTGGTTACATTGAAACAAAATATATCTCCACCTTTGAAAGTGCTGGCATTAATCAAACAAGACATAGAATATTTGTAGAAGTAAAGACTAAAATCCGAATGACTTTACCTTCAAACAATAATGAAATTGAAATTACCCATCAAGTACCCATATGCGAGACTATAATTGTAGGAAAGATTCCTGATAATGCAATTAACTTAGATATGAATACCGCCGGTTTTTCATTGCCTAATAAATAGATTTGAAAAATAAAGCAAAAGAAATTCAGTGCTATGACTGAATTTCTTTTTTTATTTAAGTTTTTATTTTTCTTCCCAGTTAAAAATATAAGGTACATTTCTATAATAATCACCATAATTTAAACCATAACCTACTACAAAAACATCAGGTATGGTAAAGCCGCAAAAATCTGGAGTTACATCTACAGCTCTTCTATCTGGCTTATCTAGAAGAGAACAAGATTTTACTGAATTGGCACCTTTAGATTGTACATATTCCATAACAAATTTCATTGTTATTCCAGTATCAATTATATCGTCTACTACTAATACGTCATAGCCTGTTATATCATCTGGTAGATCATTTACAATCTTAACATTTCCAGAGCTTTCTTCACTGTCACCATAGCTGGAAGTTGTCATGAAACCGATTTTTACAGGAAGATCTATGGCTCTAACTAAATCAGCAGTAAAAATGAAACTTCCTCTTAATAAAGATAGAACATATAATTTTTTGTCTTTGTAGTCCTGTTCTATATTGGCGCCTAATTCTTTAATTCTAGCTTTAATTTGATCTTCGGATATTAATATATTCCTACTTTTTTCTTCCATTTTCTCCTCCTAAGTTCAACCAATGTCTTATTTACAATATTGTTTTTATAGTATAAAATTAATTGGAAGTTGTCAAGTATAGATATAGAAGACAGCTTAAACTTATTGAGGAGTGATGATTTTGATATATGGCAACATTGAAGGAGTAAAAAAGTTAATATTGGATGAATTAGAGGAAATATATGATGTAAAAGTAGCCAGAGATGAGATTGTCACTGAAGATATTATCACTAAAATACATAGATTAACTTTAGCTTTAGGCAGAGAAATTAGCATTGCCATAGATAGAAAAGGAAATATAAAAGCTGTTTGTATTGGGGATAGTAGCAGCGTTGATATGCCTATTATAGATATCAAAGAAAGAAGATTGTCTGGCATAAGAATTATACATACTCATCCCAATGGAATTTCTAGATTATCAGCTTTAGATACTTCTGCTCTTATTAGACTTAAATTGGATTGTATAGCTGCAATATCTGTTCAAGAGGGAAAAACTCCAATGATAACTCTTGGTTTTTGTGATATAACAGATGATAGATTAACCTTTACTCTAACGGATGAATTAACTATAGAGCAAACCATTAACTATAACTTCTTAGATAGAATAAAAGTAATAGAGCAAGCAATGGCAGAAAATAATATAAAAGAAGATGATGGTGAAAGAGCTGTATTAGTAGGCTGTGATACAGAGGAAAGTCTACAGGAATTACATGAATTGGCTTTAGCCTGTGAGGTAACTGTAGTAAATCAAGTTTTTCAAAAAAGGTCAAAAATAGATCCGGTGTTTTATATAGGTAGCGGTAAAGTAAAAGAAATAGCTATGCTTGTTCAAGCTGTAGGAGCTAATGTAGTGATTTTTGATGATGAACTTTCCGGTTCTCAGGTTAGGAATCTAGAGGAAAACTTGGGTGTTAAGGTTATAGATAGAACAACCTTAATTTTAGATATATTTGCTAGAAGAGCAAAGTCAAAAGAGGCTAAAATTCAGGTAGAATTGGCTCAACTAAAATATAGGCTTCCAAGACTTACCGGTTTAGGCGCAGTATTATCTAGAACCGGTGGAGGTATAGGTACTAGAGGACCAGGAGAAAAGAAACTGGAGACAGACAGAAGACATATAAAAGAGCAGATATATGATTTGAAAAGGGAATTAGAAAAAATTCAAAAAGTAAGAGAAGTACAAAGGGAAAAAAGAAACAAGGAAAAAGTTCCAAAGGTTTCCCTAGTAGGATATACAAATGCGGGTAAGTCAACACTGAGAAATGTACTATGTGATATAGCCTTACCTAAGGAAGCTTATGGAAAAGAAAAGGTGTTGGAAGCAGATATGCTTTTTGCAACTTTAGATACTACCACAAGGGCTTTAAGTTTAAAGGATAACAGAACTATAACTCTCACCGATACTGTTGGGTTTGTAAGAAAGCTTCCTCATGATCTTGTAGAAGCTTTTAAATCAACTTTAGAAGAGGTAATTTATTCTGATTTATTGGTACACGTTGTAGATTGTTCCTCACCGGAAGTTAGGGAGCAAATTGAAACGGTGGAAAAGGTATTAACAGAGTTAAATGCCATTGATATACCTAAAATAATGGCACTAAACAAGATGGATAAGGTTGAACCATCCTACCTAAAGGCATTGAAAGATAATTATATAAATACCGAGCAATATTTAGATGTTATTGAGATTTCTGCCAAGGAAACTACTAATTTAGATAAATTACTGGAGCTTATCTCTAAGCATTTGCCAGAAAAATTGTCCAAAGAAACCTTTTTAATCCCATATAGTTATAGTGCCACTGCAGCATATTTGCATAGAAATGCTAACATTACTTTAGAAGAGTATAGGGAAGATGGAATATATATTGAAGCTATGATAGATGAAGAAGTTAAAAATAAGACCAAGGAATACATAATATAAGAAGGTTTTAGCCTTCTTATATTTTTATAACTTTAGGCAATAATATAAAATGATTAGTTATCATTATGAAGCGAATAATTAAGTTCTAGGGAGTGATATTATGAAGGTATGTCCTGTATGTAATGCTATGTATAATTTAAACTATCGTTGCTCTAATTGCTCAGAATTATTAGTAGATAATGGTAGGGTAGAAGATTATTTAGGACCATATAGTGCGGATATGCCTATCGAAAATAATGTTTACTGCAATCATATATATAAATGTAGTAACTGTGGTAATATAGAAAATTTTAACTTTAAAATGGTTAATTACTAAATAGTTGTGTATAGACAATTTATTGCTATAATTATATATGAAAATAATATTAAGTTATGTGATGAAATTATGAGTAGTTTAGGTATAAAGATAAAGGAAACAGAAGTTCCTAAATACATTCAAATATATAATGAAATAAAAAAGTTAATAGATGAAAATAGGTTGAAGGATGGTTTTAAATTACCAACTATAAGAGTTTTGGCTAATGAACTTAAAGTTAATAAGGCCACTGTTATTAGCGCCTATAAAAAACTTCAGGATGATGGATATGTGATTCAGAAAATTGGAAGCGGCACCTTTGTTAAGAAAATTGATGGTGGTAGAAATATTAAGAAAATATATAAGGATTTATTTAAAAAGATAACCACAGAGAAATTGGGAAAATATATAGACTTTACTGGAGAAACTGCTAGTACTACTTTATTTTCTGTAGAAGTTTTTAAAGATGTTATAAATAAGGTGCTGGAGCGGGATGGGACAAAAGCTCTTATTTATCAAGAGTTGCTTGGTTATGAAGGCTTAAGAAAGAGTATAGTGGAAAACTTTTGGAATAATTCTATGAGAGCTGATGATGTTTTAATTGTTTCAGGAGCTCAGCAAGGCTTAGATATTGTAACAAAGGCCTTAATTAATAATCAAGAAGGAGTGGTAATTGAAAAGCCTACTTATAGTGGTGCTTTAGCAGTTTTTAATTGGAGAAGAGCTAATATCCACGAAGTGGAAATAGAAATGGATGGCATCAATATTGAGAAACTGGAGAACATACTAAGAAAAAATAAAATAAAGTTTCTCTATTTAATGAGTTATTTTCAGAATCCTACCGGTGCAACCTATTCTGAAGAAAAGAAAAAGAAAATTCTTAATCTGGCTAGCATATATGATTTTTACATCATAGAAGATGACTATTTATCTGAACTTATTTACGACACCAATATAATATATAAAAGTTTTAAACAATTGGATCAAAATAATAGAGTAATTTACATTAAAAGTTTTTCAAAGATTTTTTTGCCAGGTATTCGACTGGGTTATTTAATAGCACCACCTGAATTTAGAGAGAAAATTCAAAATGCAAAAATAAATTCTGATATAGCTACATCTAGCCTAATGCAAAGAGCGTTAGAGCTATATATTAATTCAGGATATTGGAGAGAGTATATTGAAAAGCTTAATAAAATTTACTTAGGAAGATATACATATATGACTAATAAAATAGAAGAATATTTAAGTGATTTTATTGAACAGGAGAGTCCAGGCGGAGGTATGAATTTGTATTTAAAATTAAAGGATAATGTAAATATAAAATCCCATGATTTATTTCAATTATGTAAAAAAGATTTTGTGCTAATAACTCCTGGCTCTATTTTCTATAAAAATATATCAGAGGGAAGCAGATATTTTAGAATAGGTTTTTCTCAAACAGATGAAAAGCAAATAGAAGAGGGCTTAAGGAGAATAGCCACAATTTTAAAAAAATATAAGCAATAGGAGTAGGATATGGAGTATAGAACTGTAAAAGGACAAGCTTCCGCAGAATTTGAAGAAAAAAAGTCTATATTTATTGGAAGTATTGCTAGAGTATCTAATGAAGATGAAGCTAGAGATTTTATTAATAGCATAAAGGCAGAGCACAGAGAGGCAAGGCATAATGTTTATGCTTATATCATTGGAGCTAATTGTTCAATTCAAAGATATAGTGATGATGGAGAGCCTCAAGGAACTGGCGGAATACCGGTATTAGAAGTTATTAAAAGAAATAATCTTACAGACACGGTTATAGTTGTAACTAGATATTTTGGAGGAGTGCTATTAGGAGCTTCTGGGTTAGTTAGAGCTTATTCAAAAGCTGCTGCTATGGCTGTAAAAGAAGCCAGTATAGTGGAAAAAGTTAAAGCTGTTATGCTGAGGATTAAAATTGATTATGATATGTTAGGAAAAATACAATATACATTTAGTAAAAATAATTGGCAAATTGACAATATTGAGTACTCCGATATGGTTGAACTCACAATAATTTGTGAAAAGGAAAAATTAGAGGAGATTAGAGAGACCTTAATGGATATTGCCAATAATAAATTTACCTTGCTAGATCAAAAGGAAGATATTTATTTTAAGGAAAACAATAAATTCTTAATCGATTTATAGCTGACTGAGAATTTGCTATTTATATTTACCATTTGCCAATATTATCATGATGACAGTTGAAGTTTATTTTATTTATATGATATAATATTTCAAGATTTTCTTTAAAAAATTGTGATAGTTATAGTTATAGTTATAATTATGTTTTTTAGGAGGAGTACATAATGTCCGGACATTCAAAATGGCATAATATTCAAGCTAAAAAAAGCAAAACTGATGCAAAAAAAGGAAAGATATTTACAAAGTTAGGTAAGGAATTAACTATAGCAGTTAAAAATGGTGGACCAAATCCTGATACCAATCCTAAATTAAAGGATGTAATAGCTAAAGCAAAAGCAAATAATATGCCTCTAGATACTATTAACAGAGTTATTAAAAAGAGCTCTGGTGAAGATGATGCTGTAAACTATGAAGAAATAGTTTATGAAGGTTATGGACCTTCTGGAATAGCAGTTATAGTTAATGTGTTAACTGATAATAAAAATAGAAGTGCTGGTAATGTGAGACATGCTTTCACTAAATTTGGTGGAAATATGGGTGCTACAGGTTGCGTATCTTTCATGTTCCAGAAAAAGGGACAAATCGTTATAGAGAAAACTGATGACCTTGATGAAGATGAATTGATTATGGAAGCTTTAGAAGCAGGAGCAGAAGATTTTGCTACTGAAGAAGAAGTATTCGTTATTACCACATCACCAGAAGACTTCGGTACAGTAAGAGAAGCTTTAGAAGCTAAAGGCTTAGAATTCTTAGAAGCAGAAGTTAAGATGGTTCCTGATACATATACAGCAATTGATGAAGAAACTGCTGCTAAGTTCCAAAAAAATGCTGGATGCTTTGGAAGATGATGATGACGTTCAAGATGTTTACCACAACGCTGATTTCCCAGAAGGTTGGGAAGGTTAATAGTTTTAAGCTTTTGAAGGATTTTTAAAATTCATTTTTAGTTCATGATGATATAGGTCTTAAATACTAAAAGAACTAAGGTGAATGTAAAAAGTTAATTATTTGGATAATAATTTTTCAATAATCACTCTGAAGGTTGTAGAAAAGTAACTGGAAGAGTGATTTTTTGTTTTAATAATATGCTAAATAAAGTTCTTTATAAAGATTTAAGCAAGATTGAAAATTGATATTTTGACGTAGATTTAGATGAAGATTTGCTATATTCTATAGAGAATATGGAGCAATAGTTTATATAAGGTAAATTTTTGACAATATAAAGTATAAAATTAGGTAAAAATGTCCATAATATCACTAAGGAATTAATATGTTCAAGTATTACCAAAGATGCTTTTCGGTGTTACTTATAATAACTTCATTTACTCTTTGGTATGGAAAGGAGTGATATTATGAGATTTAGCAAATCATTTAGTAAATCAGATTATTTTATAATCTTTGCTTTAAGTGTTATTTTACTTTTTGCTATTAGTTTTAATATAGCTATGAAATTTACAAATAAAAAAATTAGTAAATCTAATGAAAATGTAGAGGTTTTATCAAGTAATAGTGAATCTGAAGAAAAGCTTTCAGAAAACTCTAAGGTTATATTAAAGCTTCGGAAGAATGATAGTGAAATTAATAAGTTTGAAGTTTCTTATCAAGAGCTAAAAAAATTAATATCTGGAGAAATAACTTTAAATAAAGTTAAAGAGTATTATGGAAAAAACAATTTTCAATACGTAGAAGAAAAAAATAATAAAATAGTATTTGTAAAAAATACTTCTTATATTCCAGGTAAGTATTATATAGGTGTTACAGATCAAGAATTTGTAGCAGTATTTAAGTGTGATAATTATGGTAATCTTTTAATTGAGAAACCGGAAGAGGATATAATAAATAGAACTTTAGAAACTCTACCGGAAGGTGTTCAAGAAAGCCTTAAGGAATTTAAGTATGAATATGGAAATAAGGAAGAGGCTTTAGATGAATTAATGGCTATTTGTTCATAGCCTCAATAAACCCTTAGCATTATATGCTAAGGGTTTATTGTTGAATTATTCCTTTACCGATGGTAAAGTATTATATGATAGATATAATTAAGGAGGAAGGTTTATGTATGAATACATAAAAGGGGAATATAAAGGCTTTTATAAGGATTATGTAGTTATTGAGAACAATGGAATAGGATATAAAATATTTGTCCCCGGTAGTACATTAACTAAGCTTCCTAAAATAGATGAAGAGGTATTATTATATACATATCAAATGGTTAGAGAAGATTTTATCGGTCTTTATGGCTTTAGTTCTAGAGATGAACTGGAGATGTTCCTATTATTAATAAATATTAATGGGGTGGGAGCTAAGGCTGCGCTGTCCATTCAATCTATTTTAGATGTGGAAACTTTGCAATATTCTATTGCTACTGGAGATGAGAAAGCTTTGTGCAGAGCTCCAGGAGTAGGAAAAAAGATCGCCCAAAGAATTATATTAGAACTTCAGGATAAAATGAAAAAGCTATGTGTAATTAACGAAGAGGGCATATGTGTAGATAGCAAAGAGCAAAATTCATCATTTAGTGATGCGTTGGAAGCTTTGATTTCCTTAGGATACTCTGAAAAAGAAGCGGTAGCGGTGCTAAAAAATATTGATGTAACTGCTTCTCTTGAAACCGTAATAAAAGATGCTTTAAGACAACTAATGAATTGAAAGGATTTTGATAATGGAGGAAAGAATTCTATCATCAATGGCTTTTATAGAAGAGAGTAATTCTGAATATAGCTTGCGACCTCAAAGTCTTGATGAATATATAGGTCAAAGAAAAGTAGTGGATAAGCTTAAAGTTTTTATAAAGGCAGCTCAGGAGAGAAATGAAGCTTTAGATCACGTGCTTTTATATGGACCACCAGGTTTAGGTAAAACTACCCTGGCAAATATTATAGCTAAGGAAATGGGGGGCAATTTAAAAGTAACCTCAGGACCAGCTATTGAAAGAGCAGGTGATTTAGCTGCTATATTAACTAATTTAAATAGTAAGGATGTTTTATTTATAGACGAAATTCATAGACTAAATAGAAGTGTAGAGGAAATTTTATATCCAGCCATGGAGGATTATGCTCTAGATATAGTAATTGGGAAGGGCGCAGCAGCTAAATCCATCCGTTTGGATTTGCCTAACTTTACACTAATAGGCGCTACTACTAGGGTGGGGTTACTAACTTCTCCCTTAAGGGATAGGTTTGGAGTTTTGTGCGCCATGGAATACTATAGTAGCGAGGAATTGAAGGAAATAGTTGTTAGATCTGCAGCGGTGCTCGGTTGTGAAATTACTGATGAAAGTGCCTTTGAGATTGCTAGAAGGTCAAGAGGAACCCCTAGAATAGCAAATAGACTCTTAAAGAGGGTTAGGGATTATTCTCAAGTAAAGGGAGAAAATATAATTAATCTAAAAGATGCAAAAGAAGCCTTAGAGTTATTGGAAGTAGATGAAGAAGGCTTTGACAGGGTAGATAACCGCATATTAGAGGCTATTATAGATAATTTTTCTGGTGGACCAGTAGGTATAGAAACCTTATCCTATTTTATTGGTGAAGAGTTGGACACTATTGAGGATGTATATGAGCCTTATTTACTTCAAAAGGGCTTTATTATACGAACTCCAAGAGGTAGGGTAGCAACGGATAAGGCTTATAAACATACAAAACGAAGTAGAATTAAAGATAATATAGAACAATTACCTTTGTTTGACAAGGAATAATTACTAAAGAGGTGTTAGATGTGAAAGTAGAGGATTTTTATTTTGATTTACCAAAGGAATTAATTGCTCAACATCCTTTGAAAAAAAGAGATGAATCAAGGCTTATGGTTTTGGACAAAAATACTGGAGAAATAGAAGAAACAGTATTTAAAAATATTATCCAGTATTTGAAGGAAGGGGATTGTCTAGTACTTAATGATACAAGAGTAATGCCAGCTAGATTGATTGGTGAAAAAGCTGGTTCAGGAGGTAAAATAGAATTTCTTCTTCTGAAAAGAATAGAAGGAGATAAGTGGGAAAGTCTTGTTAAGCCTGGAAAAAGAGCAAAGATTGGTACTGAATTTGTTTTTGGTGATGGAAAGCTTAAGGCTAAAGTAGTGGATATATTAGAAGAAGGTAATAGAATAATTGAGTTTTATTATGATGGTATTTTTGAGGAAGTATTGGATGAATTAGGCCAAATGCCCCTTCCTCCATATATAACTGAAAAACTAGAGGATAAGGAAAGATATCAAACGGTATATTCTAAGAATCCCGGTTCTGCAGCAGCACCTACTGCAGGTTTACATTTCACTAAGGAACTATTAGAGCGCATTGAAAAGAAGGGTGTTCAAATAGCTTATGTCACACTACATGTAGGCTTAGGTACCTTTAGGCCTGTGAAGGTAGATACCATTGAAGAACATAAAATGCATTCAGAGTTTTACATTTTAGATGAAGAAAACTGTAATAAAATAAATAATGCCAAAAGAAATGGTGGAAGAGTTATTGCTGTAGGAACCACTTCCTGCAGAACCTTAGAAAGTGTAGCAGACAACGATGGATACCTAACTGCTAAAAGTGGATGGACGGATATTTTTATATATCCAGGCTATAAATTTAAAATAGTGGATTCCTTGATAACTAATTTTCATTTACCTGAATCTACTTTGATTATGTTGGTAAGCGCCTTAGCTGGCAAAGATAATATAATGAGGGCATACAATAAGGCTATAGAAGAGAGATTTAGATTCTTTAGCTTTGGAGATGCTATGTTTATAAAATAAAGCTATTAAGTAAAAATACATTCATTAACAAAGGATGTGATTTGTATGTTTAAAATATTAAAAAAAGAAGGAAAGGCAAAAAGAGGAACCTTTACGACGGTACATGGTACTATTCAAACACCAGTATTTATGAATGTAGGTACCCTTGCAGCAATTAAAGGGGCTGTATCTTCTATGGATCTAAAGGAAATAGGCTGTCAGGTGGAGCTTTCAAACACTTATCACTTACATCTACGACCGGGAGATGAAGTGGTTCATAAGTTGGGAGGACTTCATAAATTTATGAATTGGGATAGACCAATACTTACAGATTCCGGTGGTTTCCAAGTGTTTTCTCTAGCTGGTATTAGAAAGATAGAAGAAGAAGGGGTATATTTTAATTCTCATATCGATGGGAAAAGAATTTTCATGGGCCCTGAGGAAAGCATGAGAATTCAAAGCAATTTAGCTTCAACCATTGCTATGGCTTTTGATGAATGTATTCCTAATCCATCTCCTAGAGATTATGTGGAAAGGTCTGTAGAAAGAACTACCCGATGGTTACATAGATGCATAGACGAAATGAATCGATTAAACTCTCTTGACACTACCATCAATAAAAAGCAGATGCTTTTTGGTATAAATCAAGGTGGAGTTTACGAGGATATAAGAATAGCCCATGCAAAGGAAATAGCAAAATTAAATCTTGACGGTTATGCTATTGGTGGCCTAGCGGTAGGAGAAACTCATGAGGAAATGTATAGAATTATAGATGCAGTAGTGCCTAATTTACCGGAAGATAAGCCGGTATACCTAATGGGGGTAGGAACTCCTATTAATATTTTAGAAGGGGTTGCCAGAGGTGTGGACTTTTTTGACTGTGTACTGCCAGCACGAAACGGTAGACATGGCCATGTATTTACCCAATTTGGAAAGATAAATCTTATGAATGCAAAATACGAGCTGGATTCAAAACCTATAGATGAAGGCTGTGAATGTCCAGCCTGTCGACACTATAGTAGAGCTTATATAAGACATCTATTTAAAGCTAAGGAAATGTTAGCTATGCGCTTATGTGTACTACATAATTTATATTTTTATAATAAATTGATGGAAGACATAAGAAAGGCCATAGAGAATGATGAATTTTATAAATTTAAGGATAAAATGGTTGAACAATTTAGCCAAAAGGGCTAGAATTAATTAGATAAAAATTTTATATTAAGGAGGATGAAACAATGGGAGGAGATTTAGGAGCATTGATTCTATCAGTAGTGTTAATGCTTGCTATGTTTTATCTCTTGGTCTTTATTCCTGAAAATAGAAGGAAGAAAAAATATAACGCAATGATTAATTCATTGAAGCTAAATGATGAAATAATGACTAAGGGTGGTATAATTGGTAAAATCACTAGTATAGAAGAGGATTACATATTGCTTCAAACTGGCCCAGATAGAGCTAGAATTAAGCTTTCAAAGCAAGGAATTTCTCATGTAATTAATGAAAGTAAGATAGAAAGCAAAACAGAAGAAAAAAACGAGAATAAAAAAGTTAAGAAATAAGTTTATACTAGTACTAAAACACCTTCCATCTACATAGATAATTATTAGATAGGAGGTGTTTATTCATGGAGCAAAGAGCTTTCTTTACAAAGGTTTCCATGGGGGTTTTTAGAGCTGTTTTAATAACTATTGTATTGCTTGTAGTATTTAGTATTATTATGACTTTTAAAGAGGTAAGCACTCAATTTATTTCTGTATATTATGTAGTTGCTACCTGTCTTAGTGTTGTATATGGAGCTATTTATTCAGCAAGAAAAAATAATAGGAATGGTTGGCTTGTAGGTATATTAGTAGCTGTTTTGTACATGTCACTAATATACATATTATCTGCCTTGCTTTTTAAGAACTTTTCTTTTGGAACTACAGAGTTGTTAAGATTGTTAATAGCTATTTTAGTAGGGGCTTTATCAGGTATGCTTGGTATTAATATATAGAAATACTTTATTTAAACAAGTTTATGTGTTATAATGTAATTGAAGTGTTTTTTGGAATGGAGGGCTAGAAGGTGAAACATATAAGAACAGTGAATAAAGCAAGTTTAAAAAATAGTTTAGCAAAGCCTGGTTGCAAAGAATGTACTAATTCCTGTCAGTCAGCTTGCAAGACTTCTTGCACCGTTGCTAATTTAGCATGTGAAAACTAGAATCATGAGACGGCAGTAACAATAGAAGGGATTTAACTCCCTTTGGTTACTGCTTATTTCATGTGCAACCTTTTTGTTGCACATTTTATTTGTTCATAAATAGTTTTTGTAAGCAATATTATACAATGCTATATACATTATTTTGTTAGGAGGATGTAACTTTGGCTCTAATACATAAGTTTATTCAAGGAGAAGACTACTATGTAGTGGACGTAAATTCAGGATGCGTTCATATAGTAGACGAGCTTATTTATGATATTTTAGATGAAGATAATATACCAAATAAAGAGGAAACTATAAAAAAACTCAGTGATAAATACAAGAAGGAAGAGCTTGAAGAAGCCTTTGCTGAATTACAACATCTTATAGATGAAGAAATGCTTTATTCAGGTGATAGATACGAAGATATAGCATTAAATGATAAATCAAAGTCTTTCATTAAAGCTATGTGTCTTAATATAGCTCATGACTGTAATTTAAAGTGTAAATATTGCTTTGCAGAAGAAGGGGAATACAAGGGACGTAGAATGTTAATGAGTCCTGAAGTTGGTAAAAAAGCAGTAGACTTTGTAATAAAAAATTCAGGTCCTAGAAAAAATATAGAAATAGACCTTTTTGGTGGAGAACCTTTGTTAGCCTTTGATACCATTAAGGAAATCGTTGAATATGCAAAGGAGCAGGAAAAGATATACAATAAAAATATAAGATTCACTATGACCACCAATGCTACTTTATTAACAGATGAAATAATGGAATATATAGATAAAAATATGGGGAATATAGTATTGTCTATAGATGGAAGAAAGGAAGTAAACGATAAGGTCAGAGTTAGATATGATGGTAGCGGTAGTTATGATAGCATACTTCCTAAAATAAAGAAGATGGTGGAACGTCGTGATAAGAACAAGCAATACTATGCTAGAGGAACCTTTACTAGAAATAACACAGATTTCTATAAGGATGTAATTGCTTTAGCTAATGAAGGCTTTAAGGAGATTTCTATTGAACCAGTAGTTTTACCAGATAATGATCCCCTTTCATTGAGAGAAGAGGATTTGGAAGTAATCTTTGATTCTTATGATAAACTAGTAGCAGATATGAAAGAAAGAATAGGCACAGATAAAGAATTTAAATTCTATCATTTTGCCATAGATTTAAATGGTGGACCTTGTGTATATAAAAGAATAAGTGGATGTGGAGCAGGACATGAATATGTGGCTGTAACTCCAGAAGGAGATATTTATCCATGCCACCAATTTGTAGGAAACCAAGATTTTAAGTTAGGTAATCTTTTCCAAGAGGGCTTTAATGAAGAATTATCTCATGAATTTAAGACTGCTCACATATATAATAAACCAAATTGCAGAGGTTGTTGGGCAAGATTCTACTGCAGTGGAGGATGTCAAGCTAATAATTATAACTTTAATAAGGATATCCATATACCCTATGAGCTAGGATGTAAGATAACAAAGAAACGTTTGGAATGTGCTATTGCACTCAAATGTGCTTATGAAGAAAAACAATACAATTAACAGTTATTGACTAAAAATTTCTTGAGTAATATAATTAATCCTATGAAGCGTTCAGAGGGGGAGAAAGATGAAGATAAAAAAGAAGAGAACAAAAGCAACTAGTGTTGTAATCTTTATCATTTGTGTTTTATTAATAGGATCCTTTGCTGTTTTAGGTATGTTCGGTAGCCCTGATGTTGCAGGTTACAGAGTACAATCCTTTGGCGAGGTTTTAAAAAGAGGTTTGGATTTACAAGGTGGTGTTAGCATATTATTAGAAGCAACGTCACAATCCAGCGATGAAAATGCCGTTGATAGAACAATGGTTGTACTTGAAGAGAGAATTAATAACTTAGGGGTTTCAGAAACCGTTATCGCTAAGGAAGGTAATAACAGAATCAGAGTAGAGATCCCTGGACAGTATGATTCAAATGAAATGGTTGAAATGCTAAGTAAAGCAGGAGAGCTTGTCTTTGAAGCGGAAGACGGAACAGTAGTTATAACTGGATCTGATGTTAAGGATGCATCAGTAATGATGGATAGTTTGAATCAACCAGTAGTAAGTCTTCAATTAAATGATTCAGGTAAGCAGAAATTCGCAGATGCCACAGAAAAATATATTGGAAAAATCATATCAATTAAAATGGATGATGAAGTAGTTTCTGCTCCAGTGGTTCAGGCTCATATAACAAATGGAGAAGCAAGTATTACTGGTATGAGCTCCTATGAAGAAGCTGAAAAGTTAGCAAGTATTATTAAGTCTGGTGCATTACCAGTTACCTTAAAAAATGTTGAAACTAATACAGTAGGACCAACAATTGGTGACGCCGCTATACCACAAAGTTTAAAGGCAGGAGCTGTAGGAATTATCTTAGTATTCTTATTTATGCTTATTTTCTATAGAGTACCAGGTTTGTTAGCAGATTTAGCTTTAACTGTTTTCATTTTATTGGTATTGTTAGCCTTTGTTGTATTTGGCGTAGTATTAACTTTACCAGGTATAGCAGGCTTGATATTAACAATAGGTATAGCTGTAGACGCCAATGTTTTGATTTTTGAAAGAATTAAGGAAGAATTGAAAAAGGGGAAATCTGTAAAGTCTTCTATAGATGCAGGCTTTAATAGGGCTATGAGCTCAATTATAGACTCTAACATAACTACAATTATTGCAGCTATCGCTTTATTTAGCATAGGTACCGGTGGTGTTAAAGGTTTTGCTTTAACCCTAACCATAGGTGTAGTTATCAGTATGTTCACTGCAATAACTGTAACAAAGACTTTAATAAATATGGCCTATAATGCCGGGTTCTTAAATAAAACATCATACTTCGGAGTAAAGAGGGGGTAATGCACATGCTGAAAGTTGTTGAAAAAACAAAGCTATGGTTCGGAATTTCTCTTACTCTGATAGCCATAGGGTTAATATTTTTTATATTAAATAAGGGATTAAATACAGGTGTAGACTTTAGTGGTGGAACTGTAGTTAGAATAGAGCTAGGAGAAGCAAGTAAAACTGCAGATAAGGCAGAAATAGATAACATAATAAATAAATATTCAACAGGAACTCCATCAAGAACAGTAAATGAAACTCAGATAGAAATACAATCTAATCAATTAGATAATGAAAAAGCAACAGAGTTATTTAATGAAATAAAAGAAAAATATAGTTTAGATGATACTGCCTTAGTAGATGTAAAGCATATAGATGCATCTATTGGAAAAGAGACAACACGTAATGCTCTTGTAGCTCTTTTAGTAGCAGCATTATTTATGCTGATATACATAAGATTCAGATTTAAAGATCTTAAATTTGGATTAGCTGCCATCATTGCTCTTATACATGATGTACTTATAACAATAAGCTTATATGCAGTCCTTCGTATATCAGTTAATGCATCTTTCATTGCTGCAATATTAACCATAGTTGGTTATTCCATTAATGATACTATAGTTATATTTGATAGAATAAGAGAAAATTCCAAAAAACTTAGAGGAAAAACTGTTGCTGAGATAGCTGATATAAGTATAAATGAATCAATGAGGAGATCTATTAATACCTCATTAACTACCTTGTTAACTATCACAGCGGTGTATATTTTTGTCCCCTCTGTTAGAGAGTTTTCTCTTCCTATAATTGCAGGAGTGATAGCTGGTACATATTCTTCAATATTCATAGCAAGTCCTTTATGGGTAATATTTAAGAATATAAGTAAAAAGAAAAAGGTGGCTACTGCATAATAGTATGAAAAGGCACCTTCAGAGAAGCCTATTTGAGGTTTCTCTTTTTTTCTTCGAAAATAAATTGTCAAAAACCCAATTATCTTATATAATAATAGTGTTTTCTATAATTATTGGAGGGTTAATTATGTCTAGGTTTTTGGAGGCTTTTAATTATCCTAACTTTTTATCTACATATAATCCCTTTTTTTTGAAGGATATGAGTAAAGCGTTGGAAAGGACAGTTAAAGCTATTAATGAAAGAGAGAAAATTGTCATATACGGAGCCTGCAATGCCGATGCTATCTGCGGAGTCTCTTTGATTTTTTTGCTTTTTAAATATTTAAATGCAGATGTGGAGTATTATATCCAAGATAGTAAAGAGGAAACATTAGTTACTGACACTATCAAGAATCATATAAACTTTTTAGGAGCTAAGCTTGTAATTACTGTTGGATGCGATGTGCAGTCTCCTTCTCAATTGGAACTTTGTAATGGTATGGGTATAGATATAGTGGTTTTAAATAATAGTAATGATATTCAAGATACAAAGACTATAACCATTAATCCAAACCAAAAGGATTGTTTATATAAATTTAAAGAACTGTCCAATAGTGGTTTAAGCTATAAGCTAGCACAAGCCCTCTCTATGTATTACGAAATGAAGTATGCTGCAAAATATAGAGACTTGGTATTAATAGGTACATTAGCTTCCGAAAAGCCTATTATAGATGAAAATGAAATTTTCGTAGTGGATGGTCTTAAGCAAATTAGTAAGACTAGAAATTATGGTATCAAGGCCCTGCTGAAAGTGCATAATATAGATGGAATATCAGTAGAAAGTGTATATAAACTGGCAAGGAGTATAACACCCACTACTAATGTTATTGGTAAAATGGACAATGCGAAAATTGCAGTGGAATTATTTACCACCAATGACGGATATAGAGCTGAGCAAATAGCTAAATATTTAATCAAGGAAGTTTGTAAGTTTGATAATGAACTAATTGCTTATTAGTAAGGTTTATTTTATAGTTTCCTTTACAGAAACATAACTTTACTATATATAAATATAATTTTGGGGGAATAAGAATGGATTTGAAAAGTAAAATAAGAGTTATTGAAGGGTTTCCAAAGGAAGGTATTAGTTTTAAAGATGTTACTACCTTAATACAAGATGCTGAAGGATTAAAATATGCAATCGATGCAATAGTTGAAGACTTAAAGGATAAAAATATCGATTTAATTGTAGGTCCAGAGGCTAGAGGTTTTATATTTGGTGTTCCAGTGGCTTATGCTCTCGGTGTAGGTTTTGTTCCTGTAAGAAAAAATGGAAAATTACCTTATGACACTGTAAAGATTGAATACGATTTGGAATATGGTAGTGATTGTCTAGAAATACACAAGGATTCTATAAAGCCAGGACAGAGAGTAGCTGTAGTAGATGATCTCTTGGCTACTGGCGGTACTATTGAATCTGTAGCAAAATTAGTTGAGTTAGCTGGTGGAGAAGTAGCAGCCATGGAATTTGTAATAGAGTTGACAGAATTAAAAGGAAGAGATAAACTTCAGAAATACAATATAAATTCACTTGTTCAATATGATGTTTAAAAATAATTGAAAAAAAGTACTCATTATTATATAATAGAAAAAAATGATGGCTGGTTGACTAACCAGCCATTGACTTTAAAGGAAAGTTTATAACAGAGGAGAGTAACCTTATGCTGCAGAAATTATTAGATATTGTTGATAAAAATTGTGCAAATGCGAATATGGAGATCATTGAAAAAGCGTATAATTTTGCCAATGAAGCCCATAAGGAACAAAAAAGAGAATCCGGGGAACCTTATGTTACTCATCCTACAGAAGTTGCTTGTATTTTAGCTGAAATGGGCATGGACAGTAATACTATAGCAGCAGGGCTGCTCCATGATGTTGTTGAAGATACTCAATATACCTACGAAGATGTAAAAAGAGAATTTAACGTTGAGGTAGCAGATCTTGTTGAAGGAGTTACTAAGCTTAGTAAAATACAATATAAGAGTAAAGAGGAACAGAAGGCTGATAATGTTAGAAAAATGTTATTGGCTATGACAAAAGACATCAGGGTAATTATAATTAAATTAGCAGACAGACTTCATAATATGAGAACTTTAAAATATAGATCTGTAGAAAAACAAAAGGAAACCGCGAAGGAAACCTTTGATATATATGCACCTTTAGCCCATAGACTTGGAATATCAAAAATAAAATGGGAACTAGAGGATTTGGCTTTTAGATATATAAATCCAGCAGAATATTATGATTTGGTGAAAAAAGTTGCAGAAAAAAGAGTAGAAAGAGAAGCTTATATTAGATCAATTGTAGAGCAGTTACAAGAAAATCTAATTAAATCTAATATTAGAGCTGAAATAGATGGTAGACCAAAGCATTTCTATAGCATTTATCGAAAAATGGTGAATAAAAACAAAACCATCGATCAAATATTTGACCTGACCGCAGTAAGAATTTTGGTAGAAACTATTAGGGATTGCTATGCAGCTCTAGGTATAGTTCATACTATGTATAAGCCTATACCTGGAAGATTCAAAGATTATATAGCTATGCCTAAACCTAACATGTACCAATCACTTCATTCCACAGTTATAGGCCCTCAGGGTAAACCCTTTGAAATTCAGATAAGAACTTTTGAAATGCATAAAACAGCAGAATATGGTATAGCAGCCCATTGGAAGTATAAAGAAAAGGGCAGCGTGATGAATGAAAGCGATATTGATAAGAGATTGTCCTGGCTTAGGGATATGTTGGAATGGCAGAGGGAAACTTCCGATGCAGAGGAATTCATGGAAGCCTTTAAAATTGATCTCTTCTCTGATGAAATATTTGTTTTTACCCCTAAGGGTGCAGTAATAGATTTACCTGCGGAAGCTACACCTATAGATTTTGCTTATAAAATACATACAGATATAGGGAATCGTTGTATTGGTGCAAAGGTAAATGGAAAGATGGTACCTTTGGATTATCCTTTAAAAACAGGACAAATAGTAGAAGTATTAACTTCCACTGCTCCAAAAGGTCCTAATATGGATTGGCTAAATATTGCTAAGAGCAATCAAGCTAAAAGCAAAATAAGAGCTTGGTTTAAAAGAGCTAAAAGAGATGAAAATATTAGTAAGGGTAAAGAACTTCTAGAAAAGGATGCTAAGAGACAGGGTTTTAATTTTGGTGAAGTTGCCAAAGGTGAAGCTCTTGAAAAATTGCTTAAGAAATATCATTTTAATGCTATTGATGATATATACGCTGCCGTTGGTATGGGAGGACTAATAGCAGCTAATGTAGTTACAATGCTAAAGGAAGCCTATAAAGAAGAAAAGCAAGGGACAGTAGATAATGTTACCGCATTAAGAAATATCGAAGAGCAAATTGCAAAGTCTTCTAAGACCCGTAAGAAAACTAATGATTATGGCATCACCGTTAAAGGGCTTTCAAATGTTTTGGTTAGATTTGCAAAATGCTGCAATCCTGTACCTGGTGACCCTATAATTGGTTATATTACAAAGGGAAGAGGAGTGTCAATTCATAGAAAGGATTGCAAAAATGCAGAAATCCTTTTACAGGATACAGATAATAAGATAGTTGAAGTAAGCTGGACTGGAAGCAAATCTAACGGATATATTGCGGAGATACAAATTAGAGCTGAAGATAGGGATGGTATCTTATCTGATATAATGATGCTAATAACAGATTGTAAAATTCACCTCCATGCTTTGAACGCAAAAACTTCAAAGGGTGGATATGCTATAATAAATATCAAGTTAAAGATTATAGATATAGAAGAGTTAAAAGATTTGATGAAAAAACTTAGAAGATTAGATGGAGTGGTAGAAGTATTCAGAACGAGAAGTTAGAGGTGAGAAAATGAGAGCAGTAGTTCAGAGAGTGACCAGTAGCAACGTAAAAGTTGGTGGAGCTATTGTTGGTGAAATAGGAAAAGGTATTATGGTTCTCATAGGTATATCTAAAGATGATACTATGGAAGATATAATATATACAAAAGATAAATTAATTAATTTAAGAATTTTTGAGGATAGTGAGGGAAAAATGAATCTTTCACTAAAAGATATAGGTGGAGAACTTTTAATAGTATCTCAATTTACTCTTTATGGAGACTGTCGAAAGGGCAGAAGACCTAATTTTATGGAAGCACTCTCTGGGGAAGAAGCAAATAAATTGTATGAAGCTTTTGTAGAGGAGTGCAAGAAAGAAGAGCTTACAGTACAAACGGGAGTTTTTGGTGCCAATATGGAAGTAAATATAGTTAATGATGGTCCCGTTACTCTTCTTATAGATAGTAAAAAGAATTTTTAGGAGGGTTATATGAAAGTATTAAGAATTCCAGCAGGTCCTCTTGAAACTAATTGCTATATTGTTATTGACGAAGATTCAAAGGAAACAGCCATAATTGATCCCGGTGGAGATGAGGAGAGATTAACTGCTGCCTTAGAAGAAAATCAGGCAAAGCCTAAATACATTTTACTAACCCATGGTCACTTTGATCATACCGGAGCAGTAGTAGCTTTGAAAAATAAGTATAAGGTACCGGTATATGTGACAAAAGAAGATTATGACTTAATACATTTTAATAATAATGAATTATTTTATATGGAAGACTATGATGGATCTTTGAAGGATTTTATTACAGAAGATACTGTATTTGAACTTGGAAGAAATAAAATAACTTGCATTAAAACTCCAGGACATACACCAGGAGGAGTTTGTTTTTATGTAGATGGTATGCTGTTTAGTGGTGATACTTTATTTTATAGGAGTATTGGCCGAACAGATTTTTATGGTGGAGATTATAGAACACTTGTAAATAGTATAAAAACCAAATTAATGGTATTACCTAATAATACTACAGTGTTGCCAGGTCATGGTGAAGAAACTACTATCGGTGAAGAAGAACAATATAATCCTTTTTTTTAACTGATTAACGGAGAGATAAAATGAGCATAAATTTAAGCATAAATAATGATAAGTATAAATATGATGTTTTTCAGATTGTTAAGATCTTTTATCCTTATGAGGATGTGAAATATACAGAGGACTCTATAGACTATTCAATAACAATTAATGATGAAAGTATTATTATTGAGGGTAAAGAAGATAGTTATAACTATAACATTAAGGAAAAATACTCCATAAAAGAGAATATAAAATTGGCCCTATATAATTTTTTTGCACAAAAAACCGGTGTTACTCATCCCTGGGGGACCTTAATAGGCATTAGGCCGACAAAAATTGCTGCAAAGTTAATTAAAAATGAATATGAATTATGTGATGTAATCCATTATTATAAGGAGCATTATCAAACTTCGGAGGAAAAGGCAAAATTATGTTATGAAGTGGCAAAAAACCAAGAAGAATATCTTCATAACGATAAAAGAAATATTAGTGTATATATTGGAATGCCATTTTGTCCTACTAGATGTGCCTATTGTTCTTTTGCAGCAAATGGAATTAATGGTAAAGAAAAATTAGTAGAGGCCTATTTAGAAGCACTAAATAAAGAGATATGGGCAATGTCAAAGTATATAAGAGAAAATAAGTTATCTATAGAAACTGTTTATTTTGGAGGAGGTACGCCTACCTCCGTTAATAATGTTCAATTCTCCTATATTATGAAAAATATATATGAAGCCTTTGTGAAGGATTTTAAAGTTAAAGAGTTTACAGTAGAAGCAGGAAGACCGGATAGTATAACAGAAGAAAAACTATTAACAATGAAGCAGTATAAGGTTACAAGAATAAGTATAAATCCTCAGAGTATGAATGATAAAACTCTAAAAGCCATAGGCAGAATTCACACAGTGGATAGCATTAAAGAAAAATATAATTTGGCTAGAAGCTTAGGCTTTGATAATATTAATATGGATATTATAGTGGGGCTACCAGGTGAAGGTATTGAGGAAATAGAAAATACTTGCAAGGAAATAGAAAAGCTAAAACCGGAAAGTCTTACTGTTCATGGAATGTCTATAAAGCGTGCATCTAAGCTTCATGAAGCCTTAGTAAATAATGAATATTCAAATAAGCTTGAAATAGAAGAACTTAACAAAATGTTTAATCATACAAGAAAAACCGCTGATGAACTAGGTATGATTCCCTATTATCTTTATAGACAAAAAAATATGGTAGGAAATATGGAGAATATAGGCTATACTAAAAAGGGCCTAGAATGTATTTATAACATTAAAATCATGGAAGAAAATCAAACAATTATAGCCTTAGGAGCAGATGCTGCTACTAAAGTTGTTTTCCATGAAGAAAACAGAATTGAAAGGTATGCAAATTTAAAAGATGTTGGAGAGTATGTAAAAAGAATAGATGAACTTATTAATGGAAAAATAGCTCTCCTTGATACCGCATTCAAGATTTAAGGAGGTTTAGATATGATACAGGCACAAAAGGGTACAAAAGATGTACTTCCTCAAGAGTCTTATAAGTGGCAATATGTAGAAGGAAAATTAAAGAATATTGCAGAGCAGTATGGCTGTAGGGAAATAAGAACTCCTGCCTTCGAAGCAACGGAGTTGTTTATAAGAGGGGTAGGAGAAACTACAGACGTAGTTCAAAAGGAGATGTATACTTTTGAAGACAAGGGTGGCAGAAGCATAACTCTAAAGGCAGAAGGTACAGCTCCTGCCGTTAGAGCCTTTGTAGAAAGTAGTTTATATAGTGAGGCTCAACCAACTAAATTATTTTATTTTACTCCAGTATTCCGTTATGAAAATGTTCAAAAGGGTAGATTCAGAGAACATCACCAATTTGGTATAGAAGTATTTGGAGCTCCAGCTCCATCTTTAGATGCAGAAGTAATTAGTCTTGCTATGAGAGCTGTTAGTGAGCTAGGTTTGACAAACCTAGAACTTCATATTAATAGCATAGGTTGTCCGCAATGTAGAAAGAAGTATAATGAGGCTTTGAAAGCTTATTTAAAGGAAAATTTAGATAAGCTATGTAAAACCTGCAATAGCAGATATGAAAAGAATCCTATGAGAATATTGGATTGTAAGGAAGAAAGCTGCAAGGTTATAACTAAGGAAGCACCAGTAATTTTAGATTACATATGCGATGATTGTAAGGATCATATGCAAAAACTTAAGGGATATTTAGAAGCAATGGGTATTCCTTATAAGGTAGATCCATATATAGTTAGAGGTTTAGATTATTACAGCAAAACTGTATTTGAAATTATAAATTATAATTTAACAGTATGTGGTGGAGGCCGTTATGATTATCTAATAGAGCAAATAGGAGGGCCTTCTATGCCGGCGGTAGGCTTCGGTATGGGCTTAGAACGTCTTATTATGACCTTAGAGGCAGCAGGAATAGAGATTCCTAAGCCTGATCAAATACAATTGTATATTGGTTCTATGGGAGAAAAAGCCTCCTACCAAGCATTAAAGATGGCTTTTGAATTGAGAAAAAGAGGAATAAAATGCGATTGCGATCATATGGGTAGAAGTGTAAAGGCTCAGATGAAGTACGCTAATAAATTAGGCACTAGATACTCACTTATATTAGGAGAAGATGAATTAGAGAAAAAGGTAGCCCGTTTAAAGAAAATGGAAGACGGAAGCACTACTGATATAAATATAGAGGACTATGATGCACTAGTTGAAATAATCAACGGATAATAATAGGAGGTAAAACTAGATGGCAGAAACATTAAATGGATTAAAAAGAAGCTTACTCTGCGGTGATGTTACTGAGGCAAACTTAGGTAAAAGCTTAACCGTTATGGGATGGGTTCAAAGAAAAAGAAATCTTGGAGGTCTTATATTTGTTGATTTAAGAGATAGATCAGGAATACTTCAAGTAGTATTTGGTGAGGAAATAAACAAAGTAGCCTTTGAAAAGGCTGATAATGTTAAGTCTGAATACTGTATAGCAGTAACAGGAATACTTGCAAGAAGAGAATCTGTGAATCCAAATATGAAAACTGGAGAATTTGAATTAAAGGGTGAAGAAATTAAGATACTATCAGAATCTGAAACACCACCAATATATATAAAGGAAAACCTTGATGCTGCTGAAAATATCAGAATGAAGTATAGATACTTGGACTTAAGAAGACCAGATATGCAAAACATATTTATGGTTAGACACAAATGCGCTAAGATAATCAGAGATTATCTTGATGAAAATGGCTTTTTAGAAATAGAGACACCTGTACTAACAAAGAGTACACCGGAAGGAGCAAGAGACTATCTAGTACCAAGCAGAAACTATCCGGGAATGTTTTATGCTCTTCCACAGTCACCACAGCTCTTTAAACAACTTTTAATGGTATCAGGCTTTGATAGATACTTCCAAATAACAAAGTGTTTTAGAGATGAAGACTTAAGAGCCAACAGACAGCCTGAATTTACCCAAGTAGATATGGAACTTTCCTTTGTAGATGCAGAGGATGTTATGACCTTAAATGAGGGCTTAATTAAAAGGGTATTCAAAGAAATATTAAATTACGATGTTCAAACCCCAATAAGAAGAATGCCATATAAGGAAGCTATGGAAAAGTACGGCTCAGATAAGCCTGATTTAAGATTTGGTATGGAAATAACAGATATAACAGATATAGTAAAGGATACTGACTTTGCAGTATTTAGAAATGCTATAGAAAATAAGGGATCCGTTAGAGCTATAAAGGTTGACAATGCTGCATCTATGGGAAGAAAGGATATAGATAGATTTGGTGAATTTGTTAAGACTTATAAAGCAAAGGGCTTAGCTTGGATAGCCTACAAGGAAGAGGGGGTTAAATCACCTATTAGCAAATTCCTTGGCGACGAAAAAGTTATGGAAATATTAAATGCTATGGGAGCTAAAGTAGGAGATTTAGTATTTATAGTGGCCGATACAAATAAGATAGTATTAACTGCTCTAGGTGCTTTAAGATTAGAAGTTGCTAAGAAGCTAGAAATATTAAAAGATAATAAAGAATTTAACTTTGTTTGGATAACAGAATTCCCATTAGTAACCTATGATGAAGAAGAAGGACGATATGTGGCTGAACATCACCCCTTCACTATGCCTATGGATGAAGACATTGAATACTTAGATACTGATCCATCAAAGGTTAGAGCTAAGGCTTATGACTTAGTACTTAACGGTGAAGAATTAGGCGGCGGAAGTATTAGAATTCACGATACTAAGCTTCAGGAAAAAATGTTTAATGTTTTAGGTTTTACTCAAGAAAGCGCATGGGAAAGATTTGGTTTCTTACTAGAGGCCTTCAAGTTTGGACCACCACCACACGGTGGATTAGCCTTTGGTTTTGATAGAATGATAATGTTCTTAACTAACCGTGATAACATAAAGGATGTTATAGCATTCCCTAAGAACCAAAATGCCTTTGATCCAATGACTGAAGCTCCTAATGTAGTTGATGAAAAACAGCTTACAGAGCTTGGTATAAACATAGCTGAAAATAAATAAACATATAGTAGTTTATTGAAATTGTAGCATAAGAGTGTCGCTATTTTAGCGGCACTTTTTTTATGTATCAAAAGTTTTTATTCCCCATGGTATTAATAACAGGTATAATTTATATAAATATACTTATTGATTTAAAAGTAATGAAATTATTAAAGAAGCTTAGAAAGGCTACAGTAGATAATAAGATATATTATTGGTTACGGTATTAATAAAATGGAGAAGGAGAAAATTGGAGTGTAGGGACAGATAGAGATAACTTACTCTATTAATGGTGGATTAGGATGAAGAAGATTAATTCATTACATTATTTTAATAAAACTATAAGACCCTTTGTGACCTTGCCATATTTGGCCATTGTTGAAGGGAATTCTATTATTTATAGTTTAAATGAATAACATTTTCAAAGCCTTTTCCATAAAAAATAACAAAGCTTTTTGGTACATATATAAATACTAATTGTTCATTGTCTTTGTAAGTATTAGTTTTAACCACAGACCAATTTTCTACAGAACCATGGTTCAAAACTTTGGTGTTTATACCAGGATCTGCATATGGCGTTAATTCTTTTGCGCTCTTAGGAACCCAAAAAAATACTCTAAAATGAGGTATACGATATTTATCAAATACAGCATCATAAGGAGGAAAAGCTCTTTTTTCTATAGGATTAAATACGCTTGCAATTTTATTATTGGATTCAAGTGCAAGAGTAGAACTTCTTAATATCTCGAAGCATAATAGTAATACTAAAACAAGAAAATATAAAAGTATAACAAAAAACTTGCTCTTCATTCTATACCTCCTTAGAAATAGTGTTCCTAAGGTTTGTTATTTTATACATAAGCGAAAATACTGTAACTCTATGTAATGTTTATGAAATATATCTGTAAAATTTAAAAATACTATAATAAAATAGTGAAGAAGATTATATTAAAGTAAGGAGTTAGCTATGAATTCAGTAAATATTCTTAAAGATGGTCACATTCATTCACCTTATTGTCCTCATGGTACCGACGATTCTTTTGATCTTTATGTAAATAGAGCTTTGGAAATTGGATTAAAAGAAATAAGCTTTATGGAACATATGCCTTTGCCAGGAAATTTTATGGATTCTGCATTTTTAAGTGAATGTTCTCCTACAGAGGAGGTTATTGAAGAATATTTTAAAGAACTAGATTTTATAAAAAATAAATATAAAGATAAAATTAAAATTAATATTGGTTTAGAAGTGGATTATGTAGAAGGATATGAAAAAAAGATAACTAAGTTACTTGATAAATATGGAAGTTTCTTGGAAGATTCCATCCTTTCAGTACATTTTCTTAAGGTTGAGGATGAATATTTAGCAGTGGATTTTAGTTCTGAAGAATTTGGTAGAATGGTTGAAAAACTAGGAGGAGTGGATAAGGTTTATAGCAAATACTATGAAACTTTATTAAAATCCATTAAAGCAGATTTGGGTACTTTTAAACCTAAACGTATAGGCCATCCTACTTTAGTTAGAAAGTTCAATTTGGATTTTCCATTGGAGTACAGGAATATTGATTTGATAGAAGAAATAGTAAATGAAATAAAGGCAAGAGATTATGAAATAGATTACAACACTGCTGGTTTAAGAAAGAATAGATGTGGAGAAACATATCCTTCTGGTGTATTTTTGGACTTAGCAAAGCAATATGACATTAGGATGGTATATGGATCAGATTCTCATTCCGCTTCCGATGTGGGAAAAGACTTCTGCTCTTCAATTGTAAGTTGAAGTAAACATAGTAAAATGATATAATTAATACAATATATACGGGGTATAGGTATAACGGAGGAAGATATGAAAAAGGAGAATTTAAAAAAAGATATAGTGGTAAGACTGAGAAGAATTCAAGGACAGGTAAAAGGGATTGAAAAAATGGTGTCAGGAGAAGTATGCTGTAGAGATGTCCTTGTGCAAATAGCCGCGGTTAGAGCAGCAAATAATAAGGCTGGGGCATTGCTTCTTAAGAATTTTGCAAAGAACTGCATGATTGGTGAAACTAGTGAAGATACCAGTAAAAATATGGAGAGACTTGTATCTACCTTGCTTTTATTTTTAAGAAGCGGTAATATTAAGGAAAGAAAAACTAGCTCTGAAAATTTAAAAGAAGAAATCGTTAAAAAGCTTCAAGAAATACAAGGTCAGGTAGAAGGCATAGAAAAGATGATTCAATTTGAAAGTTGTTGCCAGGATATTCTTGTTCAGTTTGCTTCAGTTAGGGAGAATATTAATGAAGTAGGGGTTTTATTAGTAGAAAATTATGCGCAAAGCTGTTTAATTACTGATGACGAGGAAGTTACAAACAAGAATATCGATGACTTAATATCCACCATGTTATCTTTTTTAAAATAAATAATGACTCCTGAATTATAAGGAGTCATTATATTTTTTTAGATAAATCATGGATTGTCTTAATATATTTATTTTTGTCAAATGCTAATTTATTTAACAGGCTGTCCAACCAGCATCTGCAACAATGGCTGCTCCATTAACGAAGCTAGAGTCATCAGAAGCAAGGAATAAAGCAACAGTTGCGATTTCATCAGCAGAACCGAATCTTGGCATGCTAGCCATACCCAGTTTAGCTCTTGCAAAGCCCATCTGACTAGGATTTGCAACTTCAATTTCTGTAGATACGCCACCGGGACAAATTGAATTACATCTTATACCTTTATCAGCATACATAAAGGCAATGTTTTTAGTTAATCCTAATAAAGCATGCTTTGAAGCAGTATATGCAGCTCCAGCTTTACATCCATTTAATCCGCCTATTGAAGCTACGTTAATTATATTTCCGCTTCCCTGGTTAACCATTAAGTTAACAGCTTTTCTGCAAGCATAGAAGGGACCGTTTAAATTTACAGACATTACCTTATTCCATAATTCATCTTCCACTTCTCCTACAGGCATCATTTCATCCATTATACCAGCATTATTCACCAGTATATCTAGTTTCCCGAATTTCTCTACAGCAAAGTCTATCATTTTTTCGTTATCTTCTTTTTTGGAAACATCTCCTTGAAAAGCTAATATTGATCCTTCATATTCTTTAGCAATTTCAACTAGTTCATCAAGTCTTTCTTTTCTTCTTGCCACTGCTACAACTGAAGCACCTTCCTTTGCAAATAGAAGAGCTATAGCTCGTCCCATACCTGCACTTGCGCCTGTAACAATAGCTACTTTACCTAAAAGCTTCATATAGATACCTCCATATTAAAATATAAATAAACCATTAAGATGGTTATTTTTTATAAAGTTTAGAGTAGAAAGATACATAATTAACTAATAATTAATATTTAATAAAATTTAATTTGGATTAATATAGACTATTTAGATTAATTTAACTATAACACATTGTTAATATTTTGTCAATACAAACGATTACAAAACAGGGTGTCAATATTGGAATTTTAATATCATGATTTGATAAAAATCAAATTATGATTAAAAAGTAAAAAAATTATAATAAAATATAGAAAATTGCTTAGAATTGTCATATAATATAATAGTTCCTGATATTCTATACATAGTTAAATATTAAAAAGCCTAGAAAAAAATACTTTATAAGGGGGATGAAACAATGATAATTAAGGACAGGGAAGGATTGTACGAAATCAAAGTTGATACTAAGAGAAACGTGGTGTATCAAATCCATAATAAAGGCTTATTTACAGCAGAAGCGGTAAAGAGACTTGATAATGACTATCGTACAAAGGTAATTCCTCTATTAGAAGGAAAGAAGTGGGCAAAAATTTGTGACCTGAGAAATTATCAAATGACAAGTAATGTTGATGAAATGAATGCTCATAATGCATACTGCATAGAACATGGGATGGTTGCAGGGGCGTTAGTGATGGATAGTGCTGTTTTAAAATTGCAAATGAGCAGATCAGGAAAAGCAGTAAATCTTGAACCTAATATATTCAGCAGTGTAGAAGAAGCTGAGAAGTGGTTAAAATCTCAGGGATTTTAATGTAAAAGGAGCATCTGAAAGGGTGTTCCTTTTTTCAAAATAATAATATTGATATGTTTTTATATGATAAAAGTAAAAAAGCAATTGATAATATGTTATTGAAAATGGATTATTTTACTAAATATTATTGGCAACAGTTGAAAAAAAACATATAATATAGCTGTAGTAGATATTTTATACATATCTAATTATTAGCAATTTAAATCAATTACATTATAAGGGGAGTGGTAGCAATTAAAAATGAGTAAGATTATATAGAATTAATATTGATATCATAAGTAATGTTGATGAGATGAGCGCTCAAAATGCCTACTGCATATAGCACATAGTAGCAGGAGCATCTGAAAAGGTGTTTCTTTTTTATTTTCTAAATTATTATTTATAATTTATAGTATGTATAACCTTTAATAATTAATCTTTATTATTTAATGACTAGTATTTTAAAGACAACATATTGGAGGATAAATTTTATGAGGATAGCTGATGGAATAGTAAGATTATTAGAGAAGAATGAAGTAAAATATATATTTGGTATACCTGCAAGCACTTTTGCAGCAATACATGATAGTTTAAATGACAGTAAAATAGAATATATTATTACTAAAAATGAAGCAGGAGCCACATATTCAGCATCAAAATATGCAGATACAAGTAATAAATTAGGGGTTTGCTTGCTTGCGGGAGGAGTAGGCGTAAACAATGGTATTAATGGAATAGCTGATGCTAATAGAAATAAAGTACCTATGCTTATCATAAGTGGTGATGTAAGACAAGCTTATTCCGGTAAAGGCGCTATACAGGAATTTGACAATGTATCAATAGGGAAAGTATTATGTAAACATTCATATAAAATTACTAAAGAAGAGGAAGTGTTTGTAGAATTACAAAAGGCTATAGATATTGCTATGACACCACCATGTGGCCCAGTTATGGTGGTAATACCAACGGACATTCCATTAGGACAGTTTGATGGCAATATTGATATAAAATCAACAATACCGGCAGCAGAATATGACGATGAAGCTTTAGATAAGGCGATAGCAGAAATAAATAAAGCTAAAAAAGGATTAATATTAGTTGGTAGGGGAGCAAAAGGTATATCTAAGGAAGTTAAGGAATTAAGTGAAAAACTTCAATGGGGTATAATATCTACACCAAATGGAAAAGGGGTTGTAAATACAGACTTCCCTTATTATATAGGAAACTATGGTTTCTGTACTGCTGACGGTGCTGTAGAGTATGTAGAAAATGAGCAGTTAGACTGTGTATTGGTTCTAGGTAGTTCTTTAGGACAAACAGCTACAAGAGATTATAAAGATGTCCTTGTTAGAGATAGAAAGGTTATAAGAATAGATTGGGATAAAAGAGAATTTAATAAGGTCTTTAAAGAGGATATATCAGTATATTATGATCTAAAAAAAGCAGTTGTGAAGATTATAGAAAATGTTTCTCCGAAGGAAACTGGTTTTGTTAAGCCTGAAATGAATAAACCTTATGTAAAAGACCATACAGGAGTATCTTTGAGATTGCTATTTGAGCAATTCCCTAAGGTGCTTCCTAAAAATAGCACTATAGTTTGTGATATGGGTGAATTTTTTAATTATGCATTTAAGTACATGCCTATTAGAGAAGATGTCATCTTCCAAACAAGTATTAACTATGCCTGCATGGGAACTGCTGTGGCAGGGGTTATGGGCTCATATTTAGCTGATAAAAGCCGAACCTATGTTACAATTGTAGGGGACGGTGCCTTCTATATGAATGGTATGGACATAATAACTGCTAAAGAGTATAATATGCCTATTATTTACTTTATTATAAATAACTCTATGATGGCTCTTGTAAAGAATGGTACTGCTGCAGTTTTTGGTAGACCTGGTGCTGGAAAATTACACTTTTTGCAGGGTAGCATTAAGCCAATTACGGAAGCGATGGGTATAGAAACGGTACAAATAACAGAAGTAAATCAAATTTATGATATAAAAGATCTTATGGTCAATAGAACCTCTCCACTTGTAGTTGAAGTAATTACTGATGGTAGTGAAGTGTTCATAGATACTGATAGAGTTAATGTTATGAAAAGCAAATAAAGGGGGAAAATTATGTATAAAGTACTAGATGATCTATTTGCAGAACTTAAGGCTGTATTAGGTACTGATGAATTTGCCTGTCATAAGATGACAGATAAAATTATAGTACCAGTATATAAGAACGACACAGATGATATAGGATTAGAGGCGTGGAAGAAGTTTCATTCAACTTCTCCTGTGGAGATAGAAAAAGATGCTTTACTTAAAGAAATGAAAGAAACAAGAAAAAGCATTTATGTAAATAATCTTGATAAAGATAGCAGAAATGCTACTTGTTTTAAAGCTTTTAATATTAAGGCCATATATGCAATACCAATAATTGACAAAAACGAAGCTATAGCTATAATAGTTATGCCAGTATTAAATAGCTACTATGATTACACCGAAGAAAAGAGAGCTTTATGTGAGAAAATAGTGAAAAAATATAATGATTTGATAATAAATTCTGGCTTATTGAGTTAATAACATAAGGGGATAGGGTAAGGTTTACTCTATCCTCTTATTATTTTGCTTCCCTAAGCTTATTCATATAATTTTTTAGTATCTTCTTTAAAAAATATGGTTGTTAATTTGCATTCTTTATCACTAATAATATTACAAAATGTACCATAAAGTAATAAAGGAACTTAAATGTAATAAAATAATATAATTATATTATAAGAACTAAAGTGTTAATTTTAGATTAAAAATGTATTATTTTGAAGAAAGATATTGGCAATGATAAAAAAAAAACGTATAATATATCTGTAATTTATAATTTGTTTAAATAAAAATATTATTAAATTAAAAAATGTACTTTATAAGGGGGATGAAACAATGATAATTAAGGACAGGGAAGGATTGTACGAAATCAAAGTTGATACTAAGAGAAACGTGGTGTATCAAATCCATAATAAAGGCTTATTTACAGCAGAAGCGGTAAAGAGACTTGATGATGATTATCGTACAAAGGTAATTCCTCTATTAGAAGGCAAGAAGTGGGCAAAACTTTGTGACCTACGAAATTATCAAATGACAAGTAATGTGGATGAAATGAATGCTCACAATGTATACTGCATAGAACATGGAATGGCTGTTGGAGCATTAGTAATGGACAGTGCTGTTTTAAAATTACAAATGAACAGATCTGGAAAAGCAATAGGTGTGGCTCCTAATGTATTCAGTAGTGTAGAAGAAGCTGAAGAATGGTTAAAATCTCAAGGATTTTAAGTTAAAAAAGGAACATCTTGGAAGGTGTTCCTTTTTTACTTCCTTGTATAAGGATTTTTTAAATTAATTACATTTATATAAAAACTGGAGAAAAAATATTTATAAGATGTGTTCTTATGTATATCCTTATTTTTTTATTCTATCAATTACTTCAAATATAAAGTTAGGTGTTTCGACAAAAATAACATATAATACTAATGCTAGAATAAAAACATGAAATAGAAATTGTGGCAATGATATTACCCACATAATAAATCCCCTTTTACTAAATTATCATAGTAGATAATGAATAATATTTAATATAGTAGTTATATTATGAAAAAGAGTAGTTTATTCATGAATATTCCAAAATGTATAGAAGGATTTTTAGCTTGAGTTTATATTCTATTGCTTCATTTTATCACTTACCAATTAAGTGAACATATATTAAGAATATAGCCTTTTGTAGATATATTTTTTATGATTAGCTCTATTATTTATTTTAATCAAATGAAGGAGCAAGAAAGATGGTAAGTAAAAATAGTAAGGGAGGCTTAAATAATAATTTAAATGATGGATGCAACAATGACCCTAAAAATCCTTTAGTAGAGCTCTTCTTTTCTCTGCCGCCAAAGCAGTTTTCGCTACTTTCTTCTATAATAGGTATCCTTTTGTTAGATGATTTAACCTTAAATCAGCAAAACTCTCTTGGAAATTTTCTTGTTAATGTTGGTACAAATATTTTAACTGCCGCTGGTCAAGGACAATTACAAGAGGATCAAAACTCACAAAAGAATGGAGTAGAAAAGGAAATTGAAGAGTTGAAGAAAAGGATAGGTTTACTGGAAGAAAAATTGAAAAAACATTAATTAACAATATAATCTACTATAAATAATATTAATTTAGATAAGGATACAGCATCTATTAAACAGTAGTTCAGAACTATTGTTTTATGGGTGCTTTTTTTACATCTTATAGACAATGGTATTTATTAGCTTAGAGCGGAATTTGGTCATTACTACTTTTTAAACTACTATTATTATAGTGAATTTATATAGCTGAAAAAGTCCATAATGAAAGAAAAATATTATTTACTAAAAAAGGAGATAGCTTATGAATTGTCGCAATTGTTCTAGTTGTATAAATAAGGGTTGTATAAGTTGTATTGAGAGAGTTTCTATATTTGCTAGTTTAACGCCGGAAGAAGCTATTGATGTTACTAGTACCATCACACAAAGAAGGTATGAAAAAGGTGAAAATATATATCTTGAAGGAGATAAGGCAGAGAAGTTATTTATAGTTAATGAAGGTAGGGTTAAAGTTGTGAAACTTTCGGAGTCGGGAAAGGAGCAAATAATAAGAGTATTAGGACCGGGTGAATTTATGGGGGAGCTGTCTTTGTTTACTCATGCTCCATTAAATAATAATTCTGAAGCTTTAGAGACAACTACCGTGTGTATTATTGATGGAAGGCAAATTGAAACTTTTATAGAAAGGCGACCAAGTATTGCTTTGAAGATATTAAAAGAAATTAGTATAAGACTTGAAAAGGCAGAAAATCAAATTCAGGCTCTAACTATTCAAGATGTAGAGCATCGATTGGCAAATGCTCTACTTACAATGGCTAATGATGAAAACCTTGTTAATTTAGCTATAAGTAAGAAGGATCTTGCCTCCCATATGGGAATGAGCAGGGAAACTTTAAGCAGAAAGCTTACCAGTTTTGAAAAACAGGGATGGATAAAGCAAGAGGGGCAAAGAAAAATAAAGATAATAAATAGAGAGGCGCTAGAAAGGGTTCTTGGAACTAAGTAATGGACGGTGGACTTTAAAATAGTCCATAGCCCATCACTAATTTAATTGTTATAGGTTGATGTCCACTTATTAATTTCTTCATCAGTAGCTAAAACAAAATGTGTACCGCCTACATTTTGATTACTTCCTTTTGAATAATCGATGCCACTAGTTTTATAATTATAGGATTCTGATATCCTATTTTTCTCTAGAAGTGGGTTTGGACGTGGAATAGCGGATAATAATGATCTTGTGTAAGGATGGATTGGATTTGAGAATATCTCTTCAGTGGTGCCTGTTTCAACTAAATAACCTAAATCAAGCACTCCAATTCTCTGAGATATATATTTAACCATTGAAAGATCGTGAGCAATAAAAAGCAGGGCAGTGTTAGTCTCCTGTTGAATACTTTTTAACAAATTAATAATTTGTGCTTGAATAGATACATCAAGAGCACTTATAGCTTCGTCAGCGATTATTAGTTTAGGGTTCATAATAAGGGCTCTTGCTATTCCTATACGTTGTCTTTGACCGCCAGAAAACTCATGGGGGTATCTGCTGGCATGGCTTTTAGATAAGCCTACCTTTTCTAGAACCTTATACACTTTTTCTGCCCTTTCCTCTTTATTTTTATAAAGATGATGAATATCTAAACCTTCTGCTACAATATCTAATACTGTACTACGGGGTTGAAGGCTTGTCATAGGGTCCTGGAAAATCATTTGCATGTTGCTTCTCAAATGCTTATTTTCCTTTTCATTAAGCTTACCAGATATATCTATTCCATCAAAGATTATACTGCCTTCTGTAGGATTATACAAACGAATAATAGAGCGGCCTATGGTAGACTTACCGCTTCCAGATTCGCCTACAAGACCATAAGTTTCACCTGGGTATATATTAAAAGAAACACCGTTTACCGCTTTTACGGTGTAATTAGCATTTATAGCAAAATATTGCTGTAAATTTTTAACCTCTAAAAGTGGATTTTTGCTTTTCATAATCTTTTACCTCCTTTAGCATCCTGTCAATTCTTCTGCGAAGCTCAATAGGCATATCAATCATTGGTGCATATTCATGAAGTAGCCAGGTTGCGGCATAATGGGTGTCCGAAACTTGAAACATTGGAGGATCTTCAAGCTTATCAATAGCTAAAGCAAAAGCATTTCGTGGTGCAAAAGCATCTCCTAAAATCTCCTGTGATAAGTCTGGAGGGGTTCCTGGTATTGTATATAGCCAGTGATCCTTTGTATCAAGATCTGGCATTGCAGATAGCAGTCCCCAAGTATAAGGATGTTTAGGGTCAAAGAATACTTCTTCTGCAGTACCTTTCTCGATAATTTTTCCAGCATACATAACTGCCACTGTGTCTGCTACTTTAGCAACAACTCCAAGGTCGTGGGTAATAAAGATAACAGAAATATTAAGCCTTTTTTGAAGGTCTTTTATTAGTTCAAGTATTTTTGCTTGTATAGTCACATCTAAAGCGGTAGTAGGCTCGTCACATATTAATAAGTCCGGTTTGCATGCAAGAGCTATGGCAATACAAACTCTCTGCTTCATTCCACCTGAAAGCTGATGGGGATAGTTATCCATACGTTGTTGTGCATCGGTAATTCCAACTAACTCCAAAAGCTCAAGGGCTCTTTCTCTGGCTTCTTTTTTAGAAACTTTATCGTGAAGAATTATACCTTCCGTTATTTGAGCACCAATTTTCATAGTTGGGTTTAGAGAAGTTAGAGGATCCTGAAATATCATGGAAATACGCTTTCCGTTAATTTGTCTTTGTAAATCTTTTTTAGAAAGTTTTAATATATCAACTTCAACTTTTTTATTATCTTTGTAATAAGTGAAATTTATTGATCCAGAAGTAACTTTTGCATTATCATTCATTATACCCATAGCAGCTTTCATAGTTACGGACTTACCGCTTCCACTTTCACCTACTATGGCAAGGGTTTCGCCTCTGTATAAGTCTAGATTCAAGCCTCTGATAGCGTGAATATTGCCTGCGTAGGTATTAAAAGAAATGTTTAAATCCTTTATTGATAATATCTTCTCCTTTTCCATCTATGGAAGCCTCCTATAAATTTATAATTCTCTAATTAATGTAGAATTGATTATATAGCAAAGTTAATCAAAATAAATTGATCTAGGTCAATTTTTTAATGGTAAAGCAATTAAATATCAAAATAACCCTTCAAGTTTTATCGGTTTGCGATAATATCTGCTATTTAATGTGATACAATTTAAGAAATGAATCTTTTGTTAAGAAGTTTTTGGAGTAAGGTTATGAGTATTTATAAAACTTTAATATATGGTAGCTTAGTAAGTTTGTGTGTTTGTACCACTTCGTAAGGTATAACCTTAGCAGGAAGTTGATTTTCCAGACAAGGTTACAAAGCTATTCCAGCTATACTAGTATATAGATATTTGTGCACAGGATTTTGTGAAGAGGTTTTCTTTAGAGGATTTTTATTAAAAAGATTTGAAGCAAGGTTTGGATTTTTACTAGGTAATACCTTGCAAGGTTTTCTATTCGGACTATTACACGGAATTCCTTTTGGAATAACTACTGGAAAAGTAATGGTTACAATTCTATTGACTGTTCTTCCTGGTACTTTAGGTTGGCTTAATGAGAAAGGCTTTAATGGCTCAATATTTCCAAGCTGGTTAGTACATGGTATATTAATTTTTGTGTTGCATGTTTGGAACTATAGATAATAGTAATAGAGATACAAAAATTAGAACTACAAGATGGTGAAGATTTTCTTATGAAATAATTTTAGACTTTAAAAAGAGAGGAGAAAACTAAGTATGGCATTTGATTTTAAAAAAGAATATAAAGAATTTTATATGCCTAAGAACAAAGCGGAAATAGTGAATGTGCCTAAGGTTAACTATATAGCAGTTAGAGGAAAAGGAGATCCCAACGAAGAAGGGGGAGCTTATAAGCAAGCTGTTAGCGTTTTATATGCTGTTGCCTATACTCTGAAAATGAGCTATAAGACCGACTACAAAATTGAAGGTTTTTTTGACTATGTGGTTCCCCCGCTGGAAGGCTTCTGGTGGCAGGAGGGTGTAAAAGGTTTTGACTATAATAATAAATCAGCATTAAACTGGATTTCTGTAATAAGGCTTCCAGATTTTATAAAAGAGGATGATTTTAACTGGGCTGTTGAAACTGCGACAAAAAAGAAAAAGCTAGATTGCTCATTGGCAGAATTTCTTACTATTGATGAGGGGTTATGCGTTCAAATTATGCATATCGGTCCTTTTGATGATGATCCTGCTACCGTTGCTTTGATGGACGCTTATATAGCTGAAAAGGGTTACAAGAATGATTTTAGTGACAGTAGGATGCACCATGAAATTTATTTGTCAGATGTTAGAAGAGTTCCGCCTGAAAAATGGAAAACAGTAATAAGACATCCAATTAAATTATCAAAATAAAAGTTTGAGGTCTGCAAAATAACCTTTGGTGAAGAGCCTAAAGATTATGAGCTATATAATTTCTTGCTTAAAAACGTACATAAGCTGAAACTTAGTCCTTCGGTTAAAATTGATAAAAATAAGGAAGGAAAAATCGATTCCAAGCGTATGCAAAGACAAATCAAAAGGCAATTAGAGAATAAAGGGATTGGTGCAAAAGCACAGCAAGCTTTAAAACTACAATTAGAGCAAAGTAAAAATGAGAGAAAGATAAAAAGGAGACTACAGAAAGACTTTGAAAAGGAACAAAAATTTGTCCTACGTCAAGATAAGAAAAAAGCTAAACATAAGGGTCGGTAGTCTTTTAATTAAAAAGCTATGAGAAGTATGTTGTTATAACCTGACAAATCATTTTCTTCAATGACAAGATAAGATCAATCACTCTTGCTAGAATTATAGTATCAGCAAGAAAGGAAGGAATGGAGTAAAGGATGGAGTGGGTAACTGCAATTAGAGAAGCAATAAAGTATATGGAAGATAAGATGCTAACTGTCAAGGGACCTGAGGAAGTAGCAGATCATGTTCATATGTCACCGATGTATCTTCAGCGTGGTTTTCAAATAATGACTGGATTAACCATTGGAGAGTATATCAGAAATAGAAGATTATACCTAGCAGCAATGGAGCTTTTAAACACTGATAAGAAGATTATTGATATTGCTTTTAAGTATGGCTATGAAACACCAGAAAGTTTCACAAAAGCCTTTACTTGCTTTCACAATGCCTCACCATCAGAAGTTCGAAAGAATAAGGCTTATGTTAAAACCTTCCTTCCGCTGAGAGTAAGTATTATAATTCAGGGAGGAGATAATATGGATTACACTGTAGAAAAAAAGGCTGCCTTTAAAGTAATAGGGTTTTCGCGGGAGTTTTCTTTTGATACGGCTTACAAAGAAATTCCTGAGTTCTGGAATGAGATTTTTAACAAGTATGGAGCAAATATGTTTGCTGGTAATGCACCAGCAAATGCAATTGAACAGGTAGTTTATGATAACCGTATTGGAGAATTTGGGGTTTGCATCGACGATGTAGGTAAAGACGGAAAATTCCGTTATATGATTGCCGGCAGATATGTTGGAGGTAACATTCCAAAAGGTATGGATGTCTATGAGATTCCGGAAGCAAATTGGGCAGAGTTTAAATGCATAGGTCCTATGCCAGAGTCAATGCAGACAGTAAATACTCAGATTTGGAAGGAATGGCTGCCTGGTAATATTGAGTATGAGTTGGCAGGCAAATTTAGCGTTGAATGGTATTCTTCTGCTGGTAATACAAAGGATTCAGATTATCAGAGTGCAATTTGGATTCCGGTAAAAAGGAAGTAATAAATAAGTAAAGTAATATAATATGTTACTTTTAAGAGTATTTATAAGGAAAGCCACCTTTTATATTTACATATAAAAGGTGGCTTTTTATTTTTGTATTGATTTTAGCAAAATTAAATGATAAAATATACGTCATGATATAAATATACAATTATATCATATCATAATTTATTAAAAATGTCAAGAGTTATTGATAAAAGTATTTGAATTGTTTTGGAGGTGATAGTATTGACATTTGGTATTATGAATTTATCTTCATCATTAATAGAAAAACATGCTGTTGATGAAATTGTAAAATGTAATGATATCACTCTTAAATTTGGTTTAAGCTTAACTCTGCAAGAGGCCATGGAATTAGTTAAAACAAGAACTCTTTCGCTAAAGTGTAATGGACGTATAGAATTTGGCGGTGGTGTAATTGGGAAAATCATCAAGGAGTTTTGTGATTCTCCCTATATTTATAAGGCAAATTACGTAGAAACACTTAATGAGTTAATTGAGATTTTTTACTATTATAAAAATGAAACTCTTGATTTGATAAGTGATAATGAACTGATAGCCTTTATGAAAAATGCCTTTGATGGTAAATGCCAAGGATCGCTAGAACTACTATATGGGCGAGAGCTTGAAAAACTAGCTCACAATTTACGGTATGGATATGGTGCTAATTATTCAGAATATGCAGATTGTGAAGAGGAGAATGATGATGACCAATATTGAAAAGCAACATATTATTTATAGTAATAAATTGGCTGGGGAATTCTATTTTATTTCAATTTTACAGGAGGCTCATAGTTGCGGGCTTTTAAATAAGTCTGATATAGAAAATATACAGCTACAATGTATTGATCTTTTAGCATATAAAAGCGAGAGGTACAATATGGGGGATAGCAGTTCTATACGAATTGATACCGCTGAAAGTCTTATGAAATCCATTCTCTATACCATAGGAATATACCTTAAGTCCATACCGAATCGGGACAAGGCTCTATCAGAGTTAATAACAGTAAAGATAGCTGATCTCTATGAGAGGGGCATAGAGCTAGTAAATGTTAAATTTAAAGCCGCAAGGAGATTCTATAATATGGCTAAAAAGAATAAGTTAGATACACTGAATTATTCTTATAATTTCACACTTAATGAAAATGGAATTGGTGTTTTCTTCAAGGAATACAACTCAGAGTTTGAGGCTCATGATATTCCTGCTAATATTGATTATCAGCTATGCAATACTGTGGAGAATTTGACTGGGATAGAATATATTCAAACATATCTTTTCCATCTATATCTTGAGAATGAATTCTGTAGGAATTTTGCTCCGGAGAACATTCATAAGTTACTTTATGGATATGACAAAGATTATGCTGAACTATTGATAAATATCTTTGAACAGGTATTAACAGCAGCCTTAGGATGTGCCCTTGCCAATACTAACATTAGAGAGTTATATCTTTCTAAGAAAGATGTTCAGTATTTGTATAGAAAATTAGTAGCATATGATAATAAGGAACTTATAATAGCTCTTAATATAGCAATGAAGTCTATATTTGAAGAGTTAAATATTATAGAACATTCGCTGAAAGATTATATCGAAAGAAGTTTAACAAAGATTGCTTCTAACATAGAAATTGCACTTAAGTTGAATACTTTAGATAAAGTATTTATAAGGCCAGTTGATCCGAATTTAGTGCCCAAAATTTATTTTGAATCTAGTGCAAAAATGGATGATAAAGAATATAGAAGTTTAATAGAGGAATTACTTAACTGCAGATATTCCTCTGATAAATTAAAAATTATAAAGGAAAAAGTAAACTCCTTTGATGATCTGGATGATTTATTATTGGATACAAGACTGGAGGAAGAGGAATGTATTTCTTTGTTCAATACTCTAGGAGATATTGAGATTGCAGCGTTGCTTAAGAGACACCCCTTTGAATCTGATATTAAAGCAGTAGATTTACCGGAAGAGGAAAGAGCGGTTTCCTTGTACTTAGAAAATTATATTAAAGGGCTTCCAGTTGTGAGGCAAGAGGAAATTAAGAAGATTGTGGATGGTATTGAAGGATTTTGATTGAAGAATCATCGTATATAGTATATATACTATAATGAAAGGTGCTTAATACTAATTTAGCAGGTGAAGGATGTGATTTGTTGAATAAAAATTTATATGATCAATTTCCCTATATTGTTACTGATGAAATAACATTAAGAAAAATTGTAGATTCTGACCTTGATAGTCTTTTTGAAATATATAATAATGAAAATCTCTTTCAATATACTCCGGTAAAGCTGAGAAAGAGTAAGGTTGCTGTGGCACATATGATAGGACATTTCGAAAGGGATTTTTATAAAAGAAAGGGTATTTTTCTTGGAATCTGTCTAAATAATGAACCTAACCATATTGTTGGGGTGGCGGAGATCTTTGACTATTCTGCTGATACAAATATGGTGACAATAGGCTACAGGCTCAATGAATCTTATTGGTCAAAAGGAATTGCTACAAAAACTGTGAAGGCAATGACAGAGTATCTCTTTAGAGATATTGGGATAAATCGTGTACAAGCTTTTGTGATGCCGGATAATATTAAATCACAGAAGGTGCTACAAAGAAATGGATTTGATAAAGAGGGATTGATAAGGCAAGGATACTATTGGAAGGGGCAGGGAGTTGTTGATTTGATAGTATTCTCATTATTGCGGTCAAATGTTGAAATTTAATCATTATATAAAATTAATGGTACAGTGCAAGTAAGTGGGTAAGATGATTTGTAATACCAAAGTATCTTAAAACTTGATACTAGGATATTATATGATAGAATATGGAGTGATAAAAGGATAAACCTAAGAGAAAAACCAACCTTATTAGGAGAGAAGGTAATACTTCGTCCCTTTGAAAATGGAGATATTCAGTATATGATGGAATGTCTAAAGGATCCGGAAGTGTTGAAATTTACTGGTAGTAGTGGGGTATTTGATTGAGATGCAATTGTAGAATGGTATAATACAAGGAATTCTCAAACTGATCGTTTGGAACTTGCAATAGTTGATAAAAATAATAATATTACGGTGGGAGAGGTAGTTTTAAACGAATATAATGAGGACAAACATAGTATGAATTTCAAAATACTAATTGGTGCAAGAGGAAGAAACCGAGGCTTGGGAACAGAAACAACAAAACTGATAATTGATTATATTTTTTAAAATACCAGTTTGAAGCAAGTGACTTTAGGAGCTTATGCCTTTAATCCAAGAGCACAGAGAGTATATGAGAAAATAGGTTTTGTTGTAGAGAGTATAGATAAAGATGATTTGGAATATGAAGGTGAAATGAGCGATGCTTTCAATATGGTATTAACAAGAGAAAAATGAAAAATGATATTTTAATATGTATAAAGTAGTATTACGGCGCTGAAGAAGTGCCGTTTTTATTTGCATACAATTCAATAATACTAAAATTAATAATATTTCTATATATTTAATAATAATTGTATTGTAAGGGTATTCGACAATATGTATAATGAATTATATGACTAAAAACAGGACTATAAAGGAGGCGTTAAAGTTGTTCAAAAATATAAAGGTGAGAAACAAGATATTCGCATTATCATTTTCTTTTATTTTCTTCATTTTTGTAATTTCCCTTAGATCATACCAAACGATGTCTTACCTTAATTCTGAATTAAATTTTGTATACGATAATAATTTGCAAGCTATACAATGGCTTAATGATAATAAAAGTTTAGCTAGCTCAATACAAGCTAACACATATTATATTGTAATGAATGATGGATTAAAACAGGAACAAAGTTCAAGACTTAAGGAAATTAAGGAAAGTGTAATAAAGTTTGAAAATAACTTAGATAGTTATAAGAAAACCAAACTGGATGATTATGAAAAAGAATTGATTCCTGGAATAGAGGAAAGCTGGTCCGATCTTTCAAGGACAAGAGAAGAGATAATAAAGCTAGCTATGAATGGTCAAAGCAATGAAGCTAAGAAAAAGATTGGTGACCTTGATAGTAATGTACAAATTTTTCAAAGAAAGTTACAGGATTTAGCAAATTATAATATAGAGGATGCGGCTAAAGTAAAAGATGATAATAATTCTAAATATTACAAGCTTATTATTATCTTCACTTTAGTAATTGTTTTATCATATCTTTTAGTTTCTTTTTTGACTGTGATGATTATTAGGAGTATAACTGGTCCATTAAATAAAATAAAAGATTTTTCAAATAGAATGAAAAAGGGAGATTTTTCAACAGATATTTCATTAACAAGAAAAGATGAATTTGGCATGATAGGACGAGCGTTGAACGATGCTCAAAAACAAGTAGGAAATTTAATTAGCCAAGTTTTTGAATCTATCAAAAAAATGAATTCAGGAAGCCATGAACTTTCTGCTACCGTTCAGCAGCTTACAGCACAGTTAGAAGAGATGGGCAGAGAAACTTATTCTATAGCTAACGCTTCACAGGAAGTAAGTGCTAGTGCAGAAGAAATTGCTTCTAGCGCAGAAGAGGTAGATGCAAGTATTCAGGTGCTTTCAGATCAAGCTCTTGAAGGAAGTCAAAAAGCAGAAGCAATAAAGAATAAGGCTATAGAAATTAAAGATAGTAGCATTGCTTCCTATGAGCAAATTAAAGTGATACACAGCTCAAAGGATGCTCGAATAAGAGAAGCTCTTAAGAAGGCAGAGGTAGTTGATAATATTAAGGTAATGGCGGATACTATTTCTAGTATTTCAGAGCAAACCAATCTTCTTGCTTTAAATGCTGCTATAGAAGCGGCTAGAGCTGGGGAACAAGGGAAAGGATTTGCAGTAGTAGCAGAAGAGGTAAGAAAACTTGCAGAACAATCTGCAGAGGCAGTAATTAATATTCAAACTACTATACAGGAAGTGAGCGAAGCCTTCCGGGATTTAAGAGACAATAGCTTTGAAATATTAAATTTCTTAAATGAGGATGTAAATACTCAATTTAGTAACTTTGTAGCCATTGGAAATGATTATTTTGAAGATGCAGAATTCTACGCTAAGGTTTCAGAAAATATTGCATCAATGTCTGGTGAAATAAATGCAACAATGGATCAGGTAAGCTCTGCCATAGAAGGTCTAGCTAAGCAATCTCTGAAATCTAGTGAAAACTCAGAAAATATAAAATCAGGAGTAAGAGAAGCAACAATGGCTATGGAGCAAATAGCCCATGCAGCACAAGCACAAGCAGATTTAGCTCAAAATTTATACCAATTAGTTCAAATTTTTAAAGTCTAGCATAATAGCTAGGCTTTATTTTATGTTTCTTAATCAATTTGTCTATAAAGAGATTAGAATTTTAGGAATAAAAAAATACAACTCCCTACTGGAAAAAATTAGAATTAATGATATAATATAATACGGTTTAGATTAACTATTATATCGGCCCTTTATAGGTGCCATTTTTTATTTAATAAATAACTTAATAATAGATTGCTTTTAATAAAAATGCATATTGTAAGAATATTCGACGATATGCATAATGATATAAGTGTTTATCGACATTCACCTTAATTTAGGACTACATAGGAGGGGTTAAATTTGTTTCAAAATTTAAGAGTTAAAAACAAAATTTTTTTACTATCATTTTCTCTTATATTTTTTATTCTTATAATTTCTTTTGGGGCTTATGAGAACATGTCATATCTTAATTCTGAATTACACTCTATGTACGAAAATAATTTAAAAGCTATACAGTGGCTTAATGATAATAAAAATGAGGCTCAATCAATACAAGCCAATACATATTATCTAATACTGAGGAAAGGTATTGTACATGATAAACAGTCGAGACTTGAGGCTATTCAGGAAAGTTTAGTAAAATATCAAGAGAATCTTGAAAAGTTTAAGAAAACTCATCTTGACCAATATGAAAAAAAGCTAATTCCTGAATTGGAGGAAAGCTGGTTAGATTTTTCAAATACTATAGAAGAAATAATGAAATTAATGGATGATGGACAAGCTTATGAGGCTAAGCAAAAACTCAGTGAACTTGACAGTTATACAAATATTTTTCAAGGTAAATTAGAAAAGTTGTCAGAATACAATATAAAGGATGCTGAGAAGGTGAAAAATGATAACCATTCTCAATATATAAATTCTCTAATTTTCTTCACAGTATTAACTATTATAGCATGTATTCTTGCTTTTATTTTAACTATTGTAATTAATAAGAATATAACTGTACCTTTGAATATGATAAAGGACTTTGCAAATAGAATGAAAAAAGGTGATTTTTCCACAGATATTTCATTGACAAGAAAAGATGAATTTGGCATGATAGGTAGAGCATTAAATGATGCTCAAAGGCAAGTTGGAAGGTTAATTAATGAAGTTTTGGAATCAATTAAGAAAATGAATTTAGGAAGCCAGGAGCTTTCTGCTACTGTTCAGCAGCTTACAACCCATTTAGAGGATATGGGAAAAGAAACTTATTCTATAGCTACTGTTTCTCAAGAAGTAAGTGCTAGTGCAGATGAAATTGCTGCTAGTGCAATAGGGGTGGATGAGAGCATTAGGGTTCTTTCAGAACAAGCACTAGAAGGAAGCCAAAAAGCAGAGGCAATTAAAAATAAGGCTATAGAAATTAAAGAAAGTAGCATTGCCTCCTATGAGCAAATCAAAGCGATACACAGCTCAAAGGAAGCAGGTATATTAGAAGCCCTAAAAATGGCAGAAGTAGTTGATAATATTAAATTAATGGCAGAGCCAATTTCTAAGATCTCCGCAAAAACTAATCTTCTTGCTTTAAATGCTGCTATAGAAGCGGCCAGAGCCGGGGAACATGGTAAAGGATTTGGAGTGGTGGCAGATGAAGTGAGAAGACTTGCAGAGCAAACTGCAGAGGAAGTAGTTAGTATTCAATCTACTATAGAAGAAGTACGTCAAGCCTTCCAGGATTTAAGAGACAATAGTTTTGAAATATTAAATTTCTTAAATGATGATGTAAATACTCAGTTTAGTAAGTTCGTAGCCATTGGAAATGATTATTTTGAAGCTGCAGAATTCTATGCTTATGTTTCAGAAAATATTGCATCAATGTCCGGTGAAATAAATGCAACAGTAGAGCAGGTAAGCTTTCAAATAGAAGATTTAGCTATGCAATCTCAAAAGTCTAGCGAAAACTCTGAAAATATAAAATCAGGAGTAAATGAGACTACAACTGGCATGGAGCAAATAAGCCGCGCAGCACAAGTACAAGCAGATTTGGCTCAAAAACTATATGAATTAGCTCAAGTTTTTAAAGTCTAGCGTAAATGCTAGGCTTTATTTTTTTAATGGATATTGCAATCATAATACAATTAAAAATAGAAGTGATAATTGATAGATTAAATTTGAAAGTATTTATTTTTTGCATAAAAAAATTGTAAATACAAACTACTAAGATATAGGGGAGGTGACTATCTTTGACTAGTAGTGAATATAGTTTGAAAAGTTATATAGAGATTATGAATAGAGAAGTAGGTGCTGAAAGTCTTTTAGTTATTAAACATATTCTTTCAGGTAAGGGAGAACCTGTAGATTTAGCTCTTATATATGTTGATGGATTAGTGAATAAAGACATAGTTGACAGAGATATTTTGCATCCCCTTATGCTTCATATAGACGAAGAAATAAATGGTAAAGAGAATTTAGCTGATTATCTTGCCAAAAGATATATAGCTATGAGTAATACTACAATCATGTCAGATATCAATGAGGCAATTATTAATGTAAAAAGAGGTAATTCCATAATATTTGTTAATAATCAGCCGAATTTTATTATAGTAGATACAAAAGGTGGAGAATATAGAGCGATAGAGGAATCAACAGTTGAAATAGCTGCAAGGGCACCTAAAGAAAGTTTTGTTGAAAATATTAGTACAAATATAAGTATGATAAGACGATCTATTAGAGATAAAAATTTAGTCTTTGAAAGAATAACTTTAGGTCAAAGAACTCAGTCGGATATAGTCCTTGTATATTTAAAGGATGTAGCTGATGATGATGTTGTAAATAATGTAAGAGAAAGATTAAAATCAGTAAATGCGGATAGGGCTAATAGCTCTGGAATTGTTGAAAAGTTTATAGAGGATAATACCTATTCAGTATTTCCTCAAATTTACTCAACAGAGAGAGTAGACAAAGTTGTATCAAGGATATTGGAAGGAAGAGTAGGAATACTTATTAATGGTACACCTATGGCTTTAACGGCGCCAGCCACCTTTATGGAGTTTTTTCATTCAGTAGAAGATTATTATGACAGATTTGTCGTTACAAATGCCTTTAGAATAATTAGATTTATAGCCATATTTATAGTTATAACCTCAGCACCAGCTTATTTAGTTATTATTAAGTTTAATACAGAGCTAATACCAGTAAATTTTTTAATACCTATAATTCAATCGAGAATGGATATAGCTCTTACCCCTTTTCTTGAGATATTTTTGATGGAGCTTATAATTGAATTTCTACGTGAAGGAGGATTAAGACTACCAAGTAAAATTGCACAAACTTTAAGTGTAGTTGGGGGTATTATCGTAGGTGACATGGCAGTTGAGTCAAAGTTTGTAAGTCCTACAACCTTATTTATAATTTGTATCTCAGTTGTAGCCTCCTTTGTAACACCAAACTATGAAATGTCTCTTTCAGTGAGATTTATAAGGTTTCCAATGTTAATTCTTGCAAATACACTGGGTGTTCTTGGAATAGCCTTAGGATGGTTTTTTCTGCTTATACATTTGTTTTCCTTAGAAAGCTTTGGAGTGCCTTATTTTGCAATAAATAAATATAGAGATTTGAAGGATAGTATTGTAAGATCTCCTTTTTGGAAAATGAATAATAGACCGGATTCAGTTCCACATAAGGACGATATAAGGCAACAAAGCAATAGGTCCTGGAAGTGGGGAAAGAAAAAATGAAAACAGTAGGAAAGGATGAAATTACGTATCAGGAATATACATATATCATAGTTGGAGCTATCTTCGGAGTAGGAATTTTAGCCCTTCCAAATCGATTAGCTGAAGTATCAAGACAGGATGCATGGATTTCCGCTGCAGTTGGGGGAATTTATCCCTTGTATATAGCACTATTAACAATTTTAATAACAAAAAAGTTTCCAAATGACAATATTTTGTCTATAAGTAAGAAGGTATTTGGTAATTTTTTTGGTTCTATTTTAAACCTTTTATTCTCAGCACATTTCTTCGTAAATCTAATTGGTATTACTACAGGGGCAATGAGTTTATCTATATTATATATAGTAAGTTTTTTAAGTGTTTTTAAAATTTCCATAGTTGTACTTATTTTAGCTGTTTATGGATCATTGTTAGGTTTAAAAGTAATTGGAAGAGTAAATGAGTTTATGTATTATTTAAAGTTTATTTTACTGCTTATACCTTTAGTAGCTTTAAAAGATGGGTCAATGCTAAATGTATCTCCAATTTTTGGCTCGGGAATAAAGAAAATTATAGATGGAAGTGTAAGATCAATATTTGCTTATTCTGGCGTAGAAGTTATGTTGCTATTTTATCCTAATGTAAAAGATAAAGATAAAGTATTTATAAATAAAGCTACATTAAAATCTGTATTTGTTATGATTGTTATATACACTTATTTTACTTTTCTAACAATATATTTTGTAGGACCTACTATAGTTACAAGATCTTACTTTGCAGTTATGTTGTTAAATGAAGCAATAAATCTCCCTTTTATAAACAGCTTTAGATTTTTCTTTATGTTTATTTGGATTATGATTGTTTTTAAAACCATTATTACTAATTATTATAGTTGTAGTTATATTATAAGTAATTTTTCTAAAAAACTAGATATTAGAAAGATATGCTTACTATTGTTTTTCCTTATGATCTTTGCAATCAGTATAGTTCATGATGAAGCAGCCAGGAGAGCATTTTTAAATAAAACCATAAACTATACTTTAGTATATAATCTTATATATGTAACCATAATTACTATAATTATATACTTTAAAAAAGGTGACAAGAATGAAAATTTATAAGCTATATATTTATTTGGTAGTTGTAATTTTTACTTTTTCCTTTTTTATTTCAGGTGTTAAAAGATATGCGGTGGAACAGTTAGCCATAGATTCGGCTATAGGCTATGACCTAGAGAAAAGTGTAGAAGGAATAGAAATTCGTTCTTCTACTGCTTCTAGGTACTTGGTAACGGAGAAGCAAGTAAAGTCTATAAATGTTACAACCAGAGGAGAAACCATTCCTAAACTAAGGGAAGAAAGACAAAGAAGGATGGATAAAAAGATTTTGCTTGGACTAGAAAAGGTCTATGTTATAGGTGAAAACTATGCTAAGCATGGAATAAGAGACCTTTTGGATGTCTATTTTAGAAATCCTGATGTTAGAGATGCAACGCTGTTATGTGTATGTGAAGGTAAAGCAGAGGATATTTTGAAAATTCAAGTAGAAGGATATCCTTCTGCAGGGGATTATATCGAAGGTCTTCTTAGGTATGCAAATGAAATGAACTTTTTTACTGAAAACTATATGTTGATTGATGCTTATGTTAGATTAGAAGAAGAAGGACGCAATTTAGTGCTTCCATATATTACAGCTAAGGATAATATATTTGAGATATCAGGTATGGCTGTTTTTAAGGATGATAAGATGATTACTGTAATACCCAGTCCAAAGCTTAAGTATCTTAATTTATTAAGAGAAACTAATGTAAGTGGCATTATTACTTTACAGAAGGATTCTGATAAGCATATTGGTCTTTTTGCTATAAGTAAAAGAAAAGTTAAATGTTATAAGGAAAATGACAAATATAAGTTCATAATAAATCTAAATCTATCTGGCCAAATTGTGGCCAATGATTATGAACTATTGATGATTGATAAACCAGGAAAAAAGAAGGAAATAGAAGCTAAAATAGCAAAAAATTTGAAGAAGGAATTAGAAGGATTTATAAAGGAATTAAAAACAGAACATAAAGTTGATGCACTAGAGCTTGGCAGAATAGCAGCGGCCAAGTATGGAAGAGATACTGGAGTGGATTGGAATGAAGTGGTAATGAATTCAGAAATAAAGGTTAATGTTTCTTTTAGAATAAACAGGTTTGGAAGGGGAGACTTATAATATAAATTCACAAAGAGAGGGCTGTTGCACAATTAACTGATTTTGTTGATTGTGCAACGGCCTTTTTTATAAAAAAGAATTCCGACGAATGAAGGGACAAAAATAAATTTATTTACTTTTATTTAATTTTTTATATAATATAATTTATTAAAAAAATTGATTTATTGCATAAAAAGGAGAATTTGCTATGAAAAAACTTTTATCAAATTATTTATAACTGCATTTGTTTTCACAAGTTTGGCTGGATGTTCTAAAAATAAAGAGGTTAAAGTTACTGATACATCTAAAAAAACTGTAGAGAAAACTGTTAAAGTCTCTAATAACAATGTTGAAGGTAAGGAGGAAAATAAAACAGAAAGCGTTGCAAATAATGAAAATGACAGCAAAAGGAAGGTGAAAATTTTGATTAAACATATTGTAATGTGGAAATTAAAAGATTTTTCAGAAGGGAAAAATAAACTTGAAAATGCTCAAATAATAAAGAGAGATTTAGAGGCTTTGAAAGATAAAATTAGAGAGCTTAAATATATTGAGGTTGGTATAAATATTAATGAATCTGAACAGGCCTACGATGTAGTTTTATATTCAGAGTTTAACAGTATAAAAGATTTAAATACATACCAAAATCATGAAGAGCATTTAAAGGTTGCAGGATTTATTAGGAAAGTTGTAGACGCAAGAATAGTTACAGATTATGAGACTAACATAAAATAATAAAAGCCCACTAAGTGAGCTTTACTTTTCTATTATTTTATTTTTTACTTCAAGTTGCTGATAGAAAGGTTAGCAACTTTTTCTTTTTTGCTTAGCTTGTGTAATCAACCTAGATATAGATGAAATAAGTAAGACTCCTGTAGCTAAAGCACCAGCGCTGCTTAAGGTTTCCACTCCAAGTTTTAGGGCCTTGTCTAAACTTCCTGTTATAGATTCAAACATAGTATAGTACATACCACCGCCTGGTACTAAAGGAATTAGAGAACATATCACATAAACGGTAACTGGAGCTTTATTTACTCTGGCCATGACTTCCGAATAGATAGCAATTATAATAGAAGCCATGAAATTTGCTGCGGTAATGCTAAAATTTATTTTTTGAAAGAATAAATAAGAAAACCAAGCTATACCTCCGCCTAGGGCAGCAAATAGTATGTTTTTTCCTCTAATATTAAAAATAATTGCAAAACCTAAAGTGGCCAACATAGAATATAAAGTTTCTAGTAACATTAGCTTACCCCTCCAAAAGTAGAAATCCAAAATCCAAGTATCATACCACTGCCAATAGCAATACCTATGGCCACTAAAAAGGCTTCTATGGCTCTAGCTAAACCGGACACTAAATCTCCAGCAATAGTATCTCTTATAGCGTTGGTTATTGCTAAGCCTGGAACCAGAAGCATAATAGAACCAATAACTAATTCGTTAAAGTTTGCTACCAGACCAATTTGATTTAATATTAAAGATATTAACATGGCAAGAGCGCCACCAACTATATTAATGAAAAATTCACTTATTTGTAAATTCTTTAGATATATACTAGCGGATTTAATAAAAAAGCCTGTAATTAAGGCCATGAAAAAATCTTGAAAGGATCCACCCATGATTAATGTAAAGAAACCGGCAGCTAAGGCAGAATAAAAAATGGTCTTTTTGTTACTATATCTTGGGGTATAATCTATTTCTTCTAATATTTTATTTATTTCCTCTATAGAGTCTACATATTTAGATATATTTCTTGATAGTTCGTTGACTTTGCATATTTTTTCTAAGTTTACAGTTCTGACTTGAATTCTTTTTACCATGGAAATTGTATTTCCATCAATAGTTGTTACTGACATCATAATACCGGTAGGGGTAACAAAGCTCTCTGCCCGTCTTACACCGAAAGCTGTGCAAATTCTATTGATAGTATCCTCTACTCTATAAGTTTCACCGCCGTTTTCTAATATGATTCGGCCTGCCTCCACAGCAATATGTACAACAGCATTAATATCTTTATTATTCATATCATCACCTATTTATATATTTATGATATAATTTCAACTTATATATGTAATATTAAAATGTCTAATTCTCCAACTTATTAAGTATAGCATAATTACTTATTATGTAAATAAGAGCTTTTTAATAATTTGTATGGAAAAACTTGTTGATAAATGATAGATTGATATTTATAATTGAATTATGATTTGTAATTGATAAGGAGGAGTGTAAAAATGAATTATAAGCATATTGAAGCCATAGATTCAGAAATTTTGGAGTTAATACAGTCTGAAACTAAAAGGCAAGAAGATAATATAGAGCTTATTGCTTCTGAAAATTTTACAAGCAAAGCAGTGATGGAAGCAATGGGATCTCCACTAACCAATAAATATGCGGAAGGTTATCCTGGAAAAAGATACTATGGTGGTTGTGAAGTTGTTGATAAAGTAGAAGATATAGCAAGGGAAAGATTAAAGGAACTTTTTGGAGCAGAGCATGCTAATGTTCAGCCTCATTCAGGTTCCCAGGCTAATATGGCAGTGTATTTTTCAGTGCTAAATCCTGGAGATACAGTGTTAGGAATGAATTTAAGCCATGGAGGACATCTTACCCATGGAAGTCCCGTTAATTTTTCTGGAAGATTATTTAATTTCGTCTCCTATGAAGTAGATAAGGAAACAGAGACAATAAATTATGATGCAGTAAGAGAGCTTGCATTGCAGCATAAGCCAAAGATGATAGTAGCAGGAGCTAGTGCTTATCCTAGAATAATAGACTTTGAAAAGTTCCGCAGTATTGCTGATGAAGTAGGGGCTTATTTTATGGTAGATATGGCTCATATTGCTGGTCTTGTAGCAGCAGGACTTCATCCTAATCCAGTACCTTATGCAGATTTTGTAACTACTACTACCCACAAAACCTTGAGAGGTCCTAGAGGTGGGGCTATTTTGTGTAAGGAAAAGTATGCAAAGGATTTGGATAAAACCATATTTCCTGGTATGCAGGGAGGACCTTTAATGCATACTATTGCAGCAAAGGCAGTTTGCTTTAAGGAAGCTATGAGTGATGAATATAGGAACTATATGCAACAGGTAGTTAAAAACGCTAAGGTTCTAGCAGAGGAACTAATAGGCTATGGCTTCAAATTAATATCTGGTGGTACAGATAATCATTTGATGTTAGTAGATTTAACTAACAAGGGGATTACAGGAAAAGATGCAGAAAAGCTTCTAGATTCTGTTGGAATAACTGTAAATAAAAACACAATTCCTTTTGAAACCTTAAGTCCTTTTGTAACTAGCGGAATAAGAATAGGCACTCCTTCAGTAACTACAAGAGGCTTTAAAGAAGAGGAAATGAAGAAGATAGCTTACTTTATTAATTATGTAATTGAGAATAAGGATAAGGATTTAAGCAATATTAAAGAAGAAGTTCAAAAACTATGTAGAGATTTTCCTATATATTCATAAAAGTAAGTAGTTAGGAGGGTACTAATGTCAGTAGATTTCACAAAAAATTTAGATAATATAATAGAATACTTTCATAAAAGAGGGGCCTTTTTAACCACTAAAAACAAAGACGAGCTTAATACTATGACAATAAGCTGGGGTAATGTAGGATTTGTTTGGGGTAAGCCAATATTTACAGTATTCGTTAGAAAGTCAAGACATACCCACCATATAATAGAAGAAAGCGGAGAGTTTACAGTAAGCATACCTATGAAAGATACATTAAAAAACGCTTTAGCTATATGTGGATCTAAATCAGGTAGAGATGTAAATAAGTTTGAAGAAGCTAATATATCTACTATAGAAGGAAAGGAAGTAAATACACCAGTAATTGCAGACTGCGGTATGTATTTTGAATGTAAGGTTATTTACAAGCAAGATATGTCTCCAGAATTTTTAAGAAAAGATATTGTAAATACCTCTTATATTGATGATGACTATCATACTATTTATTATGGTGAAATAGTTAGTTGTTATCAAGGAAAGTAAATATAATCCTTAAATAAAAAATTCAACCTCAAGGTTGAATTTTTTATTTATTTTCTAGGTTGACAATAGTATTGATTTGTAATATACTTTGAATATCAAAATAAATATTTTGATTCTCAAAATATTTGATAAACAAGCAGGATGAGGTGAAAATTTACTATAACTATGGAAAAAAGTTTTAATGTTTTGAATGAATTATTGGTAGAGCTTTTTAATGACATTCTTCAAATTGAACAGAATGCATTAAAGCAGGGAAAAATTAATGACCTTTCTGTGACAGAGATACATACTATAGACGCCATTGGAATGTACGAACCAAGAAGTATGTCAGAGGTAGCTGCAGATTTAAAGATTACTGTGGGAACCTTAACTACAGCAATAAACAAGTTGATAAAAAAAGGTTATGTAGAGCGACAGAGAATTGAGGAAGATAGAAGAGTTGTTTTAGTTAAACTCACTAAAAGTGGAAAATTAGCTTATAGACTTCATGAGAAGTTTCATAAGGACATGATTAAAGCTACAATAGAAGGTTTAAGTGAGGATGAAGAAAAGATTCTAATTAGTGCCTTAGAGCAACTTAATAACTTTTTTAAGAGTAAATATAATTTGAATGGTAGCAGTGAGGAGAAGTGATATGAAAGAAGTGTATATAAGTGGCACCGGAAAGTACCTTCCAGAAAATATAGTAACTAATGATGATTTGGCAAAGATAGTGGATACTAGTGATGAGTGGATAACTACAAGAACAGGTATAAAAGAAAGAAGAATAAGCAGCGGTGAAGATACTTCCTTAATGGCTACTTATGCTGCTAAGTTAGCTTTAGAAAATGCGGGAATAAGTGCTGAAGAATTAGATTTTATAATTGTTGCAACTACTACACCGGATAATTTTACTCCATCGGCAGCTTGCTTGGTTCAAAGTAATCTAGGTGCTGCAAAGGCTGCGGCCTTTGACATTAATGCAGCATGCACAGGTTTTATATATGCGCTGAATGTAGCGACTCATCTTTTAAAAAGCGGACCCTACAAACACATTTTGGTTATAGGGGCGGAAACATTATCCAAGATTGTAAATTGGAAGGATAGAAACACCTGTGTATTGTTTGGTGATGGTGCCGGTGCTATTGTTTTAAGTGCTTCCATGAAAAAAGGTGTAGGTACTATAATTTTAGGATCTGATGGACAGAAAGGTGAAGTTTTGCAAAGCCATGCTCTGCCGGTAATCAACCCTTTTATAAAAACTAATGATTTACAAGATAAAAATCATTATGTTGCTATGGATGGGAGAGAGGTTTTTAAATTTGCTACTGGGGTTATGGTTGACAGTATAGAAAAATTACTTCAAAGGGAAGAAATAAACATATCAGAAGTAAAATATATTGTTCCTCACCAAGCTAATTTTAGAATAATTGATTATGCTGCAAAAAAATTAGATGTGGATATTAATAAATTCTATGTGAATTTAGATAAGTATGGTAATACATCTAGTGCTAGTATACCGATAGCTCTGGATGAACTTAACAAAAAAGGTCTTTTAAATAAGAATGACAATGTAATAATGGTAGGCTTTGGAGGTGGATTAACCTTTGGGGCTGCCCTTGTAAAATGGCAAAAATAAAAATGGAGGTATGTAAAATGGTGTTTGAAAAAGTTAAGGAGATTATTGTTGATCAATTAGGGGTTGATGAGGAGGAAATAACCTTGGAAACCACCTTTGAAGATTTAGGAGTAGATTCTTTAGACTTGTTTCAAATAGTTATTGAAATTGAGGAAAGCTTTAACATTAAGATAGAAAATGCTGAGGATATAAAGAGTGTAAAAGATGCTGTAGAATTTATTGAAGCCCAGAAGTAGATTGATATGGTCAGATAAATAATTGGCCCTTCATAGAATGTAGGAGGAATGTTATGTTTCATACAAAGATATGTGAAATTCTAGGTATAAAATACCCTATATTTCAAGGGGGCATGGCTTGGGTTGCGGATAGTTCCTTAGCAGCGGCGGTAAGTAATGCTGGAGGTTTGGGAATTATTGCAGCAGCCAATGCTCCTGTAGATTGGGTTAGGCAGGAGATTAGGAAAACTAAGGAGTTAACAGATAAACCTTTTGGAGTTAATATTATGCTTTTAAGTAACAATGCTGATGAAGTGGCTAAATTAGTTTGTGATGAAGGGGTCAAAGTTGTAACTACCGGAGCAGGAAATCCTGGTAAGTATATTAGCAAGTGGAAGGAAAATGGTATTACCGTTATTCCAGTGGTAGCCTCTGTAGCATTAGCAATAAGAATGGAGAGAACCGGTGCTGATGCAGTAATAGCTGAGGGATGCGAGGCAGGAGGTCATATAGGTGAACTTACCACTATGGCTTTAGTTCCTCAGGTAGTAAACGGGGTGAATATTCCTGTAATAGCTGCAGGAGGCATTGGAGATGGTAGAGGAATTGCTGCTGCCTTTATGCTAGGGGCTGAAGGAGTACAAATAGGAACTAGATTTTTAGTGGCTAAAGAATGTACAGTTCATAGTAACTATAAGCAAAAAGTATTAGCTGCCAAGGATATTGACACTGTAGTTACTGGAAGACCTACAGGCCATCCGGTAAGAGTGATAAAAAATAAGCTAGCAAGAAAATTTCAAATGTTAGAAAGGCAATGTGTTGCTTTAGAAGAATATGAAGAATTAGGTAAAGGAGCTTTACCAAGAGCAGTTAAAGAAGGAGATATAGATATGGGATCTGTAATGGCAGGGCAAATTGCAGGCTTAGTAAACAAGGAGCAAAGTGCTAGAGAAATTGTAGAGGAAATTTTTTCTGAAGCTGAGTTAGTTATAAGTAAATTTGCTGCAAGAGGTGGCCTATGTCAAAAGTAGCATTTATATTTTCAGGACAGGGTTCTCAATACCCTGGAATGGGTAAGGAATTATATGATAATTTTATAGATTGCAAAGAGGTTTTTATTAATGCAAATAAGGTCTTAGGTTTTGATTTGGCTAAAATATGCTTTGAAGGAAGTGAAGAACAATTAAGTGTTACAGAAATAACTCAGCCTGCAGTGCTTACAGTAAGTATAGCTGCAATGAAAGCTTTAATACATAATGGTGTAAGGCCTCATGTAACGGCAGGATTTAGCCTTGGTGAATATTCATCTTTAGTTTGCAGCGGAGTCTTAGAATTTAGTGAAGCGGTAGCCTTAGTTAGAAAAAGAGGCAGGTTTATGCAGGAAGCTGTACCCCTTGAAAAAGGTGGAATGACAGCGGTACTTGGATTAGATAGGCAGAAAATAATTGACAGCTGTAAAGTCGCCTCCGATGCTGGAGTTGTTGAAGCAGTGAATTTTAATTGCCCTGGTCAAGTGGTTATAGCCGGTGAAAAGGATGCTTTGCTTAAGGCTACTGAGATATTAACAAATTTAGGTGGTAAATGCATACCTTTACCTGTAAGTGCGCCTTTTCATAGTTCTCTACTAAAGAAGGCAGCAGAGAATTTAAAAGAAGAGCTAATAGGAGTAAATATAAAGGATATGGAAGTTCCTGTACTAACTAATGTACATGGAAATTATATAAAGGATAAGAGCGAAATAAGGGATCTACTTGTGAAACAAGCAATGAGTCCAGTGCTTTGGGAAGATATTATAAATAAAATGATAGAAGATGGTGTTGATGTTTTTATAGAATTAGGGCCCGGTAAAACTCTTACTGGTTTTATGAAGAAAATAAATAGAAAAGTTACAGCTTTAAATGTACAGGATATAAAGTCTCTTAATAATACTTTGGAAGTATTAAGCAAGATAAATGGCTAGTATCTGATTAAGGAGGAAATTATGTTAAGTGGAAAATGTGCTGTTGTTACTGGAGCTGGAAGGGGAATTGGGAAGGCTATAGCATTAAAGTTGGCAGAAGAAGGTGCTAACATTGTAATAAATTACAGAAGTAGTGAAAAGGAAGCACAAGAGTTGGTATCTATTATAGAAAGTAGAGGGGGCAAAGCCTTAGCAGTAAAGGCAGATGTTAGCAAATTTGATGAGGCAGAATACCTTTTAAATGCAGCCAAGAATACCTTTGGCTCCGTAGATATACTAGTAAATAATGCAGGTATAACAAAGGATAATTTAATGTTACGAATGAAGGAGGAAGATTTTGACAGTGTTATAGCTACTAACTTAAAAGGTTGTTTTAATTGTATGAAGCATGTTTCCGCAATAATGCTTAAACAAAAAAGTGGTAAAATAATTAATATTTCTTCCGTAGTAGGAGTAGTAGGGAATGTTGGTCAGGCTAATTATGCTGCATCAAAAGCAGGAGTGATAGGGCTTACTAAGTCTATGGCAAAAGAATTAGGCTCCAGAGGAATTACTGTTAATGCAGTGGCACCAGGATATATAGATACAGATATGACAGAAGCATTATCGCAGAAAGTTAAGGAAAGTATATTGGATAATATTCCTTTAAGGAGAATGGGAAATACGGATGATGTAGCAAATTTAGTAGCATTTCTTGCCTCTGACAAGGCCTCCTATATAACAGGTCAGGTAATACATGTAGATGGTGGAATGGTAGTATAAAGAGAGGTTGATAGGATGTTAAATAGAGTGGTTATAACAGGAATGGGGGCTGTTACCCCAATTGGAAATGATGTAAAGAGCTTTTGGGAAAATTGCAAAAATGGTATATCTGGGATTGATTACATTAAAGGCTTTGATACCACTGATTTTAAGGTGAAAATTGCAGCAGAGGTAAAAGACTTTAATCCTGAACAGTATATAGCTAAAAAAGAATGCAAAAGAATGGATAAATTTTGTCAATATGCAATAGCGGCTACTGAACAAGCTATAAGGCAAAGTGACCTAAATTTAGATACTGTAGATAGATATAAATTCGGTGTACTTATAGGTTCTGGTATTGGAGGTCTAGGAACTATTGAACAGGAATGCAAAAAGCTTTTTGACAAGGGGCCTTCAAGAGTGTCCCCTCTGTTTATACCCACGGCAATATCTAATATGGCTTCTGGAAATGTAGCCATAAGATATGGAGCTAAGGGTGTTTGCACCAGTGTTGTTACTGCCTGTGCTAGCGGAACTAACGCTATAGGTGAAGCTTTTAATATACTTCAAAAAGGTACTGCAGATGTTATGATAGCCGGTGGTGCAGAGGCTTCCATCACTCCTTTAGGTGTAGCAGGTTTTACATCTTTAACTGCCCTTAGTACCAAGAATGATTTGGAGAGATCTTCTATACCTTTTGATAAGGAGAGAGATGGTTTCGTTATTGGAGAAGGTGCTGGTATAGTAGTTATGGAAACCTTGGATCATGCCTTAAAAAGAGGAGCAAAGATTTTATGTGAGATTGTAGGATACGCATCAACCTGTGATGCTTACCATATGACTTCTCCAGATCCTGAGGGGGAAGGAGCTGCTAGGTCTATGGAATTAGCTTTAGTGGATGCAGGAGTTAGCAAGGATGAAGTATCATACATAAATGCTCATGGTACCAGTACTCCTTATAACGATAAATTTGAAACTATAGCTATAAAGAAAGTATTTGGAGCCTTGGCTTATAAGATACCAATTAGCTCTACAAAATCTATGACTGGTCATTTATTAGGGGCCGCTGGTGCTGTTGAAGCTATTGTTTGCATCAATGCTATTATGGATGATTTTATTCCTCCCACCATAGGTTTAAAGGTAAGGGATGAAGAATGTGATTTAGACTACGTACCTAATGTGGGCCGGGAAATAGAAGTTAACGTAGCTATGTCTAACTCTTTAGGCTTTGGTGGTCATAATGCAACTATAGTATTAAAGAAATGGAAAGAGTGAGAGGTAGGATATGGATTTAAACTTAATCAGAGAAATTGTTTTAATGATGGAAAATTCAAAGCTTTCCTCTATGGAAATAGAGTATAAAGAATTAAGAATCAAAATGAAGAAGAATATTGGTGATAGTGAAAAGACCATAGTATTAAATAATATAACAGCAGAAAGTAAAAGTGATGAAGGTTCTATTAGCAACGATCTTGCAATAAGTAATGATCTTGCGCCACAAAATGATGAAGAGGATAAAAATAATTATTTCATAATCAGAGCTCCTATGGTAGGAACTTTCTATCCTGCACCTTCACCGGATAGGGAACCCTTTGTTGCTGTAGGAGATACGGTAAAAAAGGGAGATGTGGTTTGCATAATAGAAGCCATGAAATTGATGAATGAGATAGAATCTGAAAATAGTGGTACCGTAGTAGAAATTTTAGCTAAAGAAGGCCAAATGGTAGAATACGGTCAACCATTATTCAAAATAAAATTGTAAAGTAGGTGTTACTATGGATATAAGGGAAATACAAGAGGTATTACCTCATAGATATCCATTTTTGTTGATAGATAGGGTGGAAGAAGTAGTGCCAGGTAAAAAAGCTGTTGCAATTAAAAATGTAACTATGAATGAATACTTTTTTCAAGGTCATTTTCCACAGGAGCCAGTAATGCCTGGGGTGCTCATAATAGAGGCTTTAGCTCAAACTGGTGCAGTGGCTGTTCTTAGCTTAGAAGAGAATAAGGGAAAAATAGCCTATTTTGCTGGCATAGATAAGGCTAAGTTTAGGCAAAAGGTAGTACCAGGTGATGTATTAAAACTAGAAGTGGATCTAATAAAGGTCAAGGGGCCAGCCGGAGTAGGGAAAGCAATTGCTACAGTAAAGGATAAAAAGGTCTGTGAGGCTGAAATTACATTCATTGTCGGAAGATAATGGAGGAGTGCTTATGTTTAAAAAGATATTGATTGCAAATAGAGGGGAGATTGCCGTCCGGATCATAAGAGCTTGTCGAGAAATGGGCATAATTTCCGTGGCAGTGTACTCAGAAGCAGATAGGGATGCTCTTCATGTGCAGCTAGCAGATGAAGCAGTTTGCATTGGAGGACCTGCTTCTAAAGATAGTTATCTAAACATACAGAACATATTAAGTGCTACAGTATTAACCGGGTCTGAAGCCATACATCCTGGCTTCGGTTTTCTTTCTGAAAATAGCAAGTTTGCTAAGATGTGCAGTGAGTGTAATATTGTTTTTATTGGCCCGGATGCTGAGAGTATTGAACTACTAGGGAATAAGTCAAGGGCTAGAGAGATTATGAAAGAGGCGGATATACCTATAATACCCGGTACAGAAGGTGCCTTACAAAGTGAAGAACATGCTTTGAAAATGGCTGAAGAAATAGGTTATCCTGTAATGATTAAAGCTGCTGCTGGAGGTGGTGGCAGAGGAATTAGGATAGTTTATAGTAAGGAAGAGCTTTCTAAAGCCTATAATACAGCAAAAAGTGAAGCTCAGGCTTGCTTTGACGATGATACTTTATACATGGAAAAGTATATTGATAAGCCACGACATATTGAGTTTCAGATCTTAGGTGATAAGTATGGAAATGTTATACATTTAGGCGAAAGAGAATGTTCTGTTCAAAGAAAAAACCAAAAGGTTTTAGAGGAAGCACCATCAAATATTTTGACTGATGAGTTAAGGCAACAAATGGGGGAAGCAGCAGTTAGAGCAGCAAAAAAAGTTGGATACTATAACGCTGGAACTGTGGAATTTTTGGTAGATAGTGATTTAAATTATTACTTTATGGAAATGAATACTAGAGTGCAGGTAGAACATCCAATTACAGAGTTAGTTACAGGTGTAGATATTGTTAAGCAACAAATTAAAATAGCGGCAGGAGAAAGGTTAGAATTAAAACAAGAGGATATAAAGCTTCGAGGACATGCCATAGAATGTAGAATAAATGCAGAAGATCCTAGTAATGATTTTAGACCTTCACCGGGAAAAATAATTGGATTAAATATGCCTGGAGGGCCTGGAGTTAGAGTTGATAGTGCTGTTTATCAAGGATATGTTATTCCACCTTACTATGATTCTATGGTAGCTAAACTTATAGTACATTCTGAGAATAGGAATAGTGCCATTGAAAGAATGAAGAGAGCTTTAGGAGAACTACTAATTGAAGGTATAGTAACAAATATAGACTTTCAATTTGAGATACTTTGTGATGAAAGATTTATTAAAGGAGATTATAATACTTCATTCTTAAAAGATAAGTTGGTGAAAAGTGAATGATAAAAGATTTGTTTAAAAAGCAAAAATATATAACAATCAGCACTACAAATTTAAATAGGGAAGAGCTGTATAAGCCCACTATACCTGATGGTATGTGGGTTAAATGTAATAACTGTGGTAAAATATTATATAAAAGCGATGTAGAAGACAATTGCAACACCTGTGTTAATTGCAATTATCATTTTAGACTATCAGCAAAAGAAAGACTACAAATGGTTTTGGATAAGGATTCTTTTATAGAGTTTGATAAAGATATGGAAAGTGTAAATCCTATTAGCTTCCCTGGTTATGATGATAAATTAAATAAAACTAAGTTAGCTACAAATATGAAAGAAGCGGTAGTAACAGGACGTGGTAAAATAGCTGATTTACATACCGTTATAGCTGTTATGGATAGTAATTTTATGATGGGAAGTATGGGATCTGTAGTAGGAGAAAAGATTACAAGAGCTGTGGAATATGCTACAAATCATAGATTGCCGGTGATTATTTTTACTGCTTCTGGTGGTGCAAGAATGCAGGAGGGAATCCTATCCTTAATGCAAATGGCTAAAGTAAGTGGAGCTATAGCAAAGCATAATGAAAATAAACTACTATACGTTTCTGTAATAACGGATCCGACTACCGGTGGTGTAACTGCTAGCTTTGCTATGGAGGCAGATATAATTTTAGCTGAGCCAGGAGCCTTAATAGGTTTTGCAGGAAAGCGGGTTATAGAAAATACTATTAAGCAGCAGTTACCAGAAGGATTTCAAAGGTCAGAGTTTTTATTAGAAAAGGGTTTTATTGATAAGATTGTTCATAGAACACAGCTAAGAATGACCTTAGCCAATATATTAAGGCTCCACGGGAGGTATAGCTATGAGTAAGAAAAAGAGTGCTTGGGATAGAGTGAATATAGCTCGGGCACAGGAAAGACCATCTGCTAAGCAATATATAGATAGGATTTTTGATGGTTTTATAGAGCTGCATGGAGATAGGTATTATGGCGATGATCACGCAATAATTGGTGGTATAGCTTTTCTTAATGGAAAGCCAGTTACCGTTATAGCTGTACAGAAAGGTGAAAATACGAAGGATAACATATATAGAAACTTTGGATGTCCTCATCCAGAAGGCTATAGAAAGGCTCATAGGTTAATGTTGCAGGCAGAGAAATTCAATAGACCTATAGTCTGTTTAGTAGATACTCAAGGTGCTTATTGTGGAGTAGGTGCAGAGGAAAGAGGTCAAGGAGAAGCAATTGCTAAAAATTTAGTAACAATGATAAATTTAAAGGTGCCTATAATTTCAGTGGTCATCGGACAAGGAGGCAGCGGTGGCGCTTTAGCTCTTGCGTTAGCAGATGAGGTATGGATGCTGGAGAATTCTATATATTCAATATTATCGCCGGAAGGTTTTTCAAGTATTTTATGGAAGGATGTATCTAGAGCAGCTGAAGCAGCGGAGGTTATGAAGCTTACAGCAGAAGAGTTGCTTAAATTAAAAGTCATTGATAAAGTAATAATGGAACCTAGTGGTAATGCTTCGAAGGATATAGACACTATGGCTACATTGCTAAAAGATAGATTGATAGATGGATTCCAAGTATTATGTAAGTTATCTAAAGATGAATTATTATTAAGAAGATATGAAAAGTATAGGAAAATTGGGCATTATAAAGAGTAATTATGAAATTATACGCATAAATATGAAAAACTCTCGTGCAAAACGGGAGTTTTTGTTATATAATAATTGTATAAATATAAAGTAAATGTGTATAAATATAAACGGGGGCGATAATAATGGAAATAAATTTAAAGGGGAGGAGCTTTCTAACACTATTGGATTTTTCACCAGATGAAATAAGATATCTATTAGATTTAGCTCATGACTTGAAAAAGAAAAAGAAAATGGGCATAAAAGATAAAAAATTGGACGGTAAAAATATTGTGTTAATTTTTGAGAAGACATCTACAAGAACAAGATGTGCCTTTGAAGTGGCAGCCTATGATGAAGGGGCTAATGTTACCTATTTAACTAACTCACAAATGGGTAAGAAGGAATCTATAGAAGATACTGCAATAGTTTTAGGAAGACTTTATGATGCTATTGAATTTAGAGGCTTTGATCAAAAGGTAGTAGAAATTTTGGCACAAAAGTCCGGGGTGCCTGTATGGAACGGTTTAACAGATGATGATCATCCTACACAAGTATTAGCGGATTTTATGACCCTAGAAGAAAACATAGATAAGCCTTTAAAGGAGATAAAGCTTACTTTTGTTGGAGATACAAGAAATAACATGTGTAATGCTTTAATGTACGGTTGTGCTAAAATGGGTATGACTTTTGTAGCCTTTGGACCAAAAGAATTGTGGCCTAGTGAAGAAGTATTGAAAAAGGCTAATGCTATAGCAACTGAAACAGGATCAAAAATTGTCGTAACAGATAAAATAGAGGATATAAAGGGTTCTGATGCTCTTTATACGGATATTTGGGCTTCTATGGGAGAGGAAGATAAAATAGAAGAAAGAGTGAAACTTCTATCTCCTTATAAGGTTACAATGGACATGTTAAAATCTACTGGTAATGAAGGAGTTAAATTTATGCATTGTTTACCTTCTTATCATAATTTTGATACGGAAACTGCTAAGTTTTTTATGGAAGAAAAGGGAGTAGATATTAGGGAAGTAGATGATGAGGTGTTTAGAAGTGTAAATTCATTAGTTTATGAAGAAGCAGAAAATCGACTTCATTCTATTAAAGCAGTTATGGTTGCAACTTTGTAACAAGTGAATATAGGACAAGCGTATATGTAATCAACATTAATTGGGTGAAGAATTTTAAAGATAAAAGGGTGGTTTATATGGTTAATTTACTTGATTACATATACTCAAGAAGTATTGTACAAAGCTTTTGCAATAAAAAGGTGGAAGAGCAGAAGATTATGCTTTTATTAGAGGCTGCTATGGCAGCACCTAGTACATGTTGCAATGATCCTTGGGAATTTATTGTGATTTCAGATGAAGAAAAAAATAGAAAACTTAAGGAAGCAACTCAATTTCAATGCTGTAATGCACCATTAGCAATTGTAGTTTGTGGTAACATTAAGTTAGGGAAAGCTGAAGTGGAAAACAGCTTGTTGCAAGACTGCATGGCTGCTATTCAAAATATAATTTTGGCCTGTGCAGGTATAAATCTAGGGGCAGAATGGTGTAGTGTATATCTATATCAAGATACGGTGGAGGCCATAAGACAAATGTTGCATATTCCCGACCATGTAATTCCTCTAGGAATTGTATGTGTAGGATATCCAGATGAAATAAAAAACCTTAAGGCCAAATATAATGAAAAAAGAATATACTGGGAAAAGTATGATTCTAGTAGAACTCTTAAAGGAAGACCGAAAAAAAGTTTAACTTATTAATAAAAACGAACAACTTAATATATATAACCTCAGGTTCTAGGAACTATTCATTTCAAAAATGGATAGTTCTTTTTGTAGATTAACAGCAAAACAATAGTATGAAGTAACCTTTGATTATATATACATCAACTAAAATATTAGAAGGTAGTGTTAATACCAATGAAAAATGCTATAATTAATGTAACAAAATAATAAATAAGGAAAGAAAAATCCATTAAGGGGGACATTGATGAAGAAGGTTGTAGCAGTTTTATTGTTTTTCAGTATTTTTCTGTCGCCTTTTATAGTAAAGGCTGATTCTAAAAGTTACACCATTGAAAACCTAGTGGTAAATTCAACAATATTAAGAAATGGCGATGTTTACGTAGAAGAAGAATTAACCTACTATTTTAACGGTGACTTCAATGGAATATACAGAAACTTATCAAAAAAAGGTGCTGATAATATTACCATATCTGAGGTTTTAGTAGAAGATAACAAAGGTAATGTAATAACCCTAAGAGAAGATAAAGGTTCTAACAACAATTACTATGAGTTAGATAATTCTAGTTCCCTATCTAAAATAAAAATATTCTCTAAAAGCAGTAATGAAAGAAAAACATTTATATTTAAATACACAATTCATGGAGCAGTGGTTAAGAGAGAAGATATTGGAGAACTTTATTGGGCCTTTTATGAAGTAGAGAATAATATACCTGTAAATACATTTGAACTTAATTTATCATTAAACAGTGCTGATTTTGATATGTCAGTTTTCAAGCACTGGGGTTACGTTGACGGTAAAAATCTAATTGTTAATTACAATGAAAAAGGCTTTCAAATCAATGGTAGCAATTTAACAGGAAAACTAGGGGTAAAGGTGAACTTTCAACCTGACTATTTAGATATACCTATTACAAAAAAAGGACAAGGCGCTATTATTGGACTAGTTATATTAGCAGTAGTATTTATTTTTGTTTTTGCAATTGTAGTTTATATAATGAGGAAAAATAAAAAGTTCAAAGCCGCTGTTAATTCCTACAGAGCAAGGTATATGCATTTTAATGGCGACTTAGTAACCATGGCTCCTAGCGATATGGCTCCAGCACTTGTGGACCTCCTGATTAATGAAAATTATGTATCAAGCTCAGCAATTTCTGCTACCTTATTTTATCTATGTCATAAGGGCTATTATACATTGGAAAACCCTTCACATATCAAAAATGAATTTTCTAGTAAAAAGAATAATCAGGATTTAGTTTTCAAACGTAACTACCAAATGGCACCGCCAGAAACTGCTCATTTGAAATATTTTATGAGATGGATGTCTAAATATGAACGGAATGGTGTGTTAGCATTAAAAACTATAAGGAGTAAGGTGCAAACAAGGTCAGGGGCTCTTGACTATAAAACTTCCAATGCTCAGTTTGATCAAACGGTAAAAAGAGAAGCTAAAGAATTAGGCTTTTATGTTAATATCGAGAATAAAACTATTTTAAGTAACGAATATTACGATGAAAAATTAAAATGGAAAGCCTACAAAAAGTATCTAATGAGTTATGTAAATAGAAAAAATATGGAACCTATAGAAAGTATAGATGAAATGTTAATATATGCTTCAGTGCTCATAGGTAGTCAAAATCAGTTGAAAAAATTATTAGATAGTGTAAATAACTCTGTGTACTCTAGCAATAGCTTTAATGATAACCTCTTTTATTACTACTATCCCTTCTTTATGACTAATTATAGTTTGTGGGGCGGAATAAATTATGAGGCCAATAAAGATTATTCTAGTGGTGACGGAGGAGGATTTGGTGGCTTCTCAAGTGGAAGCGACTTCGGCGGCGGTGGCGGGGGAGGCTCTGGGGCATTTTAAAATGCCCCAGGGGCGTGCGATATAATATGAAAAATGTCACTCAGCTAACCCATCTTCCATGTTAAAATAGAGTACGTATAGATTATTAAATTAATAGAAACTTATAAATAAGAAGTGCCACACTTCTTATTTTTTTATCCTATAAAAAGAAATATAAATACATAGTTGACAACTTTACAAGCATTTGCTATTGTAAAAATAAAGTCTACTAAAAGAGTCGGATTTAAAGGATGTGATTAAATGAAATTGTCTACCAAAGGTAGATATGGCGTTAAAGCAATGGTAGATTTAGCTCTTAACTATGGAGATGAACCTATTTCTATAAAGAGTATATCAGATAGACAGGGCATATCGGAATATTATTTAGAGCAATTATTTGCGCCCTTAAGAAAGGCTGGAATAATCAAGAGTATAAGAGGTGCTCAAGGAGGTTATATTTTAAGTAAGTCACCTAAGGATATTACTGTGGCTGAAATAATAAAAATATTAGAAGGACCTATAGAAATATCTGATTGCATAGAGGGCTCTACTTGTAGTAATGAAGATTATTGTGCTACAAGGCTTTTATGGGAAAAGATAAAGAAGAGTATTGATAGTGTTTTAGAGACAACTACCCTTAATGATATAGTAGAAGATTATAATAAAATAAAGCAAAATAGAAATAATCATCCTTTAACATCGAAAAAATATGCTAAATAAATAAACTTATCATATCATTGACATAAATCAAGGAAGGTGAAATAATGAACAAAACTATTTACATGGATTATGCAGCTACAACTTATACAAAAAAAGAAGTACTTGAAGAAATGCTGCCTTATTTTATAGAAAACTATGGTAATCCATCATCTATTTACTCTTTGTCAAGAACAACAAAAAGAGCTATAGATGTTAGTAGAGACAGAGTTGCTAAGGCTTTAAACGCTGAGCCTTCAGAAATATTTTTTACTGGTTCTGGTTCTGAAGCGGATAACTGGGCAATTAAAGGTGTAGCCTTTGCAAATAAAAAGAAGGGTAATCACATAATAACTACACAAATAGAGCATCATGCAGTGTTACATGCTTGTGAGTATTTAGAAAAGCATGGTTTTGAGGTTACTTATTTACCTGTAAATGAGGAGGGTTTTATTAATATTGATGATTTAGCTGCAGCCATAAAAGATACTACAATTTTAGTATCTATAATGTTTGCTAATAATGAAATAGGAACTATTCAACCTATTAAAGAAATAGGAAAATTATGTCGTGAGAAAAAAGTATTGTTCCATACAGATGCAGTTCAGGCTGTGGGAAATGTACCAATTGATGTTAAGGATATGAATATAGATTTGCTTTCATTAGCCGGTCATAAGTTCTATGGTCCTAAAGGAGTGGGAGCTTTATACATAAGAAAAGGTGTTAGAATTGACAATTTAATCCATGGTGGTGGACAGGAAAGAGCTAGAAGAGCTGGTACAGAAAATGTTGCTAGCATAGTAGGTTTAGGCAAAGCAATTGAATTGGCAGTTTCTAATATGGAAGAAAAAAATGCAAAATTAATAGCTTTAAGAGATAAATTAATAGAGGGATTATTAAAGGTTCCTTATACAAGATTAAATGGACCAAGGGGAGATAAAAGGTTACCAGGAAATGTTAACGTGTGTTTCCAATATATTGAAGGGGAATCAGTATTACTGTTATTAGATGATGCAGGAATTTGTGCTTCCAGTGGAAGTGCTTGTACTTCTGGAGCTTTAGATCCTTCTCACGTGCTTTTAGCAATTGGATTGCCTCATGAAATTGCTCATGGTTCTTTAAGGCTAAGCTTAGGAGAAGGCAATACAGAGGAAGATGTCGATTATGTATTAGATGTTGTACCTAAAATAGTACAAAGACTTAGAGATATGTCACCTTTGTGGGAAGACGTTGTAAAAAAGGGAGGATGCAAAAATGTATAGCGAAAAAGTAATGGATCATTTTAGAAATCCTAGAAATGTTGGAGAAATAGAAGATGCCAACGGTATTGGAGAAGTTGGTAACGCTAAATGCGGAGATATAATGAAAATATACTTAAAGGTTGAAGACAATATTATTAAAGATGTTAAGTTTAAAACTTATGGTTGTGGATCTGCTATTGCTTCATCTAGCATGGCTACTGAACTTATTAAAGGTAAAAGCTTAGAGGAAGCTTGGCAGCTTACAAATAAAGCAGTGGCAGAAGCTTTAGATGGACTACCACCAGTAAAAATGCATTGTTCTGTTTTAGCAGAGGAAGCTATTCATAAAGCTATTAATGATTATAGAATAAATCAGGGGTTAGAACCATGGGAAATGACAGAACATGATGACATACACGACCACGTTCATGGAGAATAATTAATACAAT